>CAZPBY010000003.1:46864-230023 GCA_964584785.1 uncultured Solibacteraceae bacterium
GTGGTCCGGCACAGGACAACTATGACGGACAAGCCGCCCACTTCGCATCGACATTCCTCGGTGTCAACGCGATTGATTGCCTCCTGTGCCATGACGGCGCACGTCATCTCGACAGTGTGAATCTGTGGGGATCCAAGCAGACGCGAATGAACATGTGGGGGCTCGCCGCATATTTTGCGCGAGTCCAAATGACGACGCAGACGGTTTCCACAAATCCAACGGCCATCAAGCGTATCGTCAGCGACCTCGCAACGGGTGATTATCGTCTGAACACGACAACCGGCAACCGCAGCGCACGCCAGCCGGTCAACGGTATCGCATTGGTCAACCCGCGGAATCCGTTCATGATGAGCATGGGCGCGATGCCGGCAAACGGAGGCGTGGGCGCCAACGAATCACGACGCCAGGCGCTGGCGAGGCAAACGATACCGAATATCCAGTTTTCACGGGCGATCGTGAACTACATCTGGGAGAAGTTCATGGTCGAGGGGTTTGTGTCCCCGGCAAATTCATTCGACCCGGCGCGACTCGACCCGAACAACCCTCCGCCGAACGCATGGTCCCTGCAACCGACGAATCCGGAGTTGCTGAACCAAATGGCGGTTTGGTTTAGAGACAACGGGTACGACATTCGCGCGCTGATCTCGCTGATCGCAAAATCAAACGCGTACGCCCTGTCGTCAACCTATCCGGGCGCGTGGAAAGTCGATTACGTTCCGTACTACGCCCGCAAATACGTGCGGCGGCTGGACGCAGAAGAGGTGAACGACGCCGTTCAGAAGGCGACGGGAATCGGCACTGCTTTCACGTTCGACTACCTGCCCGCCGTCACTTGGGCGATGCAACTTCCGGAACCACGTGAACCGTTACGAGGAAACGCGGCGACTGGGCAATTTCTGAATTCGTTCGGACGCGGCGATCGCGACACGAGTTTCCGGCGCAATGACGGGTCGTTGCTGCAGTCGCTGAACATGATGAATAGCGCCGTTGTCATGAGCCGTATTCATCAGAACAACACCGGTTCGACAGTGTCCGCGATTCTTTCGGCGACATCGGACCCGTCCGCACTGATCAGCGCATTGTTCCAGTACACGCTTTCGCGAAATCCAACACCCGATGAGATGACGCTGCTCTTGAATACGTACCGCGGCCAGACGGTTCGTGCGGCGACCGAGAGTTTGCAATGGGTTCTTTTGAACAAACTGGATTTTCTTTTCAACTATTAAGTGACTATGCATTCGATCATCGACCGACGGTTCTTTTTCAAGATTGCGGCCAGCGGCGTCACCGGCTACTTCATGCCGCCGCTGAAGGTGTTCGGTGAGAGCAGCCCTTACGCTTCGTCGGCCACTCTGGTCAGTTCCGCAAAGAACGTGGTGTTCATTCTTCTCACGGGTGCCCCCAGTCAGGTCGATACTCTGGACCTGAAAGTCGGTTCGTGGACACCCGCGAACTTCACTCCTGCCACGATTAACGGGATCGATTTCCCGTCGGGACTTCTACCCACTCTTGCAGACCAACTGGGACGAAGCCGGTTCTCGATCATCCGAAGTTGCCAGACGACAGCGCTGGTGCACCAACTTTTGCAAACATGGACTCAAATTGCTCGAAGTCCGACCAGCGCGACCGGCAAGATTGCGCCGAATCTCGGATCGATCGTCGCCTATGAATTTGAGTCGCAAAGAACGGCCGCCCAGAAACTGCCGGGATTCATCGCACTCAATGGAGGTGGAAGTCTTCAGGGGCAGGGCTATTTTTCGGGAAGGTATGCGCCATTCGACGTCACACCGAACGTCAACGGACTGACGAATCTGACCAATTCCGATCAGGAAGCCCCGTTCACGGCCCGCTACAACCTGCTGCAAACCCTCGATACCGGACTCCGGAAAACCGGGTCCCCGTATGGCTTGGACTTCGAGGAGATGGCCGACTATTACACGTCCGCCCGCCGAATCATGTACGACGCGAACGTGAATAGCGTCTTCAGGTTTTCAACCACAGATCAACAGCGATATGGCACTTCGGGCTTCGGGAACGCGTGCGTCACAGCTCGAAATATCCTGGCATCAAATCTGGGAACGCGCTACATCCAGATCAATCTCGGTGGCTGGGACAATCATCAGAACATCTACACGGCGAATGCCGGCATTTACAATTCGGCGCGACAACTCGATCTTGGCTTGGGCAACCTGATCGGCGACCTCGCGGATACACCCGGTTCAAATGGCCGGTCGATCCTGGATGAAACGTTGATCGTCGCGAAGGGCGAATTCGGCAGAACCGTGGGGAACCTGACTCCGCAGGCGGGACGCGACCATTACTTCGTGCATTCCACGTTGATCGCCGGCGGCGGTGTAGTCGGTGGACGCGTGATCGGTAAAACCACGGCGGACGGCGCGTTCGTCGAGGATCCCGGCTGGTCCGAAGGCCGCTCGGTTTATGCGGAAGATGTCGCGGCCACGATCTATTCCGCGCTGGGCATCGACTACACCAAGACTCTTCACGATGATCCGCTTGGCCGCGGCTTCGAATACATTCCGTCGACCGGCAACTATATCGGTCATCCCATTCTGAATTTGTTCTAGGAGTGGGCCGCCTGGTGACGCGGATCGCCTACGGGATCGCGAACTCCAGCACTTGAATATCGATCGTGTTCGATGTGCCGCCCACGGTTCTTCGGTATTCTATAAGACGTCCGGTTTCTTGATCGAAGCGTGCCATGGGATAAGCCGTGTAGCCTTCAGGCGCACCCAGCAAAGTCGGTTTCTGCGCGAGATCCAGTTCCTGATGGAGCATGTGAAACAGACCAATGACCGAATAATCCTGACCCGGCGCGGCCTGCAAGTCCTGCCCGTTTCGCTTTGTCGAGACAATCTGATTATCGTGAACCTTGACCTCAAACCGCTCCTTCTCCACTCGATCGCCCTGCATTTCGATGACGAGCCGGTATGAAGAAACGTTCGCCGCATTCCATCGTGATTCTGCCTGTCCAAGCATCTCCGGAGACATTGCACCAAGGCGAGAGCAGGCGGAAAAAATCAAGATCGCGGGGAAGAGAGCGTTTTTGCAGTTCACTGCAAGGATTGTAGTGGAAAACAATTACGGAATATAGGAAAGTACTGCCGCGACTACGCGCGAATAAGGAGAAGCTGCGACATGGCGAAACCCGCAAAGAAAAAGGCGAAAAAGACCGCTGCGAAGAAGTCCGCAAAGACCGCAGCGAAGACGAAGAAATCCGCTAAAACTTCGGCCTCGAAACGCAAAGTAGCGGTGAAGGCGAAAGCGAAACCGCAGGCGAAAAAGAAAGTAGCTAAGAAGGCGGCTAAACCCGCGAGAAAGGCTGTCGCCAAAAAGAAAACCGCGAAAGCTGCACGAAAACCCGTCACCCGAAAACAGCCCGAAACCCGCGAGGTTTTCCCCGCAGGGCCAGGTCCTGCAGTAGTTGCGCAGGTCGAGGAATCGTCAGAATTCCATTTCAGGTCGTCCGGGTCGATGGAGAGCGCGGTACAGGAAGATATCGACTTCGATGCGGCAGATGAGCTTGACGACTCTGAAGGTGCAGCGTCGGCCGGTTCCGAAAGCGAATACTAAGCGCTTCAGCCAAGTGCAAGGCGTCGACGTTTCAGCTCGACGCCTTTTGCCCGATTAAGCAAATCCTTTATTACGTTAATAATAGTAATCTGGAGATGATGAACTGCTTCAGCCGCCAAGCGTGATCATTTCGATCTTCTTGTGCGCTTGTGGCTGGTAGCCGGATCCGGATTTCAGGGTCTCCCAGCGGACGTCGGAGAATCGATCCGCGCGTGAGGTCCAGATTCCGCCAATGGCATTCGCGATTTCTTCGTCACTGGAACCGCCTCGCACCATCGCCTTCAGGTCAAAGCCGGTTTCCGAAAACAAGCAAGTCACGAGACGACCGTCGGCAGTCAGCCGCACCCGTGTACACGTCGAACAAAACGGTTCCGTCACGGATCCGATAATCCCGATTTCGCCGGCGCCGTCGAGAAATTCGTAATCCACCGCAGGGGCACTGCCGTTGGCGCGTCCAATCTCGCGAACGGGAAATGCGGAGTGGACCGTATCAAGGATCTCTCGCTTGGTCACAGTGCGTTCGAGCGTCCAGCCATTGGCGTTTCCGACATCCATGTATTCAATGAAGCGCATCTCGAAACCGTTGTCGCGTGCATAGCGAACCAGATCGATGATTTCATCGTCGTTGGTCCCACGGATCACGACAGCATTCAGCTTGATCGGATTTATGCCGATCTGCTTTGCCGCCTGGATGCCCGCAAGAACGTCATGAAGATCTCCTCGCTGGGTCATCTCCCGGAACCGGTCTTCACGCAGAGTGTCGAGGCTGACATTGATTCGGCGGAGGCCGGCTTGATAGAGGGCGGGGGCTTGTTCGGCAAGAAGGGCGCCGTTGGTAGTGAGTGTAATATCCAATGTCGCATAAGATATGTTATGCAAATTCTGGACCAGTCGATGAAGATCCCGCCGCACCAAAGGTTCGCCGCCGGTTAGCCGGATCTTCTCCACACCAAACCCAACAAAGATTTGTGTCAACCGGGTGATCTCCTCAAACGACAGAACCTGATTCCGTTCAATCCAGGTGTACTCGTCGAACGGCATGCAATACGTGCAGCGAAAGTTGCAGCGGTCTGTCACGGAGATGCGCAGATCGCGCATGGGCCGGTTAAACTTGTCGGAAGTCCCCACGTCCGCATTATGAGATGGATCGCTTTTCTTCTCAAGCGCGACAAAGAATATCTTCTCCACAGAAGTTGTGGAAAACCCTGTGAAAAAACGGCCGGATTCACAAAATATGCCCATAAAAGCCACCTTTTTAGCGACTTGGGCCTCGTCCGCCCAGCGGCGAGCTGTTGAAAACTCTGGTATTTCAGGTGCAAATTTGCTCGGTTTTCCGCGAGATTTTGCAGGGTTTCGGTCTGCGTTTCAAACGCAGCACGGGTTTCAGCCGCGGCCAGACAAGCACGCCGTGGAAGTCTCACCTAATGTATTGCGTTCTATTCCGCTCACATCAACGACTTTATAAGACTCCGCGCGGAGGCGCTTTCAAGATAATTCCAGGCACAGCCCCCGTCCGAGGCATAATGACCCGATGGCGCGGATATGGTTCGGAACGTCGGGATTCAGCTACAAAGAGTGGCGGCCCATTTTTTATCCGGATGATTTGTCGGACAAACAATTCCTTCAGTATTACGCCACACGATTGAACAGCGTAGAAATTGATTACACCTTCTATCGGATGCCTACGGCTAAAACGATCGAGGCCTGGAAAACCGCGACCCCGAATGATTTTCGCTTCACTTTGAAAGCATCGCAGCAAATCACGCATCGGGAGCGATTGAAGATTCCTTCCGAAGCGCTCAGTTACCTGCTTGGTGTGGTCCTGGGCCTTGAGAACCGTCTTGGAATGATCCTGTACCAGCTCCCGCCCTTCTTCAAATGCGACGTCCAGAAACTCGAGCTGTTCGTTTCAACGTTACCGAAAGGAATCCCGGCGGCGTTCGAGTTTCGCCATGATTCGTGGTTCATTCCGGAGGTTTACCGAATCCTGCGTCATCATGGCGCCGCCCTTTGCATCCACGATGCTGACGATCACACGACGCCGCTCGAAGTGACCGCACCGTTTACTTACGTGCGTCTGCGCCGGACGGAATATGACTCAGCCCGGCGTGGAGAGTGGCAGGAACGCATTCGCCGCTGGGCGTCAGACGGCGTGGATGTCTTCGCATATATCAAACATGAAGACAATCCGAACGCGCCGCTGATCGCTTTGGAATTCGCTTCTGGTTTCAGTAATTGACGGGTTTGTTGTTAAAGGTAACGGTCAGCGCGAAATCGTCGGTTTCAGTCGGCAGATCGAATCCCTCAATGATAATCAGCCAGCTGCCGGCCCGTGGGTTCTTGACGCTCGCGAATTCCGGACTATCGAAGGTTGCACCCACCACGATGCGGTTGCCCGCCGGGTCCTGCAGAATCAAGTCGAGATCGTTCGTTGGATAACGATCCCATCCATGATTCCATGCAAGCTGGAATGTGGCGATCCCCACGTTTTTGGGGATTTCGATCGGAAGCCGAATCGTCTGGGTGTCCGAAATCGTGCCGGCCGTTGAGATCGGTATCTGTTTCTCGAGTGTTGAACTCACGCTTACATCGGCGGAGACCGTTCCGGCGTTCGACCAATCGGCATTGACGGATACTCTGAGAATTCCAGGCTCGGGATCGTCGATCGCGAACCGGCCGCCGGTCGTGAATGTTGACACTAAGTAATCCCCGTTCTGGTTGAAGGCGGACGTCTTGGCGCTGTGGACAAAAAGAAGGATATCGTCGCCGAAGAGCGCATTCTGGCTGGTGTTCGGTAACGAAGCCCGAAATTTGTTTAAGCTGACGACGACCTGCTTTGTCCCTTTCGGAATGTCGTAGAGCAGATCCTTACGCTCTCCAGGTCTGAGATCGCGCAACTGATCCGTGATGCTGCCACCGCGGACGACGAGATCCGTAGTACTTTCGATGTTGGCGCGAACTTCCGAAGCGGGTGAATTAGGTTCGGGGAGTTGATCGGAGACTTTCCCGCTGTTGAGAAGATCGTAGGCGGCCTTGGCGTTAATCAGACCATGGCCTTGGTCGAGTTCGGTCGAGCCATCACTGAGCAACGAATTATCCGCGGAAGCAATGATGGCATTTCGAATTTGGGTCGCGCTTGCATTCGGAAATGCCTGGCGGAGAATCGCTGCCACACCGCTGACGATGGGAGCGCTGAAACTTGTGCCGTTCGCGATGCTCAACTCGGATGTTCCAGCATATCCCTGGCTGATGTTTGCGAAACCGCTCGCGATGACGTCCGGGTCGGGTCTGCCGTCGGCATTGGGACCACGGGAACTGAAATAAGCGGTTTGCGTGCCGATCGTCGGGCGCCAAAGCAGTCCGACGCCGGGGCCGTTTTCAACGTCGCGCAGGATCCGCTCGTTTCTCGCAAAATTAGCGGCGCCGACAGTGAGGGCGCTTAGTGAACTTCCGGGACTGGCAATGGTGAGTGTCGCCGAGCCGGCGTCACCAGCGGAAACGACCGGAATGATCCCTTCAGCCAACAAGCCGTCAACAGATTTGTCCAGGAGATCCGTACGCGCCTGGAGAGTCGATTTGCCGAGACTCAAGTTGCACACCTGGATATTCAGTCCTTCGCGCTTCTTCGCGATAACGTGTTGAATGGCGGCAATGATGGTGGACACTCGAGAGCCGGCATTAACATCCTTGCCGAATACGCGAACTGCGTAAATCTGTGTGTCGGGGGCGCTGCCCAGGAACGTGATGGTGGTTCCATCGATCAACGAATCCGGCGCGTAACTTGAAATCGCCTTGAGCAGCGGACTGCCCGAAAGGTTGAACTGGGCTTTGCCGGAAATCAACGTGGCGACGAACGTTCCGTGGCCATCATTCGCCAGGTTCGAAAAGCCGAGACCATCACCGACGAAATCAAAGCCGCCGATCACAGAATCGCCTAGAGCGGCGAACCCAGGCCGGATTCCGGTGTCGATGACTGCTGTGATATTTCCGCTTCCGGTAAAGCCCATTGCGTGGACTTTATCGATATCCGAGCCGGCAAAGTTGAGAATGTAAGGGTCCCCTGGCCCACCCAAACCGATGGCGCTGGAATCTCCGTTTGCCAAAGCGACGGTTCCGTGCGGAATCCCTTCGACCTGAAGTCCTCCATTATTCGCATCGTGCAGAGTGGTTGCGGTGACGGGATGTGGGATAATGACGTCCTTCTCGAGAGCCTTGGGTCCAACAAACTTTCGCAGATCATCCAGGGAGCGAACAGGGATCTCAACCGCGACACCGTCGACGAAGTCGAACTGATACTTAACTTTACCGCCAAGGGCTTCAACGCCCTGAATCACGCGGTCGTAGGGTTTCGGAGTTGCGATTAAAACGCTCTCAAATTGGTTGGAGTTCTGGGCAAGCCCTGCAGAGACAAGGAGTTGGAAGCATACTGCTACTAATATGATACGCGCGAAGCGAACAATCCTTTGTTCGTCCATAAGGCGCCTAAGATCACGCATTTCTCCTATCTTGTCAAGAGTTTTGAAACCGGACGTCTGCTGGTATGATTTCGGGGAGGGTGGTTGGCTGAACAAATGCAAACACGACGGTTTTCTGCGATCCCGGATCGAATCCAAAGGCTTGAAGAACTTGCGTATAACCTGAAATGGAGCTGGGATTTTCGAGCGAGGCAGCTCTTTAAACGCCTTGATCCCCAGCTGTGGACAATCACGCAGCACAATCCTGTCAGACTTTTGAACGAAATCGCGACGCCGCGACTACAGCAGGCCGCGAGGGACCCCGATTTTCTTCGCGAATACGAGGTCACCATGAAGAACCTCGACCGCAATGGGACCCAGTCCGGAAAGTGGTTCTCGCGGGAGTTCCCCGACATTGCTAAAGAGCGTTTCGCATATTTCTCCGCCGAGTTTGGACTTCACTCTTCCCTTCCGATCTATTCCGGCGGTCTGGGCATCCTCGCCGGCGATCATTGTAAGGAATCCAGCGATCTCGGAATTCCGCTGGTCGGTGCGGGATTCGTCTATCCCCAGGGTTATTTTCATCAACGAATCCAATCGGAGGGCTGGCAAGAAGACGTCTATGAACTTCTTGAGCGGAGAAATGCGCCAATCGAGTCTGGTGCAGCAACCGCAGAAGGCCGTTTCCTTGTTGAACTGAATGTCGGTTCGTTGAGCGTTTTCGTTGTCGTCTGGCGGGTCAACCTCGGGTCCGTGCCGCTTTACCTTATGGATACGGACGTCGACGAAAACACTCATGGAGACCGGGAATTGACTGCTCGTCTTTACGGTGGCGACAAAGAACACCGGGTTCGGCAGGAAATCGTTTTGGGAGTTGGCGGTGTTCGCATTCTACGCGCCCTCGGGATTCACCCGACCGTCTGGCATGCCAATGAAGGTCACACCGCATTCATGCTGCTCGAACGGGCGCGAGAGCTCGTTCAGGAAGGTCTTTCGTTCGAAGAAGCCGCCGAGCAGGTGCGGTGTGCTTCGATCTTCACGACGCACACGCCGGTTCCGGCAGGTCACGACGCCTTTCCGTTCCATATGATGGAAAAACATTTTGCCGGATACTGGGATGAATTGAAGCTAACGCGCCAGGAATTCATGGACCTCGGCAAGTTCGGCGATTCCTTCAACATGACGGTTCTTGCGATGAAGCTTTCGAAAGGGCGCAACGGTGTGAGCCATCTCCATGGCCGTGTCACACGAAGGATGTGGCAGGTCGTATGGCCGGACTCCCGTGAGGATCAGGTGCCCATTACATCGGTGACGAACGGCGTTCACGCCGCCACCTGGATCGCGTCTGAACTGGGTGAACTGTTCGACCGGTATCTGGGTCCGGAATGGGTCGAGAAACATGACGACGTCCCGTTCTGGAATCGCATCACCGATATTCCGGACGAGGAGCTTTGGGAAGTCCATCAGTTCTTGAAGCGCAAGATGTTGACATTCGCTCGTGAGCGGGCGCGTATGCGATGGTCCGAGGATCGCGTCGACTCGCGACAGGTGATCGCCATGGGAACCCTGCTGGATCCCGACGCACTCACGATTGGTTTTGCCCGGCGCTTCACCGGATACAAACGAGCGTCGCTCATTTTCCAGGACATCAACCGCATCCGCGCATTGATGCTCGATCGCTGGAAACCTGTCCAAATCGTTTTCGCCGGCAAGGCGCATCCGGCCGACGAACATGGCAAGCACCTCATTCATCAGATCTACTCGCTGGCCGTCGATAACGGCATGGCCGGCCACGTCGCTTTCGTCGAAAACTACGAGATGCATGCCGCACATTTTTTCACGCAGGGCGTGGACATCTGGTTGAACAATCCAAGACCTCCGCTCGAAGCTTGCGGAACCAGCGGTCAGAAGGCGGCGATGAATGGTGTCTTGAACGTCAGCGTACTGGATGGATGGTGGTACGAAGGCTATAACGGCAACAACGGTTGGGCCATCGGCGATCCACCCGAGGACCTCGATGTTCATTACGACGACAACGCGGACGCCGAAGCCTTGTATCAATTGCTGGAACAGCAGATCGTCCCTCTCTACTACGATCGCGATCAGCAGGGTCTGCCTCACGGCTGGATTCAAATGCAGAAGGAAAGCCTGCGATCGATCGTGCCGAGATTCTGCGCCAGACGCATGGTTAAGGAATATGCGACGCGAATGTACGTCCCTGCGGCACTCGAAGGCGTCCGGACGCGGGTCTAGCCCTGGACTAACGCCGGATCCAGGCGCTGATCGCGTCGGCTGCGGTGGTGAGTGATGTTTGGTCTTTGCGGCCTGTTTTCAAAGAGTGGTCGCCGCCTTCGATCCAGACGAGCGTCGCGCGATTGCCAATCCTGTCAACGACCTTTTCAAGAAGGTCCCGTCGCGCAAGTGTGTCTTTGGTTCCGCTGATAAAGAGCATCGGACGAATGAGACTGTATAGATGCTCATCTCGCAGCTGATCCATCTTGCCGGGCGGATGTAGAGGGTATCCGAGGAACACCAGTCCGGCAACGATGTCCATCTCGCCGGCAATATAAGACGACACTCGCCCTCCCATGGATTTGCCACCGACGACGATGCGCTTTGGCTTGAGATCCGCAGCCACTTCTTCGATCACCTGACGGTAACGGTCGCGCAGTTTCGGTTGAGGATCCGGCACATGCCGTTTCTGTTCCATGTATTCGAAGTCGAACTTCACCGTCGCAAAGCCGCGCTGAGCCAGTTCATTGTGAAAGAAAACCATGAAAGGTGAGTTCATCCCGGCGCCGGCGCCTGGAGCCAGGATAACCGCTGTTTGACGGTCCCAGTTCGACGGCTTGTTTGCGGTCCAGATCACACCGAGAAACCCCACACGGTTCGATGTTCGGGATCAAAGCCGGAGGACTCCAAAATCCGCTCCATCGTGGAATTGCCAGGATGGACTTCGGCCGAGACGCGACGGATGCCGCGCTGGCGCGCATTCTGCAGGAGCGAGCGGACGAGGCTGGCGCCGACCCCTTTATTGCGCCACACTTGCTCAACGAACAATTCGACGCAGTGCATCGTCTCGCCTCCAAACTCCGATCGCCATTCATAGGTTGCATAAGCGTACGCGCAGACGCCCTCCCTGTGCTCCGCCACGACGACGATTCCGGCGTCGGGGTGCTTCAGGACGTACTGGAAAACCTGTCGCGCTTCCTTCGGCGAAACGTCCCCGCGCATTTTAAGGAGGAATTCGGCGGCAAACGCGCAAATGCTGCCGATGTCGTTCACCGTGGCAGGACGAATGATGAATAGCCGGCTCGAAGCACCCATTGGTTTGTATTATAGTGAAGCGCAGTTGTGAGCAAGGAAATACAAAAACTGGCGTTGATCCTCTTCGTCGCGGTCCTGACCGTCATCTTCGTCTTGCCCGGCTCCCGCAAGCAGCCGCTTGCAGCAGCGAATATTCAGGTTTCTGCCGATCAGTTCGCCGGCTACATTCGGGATTGGTCGGAACCCGAAGGTTACTTCGATTCGGACAACTTCATCTCGAACGAGACTTCGTACGAGCACGTCGTCGATGATCTTCGTCCCCATGCGGGAAACGGAGGTGTGTACATCGGCGTTGGGCCCGACCAGAACTTTACCTACATTGCTCAGACGCGGCCATCACTAGCCGTGATTATCGACATCCGGCGGCAGAACATGCTCGAGCATTTGCTGTTCAAGGCGATGTTCGAGCAGGCTTCGTCAAGATCGGATTATCTTGCTCTTCTGTTTGCGAAGGACAAACCCGTGATACGTCGCGGAGCGGGATTCGAGGACATTCTGAAGGCAGTCCGGCTCGCACCGTCGAGTGAAGAGTTGTTCCAGCGTCATCTCAAGGCGGTGAGAGCAATCCTCACCGACAAATACAAGCTCGATTTGAGCAGCGACGACTTCAAGAAGATCGAGTACACCTACCGCACTTTCTGGAAAGAGAACCTGGATTTGCGATTTTCATCGATTGGCCGCGGCAACGCGATGAGCTATCCGACGTTTGAAAGTCTGCTGCTGCAAACCGACCGCGACGGGCATTTTCAAAACTATCTCTCGTCGGACGAACTGTTCGATTGGATGAAAAGGTTCGAAGTCGAGAACCGCCTCATTCCCATCGTTGGTGATTTCGGCGGAGCTCACGCGTTCGCCTCTGTCGCGAAATTTCTCAAATCGCATACCATGCCGGTTTCGACTTTCTACACATCAAATGTGGAGTTCTACCTGTTCGGAACGCCGTCGTGGGCGGCTTTCATGAAGAACGTTCACGCCCTTCCCCTTATGGATGATGCCGTTTTTGTTCGAGCGTATTTCGGTACATACGGGAGGACACACCCCGCCAATGTGTGGGGGCACCGGTCCACCAGTCTGGTGCATCCGATTGTGCCGTTTCTGCGCGATTACGACGCCGGCAAAATCCAGGACTACTGGGATGTGGTCTACCGGGGTAAGTGATGCTGCGAACTGCTTCGTTCCTGCTGGCGTTCCTGCTGAGCCCCGCTTTATCCAATGAGGAAGTCCGCCACGTACCGACGATCGTTTTCGGCCAGATCTTGCTGGGTCCCAGCGCTTCCCGCTACGAAACGATTTTTACCGTGACGTCCAGGAGGGCTGTTTCCGCAACGCTGGATCTTTTCACGGATCACGGCGAACCGATGGAAGCGAGTTTCGTGGACTCCAAAGGGATTGTAGCGTCGACGGATTCCACCTTCCGGTTCTTTTTAAACGCGAACCAGCCGGTGCGGATTAAGGTTCAGCTTCCGCCCGAGGTGATGAAAGAGGATGTCGCGCTCAGAACCGGGTGGGCGAATATCCGCTCTGCGGAAGACCTCGATGCCTGGGTGCTCGTGCGGATTCTCAAACCCGATGGGACTCTGATCGATAAGCACGTCCTGACTTCCGAAAAACCTCCGCACTCCTGACGTCAAGCACTCTTAACGAGCGTCTTGACTTCTTCCGGCTGCGTCTTCTGACGCGTGAACTGCCATTTCTTCAGCTTGTTGCGCAGCGCCTTGTAAGAGATTCTCAGTCGCCGCGCCGATTCCTTCCGATTCCAGCCCGTCTCCTCGAGCATCCGCAGCACCACTTCTTTCTCGGCGATTTCCGCCGCGTGTCTGGCGACTTCCTTCAACGACACAACAGTGCTTGCAGGCGGAGCCGACTCCTGCTCGGTGGTACGCAATTCCGACAGAACTTCGCGGTCAGGCAGAATCAGGTACCGCTTGATCACATTTTCGAGCTGACGAATATTTCCCGGCCAGTCGTACCGCATCAGTGCTTCGAGCAAATCCTTCGGCAGGGCCTGCACACTACTTTGATATCGCTCGCGGTATTTATCGACGAAGTGGCTGCATAACAAAGGAATGTCCTCGCGCCGCTGGCGCAGCGGCGGGAGTTCAAGACGGATGACGTTCAATCTGAAATAGAGGTCGTTCCTGAATTCGCCTTTGAGAACGGCCTCCTTTAGCTTGTTGTTTGTCGCCGCAATGATGCGAACGTTGACCTTCACGGGCTTCTTCCCGCCGAGACGGCTGAATTCGTTGTCCTGCAGCACGTGCAGAAGTTTCGCCTGAAGAGGGGCGCTCATCTCGCCGATTTCATCGAGCAGCATGGTCCCCTTGTCTGCCTGTTCGAACTTGCCCGTACGGTCTCGAAGCGCGCCCGTGAATGCTCCGCGCTCATAGCCGAATAATTCGGATTCGAGCAGTTCGTGCGGCAAGGCCGCACAGTTGACCTTGACGAAGGGTCCGTCCGAACGGTTCGACTGTTCGTGAATGAAAGACGCGAACACCTCTTTTCCAACTCCGGATTCACCGAGAATCAGGACCGGCACGTCGGTCGACGCGACATGCCGCGCGACGTCGACGATCCGCAGCATTTGAGGATTCGACGTCATGATGTTTCCCTGCTCGACATACGCCAACTGCTGCTTCAAGTTTCGGACTTCGTCTTTCAGCTGCTGTTTCTCGAGAACATTCTCGATCGCCAGTTGTAATGCCTCTTCCTCGAACGGTTTCGTCAGGTAATCCGATGCACCGATCTGCATGGCTTCGACAACCGTTTTGATCTGGTCAATGCCCGATAGAATGATGATTGGCATGGAAGAGTGCGTCGCTTTCAGCGATTTGAGCACTTCGAGTCCATCCATGTCCGGAAGCATGATGTCCAGCAGGACTGTTGACGGAGTTTGCCCGCTTGCGACGCGAGCCAGCGCCTCATCGCCCGATGCTGCCGATTCGACGACAAAGCCGCGGTTCGTCAGGAACGTTGAAAGGTAGTCGCGTGTGTTTTTATCGTCCTCCACGACCAGGACTGAACCTTTGGTCATCACTGCCCTTCTCCTCGCTGTCCTGGCGGACAGCAGCACATAATCGACCGGCCGATCCCCTCCAGCCTTGCAAGAGCCCTTCCAATTGCATTCTCTTGGGGAATGAAACAGTTATGGTGGCAAACGGGAGTCGATCACGCTTCGGTCGGCGCAAACTCAAAGGCAATTTTCCCGGTCCACCGCAGCCGGACCACTCGTCGATCTCATCCGGACTTCAATAAAATTTGCTGGTTCGGACAGCGCCCGTGTAGTCGACGTATACGACTTTGACATCGGTATAAAAGTCGAGCACCGTCGGGCCCTGCTCGCGTTCGCCGACGCCGGATGATTTCACGCCGCCGAATGGGATCTGGGCCTCGCCGCCGACCGTCGGCGAATTCACGTGAACCATGCCGGCTTCGATGCGATCGCAGAAATCGAAAATCTTCCCGGCGTCATTTGAATAGATGGACGATGTGAGGCCATACTCCGAAGCGTTCGCGAGTTGAAGCGCTTCATCGTAGTCCTTCGCCCGGATAACCGCGAGCACGGGCCCGAAGATTTCTTCACGCGAAATTCGAAACTCGCGGCGAACGTGATCGAAGATCGTCGGCTCGATATAGTAACCGCGAGGCAGGCCCGGCGGACGTCCGCCGCCCGTCACAAGTCTGGCGCCCTCCTTCTTTCCAAGCTCAATGTAGCGTTCGACGGTCTTCAGTTGCGGATCACTGACGAGAGGGCCCATCTGGACGTCAGCGTCGAGACCGTTGCCGATTTTCCATGTGCGCACCCGCGCTACCATCCTGGACACGACTTCATCCGCTATCGACTCCTGAAGGATGGCACGGCTTGTGGCCGTGCACCGCTGGCCCGTCGATCCGAAAGCGCCTGAAACGATGCCTTCCACGGCGAGGCTCAAGTCCGCGTCTTCGAGAACGACGACAGGGTTCTTCCCGCCCATCTCACATTGAGCCTTGATGCCCCGGCTGGCGCACGTCGTATAGATTTGCGTGCCGTTTTCCGACGATCCGGTGAATGAGATCCCTCGAATGCGCCTGTCGTGCATCAGAAGTTCGCCGACATCGGAACTGGAACCGACCAGGAGATTCAAGACTCCGGGCGGCAACCCGGCACGTTCGAAGATCTCGACCAGTTTTGCTGCAGTAAGCGGCGTCGTTGAAGAAGGCTTGAATACGACGGTGTTTCCGGCGACCAGAGCGGGAGCGATCTTCCACGCGGGGATCGCAATCGGAAAGTTCCAGGGCGTGATCAGTGCGACGACACCGAGAGGTTGCCGCATGGTGTACGCAAAGTTCCTCGGCAACTCGGAAGGAATCGTGACACCGCCGATGCGGCGCGATTGGCCGGCGGTGTAGTTCAGAACGTTGTAGGCGCGATAGACCTCGCCCTTCGCGTCGCCGAACGTCTTCCCTTCCTCCTGCGTCAAAAGGCGAGCCACATCGTCGAGTTCGGTTTTAAGGATGTCGCCCGCCCGCTCGACGATTTCGCCGCGTTTCGGAGCCGGCATTCTGGACCAATCCGGCAGCGCTTCCGTCGCGGCCGTGATCGCAGCCTCGGCATGCCTGGCCGTCGCGAGATGGCCACGGCCGACGATTTCGTCCAGATTGGCGGGATTCCGCACTTCGATTTGGCGGCCCTCGCGTAGTGCCAGCCATTCGCCGCGAATGAAATTACGTACATCAAGCATGGACCAATGCCTCCAGTTCGGGAAACGTGTCGATCAAATAATCCGGCGGATGTTCTTCAAAGCTCTTCGTCGAATATCCATAGGTCACGCCGCAGGTGGTCACACCGGCGCCGCGGCCGGTCCGTACATCGACGGATGAATCGCCGATCATCCACGTCTTCTCGCGAAGGCCTTTCGTCTCGGAAAGGATCTGGTAGATCCCGATGGGATCCGGCTTCTTACGCTCGAAACTGTTACCGCCATAGACCGCGACGAAGTGTTTGTAGATGCCCAGACCATCGAGCATCGCGCAACTGAAATGCACCGGTTTGTTGGTCAGCACGGCGAGCTTGCAGTCGCGCAAGCGATCCAGCGTTTCACGGACGCCCGGATAAAGTGTGGTCTGGTCCAGCATATGCGCTCGATAGTACGACAGGAACAACTGCAAACCCGCCTGAACGTTTTCCTCGGAACCGTTCTCGGCAAGAGCTCGACGAATCAGCATCAATGCTCCGTCGCCGATGAAACGGGCGATCTCGTCTTCCGTCAAAGCAGGTAGATCGAATCGGTGCCGGATGTAATTCACAGACGCGGTGAGATCCTTCTTCGAATCGACCAGCGTCCCGTCGAGGTCGAATATAAGAACGGGCTTCATGACGCGAAGGCAACGATAATATCATTGGACAGGTTGCATCATGATCGAAGGACTGATCCGGCGCGAATTCAACCGATGGGCTGCACAAGGCCGCGGCCGCGGCATGGAAAAGAGTCACTGGGACATCACGCGTCAACTCATCGATTCCATGAACATCCAACCGCACGACAACGTGCTCGATCTCGGATGCGGCGTCGGTTGGGCCACACGCGTTCTCGCTCAGCGCGCCTCTCGCGGCCTGGTCGTCGGAATCGATCTATCGGACCTGATGATCCTTCAGGCGATCACTGAATACCGCAATCCGCCCAACGCCCTGTTCGCTGTCGCCGATGCGTCGCGACTCCCCTGCCCCGACGATTCATTTGCATCATTGCTCAGCGTGGAATCGATTTACTTCTATCCGAATCTCGAAGGGACGTTCGAAGAAGCTCACCGTATCTTGAAACCGGGCGGGAAGGCGAACTTCCTCATCAACTACTACAAGGAAAACCCGTTCGGTCACGCCTGGGGCAAGTTCATCGATATTCCGTTACACCTGTTATCGACGAATGACTACCTGAGGCTCCTGTCTGCGGGCGGGTTTGCGCAGCCGAGCCATCGGCGAATCATCGATTCGACGCCCCTGCCTGAAGACTGGATCCCCACGCGATGGTTCCCAACACGGCAGGATCAAACGAACTTTCAAGCCGAAGGCGCTCTGCTGCTGACGGCCGAGAAAGAATAGACGCCGTTTTCAGCTCGCGACGAAATGGGCGTTGGGCAGGAAAGTCAGACGTATTCCTTTTCCTTCTCGAACCGTATGCGGTCTTCTTCGACAAATTCCCTGACGATCGGGTGATCGCATGCATACAGCTCCGCCATCGTGCCGTTGAATACAAACTGGCCTTCGTGCAGGAGCGCTACTTTATCGGCGACCTTTTCCGCGCAGTTCGCAATGTCGTGCGTAACGACCATTTGCGTCATGCCGAGCTGGCGTTGCATTTTGCGAATAAGTTTGTTGATGGTCTGCGACATGAGCGGATCGACCATCGTGGTGGGCTCGTCGTAGAGGATCGCTACGGGTTCGGCGGCCAGTCCCCGCGCGATCGCAACCGCCCTTTTCATTCCGGTGCTCAATTCCGAAGGCATCAGATCCCCAAGATCGGCGATCTCGACCAGATCCAGCTTTTCGGCGACGCGCTTCTCCAGTTCGTCTTCCTTCAGTCCGAGGTCGGCTAATGGAAACGCGACGTTCTCCCACACGGTCATCGAGTCGAACAACGCGCCGGACTGAAACACCAATTGAACTTTCCGGCGAACCACGGCAAGTTCCCTCTCGTCCATGGCCGTGATGTCCTGCCCGTCGACGATGACTTTGCCGGAGTCCGGCTTCAGCAGACCGACCGCATGAGTCAATGTGACGGTCTTCCCTACGCCGCTCGGGCCAAGAATCGCGAACGTCTCTCCCTTCTCCACGCCGAAGGAAACGCCGGCAAGAACCTGACGCCCGTCATCGAAGGTTTTGTGGACGTCGATGAATTCGATGAAGTACGGCATTCACCTATTGTAGAGTCACGATTTCGAACCGGAGATCTCAAAAATGAAACACACCGTCCTTTTCGTTTTTCTCATCCTTTCGCTTTCCCGAACCGTAAGCGCACAGGACCTCATTTGGGCCGCCGATGCGGAGGGTGGCGCGCCGTATGTCACACCCGACCCGCGGGATCCGTCCAAAACCGTCGGTTTCGAGGTCGACTTCGCGAATGCTCTGGCTCAACACATCGGACGCACCGCGAAGTTTCAACAGAATCAGTGGGACGGTTTGGTTCCCGGCCTTGAACGCGGTGAGTACGACGTTATCATCAACGGACTCGAGATCACACCGGAGCGGGCGGAAAAAATCAACTTCTCGATTCCCTATTTCTACTCGACGCTGACGCTGACCGAACGGCTCGATGAAACGCGGATACTCAAACCCGAGGATTTGCGCGGCAAAACGGTTGGAACGCTGAAGGTGACTTTCGCCGAAAAATATCTCCAGGCTCTCGGCCAGGTTTCAATTCGCAGCTACGACGAGCAGGCGAATTCATATAAGGACCTCCTGCTCGGCCGGATCGACGCCGTCGTGATGGACACTCCGATTGCGCTGTATTACGCGTTCGGCCCGCAGTACCGAAATATTGAAATCGGTTCTGCGCGAATGCAGTACGGTGTCGGCCTGCGCAAGAACGATACAAAGCTGCTGGATGAGATCAACGGCGCGATCGAGTCGATGAAGAAGGACGGCACTCTCAAGAAAATCTATCAGGACTGGGGGATCTACAACGCGGTTACGGCGCAGGCGTTCGACGATGTCGCGCCGGCGGCCACAACACCGGCGGCCCGCTACCACGACTATGTGGACTCGCTATCCCGTCGAAGAAGCCGGAGAGAGCAACTTCAGCAGTATTGGTCATTCGTGCCGCTGCTTCTCGGCGGCGCGTGGACCACCGTGAAAATTTCCGTCTCGTCAATGGCACTTGCGATTGGACTCGGCCTGTTCCTCGCGATCCTTCGCGTGTTCGGTCCGCGGCCGGTGGTGTGGGTTGTTGTGGGTTACATCGAAGTCATCCGGGGCACGCCGCTGCTGATTCAACTCTTCATGATCTTTTATGGATTACCGACAGTCGGTATTCGGCTCTCCGCGCTCTCCGCGGCCGTGATCGGGCTTGGACTCAACTACGGCGCCTATGAGGCAGAGAATTATCGCGCAGGCATCCAGTCGATACCGCGCGGTCAGTTGGACGCCGCGCTTGCGCTCGGCCTGACACGTCTCCAGACCATCCGCAAAATCATTCTTCCGCAGGCCATCCGCCTCGTCATTCCGCCGGTGACGAACGATTTCATAGCGTTGTTGAAGGACTCATCGCTCGTATCCGTGATCACGATGGTCGAATTGACTAAAGTGTATGGACAACTGGCGTCGACCTACTACGACTACATCGGGATCGGCCTGATCACGGCCGCCATCTATTTCGTGCTGGGTTTACCGATCGCGCGGCTGTCGCGGACTCTCGAAGCACGACTGGCTTACATGAGGACGTAAGGTTGCCGATGCGGTTGAGATTCTATGTGACGAGTTCGTATCGGAAGTACGCCGCGCGGTCGCGGCCGTTGCGTTTGGCGAGGTAAAGCGCCTGGTCGGCGACTCGGATCAAGTCATCCTGGTTCAGCGCATTCGACGGGTAGTTCGAGACGCCGATCGATGCGGTGACGTTGCCGAGACCCTGGAACTTGATTTGCGCGATCTTCTGCCGGATCCGTTCGGCCACAAGGATCGCGTCGTCCAGAGCTGTCTCAGGAAGAATCACTGAGAACTCTTCCCCGCCATAACGCGCCGCGAAGTCGAAGGCCCGGCAGTTCTGCAGAATGGCGTCGGCGACTGTGCGAATCACGAGATCACCGGTTGGATGCCCGAACCTGTCGTTGACTTGTTTCAGATAATCGAGATCGATCATGAGCAGCGATAGCGGATGCAGGTGACGTTCGGCGCGGCCGAGTTCCGCGGAAAGGGTCGTCTGGAAAAACCTGAAATTCGCAAGACCCGTCATGAAGTCGGTTCGGGCCTTCCGTTCGACTTCCTCGAACATTGTTGCATTATTCAATCCGTTCGCTGCGGTGCTGGCCACGACCTCGAAAAATCGAATCTCGTCTTCCGAAAACCGCCGGTTCTTGTTCTTGTTCTTGGCGGCAAAATAGATGACTCCCACGACCGCATCCTGCGAAATCATCGGAAGCGCCGCGACGCTGGTTTCTGCGGAATTGCGAAACACCATCTGGCGCTGCTCATAGGCTTCCCTGAGCGTCGGCACGGTGTTGAAATCGATCGCGGATTTTCCCGGACCACCTCGCGTGTTGCGAGCCATGGCCAGAGTTTCTCCGGTTTTCGGATCGACCTGAAGGATGGCGCAATCCGATGCTCGCATGACGTCACACAGACGATCGACGATGAGGTGCAATACTTCGTCACTCTTCAGCGAAGACGAAACGCTGCGGGTCATTTCGACCAGTACTTCCGCCCGGCGTTTGTCGTCGAGAATGCTGCGCGATAGCTTCGCATCACGATCGAACTGCTGCGACAGAAAGACGTAGAAAATCGTTACGACGAAAAACAAGGACAGCGTCAAAAACTGTTCGATGTTGACCGTCAATTCGAACTGGGCGATGCGAAACGCGCTAAAGGCGCCGAACAACAAGCTGACCGTCAAGAGCGAAAGGAGCACCAGGCGCAAGTCCTGCCACACGACCGCCAGCACGAAGACAAGCCCGAACGCGACATAGAAGTACGTGTTCGGAACCCGCAATACGTAGAACGTACCGGTGATGAAGAAAGCGTCCAACACGGCAAGCGCGCGCCGCACCTTCACACGCCCGAACGACGCGTCCGACATCAGAGCGAAGACGACGTTCGTCGCCGCAAACGCGAGATCGAAGACAAACAGAATCGGAAAGTTGCTGCTGGAAAGGTGACTAAAAAGCGTCAGGTACGACGCCAGAATAACGACCAGCCATCGCAGTGAAAGAAAGGACCGGCGCCGCTCGGATTCCGGACTGTATCGACCGTCACGATGATCCGATTGTGTGATGCTGTCCTTCTCCATAGTATGATTCGATGGAACTGACGCGATTCTACTGGAGGGACTTTTGAAATTCATGAATTTTTCAAGGAGGACGATACCCGGAGTGGTGCGCGTCGGGTGTGTCTTTGGCGATAGCTTTTTGGATGTCACAAAGGCGATCGGCGACGACCTTCTGGAGTTCCCTCGAGTCGTGTTCAGCATCGAGGAAGTGCTTCACGTCAAGGACGGCCTCGAGACCCTCGATCTTCAACTCCGCGGGCTTGGACGCTCCGGCGGAATTCACAGCTATGTTTTCAGTCTTGCGGACGTGATCTTTCATCCGCCGGTCATGCGCTCGCTGAAGCTCATCGGAGTTGGACTGAATTACAAAGACCATGCGGAGGAAGTCAAACTGCCTCTGCCGACGGTTCCGCTGATTTTTGGTATGTATGCCAACGCGATCACAGCCCATGGGCAACCTATCGTGATACCGCCGATGAGCAAACAGGTCGATTACGAGGCCGAACTCGGCGTCATCATCGGCCGCAAGGCGCGCCACGTTTCGGCAGAGGACGCGCTCCAATACGTAGCGGGCTACACGATCATCAATGACGTCTCCGCCCGCGACCTTCAATTTTCGGACGGCCAGTGGCTTCGCGCAAAATCATTCGATACGTTTGCGCCGATGGGGCCCTACCTCGTCACTCGCGACGAACTTGCCGGCGCGGACGGTCTCAAGATCGAGATGAGGCTTAACGGTAAAGTGATGCAGAAATCCAGCACCGGGAACATGATCTTCAAGGTGCCGCAGTTGGTTTCCCACATCTCGCAAATCATGACGCTCGAAGTGGGAGACGCCATTGCAACCGGGACTCCTGCAGGTGTGGGATTCGTCCGCAATCCCCAGGTCTTCATGCAGAACGGCGACACGGCTGAAGTCGAAATCGAGGGAATCGGTGTTCTGCGCAACCCGGTGACCAGTCCGACGTAGGTTTTATTCGGGGTTCACGACGGCCGGCAGTTCCATCGTGTAGATCGATCCGGAATTGTAACTGTTCCACCGGAAAAGTTCGCCGCCATGATCGTTGATGATTTCCGCGCACAATCCGATCGCGACGCTTACCGACGACATGTGTAGATGCCGCGCGCTCAGTCCGCACCCACTGTCGCAAACGCTGATCCGCACCCGTCCGCTGTCGGCCCACGTCTTGATATGGATCGATCCGGAATGCTCGACGGCGCGAATGGCCTGCTCTGCATTCGCCACCAATACCTTCAGCACTTTTTCGATGGCTCTGGGATCGCCCTTCACCAGGGGCAGCTTCGAATTCAAGTTCATGCTGACTGTAATGTTTGCCGTTTTAAGTTGCTCTTCCCGAAGCCGAACGACGTGTCGCACCGTTTCGTTAAAGTCGAACGGCTGACCGTGCTCGGCAACCTTGAACCTGCTCTTCAGTTGTTGCTCGAGTACCTTCAACTGGCCCCGGAGGCAGGCTTCATTGGATATGTCGACGCCATAAACAATCTGCATCCCCTGATCATTCAAGGGGACGACTTCCACGTCGAAAGTGCCGCGGCCCATGACGACAACTTCGTGCATCGTCATGCTGTCGAGGCTCTTCACTCCGGGAAAGATCTCGTAGAAGAACGAGTTCGCCATGACAATCTCGTTGGTGTCATTGGCGATGGCGACGGGAACCGGGAGGAGAGCGAACAGGGCGCTCACAAGCTGCACTGGATCAGCTGATAGCGTCGCTGTCTTAGGCATTGTGAGTCATTCCTGACATAAAAAACATTTGCAAACCCGTTCCAATCTTGGGTTCGGGACACACCATTTTCAAACGAAAACTCGGTTTCTACAGGCGGCAAACGGCTTGCATCGGACAGCGAATGCACTTCAATGCTTCAATGGGTTTCGCGGATAATCCCCGGCGATGCCCATATGGCAGGTGTTAGAGGTGATGCTTGAGAGACATCATGGACGTCACGAAGCCCGGACCGCGATCCACCGGGCTTCGTGACGAATCGTTCCTACTGCGGAGGATATCTTAACGTTGGCTTGGCGCGCTGCGTGTCCGAACTGTTGATCGTCGAACTCGGCGATTGCAATGGGTCGAGGGTTCGATTCATGCGATCGTTGTCGCGTATCCGGCGATCGATCGAAGGAGCATTCTTCCCCGGCATGGTCGGGTCCGGCGCATCCTCGCGGACGACTTGAATCACGCGATTCTTCACGAGCGCTTCGTTCAAAGCGACCGGAACAACCGGCGGGGCGCCCGGACGAACCAGCGTCTGGCGGCCGGGTTCGAGGATGACTTCGCGATCCGGAATTCCGACGGTTTCTACCGCAACCCGACCTTCGAGGCAGGCCACGATAGTCTGGCTGGGATCATACGTCGTCACTTCAAACGTTGTGCCTCGAACAGCAATCAGTGCTGTCGGCGTTTGAACTTTATATGGATTCGGTTTGCCGCCGATGCGCTGGATGTAAAACCGAACCTTGCCCATGACGACATCGACAAGGTTGCGCATGTTCGGTGCCCAGAACTCCTGAATGGTGATCGTGGAGTTCTCTGAAATCACCAGGTATGAGGTGTCGGGAAGTGTCAGGATGACGGATCCGCCCGGACCCGTTCGAATTTGATCGCCGACGTGAACCATTTGCGTTGAGGGAGACAGTGTCGAAAACTGTGCGGCATTTACGGATTTGGCTTCGACCGGACCCGTCACTGCCGACACATTCACCAGGGCCTGAGCCCACGTCATCGTTGGCAACAGCAAAACTACCAGGGCAAATGCTAACTTACTCATTGATCCCCTTTTGCCTTCACGGTCACGACGGTGTGAACCTTCGTGGGCCGAGGCGCGTCGATTTGGCGAAAATCCAATGCGTCCTGGAACAATCCGAAACCGCTCCCGAGGTCCGGCATTGGTTGAATTCGGCGGGACACGCGCAACCGCTCAAATATTCGCGTATTGCGCTCTTTGTCCACCGTTCTTAAAAAGCCCTCCAGATTTCGTGTCATCTTTTCCGCGGTCATTTCGGTCTTCTCGACATACGACCAGTAGTCTTTCCGCGCGCCTTCCTGTGTCATCGTCTCGAAGCTGCGTCCTGTCGCCGCCTGAATGTACGCCAGCGTGACGATCTCACCCCAATTCACCGAATGACCCGCGGCCCAACGGATCTCTTCGATCCGTGTTCCGTACTCGCGTTGAACCAATTGCGCCAACAACACAGGGGTATCGACATCAACCTCTGCTTGACGGTTTAATTTTCCGATCACGCGATTCAGCTGGTCGTCGAAATCTTTTCGAGGATCCGAGGCAAAACTCGTGGCCCACGCCACGAACATGGCGACGATAAGACCGATAATCCTGATACGGCACATCACCATAGACACTGAAAGTCAGCGCGATCTTAGCCCCTAGACATTTGAAAAATCAATACCTAAACGCTTTGCTTTGTTATAAAGCGTGCGCCGTTCGATGCCTAGAATCTCGGCGGTTTTCTTCTTGTTGCCGCCGGTTTGCCGGAGGACTCGAATGATGTGATCGCGTTCGATCTCATCCAGCGAGTAGGGAGAGGTCGAGGAAGGAGCTTCGACAGTGACGGGTTCGTCACCTTCCGGTTCGCCGAATTCGAGTTCTGCGGCCTGGATGACGCCCGTGTCATTGAACGTCAGCACACGCTCCATCAGATTTCTCAACTCGCGAACATTGCCGGGCCATGAATAGCGCTGCATCGCCTCCAGCGCATCCGTCGCCAGACGCGTGGTTTTTCCGTACTTTTCGTTGAATAACTTCAAGTAATAACTTGCCAGCAAAGGAATGTCATTGCCACGCTCCCGCAGCGCCGGAAGAGCGATCGTAAAAACATTCAAACGGTGAAAAAGATCCTCCCGGAACTGATTATTCCGAACCATCTCGCGAAGATTGCGATTGGTTGCAGCGATCACCCGAATGTCGACCGTCGTCGTCTCGTTGGCTCCGACGCGACGAATCTCATGTTCCTGAATGACGCGGAGCAGTTTGACCTGGAAGCTCAGCGACGTTTCCGAAATCTCATCCAGAAACAGCGTGCCGCCGATCGCGCTCTCGAGAAGTCCCTTGCGAGCCGTGTTGGCGCCGGTGAACGCTCCTTTTTCGTGCCCGAATAATTCGGATTCAAGAAGGGTTTCAGTAAGCGCTCCGCAGTTGATGACCACTAACTCCGCGCCGCGCCGCCGGCTATGCGCATGGATTTCGCGCGCGACCAGTTCCTTTCCCGAACCGGTCTCGCCAAGGATCAGGACGGGAGAATCGACCGCAGCGATCCGCGCCAGCTTCTTGTAGACTTCGACCATTCGCGGACTCGAGCCGATGATGTTCGTGTTCGGCATGGCTTCCGCCAGTTCAGACCCGATGGTAGCTGCGCCGACGAGTTGAAATTTCTCCTCGACACGTTTGAGGATCTGGAGAACTTCGTCGACGACGAATGGTTTGCTGATGTAATCGAAAGCGCCGTTGTGGACGGCGTTGACCGCAGTTTCGACCGACCCGTGCGCGGTCATGATGATCACTTCCGCATCCGGGTTCGCTCGTTTCATCTCCGCCAGAAGATTCAAGCCCGAGTCATCGCCAAGGTAGATATCGCTGATCAGAATATCGAAGCGGTCCGACGCGATGCGCTGCCGCGCCTCTTCTCCGCTATTGGCGACGTTGTGGGCGTAGCCCTCCATTTCGAGGACCGATTTGAGGAGATTGCAAATCGACTTGTCGTCGTCGACGACAAGAATTCTCGGTTTTGACATTATTTAAGCCGGGATCCATAACGTGAAGACGGAGCCCTTTCCGACTTCACTTTCCACGAACACATCTCCGCCGTGCTTGATGGCGACTTCCTTGACGAACGCGAGACCCAGACCAAATCCGCTCTGATCCCGTGTCTCCTTATTCGCCCGGCGATAGAACTTCTCAAAAACGCGCGACGCTTCCCCCGCCGGAATCCCGCATCCTTCATCCGAAACCTGGAAGCGTATACGGTCATTTCCGTTGGATACGCTCACTCGTACGGCTGTTCCCGCCGGACTGTATTTTATGGCGTTGGTCACCAGATTGGTGAGTGCCTGGTGCAGAAGCACACGGTCTGCACGGACGCGCGTCAATCGTGAATCCGGCGGTGTCTCGAGACGAATGCGCTTGCCCTCGGCGATCGGACCCAGGACGGCGAGCATGTCGCGCAGGACGGGACCGAGCTCGAAGTCGGTGATCTCGATCTTCTGCCTTCCGGACTCGATGTACGCAATATCCAGGAACGACTGAATCAGACCGCTGAGGCGTCGGCTCTCATCGATGATCGTCGACAGAAACGGCTTTCCCTTTTCGGCGACGAGATCGTATTTCATCAGCATGTCGGTGTACCCGCGTATCGACGTCAGCGGAGTTCGAAGCTCGTGCGACACAAGCGACACCATGTCGCTCTTGGCCTGGTTCAATTCATGTTGAGCTGTCTCGTCATGCAATGTGATCACGACGCCGGACTGCGCGATCGGTGAAATGGTTACGTTGTAGTACCGCTTGCCGTCGTGCGACGGAACCGATTTGTAACTCGAACCCGTGGTTTCGAATCGCCGTCCGTCCAGCAGATACCCCAAATACTCCGTGGCGCGGGGCGGCGACTCCGTAAACCTCTTGAGACGATGCGCCGCGGGGTTCTGATACACCACGCGTCCAGTGGCATCCGCGACGATGATGACGTCCTCAATGCTGTCTAGAATCGCATTGTTGAACGACAGGAACTTCACGAGATCGTCGCTGAAAAAATCGATCGTACTCAGACGCCACCGCGCATTACGGCGCGTCGTGGCGAGCAGCCGCTTGCGCTGAAGCATGTGATCTTCAGATTCGAGTTCGCCGGCGTGGAGCGGTGCGATCCAGCCGTTTCGCTCGGGATCCCACACCGAAAGGCGCCGGATCTTCGCATCGAGATCCCGGTTCACGCGTACGATCTCCAGAACTTCAAGGCCCGGGACCACGAAAACAAGAGCCGTCCACAACGGCGGGAACGGGAACCAGAAGTTGCCGTATTTCAAAAGCGCCCAGGACAGCGCGACGGTTGCCGGCAGCATCAGAACGGCGCAGAGATAAAATCGCAAACCTTCGAGACGGCGCGCCCGGTTGAGCCCCCACAACGCAAGCACGGCCGCAAAAATACCCGCGAACATCGAAGCCCACGAGGCTTCCGAAATGGCTCTGGATGCAAAAAACGTGTCGATGGCGTTCGCGTGAATTTCGACGCCGCTCGTCTTCTGCCCGTCCTGCGTTGAAAACGGTGTGAGCCACTCGTCTCCCGAGCCCTCGGTCGTCAATCCGATGAGGACGATGCGATCTTTCAGGGAATCGCGCGGCGTCTGTCCATTCAGGACTTCCGCGGCGGATAGCTGGTCGAATGAGTGGCGCCCTCCGATGAATCGGATGTCGACCGGAGAGGATATGTGAACCTTCGCGCCTTGAATGTCGCGTTCGAACTGTTGCGCGGTGTTCACGCCGGCAGCGCGCAATGCCTGTAACGAAAATGCGAGCATACTGCTTCCGGCACTCGTCTTTGCCGTGTAGATGCGGCGATTCACTCCGTCCATTTCCTGAAACTCGGAGATATCCGCATGCACGTGACCAAGCAGAACGTGAGGCTGCTGGAACTTGGGAAGAGGTTTCTGCCAGCCCGGCGCTCCATCGGGAGCAATGTGCGCGGCAAGGACAATGTGCGGCGTTCGCGAAATGCTCGCCGCCAGAGCGTCGTCGTCGGCTTCGTTCGCGCTCGGATCTCCCAACAACAGATCAATCGCAATGGCGCGCGGACGCTCCGCTTGAATGCGATCGATCAATTGGGCGAGCTTGTCTCGTCTCCAGGGCCATCGGCCGATCTGGCTAACGCTTGCTTCGTCGATCGCAACAATCACTGTGGGGCTTGCGGGCCGAACTTCCCCCGCCATTCGAAGCGTGAAGTCGTATGCGCTGGAGTTGAGCTGCGAAAAATAATTCGTCCAGGATAGTAGCAGTACCGCCAAAGCCACGCCGAAACAGGCTGCAGCCACCGCAACCACGTGTTTCATGTGGGCGACATTATAGCGTAGAGAGCGGTTTTCGGTGTTTTTCGAATGAGGATCCGGTGTACCGTCCCAGCGAAACCTTTACAGCTTATCCACGGTGCCCCACTCGCTTCGCTCGGGTACTGTGGGGTCGCATGCGCCGCAATTGGTCTCAAGCGCACAGTAGTTTTTTGTTTTGGTAATGACCCATCGAGGGTAGGATGAACAACGCCCCTTGCGCTTTCCAAAGAAAGGAAGCGCATGTCCCTCGTTGAGACTTGCATCTCGGTTGCAATCATTTCAACCGTGACCCTCATTGCTGTCCCTGCTCTGAACCAAACACGCGATGATTACCTTTTGAAGTCCGTCGCCGCGGACGTTGCGACGCGCATGCATACCGCGCGTATTCGCGCGATCGGCCGCAACATCGATTGCCGTTTGCGCGTCACGTCGACGGTGACGTATGCGGTGGAATGCCAGGACCCGGTATGGGTGCTGGTCGAGCCGGTGGTGCTTCCTCCAGGGTTTACGATTTCGGCAAATGCCCGGCCGGAGTTCCACCGCCTCGGCAATGTTTCGCCGACGGGCACGGTTACGGTGATGAATCAGGCCGGTCGCGTGAAGAGTGTGATTGTGAACAACGGCGGCCGGATTCGAATCAATTGAATTGAATTCCGTCGCGGACTTGTCCGTTGAGCGTCTTTAAGAACGCCACCAGGGCTTTCTGCTCCCCCGAGCTCAGGCCGAGCGGACGCACGCGAGGGTCGAGGTATGGATTGCGATGTCCACCCGTAGCGTAATAGTCCACGACATCCTCCAGCGTGGCGAGGCTGCCGTCGTGCATGTATGGCGCCGTTCGACCAATCTCACGCAACGTCGGAGTTTTGAATGCGCCGTGATCGCGTTCGTTCAGCGTGACACTGTAGCGCCCTTCGTCGGCAAACCTGCCGCTGCGCCACGCAACGCCGGTATTGTGGAACTGATCGTCGGTCAAATCGGGCCCCGCGTGACAACCGGCGCATTGTCCCTTTCCACGAAATACTTGAAGTCCCGCTCGCTCGAAATCTGTGAGCGCGTTGGGATCGCCGGCCTGGAAACGATCCAAGCGAGAGTCCGTCGACCGGATCGTCCGCACATAGCTTGCCAGCGCCAGAGAAATTTCGCCCGAACTCATGCCGGTTTTGCGTTCCAGTTCCGCTTCGGTCAAACCTAACTCTTTTGGATTGAGGATCGGCTGAAGAACTTGCCGTTCCAGTGACGACGCTCGGCCGTCCCAAAAGAAGTTTCGGCCAAATCCAGCCTGCACCAGCGCAGGAGAGTTCCGCGTGCCTTCGGCATTGTGAATACCTCGCGCCACAACTCGCCCGTCGGAAAACGCGCGGCCCGGATCGTGACAGCTCGCGCAGGACAGGCTTCCGTCGGCGGAAAGCCGCTTATCGGAGAACAACTGTTTGCCTAATGCGACCTTCTCGGCGGTCAACGGATTGTTCGGCGGCGAAGGCAAAGGACCGCGGCCCCCTCTCGGTCCGAGAACTACGCCGGGCGGTGGAGGAGGTAGTGGTGGTGCGGGCCGCGGCAGAAAGGCGCCTCGACCGCGGCCGCCGCGGCCCGGTCCGTCGATCAGGCCGAGTCGCGCCAGTGCGTCGACGCTGGCGGCCGCCGCATTGATGCCGTCGAACGTCTTTTTCTGCTCCGGCGTCAGCAGATTCAAGAAGTCCGTTCGGAACTTCTCGTTAATATTTCGCTGCGATTGTTCGGCTTCCCTCAAGGCACGCGCCGCCGCCTCGATTGCCGCGGAATTCGAAGTTGACTTCTCCTGGGCGGCTGCCAGCGCATCGATTTTGTTCTGGATGTTGTCTTGAGCGGCCTGGTCTGCCAGCGCACGCGCATCCAGTAAAGCGCGCAGACGCTCAACCTGAGAGCCCGTCAAATTCAAGGCATCTCGCGTCTGGAGCACGATGTCGGGGCCACCTCTCAAACCGCGCGGCCCGCGCTGCTGGCCGCTGGCAACGGTTCCCAGCAGCGTCAAAAGGAAAACGACAACAAGCACTCTCGGAGTTTTTGCTCTTGTCTGGCGCATCGTTCCTCCTGCGATTCAACTTGATTGCATTGAACTACGAGAACGGCCCGTCGCGTTCGTTAAATAATGTAAATGCTTGCCGCGGCGCGGCGGCTACTTTGCTCTTGGATCCGGCTTGATGGTGACCGGCTGCGTGAACGTCTGACCATTCACGGTCAGTTTCACAGTGAACGTGCCCGTCAGGGGAACGGCGCCGCCGCCGCCGCCGCGGCCTCCTCCGCCTCCTGAAGGATTCCAGACGATGCGATGCATTCCGGGTGTCGCCGGAAAAGGCTCCGGAGCCGGCCGCCAAAGGGCGGACGTGTTGGGAATTCCTCCGCCACCGGCGCCGCCACCGCCACCACCGCGGCCTCCGGCCGGCGCCGCAGGGACGTCCGTGCCGAAACGCGCCACGGTCGCGCCGGTGGCGTTCACAATTTCGATCGTGACCGGACCAGACGGCGCCGTTTTCAGGTAGTAATCGATGTACGCGCCATTCGGCGGATTCGGAGCCTGCGCCTCATCCTTCTGAACCGGCGTGCCGTTGTCGCCGCCCTGAATCACGCTGATGGCGTCGGCAGGTTTGAAAAGGTACGCCGGCGCTTTCGCGACGTCGTCGGTGATCTGACGGAGCGCACTGATGTCATCGATGATCCAGAATCCACGGCCGTGCGTTGCGACGATCAGGTCGTTGTCGTGCACTTCGAAATCGCGCATCGACGTCACCGGCATATTCAACTGCAACGACTGCCAGTGATCGCCATCGTCGAACGACATCCAGATCGCGCGCTCGGTTCCGCAGAACAGCAGCCCGCGACGGCCGGGGTCTTCCTTCACCGAGTGCACGTACACGCCGGGCGGCAGGCCGCGAGTGATCTCCTGCCAGGTTTTTCCGAGGTCGCGCGTCCTGTAGATGTGTGGATTGAAGTCGTTCAATTGATGCCGATCGACGGACGCGTATGCTTCGTTGGCGTCGAAATGCGACGCTTCCATCATAGTCACGCGACTCCAGGACGTGACCACCTGCGGTGTGACGTTTTGCCAGGTTTTGCCATCGTCGCCGGTCATCTGGATTAAACCGTCATCCGTGCCGATCCAGATCATCGGCGCTCGCAGCGGCGAGGGCGCGATCGTATAGATGACACCGCGTGTGCCGTTGCGGTCGGTATCCTTGGCGGCGGTCTCGTCGAGATTGGGCGGAATGCCGGGATCGGGTCGCGTCAAATCCGGACTGATCCCGGTCCACGTCCGCGCATCATCGCTCGTCTTGAAGAGAAACTGATTGGCATAGTACAGCGCGTGTGGATCGGCTTTCGAGAAGACCAGCGGTTGGGTCCAGACGGTGCGGGCCGGTTCCGGCGAACGCTGACCGGAGGACGGGCCTAACGGTGCAGCCGTGTTGAGATCGAGATCCCAACGTGTACCGGTTCCACCGAAAATGACGCCGGGATGCAGCGGATCGCCGGCCGTCATGCCGCTCTCGCCGCCTGCGCCGATAGGTTCCCAATCGCGCATCGAGATCTCAGCGAATTTCCCCCGCGTGCGGACGGCAACCGCGCCGCTGTCCTGTTGCGCGCCGGTCACCCAGTACGGAAACCGGTAATCCGTGGAGACGTGATAAACCTGCGCCGTCGGTTGATTGAGCCATGAGCTCCACGTGACATCGCGTGGATCCTCGGTCAACGCGTTGCGAGTGATGATCGTGCCTTGATCGCTCGCCACGATCATGGTGTTCGAGTCGTCGGGCGAAACCCAGGCTTGATGGTAGTCGTCGCCACCTGGCGAACCCCGCAGCGCGACCCATGTTTTTCCGCCGTCTTTCGATCGGGAGACCGAAACGTTGGGAACGTACACCACGTCCGCATTCTTCGGATCCACCACGATTTTCTCGAAATACCATCCGCGTCCCCAGAGAGCATTGTCCGACGACAGCCTCGTCCACGTGGCTCCCGCATCGTCCGAACGATAGATGCCTCCTTGCGCGACGACCGCAGGAGCGGCGCCGCCGCCGCGGCCAGGGGGCACTCCCGGGCAAGCCGCATTGGCTGGCGCGCCTTCAGTAAGGAAATCGTCGACGACCGCGTAAAGGCGGCGCGGATTGCTCGGCGCGACGCTAATTCCACTGCGGCCGATGCAGGCGGAGGGTAATCCGTTCGTCATCGGATTCCATGTGTTCCCTCCGTCCGTCGACTTGAAAAGACCGCCGCCCGCACCGTTTGATGGCTGGTAGGTGTACCAGGGAGGACGCCGGGTATTCCACAGAGACGCGTACAGGACCTGCGAATTCGCCGGATCGAAAACCACGTCGACCGCGCCGACAGCGTCGCTTTTGAAGAGAACCTTTCGCCACGTTCTTCCACCGTCCTGCGTTCGATAGATTCCCCGGTCGGGAGTTGCCTGATATAAGTTGCCGATTGCCGCCACGAAGACGTTGTTGGGATTTCTCGGGTCGATAGCAACCCGGCCGATGTGATGAGTATCTTCAAGGCCGATGTGAGACCACGTCTTGCCCCCGTCGATCGTCTTGTACATGCCGTTGCCGTAGCCAACGGAGTCGCGCAATGTGGATTCGCCGCTTCCGACGTACACCGTGTCCGGCGCCGAGGGAGCAACCGCGAGGGCCCCGATCGATGCGATCGGTTGTGAATCGAATATCGGGAACCAAACGCGCCCGGCATCGACGGATTTCCACACTCCGCCATTCACGGATCCGAAATAGAACTCGTTTGGACGCCCCGGAACACCGCTGACCGCGTCGACCCGTCCTCCGCGGAATGGCCCCAGCATCCGCCACTTCAAACCCCCATAGAGGCTCGAGTCGTACGGCGCCTGCTGTGCGATTGCGCCGACGGTCGCGAGAACAACAACGCAAGTTCCAAAGATCAGCCAGTAACGCAAATTCTTTCCTCGAAAATTGAACATCGTCTCCTCCCCAAACCCAAATGTGCGACACGTGCAGCACGGTGCACGTTTCAGGGTAAGATTTTGATCTTCCGTTGACAACAGATGATGAAACGGACGGTTCAGGTCTTTAGTTAGCTCCATCGAATGTGATAAAGCAGAACAAGGCCTATGACGGATCCCGAGCAGGTAGTCGAAGCCAATCTTAAGTTTTACTTTGCTCTCGAGAGCCTCGACGCGAATCTGATGGAAGAAGTGTGGGCTACGGACGGCAGCGCCATTTGCGTCCATCCCAACTGGACAAGGCTCGCAGGCTGGGAAAACATCCGGGCGAGCTGGGAACAGATTTTCCGCAATACGTCATTCATGCGCGTCGACGTGTCGGAGGTATCGGTCGAGGTTCAAGGCACTATCGCGTGGGTAACGTGCCTCGAAAACATCACCACCTCGGTCGGCGACCAAACCCGCCGCGCGCAAGCATACGCCACCAATATTTTTATGTTCGAAGACGACCGGTGGTTGCTCGTCCTTCATCATGCCTCGCTCGTGGCTCAGGCCGATGAAGCGTGACGGTACGCGTCGCCCGTCACGCCGTCGTTCGCTACGAAAGAAGACTCACGATCCGATCACACGGTGAAGTCCGGTCGATCCCTGCGGAAACGGCGGAGACGGTTGCGCCACCTGCAATTCACCGCCTCCGTCAGCCATGCGTACCGTCACGGGCTGGCCTTTGCAGTCGGCTTCCAGATGCCACAACACCCAGGTGAGCGGCGACAGCGGCGGACGTAACTCGGCTTGCCGCCACGGCTGGTCGCCGACTTTCACTTCGACGGCGCTCACTCCGCGATCGCCGCCGAACGCCACGCCGGCAACGATGCCGCCTCTGGCGACATCGATCCGCGACATCAACTGATAAGGAGCCGAATCATCCCAGCCGCGCTGCTGCCAGAAGCCGATGTAGTCGTCGCTGCGAAGTTCGATACGCGTGATCCATTTCACGTTTTTCATGCCGTAGATTCCCGGCACAATCAACCGCAATGGAAAGCCATGGGTTGAGGTGAGCGGGCCATCGTTCATTTCGTAAGCGAGCAGGCACAGCGGATGAAGACCCCGCTGAAGCGGAATGCTGTCGGTGTAGCCGTCCGCGGCGTGGAGAACAACGTCACGTGTCGACTTCAGCGGGACCGCAGCGTTCAGGACGCTCGCCATCGGGACTCCCGTCCAGCGGGCGTTGCCAATCCATGAGCCGCCGACTTCATTGCTGATGCAGGCCAGCGTCGCATACATCGACAGCACTCCCATCGTCCGAAGCTCGGACATCGTCAGTGTGAGAGGCTTCTCAACGGTGCCATCGACCTTGAGCTTCCAGTCGGATGCCGTGACGACCGGATCGACAGAGTTTTTCGACACCGTGTAGAACTCATCGGCCGGAGTGATTTCCTTGCTTAGTCCCGTTATGTTCGGGAACACTCCTGTGCCGTTGCGAACTCGCCCGGATGGCCGAAACCAGATGTCGTAGACGCGCTTCCCGGCCGCCGCGACCGCGAGCGCTGCAGCAAGAAGAAAACCTCGGCGCGCCGCCGCCGTCAGCGGCTGGCGGCTCGGGGCCTGCAGTTGGAGCATCCGCGCGAAGATCCAATGGGCCGCAAAAAGAAACAGACTCGCGGAGAACGGACCCTGCGGCAATTGCGAGCCGAACACTCCTTTGCCGGCGACCGGAAACAACACCAGAACGTTCACACCCCAGAGCGTCAGCGATGCGATCCAGACATTGCCGAAGATGGCTCTCAGGCGCTCCCATAAGAACGAGAACACGAAGTAAGCGCCGAAATAGAGGATGGTCACATTCGCAAAGGCCAGCTGCTTGGCAAGCGGACCCAGCAGTTGCACTCCACGCTCGATGAACGCGGCAGGCAAGAGCTCGAACAGACGGTTCGCCAGTAATTCCGGCATGAACACCGCATTCGCCAACTGCCAGAGCACAACGCTGGTTATAAGGAAGACAATCGGAGGCACGATCATGCCCGGCAATTATAGGCTGTTCCGTTCCGCAGCGATTGACCGCCGCTCGACCTTTCCGCTACGATGAAACGTCGCATCGGGCCTGTGGCGCAGTTGGGAGCGCGCCTGACTGGCAGTCAGGAGGTCAGGGGTTCGAACCCCCTCAGGTCCACTAGATAATAAAGAAGTTAAGGCCGCCGATGGGCGGCCTTAACTGTTGTGGGGTAACACGGGGGTAACGCTTACCTTTCAGTGCGGTTTTCAGAATTCGGCGGGGTAATCACACCCATGGCCCGCTGATTTCGACGGCATAGGCGACACACAAACATACCGATTGTTACCCCAAGCGCCGTGGGGCAAAAGTGGAATCACGGGACCAACTCGACAGGAGAGATAGGCAGGACATCTGAAGCCGCTTCAACAATGGATCTGTGACAAATGCGGTGGCGTCATCGAATCACCGGCCGCCGGGTATCTGGAATGGCTCGATGATGACAACCGAAGCCACAGCTTCAAGATTGTTCATGGCACGCACCATTCGCCGCGCAAGATCGGCAACTGCTACCACTACAACGATGTAATGCACCACGATTTCAGTTCCGCCGCATTGCGAGACTTTGTCGGCGAAGACGGGCTCGCGCACACCCTCGCGCTGATCGATCCGGGTAAAGTTCGGGACGCTCGGGAATGGGCTGAATTACACCGGCGCTTGCATCTGCCGAACTATGAGGCGGCTCGTCTGAAGTGGTCTACGGCGGATGCGAACGACCACTTCGACGGCGCAAACCAAGTGTCTCCGTACACACAGCGGTCGCTGCGAACAATCATCGAAATGGACGAAAGATTGATCTAACTAGCTATAGCTAGCAGTTGTAGTCCTCTTCGAACTGCGGCGCGATCAATTCTGAGTAGTACTCCGCCGGTTCATACGTGAATGTCGCGGTGTATGCGTCACCGAGACCTGCCGCGATCAATTGCGAAAAATCGGATATTTTCAAACCACAAGCAACGCACTCGAATCGCGAAGGTAAGTACTGCTGCTTCTCTATAATGTAACTGTCTTCATCTAAATACAGGGTGGGTGCGGCTATAGCCTCACCACCCACAAGGGCCGCGGATTCGCACGCAGGGCATTTTACGCGATGACCTGTGTGCCGCGTAGCCCAAACTCCGGCTTGAGCTTTCAGTTGCTGCTGTTCTTCTACCGTGTTCGCAAAAAAAGCTGCATGGTGCGCGTTGACCGTCGCCTCAACGCTTCTTGCAGCTTGATCTTGAGCCGCACTTATCAACTTGCGTGCGATTTCAGCTTCCTGCGCCCCAAGCAGATACTCAAGGTCTTTATCCATAGATTGAAGTAGCACTTCGCATACATCGTAGAATGCAGGCAACCATTTTGAAGTTGGCAAGCCGTGAAAGGGAGTGTTTCCTGAGTGCAGTTCTTCATTACGTCTGGCGATATGCGCAATTGCAAAGCCTTCTCGGGAAGAATTGAACGATGGCAAGATATCTTTTAGCCTCTCCAATACAGCCTTCGTGCTCACTGACTTCGGAACAAATTTCGTTGCATGCGGTAAGTGCCCTAAAGCGAAATATAAGTGATGCCAATGCGTCGGATCAGCCAGCAACGTCCGGCTTACGTTTGCTAGAGCAGCCCTTGACAGGAATTCAAGGGCCAAAGTTGACCAAACGCCAAAGTTCCACTCATCACGTTGGCAAGTGTGCATTTGCTCGCAGTACAGCTGCGCCTTCGCTAATAACGCTTCTTTGGACCATGAATGGGCGAGAGGCTTAGGATTTTCCGTCATCGTAACGTTCCAAGGTATCCCCGCTCGATCCGTCGGTGAGCGGAGGCCGTCGGCACCGTAGAACGGCCATGCAACATCCGCCAGTTGTCAATTATGAGTGTGTCACCCGGTGAATCGAGAACAACGCTGGTGTGTGTGGCTGACTCAATATTTTCGCGGACTGCTTCCCAAATCGTCTGGCTTTTCGGCGTCGAAGGATGCAACGACACAGTATCCCAGCGGAACAATTCCGCGGATGGCGGCAATAATTCTAAAATGCGCAGTAGCGTTTTTCTGTATCCCGACGGCCGTTGTGACTGGACCAAGGCTGAATGCAGGGCGTCCCTACCAATTCTTTCAAATACCGTACGACCGTCAAGAAGACGCGTTTCAACGTCGTCAACGCCACAGACACACCGGAGTACCAAATATCGTGGCGGGATAAACCAGTGCGCAACGTCCGTGTGAAGAGGAAATTCATCGTAACCAAAATGTCCGCTGTAAACAATCCTCGGAGCCTCAGTTGTCGTTCGCGGCCGTAAGACTTGGACCTCGGTTGTTCCCGGCAAGTTGATGACTTCACCAAATTGCTTCAATACGCTGACGGTTGACGCATTCGGAGTGTGCTTGCGCAGTAACGCGAAACCATACTCGCTGACGCGAGCGGGAATTTCCTCGGACATCCCGCCTTTTAACAAATCAAATCCGTCCACCATCTTTATGGATCATCCCACGCATTGGTCACGCGACGACACGAAATTGGATTTCACAAAGCGGGTGGCGGCTAGTGTGGCGGGTCGCCGAAGCAACCTGTGTAGTGGATCAGCGCCTTTGATTTCGTCGTCGCGACCCCATCAGGCATGCTTCTCCTGAATCTCACGCCCTCGTGGAGAATCCGCGGGCACCACATCGGAGCTTTCGCACCCGGCGCAGACGGATCGCGGATTGAAGAAGCGCGAAATCTGGTAAATGAAAGCCGGGGCAATGAACACCATTAGCTCGGGAAATCCTAATCTCGTGTGTGGGGATATTCTATTCGCGTTGGCTTCTTGCGTGAGCCAAACACCGAACCCAATGAATGCGACGATTCCACCGACACACAACAGAGCGGTGATTGCGGTTCGGCCGCCCAAGACCCTCTTCGGTTTTTCCGTCGTATAGCACTTCATGCAAGTGATGTTTGGTTGAGCCATTCTCAGCCCCTCTCTCCGCGGCAACCGTAAGGCGGGGTCGTGGGGCGGGCAATCCAACTTTAGTCCGGGCATGAAATCGGATTTCAGGAAAACAGCTGGCCGAAAAACAGTCGCCAAAGCTGGAGCGCTTGATGGCGCTCGCGCTCGGACCGGGCGGTGAAGGCGGCTTCTGCAATCATCAGCGCCGCACGACCGTACACGTAAAACGCAAGCGTGTGGCCGGGCGTCAGCAGATCACGCCGCAACGGGTCCAGCAGTCTGTTGACTTCGGCATCGGTGAAGTTTTCTCATTCGGTCACCCGGACACCCCACTGCCAACAACACCACAAAAGGAAGATTGAGTGTTGCGCGTTTCTTTCCATTATTGGAGAGAGGTCTTTTCTTTTGACGTGTCAAATCCACGATTGGGCTATCGGATACTCTTGGGAACGGATGATCTTACCGCTGCTACTGCTAATGCTATTTGCGTGGCTCACTTGGGGATTCTTGAGGATAAGGTCAAAAGTTATTGAGTTTTAAGCCAAATCATTATCCTTATGAACACCCAATGTCTTTCTTTTGACGAACCGATCTTCGGAATTTCGAATTCGAAGACGAAGATCCTCTCTGTTGGAATCATCAAGTAATCTGTCCTGAATCCGCCGTTATAGCGATACTGCCAAGACCGGCGACGTTGCCGTGATAGCGAAGCAGCCAACATGACGCGCTGCTGGCGATGTCGACCATCATACGCCTTACCCACTGGTGCGGCCTGTGCCATCACCGGGTCGTTGACTGTGATCATCTTGTCGATCCGCTGCCGCTGAAGCACAAGGCCCGTCGAGGATGCCTGCATTCGAAGCCTCGCGTACGATCGCGTCACCAGCCGTTTCGAGATTGATCTCAAGTGGAACGATTGTCGGCAGCTAACTAAGGCTCGTGTCCCCGGCATGCTTCCGCGAAGTCTGGAATGGCAGGCCGATGTATGACCGCGTGACGGAAGTTCTGAAGGACCGGCACGTTTCAGAGCAGCGTCGTTCGAACCGAGCGAGTCTCCGAGTAAATGCTTGAACATTATTCAGGCGGCGGCATGAGTCAGCGAACCACGATCAATGGCCGCATTGTGACCGAGTGATTCCGGAACGGAAGAAACGGCCACAACCGTCGAGGGGCAGTGGTGAAAAGACAGCCCTTTTCGCACGTGTGCTATCATCGGCCCGCCTGATGTTACGATTTGAAGGATTGGGCGCGGGGCGATGGGAAACGACACAGTCAAGGCAAGTAAGGAAACCGAACCACTACCTAATCAATTGATCGTCGAGCCTCATTACGAAGGCGCAAGTTTCTCAGCCTTCTATTCGAATTTTGCCTCGATTACTCATACGAAAGACGATTTATGTATAGACTTTTGCCTAATTGCTCCTCCGCACCTCGTTGATATTCGCGAGCGCACTGCCACAGCTCAAGTAGTCGCGCGGATTATCATTCCCCCGGCGATGGCTGATGGACTTATTGAGGCAATCAAAGCGCAGAAGGGGAAATTACTCAAAGAAGAAGGCCGAACCGTTCTTCAATTGAAGATGAAGAAATCCAAGCGGCAGGCAAAAAAATGACGGCTACTCTGCTTCAGAACTTTCAGCGCAGCGTTACAACGTCGCGAATTTATGTGAGTGATACACCGAGTGCGACAGCCACTGCTGCGCCAGGGCCATCCGAAAGCTTTTTCGTTGGAAGGTTTTTGATTCCTAACCCAAACGACGATTCATTCAGATTTGTCCACCCAATTCCCGTGAGTGTCATCACAAGTGACAACGAGTGTCATGTTGCAACATTCCAAGAGGCGAACGTCAGCGCATCCGGTGAGACGCAATTCGATGCGGTCGATTCCCTGGTTTCGCTTATTACGGACGTGTTCAGCTTTCTTAACGATAACAGTGCACACTTAGGACCAGAACCAGCCCGGCAATTAGAGGTTTTGCGAAAATACGTTGCACCCCGAAAATGATGCTTACAAAAGAACACGCGAAGAAGATTGCCGCGAAATTGGGTGCCGAAATCGATACAAAAGGGAAAGCCCACGATATTGCATCGATTCTTCATGCTGGCAAGGTAATCGCATGGTTTGGTATTCGCCGCGGTTCGAAAAAGAACTCAGGGCATGATCATATTCCGAGGGATCTTTTTTTTAGTCCGAATAAGTGTCTCGGTTTGGCAAACTGTCCGGTCTCAAGAGACGAGTGGTTGGAGCGGATGAAAGAACTCGGCAAACTCCCCTGATGTTCCTCGCATATGCTGGCGGCGCTTGCGTTTTAAGGTTCTCGAACGCCGCTCAGAGGGCGTCTGAATTTTGCGGGCGCGCTGGGATAAGACGTTCGAAGTCCTTAAATTAATACATTTTCAATTTTTGCTTTGATCATGGGGCACCATGCAAGTCGCTGTCATCGTAGCGCTATTGCCCGCCAGATCCGTTGCTGTCGCGATCAAGGTGTAGACGCGGTCGGCTCCTTTGCCTAGGCGATCTGCACGCAGTTGAATCGTGTAGCCACCGGTCGACGTGGACGTGATGACAATATCTGGAGATCTTGGGTCGGTCGGCAGGAGTGTTTCGTTACTAGAGCCACTGACCTTCAGGGAACCCGTAACAACGCCGGATAGCGTGTCCGCTGCTTTGACGGTTGCTACAGTCACAAGTTTCTTATCGACTGGCCAGAGCTTACACCCGGGAACCGGCAAGCCAGAGATAACTGGTGGAGTGAGGTCGATATTCACCGTTGCGACAGCGGGTACACTGGTATTTCCGGCAACATCCGAACAGTCGCCAGCGGCTATTTGACTTCCCCCTTCATTGGTTAAATTGGTCGGTGCTGAACAGCTGACTAGGCCAGAGAGCGCATCGATACCTACGAAACTAACCTTAACGGGCGTATTGTTCCATCCATTACGGTTGGGCGCTGGTGTGGAGATTGCGGTTGCACTCGGCGGAATGGTGTCAATACTGAAGACTTGCTGGTGTGGCGATTCCTGATTTCGTGCGTTATCCGTCGCAAAATATGTGAGCCTCGTGACGCCTTCATTCGTAAGAAGGATAGTGCCAGGGTTCGGGAGTGTGCCGCTCGTCGTTTGTGCACCGGTAAGTGCGTAGCTTATGGTCTCCACACCGCTACCGCCGGTGTCATCGATAGATGAGAACGTGATGCTGACGGGCGAATTGTTCCAGTGCTGGTTATTGGCCGGTGGTGTTGCGGTCACGACAGTAACGGGCGGGAACCTGTCAGTGATACCGAAGCCGGTCTCGCTAACAACCTTTTGACCTGACGCCGCAAAGGAGACCGTGCTTATAAATGGCGTGTTAGCTCCAGTCAGGCCTTGCAACGTGAATTGCGCGACGGGTTCGGGGAAAACATACGTCTGGTCTGGTCCGAGGAGCACGTTCGTTGAGCCGAACGTTAGTGCGACGCTGGATAAATTGGGGATCGACGTGCGTGGAACCATCACGCTGCGAAACCTTGCGCCCGTCAGGACTCGATAAATGTAACCGGCCGCTGGTGCGGGGTCCAGGTCAACGGGCACGGCCACACCGGAGTCGATGACAAAGATCGCGGTGTCCGTGTCCTCTGTGACAGGAACTTGTGGCGTGTTATTAGTTCCCGGCGCATTGCCCGCGATAGCGCTCAGCGCGCCGGCAAGTCCCCAGAATCCAAAGTTGGAAGGCGACTGAGGTGCAGTGCTGGTGGCGAAGCAGTCTTTGCCTAAAGTTTGTGTGATTGCTTTACAGAGATTATAGACGGGATCGACGATGGCTCCCAGTAGCACTGCGGTGAGCGGGTTTTCGGTCAGCGTATTGCCGGTCCCAATGGCATAGGATTGAAGAAAGTGATCAGCATTTGAGACCGTAACCAAATCGGCGTTTTGAAGAAAAGCGAATTCGTTCCCCGTGCCGTAGAAGCCGTTACGTGCGTCCACTATCGCGTTCCACGCTTTATCGGCAATCTGATGTTCCATGAGGTCCCGGTTGGATGGATCGGCGCGAACCGTAATGAAGACTTGATTGATGACGGCTAACGTCGTGGTCGTCTCGAGACGTGCTGCGACATCGGCTGGAAGAACCGTATCATCCGGCGCAAAGACCCAGAACGGCATTTCAGCATGCTGACCATCTGGGTTCGTCACAATGACTTTTCGAAAGCCTATGGTGGCATCTGGTGCAATATAAACGGAAGCGTCAATTTCGCTGCCTAGGACTCTTTCTACCTGTGCAAACACGCCGTTGTCACTAAATGAGATAACACTGCCACTGTCTTGAGTTTGACCGACAGTAAAGTTACGGCCGGCAACCTTAAAGCTTGGGAGAATACTGCCCTGAAAACCACTGGCCGGATTCGTCAAGGTAATTATTGGTGGAGTTCCTTGAATAAAGCTTCTAAAGTAAAGGTTTTCGTAGAAGAGACCACCTTGATTGCACCACCCGCAAAACGCAACCTTTAAGTTATCATCATATCCCCAGTTGTTGTACAACTCGCCGTCGGGATAGGGATCAAATCTGGATAAATAAAAGGAACTGCCGAAAATCCCACAGTTCGTGTTATGTGCTGGCGCGATGATCACGGCTAATTTATCTCCCGCGACTACTTGCATGTTCGCCGAACCGAAATCGAAGAAGATAGGAGTTCCCTCTTCAGGGCCAAGCACGGGGATTTGTGGCGACAGCAATGTTGTGGACGCAAGCACCGTTGCGTCATCAGGCAATCCGTTCGGTGTGACAGGCTGAATCTTGACAGTTAGGCTATTGTCTGGATTGTCTAAACACCCTAACCAAAGTTCAATACCGCGAAACTGACCCGAGTTGATGACTTGGAAAGTCTGCGCTGCAGCGACATTAAAATCCGCCCAAGGAACACCGCCGATCCCTGATTCTCCGCGATGGTCAAGCTGCGTTGCATCTGCCGGACCGAGTGGCCGTTGGGCCAATGCCGGTGCAGCAATCAGGATCATCCACATTAGCAACGCACGCACAACATATGTTTCTGTGGACTTTCTGTGGCTACAGAGCGTCGCGATGAAGCGTTGAATACCTGTCCTCTTTAGAAGCATCGGCGTCTTCTCTTTGTAATCTTGCAAATTCGTTCTCGGAAATCGCGCTTTATTACACCGTGCGAACATTGTTTACAACGATCACAAGTGCTCGGACGATCATGTGAGCACTATGCATACTAAGCTGAAAGGCCGCCACTCTTAAGACAGAATTCTTGGATCTTTCGGACTCGATGCCCGGCTCTTTCCATTTGGTGAAAAGGGGCTAGCACAGTTTGTCGCTCGATGTCGCGCTGCACCTGTTCAGGCGAGTGCCACTTTTCACCATCGCATTCGACAGCGAGACGTTGTTTATCACCTTCGACGACGAGAGCGATGCGACAGGCTCCGACACGCCATTGTGTTTGGACGCGATATCCCGCAGCTCTCAATAGCTGGAGGATGGCCGCTTCAAATGGCGATTCGACGTTGCTACCTTCCACGTCTGTTGCTTTGATGAGAGCTTGCGGATTACGTGCGTGTTCAATCAAACGGCGCCGTAGATCGCGGGGCTTGAGATGGCTATTGGGATCGAACGAATATACAAGCCAAATCGGGTTTCGTGCGCGGCTAACGGCGACGTTGTAACGTTGCTTTGACGATTTGGCAAACATATCGAATGTCGGGGTCTGCGATTTCGGTGTGCGTCCCGGAAATCGGGGGAACCGTCGACTGCTTGAACGTGTCAAAGCAGCATGCGACGAACGGGCCTTTCAGTAGCTAACACACGATTCCGGAGACCGATTCCAATCGGCTTGGTGCTCCTGTTTGGTGGAACGGCGTATGGCAGTAAGGCCTTCCTGACGGAGTATCGACTGTATGGGGCCAGATTTCCCAGTCAACCGTTTCCCTGGTCGGACGTTCGATATTTCGCGACAGTGGTTCCGTCGTTGACGAGACTGTTGATCGTGCCAGGACTGATCGTGATAATCATCGGCACTGTTTGGAGCACGATCAGGAGAATCCTCCTGAAAACCTAACTGGAACCGTCGTCCGGAACGAGTTCCAGGTTCGGAACATCGACAGTGTGACGTTTAGATGCGGCATCGGATCGCGCAGGCGATCGGGTTAACGCCGATGCCGGTGCGACTCTATTTCGATGTTCACGTCGATAAGGCCTGTCCAATTTTTCGATCGGCGCTCGGCAGCCTTTAGGTCACCGGCACGACAACTCCGGAAATAAATGCACGCATGATCGGCGATGACCCAACCGTGAATTCGCCGTGAAAACTCAAAATGAGTTCCTCGCCGGCATTAACGACAAATTCGGTCTGGCTATTGGCGACGGTCACATTGTCCGCAGTGCGCTGAGGTATCACGGTGTCGCCGAGGCCCGGCCCGAATGGTCCGATAAACATCGTAAAGGACGTAACAGTCAACGATGTTCCGGGGTTTGCGGAAACTTCCGCCGAGACATGATGGATGATCCAACGTTGTCCCGCCTGGGGTGAACCGAAGTCGACCTGACCCAGAATCCCATTAATTGAGATACCTGTTTTCTGAAAGGGACTTCCGCGGCCCACATCCAGAACGGGTATGGGAGAGCTGATTGGATTGGAAACTGTGACAGAGCTTCCGGCCGTTAAACCCAACGTGCCGGTAACCGGAAGCGGCGACGGGCTCACAATCTCGACCGGAGTGGAAGGTCGACTGGGGACTTGAGCGGCAGTCTGGCGAGACGCCATGAGCACGCTCGCGGCTGCCACAAAAAAATCAGCAGAATTCCAATCGCAGGCACTCTAAATTTCTTCATGGTGAGCTCCTTTCATGCGGTGAACTACACGGGACATCTATCTGTCCGACTTTCGTGGTTCAAAAAAAGATATAACCCTGGGAAGATTTCAAGCAACGACGCGGATGCCGCGAACGGGTGAACGCAAAATCTGTCGGACGCGTGGCACGTTTAGTGGGTCGATTACGCAATATGGTGTGAGGGCCGACAAATAGGCATCGAACGAAAGGATTCCCTGACGCATCGGGCCCAGGGACGGGGCCAGGGACGGAACCCGGACGGACCCGGGGTCGACCACGGACGGGCCCGATGACGTACTCGGCCGGCTTCCCGCGCTCACCTCCAGACGCGGGAAGCCTCCACCCCACGAATTAACCCCTCGCCGCTGTGTTCAACCTCAAAAACTCCCTTGAACAATCTTGAGCAGGCGCGGAGAACTTTGCTCGGGCCGCACGAACTTTGTTCGGAGCGCGCTAATTTCGCCCGGACGATTCAAAACGCAACCGCGATCGGGAAGACTTTGAAACGTCGGCGCGAACTTGGCCGCAAACGGGAGAATTTCGCGCAAACGTTGCAAAACGCTCCTGCGATCGAGAGACCTTTGAAACAGTTCTGCGAACTTTGGCCGGGAACGCGTGGATTTCGCGCGGACGTTTCAAAACGATTCCGCGGTCGGGAGGACTTTGAAACGGCTGTGCGAACTTTGGTGGAGAGCGCGAGAGTTTCGCACCGACGATTCCAAACGTTCCTGCGATCCGCCGGACTTTGCGCCAACCTTCCAAAGTTTGCCGGGAACGGGAAACACGCCTCCGACGTGCGACGCTAGAGTCCCGGAGCGGCGGAGGCTTTGCGCAGTTGCCAGCAATTGCCGTTCTTATCTCGAAGGAAGCGCGGCGAGGCGTGTAGGAATCCACTGAAAACCAGTACTTTAGGACCATTGCCGGGAGGACACCACGCTTCTATTCTCGGCCCAAGGTTCAAGGAGGAACCCGTATGGCAGAGGAAGGCCATAATGACCAGGAGCGGTGCGGCTACTGCCTCGCAACCATTGCCGACGACGCGCAGCACTGCGTTTACTGCGGCGCTAAATTCCAAAACAGCAGCATGACCGACTGGGAAATCATTATTGCGATCGCCGGCGCGCTCATCGTTTTGCTTGCCGCGCAATGGCGGCTACACTAGACAACTCCGGTTTCCGATAGAGTTTCACATTATCCATGTATCGAGCCGAGTCCCCTACACAGCTGGAGTCGCGTCACACCGAGGATTCGCCTGGGGCCTGGCTGAGCGTCGATCCCACCGTTTGGAAACTCGGATTCACCAGCTTACTCACCGATGCATCCGCCGAGATGGTGCAGAGCATCCTGCCCTTGTACTTCGTGCTTTACCTCCATTTCAGCCCGCTGCAGTTCGGCGTTCTCGACGGAATTTCTCAAGGTGGAGCTGTCGCTTTACTCAGTCTGGCGGCGGGTGTTTTCGCGGACCGGCGGCATCGTCAAAAGGAAGTCGCCACGGCGGGGTACGTCGTATCCGCAATCAGCCGGATTGCCCTGCTTGCCGCCGGCAGCGCGTGGACGCTCATTGCCGGCATCCTGGCGTTGGATCGGCTCGGCAAAGGAATTCGGACGGCCCCGCGCGACGCCATGATTTCGTTATCCAGCCGATACGACAAACTGGCGACCTCCTTCGCCGTCCATCGCGCGCTCGACGCCGGCGGCGCCGTGACCGGGCCGCTGCTTGCGTATTTGTTCCTTCGCATGCTTCCGGGAACATTCGACTTCGTGCTCGTGTCGAGTTTTTGCATCGCGGTTGTAGGCGTCGGCGTGATTTCACTACTGGTCCCGAAGCCATCGCCGTTGAGCGCCGGCACAAAGCTGGAAACTCCCATCCTGCAGCTCTGCGCCGGATTTTGGAATATGCGGCGGTTTCGTGTTCTGGTCATCGCGGGAACCCTGCTCGGACTCGCGACAGCCAGCGACGGCTTCATCTACCTCTTATTGCGCGAGAACGCCAAAGCCTCCGCCAGCGCGATCCCTTTGTATGCATTCCTGACCGCAGTCTTCTATCTTCTGCTTTCGGTTCCGGCAGGACGATTGGCCGATCGCTGGGGACGCCGCGGGGTGTTTCTCTGCGGTTATGCGCTGCTCCCGCTGATCTACGGCATTCTTCTTTGGCCGGGCGTTCCAGGTTACATGCAGTACGCCGTCATGGGACTCTTTGGAGCATACTACGCGGCGACGGACGGAGTACTCGCCGCAATGACGAGCGCCGCGCTCCGCCCCGAGTTGCGCACCAGCGGCCTCGCCGTATTGAATACGGGTACCAGCGTTGCGCGACTCGTCTCGTCCGTTCTATTCGGTACATTGTGGAGCATCATCGCCGCGCGAACGGTGGTGTCGGTTTTCCTTTTGGGAATTATCGGAGCCATTGTGATCTCCGGCTGGATCTTCTTCCGTTGGAGCGAGAATGAAGCAGCAGGTTAGCCATCCACGCACTCGTCTTTTCGCCGGGTTGTGTGTGTGCGCTTTTCTCTTGATGGTGTTCTTCGGCGTATTCGCCTCGCGCCGGTCCAGAGCATCCATTACAGAATCCGCAGGTTCGACATCGCCGGCGACCGTCGAATCGGCGCCATCCCCAGTCCCGCCGCCGATCACCCAGCCTGGAGATACGGTTTCTGCGGCTGCGCCGGCAGCGGCAACGTCAACTCCCGGCTCTGCGGGCTCTGCGGACACACGAAAGCTGGTCTATTACCGAACAACCGCGCTGGGTCCCAATTATGGAAAGTTGTCGGTGGCGCCCGTGGATGCGCTCGATAAGGTTCGTTACTCCAGGGACCTTCTGTGCGATCGCGTGTATTTCGCCGCGGGAAAAGGAGTGTGCCTGGCATCCGATCGCGGTGTGTTCACGAACTATTACGCGACGAAGTTCGATTCCGAGCTTCAGCGAGGCTGGACAATCCCTCTCGGCGGCGTGCCGAGCCGTGTTCGGTTATCGAACCACGGAAAGCTGGCGGCAATCACGGTCTTCGTCACCGGGCATTCCTACGCATCGGTGGATTTTTCGACACAGACGCTGATTGTGGATGTGGAAGCCGGAAAAGTCGTGGCCGATCTGGAGAAGTTTTCGGTTACCAAAAACAACGAAGCGTTTCAGTCTCCCGACTTCAATTTCTGGGGCGTGACCTTTCTCCCGGACGAGAATCGTTTCTACGCGACGCTGGCATCCAAACGGAAAACGTACCTTGTGGAAGGAGATGTCGCGAAGCGAACCGCCAAAGTGATCTACGAAGGTGTGGAGTGTCCGTCCGTCTCTCCGGACAATCAGCGTATTGCTTTCAAGAAACGAACTGGAGCGATCACCTGGCAAATCTCACTTCTCGACTTGAACACGCTGACGGAGACGCCTCTGGCGGAACCGCACAGTGTGGACGATCAGGTGGAATGGCTCGACAACGATCACATCCTCTACGCCCTGTCGCAGAACCCCAACGGTTCGAGCGCGAGCACGGATATATGGTCGATACCGGCTCGCGCCAACGCGTCTCCTGAGATCCTGATCCGGGGCGCTTATTCTCCCGCGATTGTCAGTTTCTCGGACTCTGGATCGACAGCGGTCCGTTAACTGTAGACAACCGGACGATCGGATCGCCGCTTCCCAACCGGATAATGCTGGGCGACGTCAGCGATCGCGAGGCCTGCGCGCAGGCTGCGGACTTGCACGAAACCGGCGAATGATCCGATGCCTGGATGCGAACTCCGGAACCGTATGAATCCGGAATCTCGAGATTGAGGGGACCATTGTGAGTGGATGCCTCGAGTCCCGGTCCGTCCCATCGACTCCCTGAAAGCGCAATGTTGATGGGGCCGTTGGTCGCCGACAACCGCTGATCGCCCGTGGCTCCCTTGACGGAGATCGGGCCATTCGCCGTCGTGGCCTGAACGCTGCCGCCAACGTTATCGAGACTGATCGGCCCATTGGCTGCCGACAAATGAATGACCCCAGCAAGGTCACGCAGGTGCAGGGGTCCATTTGCGGTTTGCAGATCCAGGGACGAGATTCGTGGTGTCATGATGATCAGGTTGGCGATCCATTCACCGCCGCTCGGACCTTCGACCGCAACACGTCCACTGGAATTCGTCGTATTGATCGCGCGAAGGGTTGCGGAGGCGTTGGGATCGTCCGCGGAGACGGCTTTGCATGTTCGGACGGAGTAGTCGTTGCTATCCCACCCGGTCACATAGATTCCGTTGTTCGACGCCTGTGCCCGAAGCGTCGAGACCTGCGCCGCAGGAATCGTCATTTCCGTCTCGTCGGTGATGGCGGGCCGCTTGTCGAACGTCACATTGATGTCGCGGCAGCTGGTGACGGGCCTGTTGCTGTCGATGTTCGTGCTCGTGGAACGTCTGCGAGTTTGCGCGCCGAGCATCAGCGGCAGGGCGACGATAGTCACAACCAGGATGAGCAGGGTTTTGTTTTTCATATTCGGCATAGAAACCTCGATGTTGAAAACAGTTGGCGTGCCCCGTGGAACATCATGGTTGTGGAAACTCACGCGCGCCGATTTGGTTACTTCTTCCGGCCGACTTGACGCAACAACTCGTCGACTGCGGTATCCAGTTGCGCATCGCGGCCAGAGTAGGATTCGCCGACCTGCCGTTTGACCGGAATATCGACGGGACGAGGATTCATTTCCATGGCCTTCCCATCGCTGCCCTGCACTCTCGTGGATGGCAACCGGACAACGGTGCCGTCGAGGAGCGGCATGTTGGACGTGTAGATGATCCAGCCCGCCGTCGGTTCACCGATCACTTTGCCGAGCTTCAGCGATCGATATCCTTCCGTGAAATCCTCCGCGTCCGAGAGCGAGTGCTGATTCGTGACAAGAACCGTCGGAAGCCCCAGGGCGCGTTGCCCCAGCAGGCTTCGTCCCGGCGCCGACGGTTGATTCCTTCCGGTCATCGTCAGGTAATTCTGACGCGAGAACACGTCGAGTGCGTACATGTTCACAAAGCCGCCGTTATTGTTCCGGACATCGATCACCACCGCTTCTCTGGACTGGTTCTCGCTGTCGAGATCGAGATAGAGCTGGGTCAGGGCGCCTTCCGACATGTCGAACATGTGGACGTATCCGAGGCGTCCGCCGCTCGCTTTTGCGACGTATTCGCGGTTGTCCTCGACCCATTTGCGATAAACCAGATTCTTCTCCGTCGCCTGGTTCACCGGTCGCACCGCGACGACGCGGCGGTTTGTCCCGGAAACGTCGCTCGCCACAACGATCTCCACCCGTCGATTGATTTTGTGGCTCAACACCTCGTCAAGGTTCGTTCGGGCAGTGATGGCCGCGCCATCGATATCAAGAACGAACTCGCCGGCCTTCACACCCGCAACGGCTGCCGGACCGAGCGGAATCACTTCGGTGATGCGCAGCTGTCCGTTCTGTTCAAATTCTTTCCGGTCGAAACGCAGGCCGAGCTTGCCGACGACCGGCGGCGCACCGGCCGGTCCGTTGATGCCGGAATGCGACGAATTGAGCTCGCCCACCATCAAACTCAGCAGCCGCCGCATTTCATCCCGCGTTGACGAACCGGCAATCAACGACGCGTATTGGGTTCGAACGGCCGGCCAGTTCACGCCGTTGAGTTCCGGATCGGCGTAGGTGTCGCGAAGGTAGGACCATGCCTGCTGGAAGATCTCCATCTTCTCCCGGGCAAAATCGACGTCCATTTCCGCAGTCACGGCAAGCCGCCGCGTTTGGCGCGACTCCACGTTCGCGATCGTGATGCGGCCCTGCTCGAGATAAAAAACTTCCTTTCCATCGGGAGTGAACTGCGCCGAACCTTTGCCGCCCGGAGTTGAAGTCAGCTGCCGCGCGATCGCGGGATCGCGCGAAAGTTCGTCGATCGGAAACGTGTAAAGGTTCTGCTGTCCCGCTGCCCGCGCCACCAACAACAAAGTTTTACCGTCCGGGCTGATCTTCTGAGACCCGGCATCCACACCCGTCGATAGCAGACTGATCCGCTTGCGGATCTCGTCGAACACAATCTGCACGTTCTTGTCGGCCGGTTTTGACGGCGAGTCCGTAGCTGCCCCGGTATCTGCCGTTTCCTTCGGCGGATTCGCAGGTGGAGCCGGGCGCACCGGTTCCTCTTTGAAAAGATCGCGGAATTGATCCTCGCGGAATTGCGGTGTGCGCGGAATCAGATCGATGCGCGCGATCTGCCGCATCTCCGTGCGCTGGCCGGTGTCAAAGAAAATGGTTTTGCCGTCAGGGCTCCACGAAATGGAATTGGAGAACGCGTTCGCGAGGAAACTGATGGGTTGAGGATTCGTACCATCCGCGGCCACAACGCTCACGTTGGTGAAGCCTTTCGAGCCCGTGGTCAGAAACGCGATCCATCGATTGTCCGGCGACCAGGCCAGCGGCGGAGTGCCGGCAAACGGCGGGCGGTCGAAGACTCCCCTGGAAAGCACGCGCTCTTGTTTGGCGGCAACGTCGAGAACGCGAATCTCGCTGTCACCGCGTACAAACGCGATCGATTTTCCGTCCGGCGAAAATCGCGCGGAATGGTCGACATCATTTCCATCCGTCAGCCGGGTCTCGGAGCCCGTCGCGAAATCGTACTGGTAAAGGTGTCCAACCGAATCGCGATCCGATGAATAAACGAGCCTGCGGCTGTCCGGCGACCACAGGATGTGCGACTCGTTTTCCGGTGTGCGGCTGATCCTCGCGGCGTCACCACCGTCTTTGGCGGACGCGGCGAACACTTCTCCGCGAACGACGAAGGCTACTTTCTTCCCATCCGGTGACAACGCCAGTTCCGAAATGTCCTCACTCATCGTCACGTGCTCCGTGCTCACGGATGCAGGTGCACCGCGGCGCGTGATGTTCACACGCACGGCTTGATTCGACGACGTGTCGAGCGTCCATATTTCGAAATCGTGCTCAAAAGCGATCAGGCGGCCGTCGTTTGAAATGGAGGGCCACAGCACGCGGCCGTTGCGAAAGTTCGTGAGTTGCTTTGGTGACGCCGTCGCCGCAACGCTCTTCGCCCACACATTCTGGACGCCGCTCCGGTCCGATACGAAGTAGAGGGATTTGCCGTCGGCGGACCACATCGGCCACATTTCCTTCGCGCCGCCGTTCGTCACGGCTTCGTATTTCGGCGGTGTGCCGTCGCGCACGAGCCAGACTTCCGCTTCGTCCAAATGGCTGCGGCCGTTTCGCCACCACTGATTCGATGCGGTCGACCTTGCGGAAATGGCCAGTGTCGATCCATCGGGAGAGGCTGCGGAGAAGTACTCGTTCGCATAGCGGTCACCGGCAACTTCCATCGGAGTGCCGCCATCCGCGCTGACGCGAAAGACGTCGTTCATGTTCGAAATGTCGTGACTCGACGACGAAAAGTAGATCCAGCGGCCGTCACGCGACCAGCCGTCGAGCTGTTCGAGGCCGTCATCGAACGTCAGCCGTCGAACATCGCCCGTGGCGAAGGTCAGAATGTAGATATCGCCGCCGCCCGTCCGGTTGGATACAAACGCCAACTGCTTTCCATCCGGCGAGTACAGCGGCCTTGTCTCATTCGCGGGATGAGATATCAGGAGCCTTGCTTCGCCGCCACCGGCAGGCACTGCCCAGATATCGCCGCCGGATACAAACGCGATTTCCGAACGATCGGGTGAAATCGCCGGATCGGTGAAGTAGGGGCGCGCGTTGACCGTATTGTTCTGGCTTTGCGTTGAAAGGGTGAATGCCGCTAACGCAAGAATGATGGACGCAACACGTTTGATCATGGATTTTCCCTCGCTGGATTTTCGATCCTAGCAAATACACTGGCCTGCAGCACGCCGGAGGCGTGCGTCAAACGATTTTGTGCTTCCAACGGCCGCGCGAGAATACATAACTGCTGACGACAGCCAGGCTGGAGTACGCAATCATCATTGCCCAGAAGACGCCGTACGGACCGAGCGGTGTTCGGTTGGCGAGGACGTAAGCCAGCGGGATTTCCCAAATCCAAAACACGAAAAGGTTGATCAGCGTTGGAGTCCACGTGTCACCGGCTCCGTTGAGAGCGCTCGTGAGGGCCATTCCGTAAGCATAGAAGAGGAATCCAAAACTCACGGTGCGAAGGCATGCGACTGCGTACCGGCTGATGTCGGGTTCTCGGGTAAACAAGCGACGATTTGGCGGGGAAAAACAATGAAGACCAGTCCGATGCAACCGAGAAAGATCATGTTGTAGAACCCGGCGAGCCACGCCGCCTTTTCGGCGCGCTCCGGTTTGCGGGCGCCCAATCCCTGGCCGACCATTGTTGCAGCCGCGTTCGACAATCCCCACGACGGCAGGATTGCGAACATGATGATGCGCATGCCGATCGTATTGCCGGCGACGACGGCGCTTCCGAAACTCGCGAGCACGCGCACGATACCGATCCAGCTGGTCGTGCCGATGAGGATCTGCAGCATCGCCGTTGTCGACAGAGCCCAGACGCGGCGCAGCAGCGGCAAATCCAGCGACGTGTGTTTCCGTTGAATCCGGATCCGGCCGCGCGGCCGCACCAGCTGCAAGATCTGATAAATGACGCCGCAGCCGCGCCCGATCGTCGTTGCCACCGCGGCTCCCGTCACACCCAGCTTTGGAAACGGACCGATGCCGAAGATGAAGCAAGGTCCAAGCACCATATTCAGAAAGTTGGCAAACCACAGAACCCGCATCGCGATGGCGGCGTCGCCGGCGCCCCTGAAAATCGCGTTGATGAGATAAAGCATCACGATGACGACATTCCCGCCGAGAATGATGCGTGTATATCCGGAGCCTGTTCGCTGCACGGCTTCCGAAGCGCCGAGCGCGCGTAAAAGGAGCGGCGCCGACGTGATGCCGATCAACGCAATCACGGCCGCAACGCCGACGCCGAGCAGGATGGCCTGCATGCCGGCACGCGCCGCGCCCTCGTCGTCCTTCTCACCAATGCGCCGCGCGACAAGCGCCGTTGCGCCGATTCCGAGCCCCATGGCGATCGAATAAATGATGTAAAGCATCGTCTCCGTGAGACCGACCGTCGCGACGGCGTCCGCACCGAGCTTGGCGACAAAGAAAACGTCGACCACGGCGAATAGCGACTCCATCAACGTTTCGAGGACCATCGGGACCGCCAGCATCAACAGAGCCCGGCCGATCGATCCTTCGGTGTAGTTGTGATGGGTGCCGCGGATTGCGGCTCTCACGTCCGTCCACCAGTGTTGCTCCGGACGCAGTTCTTCCGTCGAGGTCTGGGTTGAATTCATGCGTTCAACAGAATACCGCGTCGGATAAAATCACGATAGTCATGAGACAAATCATTACCGTGTTCTTAACCGTGCTGGCGGCGGAAATCGGCGACAAAACCCAACTCGCTACGATGCTTTTCGCGACCGATCAACGGCTCGGTCGATTCGCGGTTTTCGCCGCCGCGGCCGCGGCGCTTGTGACTTCATCCGCGATTGCCGTCGCTGCGGGAAGCGCGATCCAAAGCGTGTTGCCGCCGCCGATGCTGCGAGCGACGGCAGGAATCGGCTTTATCGCCGTCGGACTGTGGACTCTGCTGACACGAAATGCCTGAGTTACCCGACGTCCTGGTTTATATCGAATCGCTCGAAGCGAGAGTTGTGGGTCAAACCCTCGAACGAGCCCGGCTGTTGAGTCCGTTCGTTCTACGGTCGGTGTCGCCGCCATTTTCCGCCATCGACAACAAAACCGTGAGAAACCTCCGCCGGCTCGGCAAGCAGATTGTGTTCGGATTCGACGGCGAGCTCTTCATGATCATTCACCTCATGATCGCCGGACGGTTTCAATGGAAAGCGAAAGGCAAGAGTGTGGGAGGACGGCTCGGCCTCGCGTCGTTCGACTTCCCTTCCGGTTCATTGATCCTCACCGAAGCGGGATCCCGGAAACGCGCGTCGCTCTACATCGTGCAGGGCGAGGACGAACTGGCGCGATTCGATCGCGGCGCGCTCGAAGTCCTGAATTCGAGCCTCGACGCGTTTCGCGAAGCCCTGACGCGCGAAAACCATACACTCAAGAGATCGCTGACGGATCCGCGGCTGTTCAGCGGAATCGGCAACGCCTATTCGGATGAGATCCTTCATCGAGCGCGACTCTCACCGATGAAACTGACGAGCAAGTTAAGCGCCGGCGAGATTGCCACGCTCCATTCGGCGACACGGACCACGCTCCAGGAGTGGATCGACCGACTGCGGCTCGAGGCCGTCAAAGAGTTCCCGTCGAAGGTGACGGCGTTCCGGCCGGAAATGGCGGTCCACGGAAAGTACGGCGAGGCCTGTCCGGTTTGCGGTTCGCCGGTCCAGCGAATCGTCCATGCCGAAAACGAATGTAACTATTGCGCGACATGCCAGACGGGCGGACGGCTGCTCGCCGACCGCGCGATGTCGCGACTTCTGAAAGAAGACTGGCCCCGCAGCATCGACGAATGGGATGAGCACATCGAAAAGCGGAAGAGTATGTGACCCAATGACGAACATCAACTTTCATACGTTCGAACACGACGGCTGGCAGGAAGTGGCGCGGCGCTATGACCAGTCGTGGGCGCTTGTCACGATTCAAGCGGTCGAACCATTGCTGGATGCCGCTCGCGTTGGCCGAAAAACGCGCCTGCTCGACGTCGCATGCGGTCCAGGCTACGTGGCGGCCGCGGCAGACACACGCGGCGCCGAACCCGTAGGCATCGACTTTTCGTCGGTCATGGTCGAGGAGGCTCGATCCAGATATCCCACCATCGAATTTCGCGAAGGCGACGCCGAACACCTGGACTTTCCGGATTCCCAATTCGACGCCGTGGTTTCAAATTTCGGAATGCTTCATCTCGCATCGCCGGAACGAGCGCTTGCCGAGGCTCATCGAGTGCTGCGGCCCGGCGGCCATGTCGCGTTTACGGTTTGGGACACGCCCGATAAGGCCGTCGGCCATGGCATCGTTCAGCGGCTCGTTCAAAAGTACGGCAGCACGAATGTGAATATCCCTCACGGTCCACCCTTTTTCCGTTTCAGCGACGTGGCCGAAACCACACGAGTGCTGGCGGACACGGGATTTGGGGAAATCACCATCTCTCGAGTGGATCAGGTTTGGCGATTACCATCGGCAGATTCGCTTTTCGAAATCATGTACAACAGTTCCGTGCGCAATGCCGCGCTGCTTCGCGCGCAGGAACCCGCCGCATTGCAAAAGATTCGAGAAGCGATGAGAAGCGAGGTGGAAGGCTACAACTGCGCGCTGCCGATGCCCGCCGTTCTGGCGAGCGGCCGTCGAGGGTGAGAAGCGGCACGAAGCCCGTCGCTACGCTCCGGGTTCTGACCGTTTTCGCCGCGTTGTGCAGAACCCGGAGCGCAGCGACGGGCTTCGTGCCGTCACTGCTGCGTTTGGCCGTAACGCAGTGCCATCGCCTTCGTGATTCCGGCGACGGTTCATCTCGTCCGAAGCTCGCTTGCTTCATTCTTCCTCCTCGATCTCCATTCCTCTATGATTACCCTTTAACGCGGGCACTCGACAGAAGTTCAGCACCCAAATTAAAGAATCCGCGTCCAAAGCGTTATGCGGCGGCAGATTACTGCGTTCACGGTCGCGATGTTGGTGGCGCTGAGCGTCGCGGCTCAGGATTACCAATTTCGAACGCGTGTCGACCTGGTGGTGGTTCCGACCACGGTGCGGGATTCCGACGGCAAACTCGTCACCGGTCTAACGGAGAAGGACTTCACGGTCTCGGAGGACGGGCAGCCGCAAAAAATTTCGAATTTTTCCGTCGATCCGCAGCCGTTGTCCGCCGCGATCGTCATCGACACGGGAATGGGCGGCATTTCGCTAAGGCGCCTCACACCTTTATTCATTACGTTGACGTCCGGGTTTAGTCCTTTCGATGAAATGGCCTCATTCCGTTACGATCACATCATCCATCAATTGTCGGAGTTCACAAGCGACCACGAAACTATCGAGAAAAGTCTCGATGTCGTGAAGGAGATCGCGGAGAAGCAACCTGCCAACGTACCTGCAGGCGATTCCGCGCCGACCGGTCCCAAAATCCTCCAGTTGCTCCTGGGCGCACTGCGTAACGGCGCCTCGAGCGATGCCGCCAACCCTTCAAAGCCTCCGACCGAGCGCCTCCCGACCGTCCGTTCCGGCCCGGTGCCGCAGAGCCGCGTTTTGTATGACGCCGTCTACGAAGCCGCCAAGTCCCTCGAATCGCGTCCCGTGGATCGTCGAAAGATCGTTTTCATGATTTCCGACGGCCAGGTTTCTGGAACGCTCGCGCACAATCTGAAAGACACTACCGAACTCATGTTGCGAAGCAATGTGGAATTTTTCGCTGTGGCTACCGACTACGGCGCTTTCGAAGGAAAATTCGGGGCTCTCAACTCTATGGCGTCCTCGACGGGTGGCGATGTCTATACGGGGTTATCCACCGATTCGATGGAAAAGGCCTTCAATCGAATAACCGAGGAGGCCCGCAATCAGTACGTGCTCGGGTATCACTCAACGAATACCGTCAAGGTTCAACTTCCGATGTTCCGCGCCATCGATGTCAAAGGCCGCGAAACGGGTTGGAAAGTCACTCATCGCAAGGGATATTTCCAGCTGCCCTGAAATGTTAAACGTCGGGATGTCCCATCTCCAAAGTTAGATGCCATTAGCCGGATAAATCCATCCGGCTGTTTGCATCTAACGTTTGAGGTTGGACATCCCAACGTTTGACATTGTCAAAGGGAAGGGCGCGTCAGAATCTCCGGACCATCCGGTGTGATGGCGACCGTGTGCTCAAAATGGGCGGAGGGTTTGCCGTCCATCGTGACCACAGTCCATCCGTCGTCGAGGATGCGGACCTTGTCGGTTCCGAGGTTGATCATCGGCTCGATCGCGATAACGAGGCCGGGTTTGATCCTGGGTCCTTTCCCGTTGTGAAGGTAATTGAGCACCGGAGGATCTTCGTGGAGCGAGCGGCCGATGCCGTGGCCGCAGAATTCCTTCACGATACCGAAGTGATGGACCTCCGCGCATCGCTGGATCGCTGCGGAGATGTCGGAGATGTAGTTCCCGGGCTGCGCCTGTTCGATGCCTTTGTGCAACGAGTCTTCCGTAACCTTCAGCAGATTGGAGATGGCGGGAGAGATCTCGCCGATGGGGACCGTCATCGCGGAATCGCCATAGTAGCCGTCATAGATCACACCGAAATCCAGACCGACAACGTCGCCGCTCTTCAGGACACGCTTCGCCGACGGGATTCCGTGCACCACTTCGTCATTGACGGAAATGCAGACACACGCGGGAAATCCCCGGTAACCTTTGAACGCCGGCTTCGCCTTGTTCTTCTTGATCAGGTCCTCGGCGATCCTGTCGAGGTCGGCGGTCGAGATGCCGATCTTGCACTCCTCGCGCAGCCGCAAAAGAATCTCAGCAACAATTTTGCTCGCGCCTTTCATCAGTTCGATTTCGCGGGCGCTCTTCAAATGGATCATTACCGCATTTTAGCAACTCGCACGCTATAATTCGGCCCCGAAACTTTTGGAGTGGAGATCGTGATGGCACAGACGCGGTTGGCGGGAAAGACAGTTCTGATGGTGATTCCTCCGACACAGTTCCGTGATGAGGAGTTCTTCGGACCGAAAAAACAGCTCGAAGACGAAGGCGCGAAGGTTCTGGTGGGCTCAACTTCGGCGCGCACGTGCCATGGCATGAGCGGCGGAACCGTGCAGGCTCAGGTCTCCGTCGCCGACGCGAAGGCGGATGACTATCATGCGCTGGTCATCTGCGGTGGCTCTTCTGTGCCGGAATTTCTATGGAATGACAAAAAGCTTCCGGAGCTCGCCTCAGCAATGGCAGCCGCCGGAAAAGTCGTCGCCGCCATCTGTTTATCGACGGTCGTCCTCGCGAAGGCTAAACTTCTTGCCGATAAGAACGCGACCGTCTATTTTTTGCCTCAGGCGATTCAGGAGCTGAAGGCCGCAGGAGCGAAGTACGTGAAGGAACCTCTGGTGCTTCACGGCAACATCATTCTCGCGGAAGGTCCGCCGGAATCGTCGAAGTGGGGCCAGGCTATTTGCGCCGCGCTGGCCTCGTAGGGGCCGGCGGACGACGGCAGCTACAAAGCCTTCCGAACCCAATCCAGAATTTCGGCGCCACTGGCCGCGCCAAGCCCTCCGCCTTGCGCCAGGTTTGGCTTGCCGCCGCCACGGCCTCCGAATTTGTCGAGGGTCCTCTTCAAAAGCGCCGCGACATCGACGGTGGAATCTGTCGAGCGGGCGAATACAACGCGGATCTGATCGCTTTCATCCGCCATCAACACAACGACGCCGGGCCGGCTTGCGATTTTCTGGGCCAACAGTTTGATTTTCTCAATGCCTCGGCCCTGAAAAGAACCGACGGCAAATCCATCGTTCACCGGAAACTGCGCCGCCTCAACGTCGAGCAGCTTCGATTCGAGTTCCTCGATTCGCTTTCGACCGGCTTGAAGATCTTCCCAAACCGCCACCACCGCCTTTGCGGACTCCAGCGGCGGCGCCGAAATGGTCTGGCTGATCGTTTCCAGAATCCGATTCGCGTCCCGAGCGTAACGAAGGACACGCCCGCCGCAGAGAAACTCGAGCCGGGTTTGTTTTTTGGCGCGTTCGATCCGTGTGACGAGAATGGGTCCGATCTCGCCCGTCATCCGGACGTGAGTGCCGCCGCAAGCCGACTTGTCGAAGCCGTCGATATCGATGACGCGAATGTCGCCGGACCGCTCTGTCGGCTTTCTCAAACCAACCTCGGCGATGTTTTCCGCATGAACGTAACGAACGGCAACAAGCCGATTATCGCGAATGATCCGATTCGCGAGATCCTCGGCGCGATTCGCCTGGTCGCGGCTGATCGCTTCAACCAGCAGGTCAATCGTGCTGGCAGCCGTTCCGAGATGAAAACTGACTGTCGGCCAGTTGAACAACTCGACGAAAGCCTGAGACAAAACGTGTTGGCCCGAATGCTGCTGCATGTGGTCGCGCCTGCGCTCCCCGTCGATGGAGCCGTGAACGGCTCGATCCGGAACAGGCGAGGCCGCGACGTGAATCACCGAGCCGGAGGATTCATCATCCACAACGTCGACGACTGGCACGCCGTTCAATGTTCCCAGATCGTTGGGTTGGCCGCCGGACGTCGGATAGAACGCCGTGCGGTCCAGCACGATACCGTGCCGGTCGTCGAGCACCATGCGATCGACGACATTCGCGTCGAACTCGAGCAGGTAGGGATCGTGGTAGTACAGCCGTTCAGTCTTCATCGCAGCAGTTGCTAATTGACAGATGTGGTCGTCGGAGTCGCCGGCGGAGCAACGTGATGGACGAAGATTCCCTTCTCCGCAACCGGCTTCCCGTCGATCATGATTTGAACGAGGAATTGGCCCGCGCGATCGAAGGCGACATTCGTGAAGAAGGTGATGTTGTCCGCGTACCCCTGGTTTTCGATCGTAAACGTCGAGGTCGCCGACGACACCACTTCTTTGCGCTCCGGATTCAGGATCTTCACCTGCGTCTCGAACGTCCCGTTGCCTTCCCAGTGATTCACCACGGCAAACTTCAGAAGTATCGACGGAAAACTCGGCAGGAATACATTTTCAAACACGCCCATCAGCGACAGCTTGTTCCCCATTTCGAGGCGGACATCGTCACACACGATGGAATAAATCAACTTGGCATTTCGCATTTCATTTCCCCGATAACCAGGCTTCCAGGATGCGTTGTTGTTTTGATGACGGATTCGAAATCTCACGAATCCGATCGCCGTTCACTTCCAGGCCGGCCACGCGCAGCACCTCGGCATAAGGGAGCTCATCTGCCGAGTGAACCCACGCCGCATATTCCTTGTCGAGGTTGAGTCCGGTCGATTCTGTGATCGCTTTGGCGATGCCGTAGTCGTCCTCGAAGAAGCGGCCTTTCTTTGCGTAGTTGTCGTTCAGATAGCGAATGACCGTGTCCAGCGAACGCTGATTATCCGTCAAATCGCGGATCTTCAGATCCAGCAAAAGTCCGATGAGTTCACCTTTGTTGTAGTACGAGATGCTCTGGTCGGCCTGGCGATAGTAGGCGTACTTGTCATACCACGTGGTCAGGCTCGCCTCCGCGGCCGACTGCGATTTATGCGCCGGGCGGCTCTCGAGCGTACGAATCTCGTCCGACAGTGAGTTCAAGTACTGTTGTTTGCTCAGAATTCCGCCTCGCCTTAGCAGGAGATCGCCGTAATAACTCGTCACGCCTTCGGAGAACCACAGTGCCGTTGTGTAGTTTTCTTTGAAGTAGTCCACCGGTTCGAGACCCTGAGGCCGAATCCGTTTGACGTTCCACGTGTGAAAGAACTCATGTGACGTCACACCGGACACATTCCGAACGGATCGCATGCCCTTGACCGTGGCCTCATGAATGGCCGTCGAGTCCGAGTGCTCCATTCCGCCGCCGCCTCGATCCGTGTCGTCGAAGTGGTAGATGAAGGTGTATCGCGGGAACGGAATCTCGCCGAAGAACGCAACCTCCGTCCGTGCGATGTGCTCGACCATCGTGACGAGCTCCGTTTTATCGTAATCGCGATGGCCGCCGTCCACGGAAATAGTGAATGGAACGCCATCGACAGCGAACGAGTACGTGTCGAGCCGTCCGATATCGACCGGGCAGTCGACCAGGCGGTCGTAGCTCTCGGCACGATAGGTAAAGAGCTTGTCCGCGGGCGCCAGGCTTGTCGAGACTTGCCATCCGACCGGCGGGCTTATGGAGACCTCCACCGGTAAAGCGCGCTTTGCATTCCACAGGAGAAAAAGATCGGCGCTGTTGAAAAAGGCGTGATGATCGTTGAGTTCGCTCGAGAACGAACTCCATTCGTTGGCAAAAACGCCGTAGGTCACTTTCAACTGCGTGGCGCCGCTCGTGTTGAACCGCCAGGTTTCCTTGTCGATCCGTTTGAAAGGCACGTTGGCGTGAAGGTCCTGGATGAATTGCGAAAAATCTCGAATCTGGTACAAGCCATTCCATGCCGGCAACCCAAGCTCGACGGCCGGCGCGCCCGGCTGATCGATGGTTACCTCGACGCGAAAGACATGCGTCGCCGGTTGTGGCATCGCGAGAGAGTAATGGATGGTTTGTGCGAAGGTTGGTGAAGTGAAAAGGAGGAATAACCCCAAGGTCACGGCCGGATGCGTCCGAAACTCCCCTCCTAAATTAGGAGGGGAAGCTGCGCCCGAAGGCGCAGCGGGGGTGGTTTCAAAAACCGCGAAGGGACGGTAGTCCCTGAGCCACCTTAAAAGACCGCGAAGCGCTCCTTTCAAATCGGTTGCGCTGCGCGCGACATCTGTAAGGAGGCTTCGCGTCGTTAGAACCACCCCGGTCTGCGCTTCTGGCGCAGACCTCCCCTCCTGACTCAGGAGGGGAGTTGCTGTGCCCTTCACCCTCATCGGTTTCGCAATTTCTCCAGCAGCTTGTTATGAATGTTGTCGAAGCCGCCGTTGGACATGATGACGACATGATCGCCTTTGACGGCATTTGCAGCCAGGTAATTGACAATTTCGTCTGTTGAATCGAACGTGTTCCCGGCCTTGCCGCGCCGGCGTACGCCCTCCACGACGCGATCCGGCGACAGCGTTTCTTCCGCCGGAACTTTCGACGATCCAAACACTCGAGCGATGACGACCGCATCCGCCGGATCAAAGGATTCGATGAACCCTTGTTCAAAGATGCGGCGGCGGCAGGTGTTCGAACGTGGCTCGAACACCGCCCAAATGCGGTCCTTCGGGAAGCGCTGTCGAACGGCCTTGAGCGTTTCCAGCACCGCCGTCGGATGATGAGCGAAGTCGTCGTAAACACGGATGCCGTCCACCTCGCCTCTCAACTCGAGGCGGCGTTTGACGCTCTTGAAGGTGGACAGACCCTTCTGAATAACATCGTTGGATATTCCCAGTTCCTTCGCGACCACAATGCAGTGCAGCGCATTCTGAACGTTGAACGTTCCAAGGAGAGGCGTGGAAAACTCCCCAACCTTCTCTTCGCCGGACAAAACCTCGAACGCCATACCGGATTCGGTCGTGCGAATTTGAGTCGCCTGCCAGTCCCCGACTCCGATGCCGGCCTTTGCGACACGCGAAAACGCCGCTGGAATCAACTCCGCGACGACCGGACTGTCGACGCCCGCAACGATCAATCCGCTCTTCGGCACGATGTTGATCAAACGTCGAAACGATACCTTCAAAGCCTCGAGGTTCGCGTAAATGTCGGCGTGATCGAATTCGATATTCTTCACCATCAGAATTCGCGGCAGGTAGTGCAGAAACTTCGGACCTTTGTCGAAGAAGGCGGTGTCGTATTCGTCGCCTTCGATCACGAAGTCGGGTCCGTCCGTGACCTGGAAGCTCTTCCCAAAATTCTCTGCGATGCCGCCGACCAGAAATGACGGCTTGCGTCCGGCCACGTCCAGCATCCACGCCAGCATCGCCGTTGTCGTGGTCTTGCCGTGTGTACCGGCAATGACGATCGAGTTCTTGCCGCGAATGAACATCTCCTTGACCGTTTCCGCCATCGACGCGTACCGCGTTCCAGAGTCGAGAACGTATTCCACCTCGGGGTTGCCGCGGGAAAGCGCGTTGCCGATAACGACGAGATCCGGTTTTTCGATTTGGATATTCTCCGCACGGTACCCCTTGTAAACGTGGATCCCGAGCTGTTGAAGGAAATCGGACATCGGCGGATAAACATCCGTATCGGACCCGACGACCGCATGCTTCTTCTCACGGAGCATTCCCGCCAGCGAAGCCATGGCCGTTCCACAAATTCCAGTCAAATAGATTTTCATGACACTGCCGATTCCAGGAGTTCAAACGTTGGCGGCTCGTTCGGCGTCAGTGTAAGCCGGGCGCGGACGCCGAACGGAACGATGATATTGGGTTTCGTGGTATGTCCCGTTGGAAAACCGAACAGGATCGGTCCGTCAAAATCATGGAGAAGGTCGATCAGAACATCTTCCAGCTTGTATCCCTGATCCCGGTGCTGCATGCACTGAAGCATTTCACCGAAGACAATCCCGCGAACGCCGTCGAACTTTCCGGCCTGTTGGAGCTGTGTGATCATTCGGTCAATCTGGTACGGCTTGGCGTCAATGTCTTCGAGAACCAGAATGGAATCGTTCGTGTCCGCCTCAGCGGGCGTTCCGATCGCGGCGACGACCAGCGATAAACAACCTCCGGTCAGGCGTCCTTCGGCTTTACCGGCGCGCAACGTTTGTGTGTTCGCCAATGGAAAGCGGACGCGCTTTCCGTGCTGCAACATGTCGAGCAGCACGGATCGATCGTAGCCCGCGGTGCCCTGCCGAATCGTCGTCGCGACCATGGGACCATGGAAGGAGATAACGCCTGCGCGCTGCATCGCTCCGAGGAGCATAGTGATGTCGCTGGCACCGCTGACGATCTTCGCATTGGCCCGCCATTCCTCAACGCCAACGTGCGGAATCAAGTGCCCGCTGCCGTAGCCGCCGCGCGCGCAGAAGATCGCCTGGATATCGGGATTGCGCAGCATCTCGAGGAACTCCTCCCTGCGCCTCTCGTCGGGACCGGCGAAGTAGCGAAAACTGGAAACGATATCGGAACGATAGGTAATCCGAAAGCCCAGGCCTTCAAGTTCGCGACGGCCCTGTTCGAGGAAATCCAGTTTGATGTTACTCGCCGGAGCGACGATGCCGATGGTGTCGCCGGGATGCAGCGCGCGGGGTTTGATCCAGTCTTTCACTGCCGGCGCCGGTCCCAGGCTTCGGTGTTGACCATATTGGGAGGCTTTTCCCCTTTGAGCGCCGCCATCAGGTTTTCCGCAGCGATGGTCGACATCTTCAACCTCGTTTCACGCGACGCGCTGCCGACGTGAGGCGCGAGAACCACATTTTCCATCTCGAAGAGTTCCGGCTCGATTTGTGGTTCATGCTCAAACACGTCCAGAGCGGCTCCGGCGATTCGGCGGCTCTTCAGAGCCCGAACCAGCGCCATTTCATCGATGACCGGGCCGCGTGACGTGTTGACGACAATCGCGTTGGGTTTCATCAATGAGAACGCGCGGTCGTTCAACATATGATGGGTTTCGGTAACGAGAGGAACGTGCAGAGTGATGAAATCGGACCGCCTGTAAATATCCTCGAGGGCCACGCGCTCGACTCCGAGCTCGCGGCAATCGGCGTCGGGCAGCGGTGCGGCCTTGTAAAACAGCACTTTCATGTCGAAGCCGCGGCCACGCTTCGCCATCGCCCTGCCGATACGTCCAAGCCCGATGATGCCGAGGGTCTTGCCGAAAATGTCATGACCCAGCATCACCTTCGGCCCCCAGAACTTGAACTTGCCTGCCCGCACATAACGGTCGCCTTCGGCAATCCGCCGGGCGGCGGCCATCATCAGGCTCCAGGCGAGATCGGCGGTCGTTTCGGTGAGAACGCCGGGTGTGTTCGTGACGATGACACCCGTCCGCGTTGCCGCATCGACGTCGACATTGTTGTATCCCACACCGAAATTGGCCACGATTTTGAGGCGATGCGCACGCTCCAGAACTTCGACATCGATCCGATCGGTCACCAGCGTGATCGTGCCGTCCGCTCCCTTCAGGTTCTCGATCAACTCCGATTTCGAAAGAATCCGGTCCTCCATATTCGCTCGAACTTCCGTCTGCTCGCTCAACATCGCGATCGTCTCGTCGAATATCGGCCTCGTTATGAAAACCCGTCCCAGCATGACGTTTCAGAGTAGCCTAATTCGGGACGGAGGAACAATTGCATGACCGCCACCCGTGATACGTCCCTATGCAATCGCAACAGGCCTGGATTATTCTGACGGAAGAGCAAATCGATGCGTATCGAAACCGATAAGAAGCTGTTTACGAGAGACGAGTTTGCCCGAATGTACGACGCGGGGATTCTCGATCAGGACGAACGATGGGAACTTCTCGACGGCGAGATCCTCAAGATGAGCAACCCCGGAAGGAAGCACATCGTGGGTTCCTTTCGCGCGAATACCCTGCTCAGCGAGGCGCTCGGCAGGCGAGCCATCGTTAGTGTGCAGAACCCGCTGGTGCTCGACGACTACAATGAGCCTAAACCGGATGTTGTTCTATTCAAACCGCGTGACGATTTTTACGCCTCGGAAGAAGTCGAAGTCTCGTACGAACACGCCCTCCTGGTTATCGAAATATCGGACAGCACGCTCGCCAAAGACCGCAAACGGAAGTTGCCCCATTACGCGGAACGGGGCGTGGTGGAATTCTGGATTGAGGACCTCCGGCATCGTTTGTTGCTCGTGTACCGTAATCCGTCCGGAGATGGCTATGACACTTGTTTGACGCTGCATCCCGGCGACGTCGTATCGCCGATTGCGTTTCCCGACGTGAAGTTCAAAGTCGAAGATCTTCTTGGCTGAATTCGCGACTTTTGTCGCTCTTTTCGCGAAAAACGACGCTCGCGGATTTCTGTTAAAATTCGAGCCGTTTGAAAAACCGATCGCAACTCCTCCTTCTGCTCTTCTTCGTTTCCGGCGCTTGCGGGTTAACTTATGAAGTGGTCTGGACCCGCCTGTTTGTTGTTGTCATCGGCAACACGGTGTTTTCGGTCAGCGCAATCCTCAGCGTGTTCATGGCGGGACTCGCCATCGGCAGCCGGCTCGCGGGCCGTGCGATCGATCGCCGGCCGGTTCCTTTAGTCCGCACCTACGCCGCTCTCGAAGCCGGAATCGGACTGTACAATCTCATTCTTCCTTTATTTATCGCGTCGGCGAGCCCCGTTTTCGGAGCGTTGTACGCGGCCGCCTCGGACTCCTTCATTGTTCTCACTATGACGCGATTGATCATCGTGTTGGTTCTCTTGATCCTCCCGGCGACGCTCATGGGCGCCACGTTGCCGATTCTGATTCGCTTTTACGTCGAGAACATCTCCAGCGTCGGAACCGAAGCCGGACGCGTTTACGGTGCGAACACGTGGGGAGCGGCAGTGGGAACCGTTCTTGCCGGATTTATTCTGGTGCCCTACGCCGGCGTTACCGTAACGCTGTCCGGAACAGCCACGGTGAATCTCCTGATCGCCCTCATGGCCTGGACGCTCGCGCGATCCGGTGAAGGGCGGCCGCAAATCTCTACCGGACCGGAAGCTGAAACTGCCGGACCGCGAATCATTCTCTTTGCGATGCTGCTATCCGGCCTGGCCGCGCTGATCGACGAAGTGGCGTGGACACGCGTGTTGGGTTTGGTGGTCGGACCCACCACGTATGCGTTTTCGCTCATGCTGGCGTCGATGATCGCGGGCCTTGGTCTCGGCGCGGCAATCGGCGCCGGCGTCGCTGCAAGGCGCGGACTGACGCTCGCGAGCTTTGCCTGGATCGAACTCCTGGTTGGAATGACGTCGCTCGCCGTTATTCCGTTCTTCGGCCAACTGCCGATCTGGGTCGGCAGAATCGTGACGAAATATGTCGAACGGTATTCGATGATTCAGGCCACGGAGTTTTTGATCTTTTTCGCTCTGATGCTTGTGCCGACGACATTTCTCGGCATGACCTTTCCCATTGCGTCGCGCCTCTACGCAAAGTCCAACGCGTCGCTCGGAACCGAAGTGAGCGCGATCTACGTGTTCAACACGGCAGGCGCTATTCTCGGATCGTTGATCGCCGGCTTCCTGTTGATCCCCTTCGTAGGCTCGCAATGGGCGCTGATCGCGGCCGCGCTGATCAACACTCTCGCTGGGATTATGCTCCAACCTCGCAGCTACACCCGCCTTGCCGCCGGACTTGCTGTTGCATCGGCAATTTCCTTTCTTCCACGGTGGAACGCCGAATTGATGAGTTCGGGTGCGTACAAGTACGCGCCTTACTACGCGGCCAACGCCGATCTTGAATCGATGCTGACCAGCGGCCGTCTCGTTTATTACAAGGAAGGTGCGACGACGACTGTCTCTGCGCGAAGGCAGCGCGGCAATACGCTGCTGGCGATCGACGGAAAGGTGGATGCGACGGATTCGGGCGACATGCCGACGCAGAAGATGCTCGGCCACCTTCCGCTGCTGCTCACGGAGAATGCGAAGAACGTCGCGATCATCGGCCTCGGGAGCGGCGTGACCGCAGGCGCCGCGCTTCAACACCCGATTCAATCGTTGGACGTCGTCGAGATTTCGCCCGAGGTTGTGGAGGCGTCCGCGAACTTCAAGCACGTCAATCACGACGCGCTCCACGACTCTCGCACGCGGCTGATCATCGGCGATGGCCGCAATCACTTGCGATACGGCAGCAAGCAATACGACGTGATCGTTTCCGAGCCGTCGAACCCATGGATGTCGGGAATGGCGTCACTCTTCAGCCGGGAGTTCTTTACGGAAGCTCTCTCGCGGCTTACACCGAAAGGCATCCACTGCCAGTGGTTCCACAGTTACAACATGTCGACCGAGGATTTGCGATCGATCATACGGACGTTTCGATCCGCGTTCCCGCACGCGCAGTTATGGGCATTGAACCAGAACGACTTTCTTCTGCTGGGGTCGCCGTCGAAAATAGAAGTGTCCGGACCGGTCGTGCAGCAGAACTTTCAACGCGTGGCCGAAGACCTGAAGTCGATTTCACTCGTGGACACTTACTCCGTGACGACTCTCTACCTTCTGGAGGACGATGATCTCGATACGTTCGCAGGCAGCGTCCCCCTGAACACGGATGCGCGTCCGATCCTCGAGTTTCACGCTCCGCGCTTTATTTACGCGAATACGACGGATGAAAACTACGCAGCGTTGACATCGGTCCATAAGAAGGTGCCCATTCCGCCTTACATCCAGGAGGTCGATGCCGCGGTAACGCCTGAAAATCATCGCCACAAGGGAGAGATGTATCTCGCCTCGGATAGTTTCGCCGATGCGATCGCCGAGTTGAAGCGGGCGCTTTCCGGAAATCCCGACGACTCCATCGCCTGGGGAGCGCTTCTCAAGGCGTCTCGCGACGCCCACACTCGACCACAGGCGGCGCCGTTCGTCGAGCAGACCATTCAGGCACATCCGTCAACAACAGTGCGGTTGGCCGCTGCGGAGTTTTATGCGCAGGAAGGCGCGCATGATAAAGCCCTCGCGTCTCTCAACGCGGTGCTTGAAGCGGAACCGAAAAACAGGAAGGCGCTCGAGAAGCTTGCCGATATTGAAATCGAAAAAGGCAGCGCGGAAGGGCCGGCGAGCATCGAACGCCTGCTGTCTGTGGATCCGGGAAACGCCAAAGGCCTGTTTCATCTCGCTTCGCTTCGGTTCTACCAGCAGCGATTCGATGAAGCGCTACAGCTCGTGAAGCAATCGCTGCAGGCGGATCCTTCAAGCCCACGAGCCCGAAACCTGTTGGCGATCGTGTATGGCCAAACGTTTCAGCATGACCTTGCGGACGCGGAGTTTCGGAAAGCCATCCACGATTTTCCCGAAGACTGGCTGTCGATCAACAACTATGGGCTGTACCTCCTCGATCGCGGCAAGACAGCGGAAGCGCAGGAACAATTCAGGAGCGCGATCAATCTGAACCCTGAAAACATCCAGGCCTATGTCGGCCTTGGCGAAGCGCTCCGCCAATCGGGTCGCGTGAAAGAAGCCCAGCGTTGGTATCGGGCCGCACTGCAGTTGGATCCCAATCAACCAGTCGCGAAGCAATATCTACAATAGAACGAATTCCCAGTGCCTGGCGTTCATTTGAATGCTCTGAGCGCCAGACAGCGACGGGGATGAGCGAATTCCCCTCCTTGGCTAAGGAGGGGTGGCTGCGAGCATTAATAAAATATCGCGAAGCATCCTTTGTCGCGAGCAGACGGGGTGGTTCGTCCAACATCCGACGAACCAAGCGGTAGCTTGAACCAACCACCCCGTCCGCTCCCGTCAAAGGTTGCTTCGCGATATTTTGATTTAGGTCGCGTCCACCCCTCCTTAGCCAAGGAGGGGAATCTCTCATCCCACCGCTGTCCGCTCGGAAAATTCAAAACGGAGCCACTACCGTCGTGTCCACTTTCGCAATGATCTCGACTTCTTGCGTTAGAATTCTTGACGAGCATTCAGGAGGTTTCTTGCCGCACGACAAGCGAACGGCTCTGTTCGACGTTCACAAGCGCATGGGGGCGCGGCTGATCCCGTTCGGTGGTTGGGAGATGCCCGTCGAATACAGCGGGATTGCCAAAGAACATACGGCCGTCCGCACGGCCGCCGGCCTGTTCGACGTCAGTCACATGGGCGAGTTCGACGTCCGCGGCGGGCGGGCACTGGAGCTCATTCAACATGTGACCTCGAACGACGCGTCGAAACTGGTGGACGGCCAGGCGATGTACTCGGCGATTCCGTATCCGGAAGGAACCGTGGTCGACGACCTCCTGATCTACCGCCACAGCGGCCAGCATTTCATGCTCGTCGTCAATGCCGGGAATATCGACAAGGATTTCGACTGGATCTCATCGCACAACACCTTCGGCGTCGAACTGCGAAACGTTAGTGATCAGACGTCGCTGCTTGCCGTGCAAGGTCCAAAAGCATTGGAGATTCTCAAAAAGCTCACGCCGGTCCGGCTCGATGCCATTCCGTATTACCATTTCGCGCGCGGCAAAGTTCTCGAAGCGGATACAATCATTTCTCGGACCGGATACACGGGCGAAGACGGATTCGAGACCTATTTTTCTCCGGAACATTCGGAATCCATCTGGTTTGCTTTGCTGGAGGCAGGTGCGCCGCACGGTTTGGTGCCCGCAGGTCTTGGCGCAAGAAATACGCTTCGGCTGGAAGCCCGGATGCTTCTTTACGGAAACGACATGGATCACACGACCACGCTGCTCGAAGCCGGTCTGGGATGGATCGTTAAGTTCGACAAAGGCGATTTCGTCGGACGCGACGACCTGCTTCGGCAGAAACAGTCCGGCGTCAAGCGAAAGCTTGTCGGATTCGAAATGCAGACTCGCGACATCGCGCGCGAGCACTACCCGGCGCTCGTAGATGGCCGAGAGGTCGGTCAGGTGACAAGCGGATCGCCGTCGATTACGTTGAAGAAGAATATTGGTCTTGCTTATCTGCCCACGGAGTTCTCAGCAGTTGGTTCGAAGTTTCAGGTTTCGGTGCGCAGTCGTATGTGCGACGCGCAGGTGGTCCCAACCCCCTTTTATAGACGGAGATGATGCTGCATGAGTCCGGACGATTTGCTGTATACGAGGGAACATGAATGGATACGCGTATCCGATAACACCGGCACGGTCGGTATCACGGATTTCGCGACGAAGGAACTCGGAGAGGTCGTCTACGTTGAACTCCCCAAAGTCGGCGACAAGTTTCGATCCGGCGATGCCTTCGGCAACGTGGAATCCGTTAAAGCCGTTTCCGAATTGTTTATTCCGTGCGGTGGCGAGGTGATCGACGTGAACGAAGATCTTGGGAACTCGCCTGAAATCCTCAACGAAGATCCCTACACCAAAGGTTGGCTGATCCAGATTCGTCTCAACGATCCCTCGGAAACGACGGAATTGATGTCGGCCGAAGAGTATGACGAATACACCAAGAGCGAGGAGTAACAGCCGAGCGTGCGATACATCCCCAGCTCCACTTCGGATCGACGGCAAATGCTGTCGGATATCGGGGTCGATTCGATCGAGCAGCTTTTTTCCGGTATCCCCGAGCCTCTCCGGCTAAGACGATTACTCGATATTCCCCGAGCGTTGACGGAGCCCGAGTTGATCGAATACTTCCGCCGGCGCGCGGCGCGCAACGCTTCCGAATACGCGTCGTTCCTCGGTGCCGGCGTTTATCGTCATCATTTACCGATCATCGTCGACGCGTTGATTTCGCGATCCGAGTTTTTCACCGCCTACACACCGTACCAACCCGAGATTGCGCAAGGCACGCTCCAGGCGATATTTGAGTTCCAGACCTACATCACTCAGCTGACGGGAATGGAAGTTGCGAACGCGTCGCTTTATGACGGCAGCACCGGGCTGGCCGAAGCCGTGCTGATGGCCCAGCGCATCAGCCGCAGGAACAAGTTCCTGATGGCCGCCACCGTGCATCCGGAGTATCGAGCCGTCGTCGGCACGTACGCCCGGAATCTCGGAATTCAGGTCGAGCCGGCCGGATACGCGGAAACCGGACGTATCGATTTGAACGAACTCGATCGGCGGCTTTCCGCGGATGTCGCTGCGGTGATCGTCCAGTCCCCCAATTTCTTCGGCACCATCGAGAACGTGCGCGAGGTTTGCGATCTCGCGCACAAGCATGGTTCGCTGGCGATCGTGAATATCGCGGAAGCCGTGTCGATGGGGATTCTCAAGCCTCCCGACACTGCGGACATTGTCGTCGGCGAAGGCCAATCGTTGGGCGTCCCGATGAGCTTTGGCGGCCCCCACGTGGGTTTTCTCGCCACTCGCGAAAAATTCGTCCGTCAGATGCCGGGCCGGCTGGTCGGATTAGGTCAGGATTTCTCAGGACGGCGCGCCTTCGTTCTGACCCTGTCGACTCGCGAACAGCACATCCGCCGTGAAAAAGCGACCTCGAATATTTGCACGAACCAATCGCTGTGCGCCCTGATGGCGACGATATATCTCGCCACGGTCGGCCCGGCGGGGCTTCGCGAGATCTGCGAGCAGAATCTGCTGAAAACCGACTACGCCGTTCAACAGATTCGAACGCGTACCCGGCATCAGATTCTGTTCCCGGCTCCGCGATTCAACGAGTTCGTCATTCAATTGAGGGACGGGTACGAGGCCCGCGCCGAAAGACTCTTCAAGGCGCAGATCGTTCCGGGATTGCAACTCTCGAGGTTCTATCCGGGCATGGAAGACGCGATGCTGGCGTGCGTCACGGAAACGACGACCAAAGATCAGATCGACAGCTTCGTGAAGGAACTCGAATGAGCGCGAACCACAAACGCACCAGTACTCATTTCCAAATTAACGAGCGGCTTGTGTTCGAAGAAGGATCGGCGGGCCGCCGCGGTTTCAATCTTCCTCCGCTCGACGTGCCTCAGCGAGACGTGAAAGATGTCGTGGACATCGGCCTGCTTCGCGACAGTATCGATGGGATGCCGGAATTGACGGAAGTCGATGTGATCCGGCACTTCACAAGGCTCTCCACCTGGAACTATCACATCGATCTGGGCCTGTATCCGCTTGGCTCGTGCTCGATGAAGTACAACCCGAAGATCAACGAACGCATGGCGCGCCTCGACGGTTTTGTTTATGCGCACCCGCTGATGCCCTCCGTGTTGATTCAGGGCGCGCTCGAGGTCCAGAAAACTCTGGAGAAATGCCTGACCGAAATCAGCGGGATGGACGCGGTCAGCCTGCAGCCCGCGGCCGGCGCGCACGGTGAACTGACGGGGATCCTGATGATTCGCGCTTATCACGAATCGAAAGGACGGCCGCGCCACAAAATCCTGATTCCCGATTCCGCACACGGCACGAATCCGGCCAGCGTGACAATCTCGGGTTACGTTGTCGAGAACGTTCCATCGAACGCTCGCGGTACCGTCGACCTTGAAGCGCTTCGAAAAGTGATCGACGAAGATGTCGCCGGCATCATGATCACGAACCCCAACACGCTGGGCATTTTCGAGAGTCAGATCAGCGAAATCGCCGAACTGATGCACTCGCACGGCGCGCTGGTTTATATGGACGGAGCGAACCTCAACGCCATGATGGGGATCACGCGTCCCGGCGATTTTGGAATCGACGTGCTGCACATCAATCTGCACAAAACGTTCACGACTCCTCACGGCGGCGGCGGGCCAGGATCGGGTCCGGTCGCCGTAAAGAAGATTCTCGAGCCGTTCCTGCCGTATCCCACCGTCGGCCAGAAACCGGACGGCGCTTATTTCTTTGATTATGATCGTCCACAGTCGATCGGAAAGATGAAGGCCTACAACGGGCAATTCGGAATGCACGTTCGCGCTCTGTGCTACATCCTGGCCAATGGGCCCGAAGGATTAAAGGAAGTGTCGGAGATCGCCGTGCTCAACGCGAATTACATCCGCGCGAAATTAAAGGACGACTACGCTCTGCCCTACGAAGCTCCAACACTTCATGAAGTCGTCTTTGCCGACCGCATTCAGGCGCGAAAGGATGTGCACGTCGGAGATATCGGCAAGCGCCTGATGGATTACGGCTTCCATCCACCCACCGTGTCTTTCCCGCTGATTGTCCCCGGTGCCATCATGATCGAACCGACCGAGACCGAATCCAAACAGGAACTCGACGCGTTCATCGATGCGATGAAAGAGATCGCAAAAGAAGCGGAAGAGAATCCGGAAATCGTCAAAAAGGCCCCGCACAACACCCGCATCGGCCGCATCGACGAAGCCGCCGCCGCCCGCAAACCGGTTTTGCGCTGGAAGCCGGAGTAGGCGTCACGAAGCCCGTTGCTGCGCTCCGGGTTCTGTACGTTACGGCGAACACTGTCAGAACCCGGAGCGCAGCGACGGGCTTTGTGACGCTACCACTCAACCCTAAGACTGAACTGCATGACGCGTTCGGTTCCGATCGTTGCGGTGATTCTTCCGAGCGTTCCGGCCGCGCCATCAATATTGGTCGCGATCGGGTTTGCAAAGTTCGGATGGTTGAACACGTTGAAGGCTTCGGCGCGTAATCGGGTGCGCACGTTCTCGGTTACCGTGATCGTCTTGGTGACGGCAGCGTCGATGTTGAAAAAGTTCGGACCGTCCCCCTGATTCCGGCCGATCGGACCGCCGGGGTAGAGCGTCTGAAAGTTCTGCAACGCCGCATCGGTGCGATTCGCGCCGGCCGAATCACCGGGAATACTGTAGACGTTCCCGTTGACTTTGGTTAGCTTGAAATCGATCGGTTTGATCAGAAGCGGCTCATCCTGCCCGAAGTAGTGGAGGTTGAATCGATTTCCTGCTCCAAAAGCGAAAGGCCGTCCACTGGATGCGACGGCAATTCCGGAAACCTGCCATCCGCCGATGACATGATTCAGCGCAGCCGGAACGTTCGCTCCAATCCATTTACCCTTGCCGAACGGCAAGTCGACGAGAGCGTTCGCATTCAACTGATGCTTACGATCGAAGTTCGACCGGCCATAAGCAAGATCCGGCCGGTACGGGTCGATCGCCAGACCACCGGTGGCGCGGTTTCCCAGCGACTCTGCGGCCGACGTCGTGTCATTCGATGAGCCGTACGTGTAATTCAGCGTCATCGAGTAACCCTGCGCGAACCGTTTCCGGGTGCTGAGTTGGAGCGAGTTGTAATTCGAACGTGAAAGGTTTGTCCAGAGTCCGAAAAACTGCGTCTGTGGATTGAGCATCCGGATGATCTTCAGGTCGCCTTCGATCAGTTGCATGTGATCGACGATATCAAACGCGGAGTTACGACCGGGTGTGACGCCCTGATTGATGTAGGCATAGAACGCTTGCGTCGCGTTGGCATAGTTTGTCTTGAGCTTACCGTTCACATACGCCGTGATTTCCGGATAGACATTTTCGAACCATGGGATGGATGGAACGTTCGACGGAGCCACGCCATTGTGCTCGTTGGTTTCAATCAGCTGTTTGACCGCTTCGTAATACGACATGCCGCTCTTCGGATCGCGGTAATTCACGGGTGCTGCGATATCCACCTGTCCGAGCAGTTGCCGTGCGAAACGCCCGACGTACGAGGCTTCGATGACCCACCCTCCCGGCAGTTCTTTCGAGACCGTGAGGTTAACCAGATTGTTCGGCGATGCGTGGAGGTTGGGATCGATACCTGTCGTCGAGACGCCTCCCAAACCTCCCGTCGTTGGAGCCAACGTGAAGTTTTGCTGCGCGGAGGGCGACGGAAATGAACCGAACGGAAGCGCGCCGCCAGGGCCCAGACGCGGAGCGCGCGGAACTCCGTTGTCGCCGTCGATCGAGAAGGTGTAACCGGGCGTGCCGATGCGCGTCTTCAAGCCGACAGACCCCACCGTTGCGGCATCGCGCGACAGGCGCCCGCCGACGCGATCGTAGGTCAGCGAATAGCCGCCGCGAATCACCAACTGGCCGCCCCTCCTGGTTAGAAACGGCAAACCACTCGGCGACCACGCCAGACTGGCGCGCGGCGCAAAATTGTTGTTGTCGGGCTTGTAGTAATCCGCCTTGCCGTTGACGCGGCCTGCTACCTGAGCGGAAAAGAGCGGCAGTTCTGACGTCGTTTGCTTCGAGTCCGCCTGAATCCTCCAGCGGTCATACAGGTTCTGCGCCCAATTCACCTGCACGCCATTTCGCTCGTAAGGCGGCGTCGCGCCCTGGTAATTGAGTCCGTAGGTCAAAGTGAGGCTGGGCTTCATACGCCATACGTCCTGAACGTAGAAATCCCACTCCTGCAGACCGTAGTCGCGGACGAAAGCCTGGCCCGCCGGTATGGCGTTGCCCTTCACGTCAAATTGCAAATCGTAGGACAGAACCGATATCGACCCCGTTGCGTTCATCAGCGCGTCGCCGACGGTGGGTCCGGGACTCCGCACTTGCGCAAATTCGGCATCGCCGAGGGCTCGCCTTAGTGCGGGCATGCTCGCAACTCCGATCTCATTGCCCGTCAGGTTCGCGGGATTGCCGAATGCCGGAGGAAGCACCTCGTTGAACGACCTCAGTTGATTGTCGATGAAGCGATAATTCGCGCCGAATTGAAAGTTATGGCTGTGCTTGATCCAGCTCAGATTCTCCACGAAGTTCCACGTGTTGATCGCCTGCGCGGAAGCGCCCGTAGTCTGGAACGGATTGCTGTATTGGTTCACGCTGAAGTACGAACGCGAATTGCCGGTATCCTCGAAGGACTCGCGCGTCAGCCCCGCGGAAAAGTTACTGTTGAGATTCGCTGTGATCACGCTGTTCCAGTTTCCCGCGAAACCCTTGCTGTTGTCCTGACGGTTGCGGGCGTCGCCAAAGCCCGGGAAAGTCTCGACCGCGAGCGTCCGTGAGTCGTCGTTCAGAGTCCCGCGCCAATACAAGGAATTCTTCGCATTGAGATTGAAATCCACTCGCGAAATGTAAACGTTTCGATTTCGGACGAACGGCGCATTGAATGTGTAGATCAGTGTGTTGGCCCCGTTGTCCGCGCCGGGCCGGGTGTGTCCCGCGTCCGTCGAGAAGGAGCGGTATTTTTCCATGATTCCCGCGGACCCGATAACGTTCGGATTCCAGCGGTCGCCGGGAATCAGCGTGATTTTTTCGAGCATTCCGCCCGGACCGTCGGTGATTGTCGCAAAACTCAGGTCCTTTCGCTGGTATCGGACGTTGCCGTTGAGAAACTCGGGAGTCGGTACATTTCGTGTGACAAGGTTCGCGCTTCGATCCGTCTGGCGCTCATAGGCGCCGAAAACGAACAGCCTGTCTTTAAAGATTGGACCGCCGAGCGAAGCCCCCGGCAGATGACGCAGCAGGTGAGTGGGTTCTCGAATGCCGGTCGTGGCGTTTTTTGAACCGAAGTAGTTCGATGCGGAAGTTCCCGTCGTCCGATAGTAGTCATACACGGATCCATGCAGGTGATTGCTGCCGCTCTTCGTCACAAGCTGAATCTGCGCCCCGCTGCCGCGGCCCGCTCCACCTGTGGTCTGGACGATGAACTCCTGAACCGAGTCCAGGGTTGTCGGCAGCGCCCCTTCCAGAGCGAAGCCACGCTCCTGGGTGTTGATATTGACGCCGTCGAGAACGATATTCTGCTGGTCGTTGCGCGCGCCGTTGACTTGGCCGCCCGCGTCGCGATCGTCGAGGTTGTTGACGTTTTTGTCGGACATCGTCACGCCGCTTTGCAAGGCGAGCAGTCCGACGATGTTCCGCGCATTCAACGGCAGATCGATGATCTTCTTCTGATCGAAACCGACGCCCAGCTTCGCATCCACTGTGTTCACGGCCTCGGCGCTGGCCGTCACCTCGACGACTTCGGTGGTTGCGCCGACTTCGAGCGGAAGATCCAGAACGACCACTTCGTTTACTGGAAAAGGAACGTTGCTGACCTGCTTTACCTTGAAACCGGGCAACTCCGCTTTAATGGAATAAGTGCCCGGAGGCAGTTGGGTCACGTTGTAAATGCCGGTTTCATTCGAAATTGCCGTGCGGCTCACCCCGGTTGCGGTGTTGGTCGCCGTCACAGACACACCTGGAATCACCGCGCCCGAAGGATCCGTGATCTTTCCAGTGATCCCGGATAGTCCCTGGAGCAGGAGCATCAGGGCCACGAATGCATGCATAGGTTTCCCCTCCCTCAAAGGATGTTGCTTGCAGTTGTTTCGGTATTTTGCGGGTAGCCTATCAAAACTCCGCGATTCGATAAACTTTCGGGCGCCCGGATCTCAGGAAAAGAGAAATCAATCGACAGACTTCTGGTTCCTTCAAAGAATTAATGGGTCTTTCCCGAATATAATCCCCGCATGGTGGATGTGATCGTGGTGGGGGCGGGGCCGGCGGGAGCCGTCACCGCTGCACTGCTCCGGCGGTTCGGGTACGACGTCGAGATCTGGGAACGTGCTCGGTTTCCGCGGCATCGAATTGGAGAGTCACTGCCCCCGCGTGCGGTTGCGCTGCTCCGCCATCTCGGCTTTCAGGCTAACGGCTTCGCCGTTATGGAAGGTCACACGTCCGTCTGGGGTACAACCGAACCGCACCGCGCCGTCTTTGAGGAAGGATACGGACTGCAGGTCGATCGCGATCGGTTCGACCAGCTCTTGATCGACCAGTCATCCGCACCGGTTCAATTCGGCAGAATCGTCACGGACTTATTGAAAGAGGACGGCAAGGTCGCCGGTGTCCGCTGGAATCACGGACAAACGAGAGCGCGCTTCGTTGTGATGGCCACGGGGCCGGGAAAAGGAAGCCGTCCATTGCGGCAATCTGCCACGTTCGGTTACTGGCGCAATTCGAATCATCCGCACGGCAGCCAGGCCAACGATACGATCATCGAGTCCTTCGCCGACGGCTGGGTATGGTCGCTTCGTCTCGCATCCGATCTGCGCAACGTGACGGTGGTGTTCGATTCGCCTGGTCTTTCCTATCAAGAGGCGATTCGCCAGACACGATTCGTCCGTCAGATGATGGAGGGAGCCGCGCTCGTTTCAAAACCGCTAGGTTGCGATGCGTCGTGGCAGTGTGCCGCGAGCTTCGCTGAGCCTGGAATGTTGCTCGTGGGTGACGCCGGATCCGTCATCGACCCCCTCTCTTCGCAGGGCGTGTACAAGGCGTTCTGCTCCGCCATGTCCGCAGCCGTCGTGATCAACACGTGTCTCAAACGGCCGGAACTCGAAGCAGCCGCGCTTGATTTTTTTAACGAGGAAGAACGCCGCACATACGACGGATACGCTGCCGGAAGCGTCGCCACGTTTCGCGCCGAGCAGCGATGGCCCGAGCGGCCGTTCTGGAAGGCTCGACACTCGCTTTCGACATGGGATGTTCAGCCCAGGGCGTTTTCAGTCGACATCGCGAGCGCGATCGAGGCCGGGCGAGCCATGGATCTGACCTTTCAGAACGCCGCGGGCGTTCGCATCGCCCAAAGACCCACCATGTCGGGTTCGTTCATCGAGCTCAACGAATACCTCGTCACAACCACGTTTGATTACGGTTATCGGGGCAAATACGCAGCTCTTTTCATGACCGTACATCGCGCGCTCAGCTCTGCGAAGGCGCTTCAGCAATTGATTGCCGATTTGAGCCGGACCGCGGCGTATCGATTCATCCTGCCTCCTGTTGAACGGCCTGTTCTATTGCACGTGATCGCCTACATGTACCGAGAAGGTTTGATTGAATCCGTTTCAACTTCGGCCTAAAATTCGCGCCATGCGCATAAAGTTGTTTCTGCTGATATTTGCCTGCCTTGCGTGCGCCGTTTCCTTCCTTGCTCAGGGGCCTCAAGCTCAGACGCCTCAATCGGACGTCGGAGTTCCGGTTACCGATGAAGCCACGAAGACTGCGTGCGGCGCGTGCCACAAAAGCGACGATAAGGGGCGAATGACGAGGATCTCCTATTTGCGGACGACGCCCGAAGGCTGGCAGGAGATTTTGAAGCGCATGGTGCGGAACAACGGTCTTGTGATCGATCCTGCTCAAGCGCGGAACATCGTAAAGTATCTCAGCAACAATCACGGCCTGACGCCGAGCGAGGCGCGTATCGGTTTCTACGAGGTGGAGCGCCGCAATATTGTTGAGAAGGTTCCCGACGAGATAGATCAGACCTGCCGCCGATGTCATGCGATCGGTCGAATCCTGTCGCAGCGCCGCACTCGTGAAGACTGGCAATTGCTGGCGAACATGCACGTCGCCGTCTTTCCGCTCTCGGAAGGACAAGGAAATTTCGTGGTGACGCCACCGGTACAGAATCCGATCATTGTGCCAACGGTTGCCGACATCAATCGTGAGACGGACAACCCGCACCCCGGCCCTTTACCGACGGCTCCGCCGGAAATGACTGGAGGCGGAGCGGGCGGCCGTGGCGGCGGCGCGCGTGGCGGCAATGATCCGGCAGGAGGGCTCGATCGAGCGCTGAATTACCTGAATACCAACCTCGGCCTCGACAGTCCTCAGTGGAACGCGTGGCGCGCCAACTTCCGCTATCCCCGCCTCGAGGGAACCTGGCTGATCGAAGTCTACGTTCCCGGAAAGGGCCGCGGTTTTGGTCAGATGACCATCCAGCGCGAACAGGCCGAGGACGAGTACACAACCCGTACTACGATCGACTTTCCGGATGGTGAGCGCTCCACGCGCACCGGACGAGTGCTGTTGTACGCCGGCTACAGCTGGCGGGGCACTTCCAACGACACGTCAGCGCGGACACCGCAGATAAAGGATCTGCACGAAGTGATGCTTGTGTCCGATGACCTCGAATCGATGCGCGGACGCTGGTTCTCCGGCGCATACGACGAATACGGCATGGACGTGCAACTGAAAAAAGTCGGACGCGACATCATTCTGACTTCGACCGATCGCAGCCGCCTGATGAGTGGCCGCACGACGACCGTGAAGATCTACGGCGCGAACTTCCCCGGCGATCTGCGCGCACCGGAGATCGACTTCGGCCCGGGCACCTCGGTCAGCAATGTCCGGTCGACACCGAACATCGTAACCGTTGACGTTGCCGTCAACGCGAATGCCGCCATCGGATTTCGCGATCTGATCGTCCGCGGCAAAGTCTCGCGTAAGACAGCAGCGGTATTCGATCGCATCGATTACATCCGCATCCTGCCGGAACAAGCGATGGCGAGGCTGGGTGGCGTCGTGTTTCCGAAGCAGTTTCAGCAGTTCGACGCAGTCGCCTACCACAATGGACCGGATAAGAAGGCCAACACGGCGGACGACATCGAGCTTGGCGAAGTGCCGGTCACATGGGCGATGGAGGAGTTTCCGGTCACCATCAATGATGACGACGTGAAGTTTGTCGGAACCATCGATCCACGCGGTTACTTCACACCGAACGTTGAAGGGCCGAACCCGGAACGAAGCGGCAACCGGAACAACTACGGCGACGTCCGAATCGTCGGAACGTACACCGGTGAAGGCGCGGCGAAGCCTCTGAAGGCGTCGTCGCATCTGGTGGTGACCGTTCCGTTGTACGTACGGTGGGCGCAAATGGAGATCTTCAGACCATGAGCCGGCTTCAGTTGTCCGAAATGAAACGATTCTCCGCCGCGGGCAAGGATTTTGCGTTCCTCATCCCGTCGTCATCGGTCATCGGACTGGACGAGATCACGGGAGCGCTTCTCGAAGGTTTCAAGGACGGGCCGCAAGATCCGGCGAGTGTGTTGCAGTCTTTGACGGAGCGCTTTAGTCACGATGATCTTGTCGATGGTTTGTCCGAACTCCACCAGATCGGCGCCGTGACTACGCCGGAACGTGCAGCGGTCATTCCGCCTTTTAAAGAGACCGAATCGGCGCCATTGAGCACGCTGGTTCTGAACGTCACGAACAAGTGCAATCTCAGTTGCAAGTACTGTTACGAATACGGCGAAGACAAACTGGCGACGCCCGCCTCGACGCGGTTCATGGATGAGGCGACAGCCTTCGAAAGCGTCGAGTTCCTGCTCAAGCGAGGCGAGCACCTGCCGCGGCTGACGCTCACGTTTTTCGGCGGCGAAACGCTTCTCAATTTCAAAGTCGTGCGCGCCACCGTCGAGTATGCGCGACGCCGCGCGCGTGAGAGCGGCAAGACGATTGACTTCAGTCTGACGACGAACGCGACGCTGCTCACCGACGAAGTCATCCGGTTTCTTACCGAAAATCACGTCGGCGTCACCATCAGTATCGATGGACCTCGCGAATTCCAGGATCAATTCCGCACGTTCAGTGACGGTTCGGGCAGCTACGATCGCATCCTTCCGCGCATTCAGTCGCTGATTCGAAATCATCGAACGCGGCCGATCGGCGCGCGAGTGACGCTGACATCGCAGGTTCTGGACGTGGTTCGCATCTTCGATCACCTCATCAATGAAATCGGCTTTTACGAAGTCGGTTTCGCACCGGTGACGACGTCGGCGAACACCTTGTACTCCATCGGCACGAACGGTTTCGATTTCATGCTCGACCAGTTCACCAAGCTCTCGGTGCAATACCTCGAGAAAGCGGTCAACGGCGAGTATCTCGGGTTCTCGAACATGACGGATCAGCTTCAGGAAATTCATACCGGCGTGACGAAGAGCTACGCGTGCGGAGCCGGGCTGGGTCTTTTGGGAGTGGCGCCTTCAGGCGACATCGGATTGTGTCATCGGTTCGTGGATTCGGCCGAGCACAAACTCGGCAACATTCACACGGGGATCGATGAACAAAAGAGACACGAATTCAACCGGCGCACACACCTGTCGAGTAAAGCGGAGTGCCACACATGTTGGGTGCGCGGCATGTGTTCGGGCGGTTGTTATCACGAAGCGCAGGTTCGTTACGGCGATATCGGTCACGCGAACCTGCACTACTGCGACTGGATTCGCGGTTGGATCGACGTTTGTTTGCACACGTATGCGGAGATAGCGGAACGAAACCCCTCGTTCTTCGATCGTTTCGATGAACGAACCGGAAAAGGGAGCGGGGGCAGCGAAGGAGGAAAAACGTATGCGGCATATTAGAGCAGTAAACCGGAAAGCAAGACGCATCGAGCAACTGATGACTGCGAACGGCGACGTTTACGCGCTCGCGCAGGGACCCGTCGGTGGCGGCCTGCCGACTGCGCCTCATTATCCGATGGGTTGCTCGCTCGTGTTTGCGCCCGGTTGGGAAGTGGATTCGGCCGGCGGTACGGCGGGGTTATGCCAGCCCGTCGAACGCGATCTCTACGACTGCTACATCACGTGCTTCTGGCCGGCCCAGGTTCCGGATCATCTGAATAACTATCCGGACTGGACAAAGAAGTGCGGAGCGGCAGCCAAAGACTGGCGCAACATCGACCTGGTGTTTCCATAGGGCGAACAATGAAGACTCGAATATTCCTCGCAGTGCTGCTGACCGTTATTCTCGCCGGCGCCGCGGCCGCGCAGGGCATCATGTACGCGGGAGTGTGGCCCGGCGACGTTCTGATCATGGACGAGGCGTCGGGTGCGATCAAAGACAAGATCCACCTGCGGCATGGCGCCGCATTCAGCCTGACACGGTCGCAGGATCGGAAGAGGTTCTACGCCGTTACCGGTTTGATGCAAACCATCGAAGTCGTCGACATCGATTCCAAAGAGGTCGTCGATGAAGTGACATTCTCGCAAGGCAACAGGAAAACCCTCTTTACGCGATCCCTCGCCATCCATCCGGACGGCGTCACGCTATTCGCGCCCATTCGAACCACGACAAAAGAAATCGACCGTTACACTCTCGACAAACCGCAACTCGCGAAGATCAACATGCGGGACAAGAAGATCGAGAAGACTCTCGAGCTGCCGCCGGAGTACGGACAGGCCGGCCTGATGCGCGTGTCGCCGGACGGCAAATCGTTGTACGTGTTCTCGCGCGACATCCTGATCATCGACGTGGCCGACTTCAAGCTCGTCGACAAAATGATGATGGACCGGCCGATGTTTCCAGGGCTGGGCTTGTTCAGGTTCGGCAGTTCGTTCGAGTCGCACGACGAACCCAACGCGCTGACCTTCGTGTACAACTCGACGGATCCGATGACCAACCGGACCATGATGGGTATTGCGCATTTCAATCTCGTGGATCGCAACCTGGATTTCTATGAGACGGGTCCATCGATCGGCGGCAGTTTTTCGGTGTCACCGGACCACAAGCAGGCATACATCGTGAGGAATCAGGTCGGGCAGGATGAGTTTTACGTTTTCGATCTCGAAACCAAACGGCTCGTCAAGCGGCAGGAATACGACGGGCGTCCGCGCACAGCAATCAAGGTGAGCAGCGACGGCAAGAAGGTTTATCTTCACCAGGCCGGCAACACCATCGATTATTACGACGCCGCAACGCTCAAATTTGAAAAACGCGTCGAACTGCCCGGCGATTTCACCACTGATTTGTTTGTGTTCCCACGATAGCACGTGGGAATTTCGAAAATGAACGAAGTAGAGTTCTAACCCGAAATCCGAGATCCGAAATTGGACTTTGGATCGCTCCAAAGGCTGGACTTCTGAGTCCAATTTCGGATTTCGGATCAGAACTCTACTTCGTTCAATTTCGAAATTTCTACAGCAGTCGTGGCGCATTCAACAACATGAATATCCGGCAATTCATACTTCCCTACTGGCGCAGCCTCACCGTCATTCTGGTGCTGGGCACAGTGGCGACGATGTCCGGGCTCGCCCAGCCGTACCTCACCAAGCTCCTCATCGACGATGCATTTCTGAATCGTAACTTCTCGCTCCTCGTCTGGATTTCCGCGGCGATGCTCGGCATGACGGCGATGTCGTACGCCTTGAACTCCTGGACCGGCTACCGGTACATGCAGGTCTCCGCGGACATTCTCTTCAACATGCGCAAGGCCGTGTACGAACACCTGCAGACCTTGTCGCCGCGTTTCTATGCGAACACGCGAATCGGCGAGATCGTATCGCGATTGAATAACGACGTCGGCGAGATCCAGCGTGTTTCGGCCGACACGTTTCTCGCACTGACCACGAACGTTTTGTTTCTCGGCGGCACAATCGCCATGATGCTGTACCTCAATTCATGGCTGTCGCTTCTCACATTCCTGCTGATGCCGGTAACGATCTACGGTCTGAAGCGGACGCGGCATATGCTGGAAACGGAGACGGAAAACGTTCGGCAAAGAAGCTCGGACCTCGGCAGCTTTCTGATCGAAACGCTGATGGGAATGCGGACGACAGTCCTGATGTCTCGCGAGGAATACGAAGTCGGACGTTTCCGGCAGGCGAACGAGCGATTTGTCGCGGCATTGTTGAGGCGTCAGAAAGCCGCGATTGCCGCGGGTTTGATTCCGTCCGCAAGCCTGAGCATCGGAACGTTGCTGGTGTTCGTCGTCGGCGGGTATCAGGTGATCCGCGGCGCGATGACGCTGGGCGCATTTGTCGCGTTCATGGCGTATCAGTCACGGATGATGTCGCCGGTGCAGAACGTGATGACGCTCTATACGAACCTGGCGACGCTCAAGGTAGCCATCAAACGCGTCATGGGATTGATGGAAGTAAAACCAGACGTTGCCGATGCCGCCGCGATCAGAACCCGGAGCGCAGCGACGGGCTCCGTGCCGTCCATTGAGTTCAGGGCTATTTGCTTCCGCCACGACCGCGAAGGAGTACTCGACGCGGCCTCATTCGCGATCCCCGCCGGCTCGTTCTGCGTGATCCTTGGACCAAGCGGCGCGGGCAAGTCATCGATCGCCAATCTGCTCGTGCGGCTGTATGACCCGGACTCGGGCAGGATCTTCCTCGATGATGTCGATATTCGCGAATTCCCTCTGCGCGATCTCCGGCGTCGAATCGCACTGGTCGAGCAGGATACGTTTCTATTCAACGGAACAATTCGCGACAACATCCGTTACGGCGGCGAGGCGAACCTTACGCCGCCGTTTCTAACGTTGCCCGAATCGACCGTTGTCGGCGATCGCGGACTGGCTCTTTCGGGAGGCGAGAAGCAAGTCATTGGCATTGGCCGCGCACTCGCCCGCGATCCCGAAATCATAATCCTCGACGAAGCGACCTCCGCGATGGACGCGGATCTCGAGAGGCGAGTGCTGAATGAAATTCGCCGCTCTCTCCACGGCCGCACGGTCGTTCTGATCACTCATCGTACTTACCTTGCCGATGACGCCGATCTTGTTCTGGACGTGCAAAACGGCCGCGTCCTCACTTCCACATGCTCAAAGTCGCTGTAGTCGACAGCGGCATCAATGCCGGGCATTCCCACGTCGGACGCGTCGAGGGCGGCGTCTCGCTGGTTTCCGAGTCGTGGAATGACTTGATTGGTCACGGCACGGCGGTCGCCGCTGCCATCCGCGACCTTGAACCGCGCGTCGATCTTTATGCGGTGAAGATATTCGACCGCTCGTTTGCGACGGAAATCGACGTTGTGGTGAAAGCGCTGGAGTGGTGCGTCGATAATGAGATGGACGTTGTCAATCTCAGCCTGGCAACGGCAAAGATCGCGCATGCCGACACCTTACGTGAGCCGAGCCGGCGTGTGAATGTTCTCGTCGCTCCCGCCGACTTCATTGGATTACCGGCATACCCGGGAAGCTTTTCATGGGCCTTCGGGGTGTCCGCGGATTCGACTTGTCCGCGTTCCGACTTTCGCGTCGCACCTGGCGGTAAGTTCCTCGCATCGCCGTTCCCGCGCAGCATTCCCGGCCTCACAAGCGATCAGAACTTCGCCGGGACCAGTTTCGCCAGCGCAAACCTGACAGGACTGATTTGCAGCTTGATGTTGGCGCAAAATATCCGCACCCGCGACGCCGTCCTCGAGATCCTGAGGCGGAACACTTCTTTATGAAACGTGGCGTCACCGAAGCCGTCGCTGCGCTCCGGGTTCCGTCAGTTTTCGCCGTAATGTGCAGAACCCTGAGCGCAGCGACGAGCTTCGTGACGCGTGCCCGATTGCTGAATTTCGCGAAGAACTTCGGCTTTGTGACTATGGAGATGAAGTTTTAATCTACGGGCGTCGAGGACGACATCCGCGTCGCTTGTTAATTTCGATTCAAGATAGCGCCGCAACAGCGGACGAGCCAGTCGTTCGAGAACCTGGACTGGGCCGCACCGCAGCAAAGCCTCCAGCGCGGTTTTCATCCTTGAAATATGAATCTCGGGATAAAAGCCTCGATGCTTCGCGGCATCGAAATTTGGAAATTGGTCTTGAACGAACGGATTGGACCGGATGAACTCGTCGTACACGGCCTTCCCAAAAATCGGTTTCAGCGACGCGGCTTGCTGCGCTGTAAACGGATCATGATCAAACAACGGCAACGCGCGATCGCTGAGGAGGTAATTGACGCAGAGCCGTTGCCGGAGTCCTTTGGCTTTTGCCCAGAGGACGGCAACGAGAAAAGTGGCCCACAACTTGCCGTCTTCGATAATCACGAAGAGGTCGACATCCTCTCTGTTCGCCATGTTGCGGTGAGCCGTCGCGCCGGAAAAAGCAATCATGCGAACGAACGGCATTCCGGCCAGGGTTTCCAGGTGCGGCCATATCCCTTCGATCGCACGATCGCTGACGGTTTCGCGGAAGTGGCGCATGGAAACAAAGTCCGGATTGGGAGCAATGAAATCGCCCACGCGCCGGAGCGCCATTTCACGGCATCGCCGGTCGACGGTGTCGATGTCGGTTTCCACATCGAAGAGCCGCTCATGCAGTTCTTCGATGCGAAGCGGATACTGGAACATCGAACAATAGGCGACGGTGCGGCGGATCGCGTCCGCGACGGCAGCCGCCGGGGCGGGAGCGCGCCTTGATCGAATGTGAGCGACATTCCCTGCACGGGCTTCCTTGTATGCCTGAAGCGTCAAGGCCGCGGTTGCATTCCACGAGTAGTCCTGCGCCCGGGTTAGTCCGCGCTGGGCGAGCGTCGATCGCAAAAGCGAATCGCCCGTGACGTCGGTTAACGCCTGACGGATCGAACTGACGCTCAATGGATCGACGAGCATGGCGGCATCACCCGCGATTTCCTTCAAGGCGGAATTGTCCGACGTGATGACGGGTGTGCCGCACGCCATGGCTTCAATCACCGGAAGTCCGAAGCCTTCGAGAAGCGAAGGGTAAGCAAACGCCGCCGCTCCGCTGTAAAGCGCCGGCAAATGCTCGCGTGGAACGTACCCCAGGAATCGGACACGTGGCGCGATGCCGAGTGTTCGCACCAACGCGACAGTATCGCTGCCGCGATACCACGAATTTCCGACGATCACGAGTTCGTGCTCTTTGTTGCTCAGCGACGCAAATGCTTCCAAAAGTCGCGCGAGATTCTTCCGGGGTTCAAGATTCCCCACGTACAGCACGTACGGCGCATCAAAGCCATAATGCCGGAGCACGGGCGTTCGGTCAGATTCGGCTACAGGATGAAAATGCGGCGAAGCGGCAAGCGGCGTGACCCGTATTCGATCCGGCGAAATGCCGAGGTATCGAACAATCTCCCATTTCGAGTATTCCGAGTTTGTTATGACCAGCCGCGCCCCGTTTGCAATGCGCGGCACGAGCGGACGCGTATAGACGCGCTTCGCCAGCGGATGCGCCGACCGCAGGCGCTCCAGGCCCATGTCGTGAACGGTCACGACGTATGGAGCGCTGGCTGTTATCGGTCCGAGAAAATTCGTGAAGTGGCAAAGATCGGGTTTCTCTTTCGACAGCAGTTTCGGAAGGAGCGCGTGAAGGTAGAAGGCTCGAACCGGGCAGAATCTGGATTTGGCCAGGCGGATGTTTCCGTTTGAAGACGGCAGTTCGAGTTGAAGCGGCTGATGCGAGAAGACGAAGAATTCTGTTTCATGATCCATAGCAACCATGGCCTTGAACAATTCTTCGCAGTAGTACCCGACTCCGGATTTCCGGCCGTGCAACACCGTGGCGTCGAATGCAATCTTCATACGGTTCTTAATGGCCTCGCCCTGCCGGGCTCGCATTCGCTCCGGTGATCGCGGTAAGACGCTTCGGCTGCGTTCGGTAAAATGACGCGATATCCATCGCGGCGACGCCGGTACGTGCAACGGCGATCTTCAAGGCTTCAAGGGCAATCCGCCGATAAGGCCGCTTCCGCTGCCGCCACATTTTCGCAACGTTCACTTCCTTCACCAGCCAGCGTATGGCAAACCAGTAATACAACCGCGGATACTTCGCCTTGAACAGCAGTTTGTTCTGATTCCTTGACGACCAGTTCTCGTTTGGAATGATCCGGTCGTTGACGCGCTTGTAAAACTCCGTTCCCTTCATCGGAAATGCGACCGACGTCCCGAAAACGTCGGGCCGAGCGGTCTTCAAGAGATCGATGGTCTTGCGGATATCGGCGGTAGTTTCATCCGGATAGCCGAGAAGAATGAAGAATCCCGCCTGAATTCCCAGTTCCTGCGTGATGCGTGAAGCTTCACGAATCTGTTCGACGGTTGTGCCTTTTGTCATGCTGTCGAGAACCTGCTGCGAGCCGGACTCGGCGCCATACCAGATTCGGAAGCACCCGCTGTCCTTCAGGCCCTGAAGGATCTGACGGTCGACCAGATCGACGCGGCTCAAACACTCGTACGGATGGACAGCTCCGCGGCGCCGCACTTCATCAAAGAACTGCAGAGACCACCGGCGGTTGATCGTCAGCACATCGTCGGAGATCCACATGATGTCGGGGTTGTACTTCTGCTTGATCATCAGCATTTCGTCGACGACGTTTTTCGGCGATCGTTGACGATGCGTATGGCCGAAAACTTCGGATGAGCACCAGGCGCAGTGGAATGGGCAGCCTCGAGCAGTGATCAGCGACACCGACGATTCGTTGTGCCGGGACTTCCACGCCTTGAAGTAGTCCTCCATGACGAGGACGTCGCGATCGGGCCACGGAAGGCTGTCGAGATCCGTAATCGCGGGACGAGGAGACGTTCGAAACGGACGGTCCTTGCGCTTGAAGATGATTCCGGGAAACTCTTCCAGGCCGCTCAAACCGCGCTCGTTCAACCACGGGATTAACGCCTCGAGCGTTCGTTCGCCTTCGTTGGTGCCGATGATGTCGACGCCGTTTTCGAGATACAGGTCCGGCCATTCCGGAGCGTCCGGACCGCCGCAAAGGACAAATCGAACACCGTTGTCCTTCGCGATACGCGCGAGCCGAAACACGTTCTCGCGTGTGATGATGTTGGCGTAGATGCCGACAATTTTCGGCCGCTCGCGCCGAACCGTTTCTTCGAAATCTTTGGGATCGCGGAACGTCGCATCGAAGACATCCACCGTGAAACCCGCGCGCTTCAAATAAGCGGAGAGATAAAGAATTCCCAGCGGCGGGTACGGTTTCATCACGCGCTTTTCGATAAAGTCGTACTTCAAAAAGTACGCATGAGTTAGAAGAATGTCAGACACAACAAATCCCTTTCATATTTTAATGGGGGTAAAGGAGAGAATTGCAGTTTACTGTTTTGGGAGGGAAAGCGAAAGCGCGTTGTTTCCCACTCTAAGGCTGCCATCGATGTTTCGCCTTCCGATGAGGGTCTCCCATTTACGATAGATAAACACCGTGCGGCCTCGTTGCGCTAAACTCGTCGGCGTCATGCCGTCCACTCGCAGCTTTTGTAAAGCGTTGTCGGTGCTGTGTGCCGTACTACCGCTCGCCGGCGTCGCTTCTCACCGGCCACTGCGGATGGGCAAACCGCAATTCAAGATGGCGCCGGTTTTGGAGGTAAACCCGAGTGGGTCCGTACCTCTTGCAGCGATTGTGCGCTTCACCACCGACCGTCCGGTTCGCGCGAAGATTCTTCTGCGTACCGGTCAAGAGACGCGCCCACTCTATGAAACCAAGGATTACTCGCAGGATTTCTCGCTGGCCGTTCTCGGCTTACGCGCCAATTCCGATCATAGTGTCACGATTGTTGCGACCGATGAATCCCGAGAGGAACTCCGATCAGAGCCGCTCGCAATCCATACGCAGGCTCTGCCGGCAGATTTTCCCTTAATTCGAGCAACCACCAGCGATGCCACTCGAATGGAGCCCGGAGTGACGCTTTTCAACCTGAATCAATCCGGCGTGGGATTGATAGTGGCGGTTAACCATGATGGAGAAATCATTTGGTACTACCGCCAGAAAGCCGACGGAATTACGGATATTCGTCGTATGCACAACGGTCATCTCTTGTTCACCGACGTCGATGGCGCCGCTGAGATCGATATGCTCGGCAACGTTTATCACCGCTGGCATCCGACAAACTTGCATCGGCCTGGACCGCCCGAAGCCATACCGCTCGATATCGATATGCTTCACCACGAAATGTATGAAATGCAATCGGGCAATTTGTTGACGCTGGGGACCGAGCTGCGCAGTTTTCCGAATTATCCGATGAGTCCGAGTGATGCGGATTCCTCGCGGACTGCGGCTTCCGTTATTGGCGATGTGATCACCGAGTTTCAAGCAGACGGCAAAATCGTACGCCGGATCAGTCTGCTCGATATCCTCGATCCCTATCGTATCGGCGCCAATTCGCTGCAGAACAGTTGGGACCAGCCTTATCATCAAACGGGCACTCGGGACTGGGCCCATGGCAACGCAGTTATTGAGGATGTGCGCGACGATTCGGTGATCGTCTCCATGCGGCATCAGGATGCTCTTGTCAAAGTGGACAGAAAAACCGGCCGCCTGAAATGGATACTCGGAACGCCGGCGGGCTGGAAAGCAAAATGGACACCTTATCTGCTTCAGCCGAAGGGCACTCTTCAATGGCCATACCATCAGCACGCGCCGACGATCACATCACAAGGAACACTATTGCTTTTCGATAACGGAAACGTGCGGCATTGGCCGACAGAATCTTTGCCGGACATCAACTTTAGTCGAGCGGTCGAGTACGCGATCGATGAAAAGAAAATGACGGTGTCACAAGTGTGGTCCTACGGCTGGCCCGACGGTGAATTGTTTTTTTCGACCGCCCTTGGAGACGCGGATATGCAGCCCACCACCGGAAACGTTTTGATCGTCGACGGCAATCGAACCGATGGCGGCCACCTTTGGGCGCGAATTCTCGAGGTCACCCATACCAAACCGAGTCAGAAGATATTCGAATTGATGGTGACCGATGCTCTCGAGTCGAACCACAGCGGCTGGAAGGTGTATCGCGCAGAACGCCTGCCGAGCCTCTATCCTGAGCTGGAGTAAGCTGTGCTTCGGGTCGGGTTCATTCTCCTGATCACTTTGCTGATCCTTCCTGGCCCTTCCGTTCCGAAAATCTGGGAGGACTCCAAACTGGACGATTGGCCGACTCCGCTCGCCGCACTCAACGTACGCCCTGCTCACTTCACATCGGAAGAGTACTATCGCGTGCCGGCAGATAATTTTCGCACTTATCCCGTCTATCCACCGGACCGGGAGCCGCCAGGTTATTGGGATTGGTTACAACATCTAAAGCCTGAGCCGCTAGTCGACGTGGAAACGATCAAGACAGACGAAGACTGGTTTGCCGCCGGCCGGCGCGCGTTTCGGGAACTGGACTCTGTTCTCGCACGAACAAACGATCCACAGGTTATCGCCAAAGCCCGCGATCCGGAGAGTTTCAAAAACACCTTCGTGCTGGCTGACGGCACGGTCACGGACCCGCGATGGGTCGTCACGGATCAGGGCCTGATGCTGACAACTGTCGATTGCTCGGGCTGTCATGTGCGCACGAACGCCGATGAACGCACGGTGTCCATCTCAGGACCGCTTGTTCCCTGGCCTCAGGACATGCCGTCGATTCGACCGCCGGGTCTGCCGATCACGGATTTTTTCGGACGCGAGTATTCGCGTCTGTTTCTCGACGAGCCTTTCGGAATGGCTTTCTGGCGAACGACGGCGACTCCATGGGTCCCGGATGAGCGTGTGGACGCGCTTCAGAACATGAAGACCCCGCGAGACATCGGCCCGCTGTTCGGCAACAACAATGGCGCGGTGCCCCGCGTGAATGGCAGCCCGTTTTACGGCGCGAAAGTACCGGATCTGCACGTGCTGCGATACTACAAATACCTCGATGCAACCGCCACGCACCGATTGCGCGGTCCCGAGGACATCGGACGATATGTCGCTCAACTTTCTTCCGCCGACGCCATGGAATTCGGACCCCATCACATGCTAACGGCCGATCAGCGGCGTGTGGCGTATCGATTCGCGGACGAGGTGCTGTATGCCATCGGAAAATACCTGCTGTCGCTGGAGCCGCTGAAAAATCCGCATCCGGCATCGCCATGGTTACTCGACGAAGGATCGCGAGTGTTCGAGAAGCAAGGCTGCGCGAGCTGTCATACGCCGCCCGATTATACGAATGGGAAACTCACGCTGGCCGAGGGTTTCGAGCCGCCGTCCGGCCATCCTTACGGCGATGATGTTCTTAAGATTTCGGTTAGAACCGATCCGGGGCTTGCGTTAAAGACGCGCAAAGGAACCGGCTTTTACAAAGTGCCATCGCTGCGCGGAGTCTGGTATCGTCCGTTTCTGCTTCACGACGGCTCCGTCGCCAGCCTCGAAGAACTTTTCGATTCGACTCGTCTGAACGCCGATTACGCGCCGCGAGGTTGGAATCCACCCGGTGTCAAAACACGCGCCGTCCCCGGTCACGAGTTCGGCCTGGCATTGAGTGCAGAAGATAGAATCGCACTCATTGCTTTTCTGCGTAGCTTGTGACCTAACGCTGGTTGGGAAGCGGTGGTTGTAAATAATGCGAAGCCTCCTTGTAGATGCCGCGCGAAGCGCAACCGATTTCAAGAGGAGCGCTTCGCGGTCTTTGAAAACCACCCCCGCTGCGCCTGCGGCGCAGCGTCCCTTCCTAACTTAGCATGGGAGTTTTCGGTCCCAGCCTGTGAGGCTTCCCCCACAAGTATCCAGAATGCGAAGTACAGAGGCGTAGCCATCAGGAAAAAGTCGAACACGCCATGCAGTAAAGCGACTCCCAGCGCGGGTATGGTGACGAACCGTCTCCACGGTATGCGCGAAAGCAAGAACAGAAAGGCCAGGAGTCCGAGGCTGCCCGATCCGGCGAGTATTTCAAGATAAAGATTGTTGCTGTGCAGATCCGATTCCCACCTGTCGAGGTTGAGAACACGACCGTAGGAGAGTCGATAATTGTCGGGGCCAATGCCGAGCAGCGGGTGTTCGGCAAACAGTACGAGGGCCGCGCGCCACAGTTGCGCTCTCGGAGGAGGCGTCGCCGGACGTGCGACGGAGTTCGAAGAAGTCTTGTACCACGAGCTCACATCGACGTTGCCGCGCGACGATTCTTTATTAGCCGAGATCTCTGCTTCGACAACGACGGGTAGAACGGCGTCCGTTGTCGAGAACCAGTTGTACGGCGGATACTTCAAATCCCAATCGAGGAGATATAGACCGTCGCTCTCGGGTGTTTGGAAACGAGCGACGACATCGATCGATTCGCCGGTCCTCACATCGCGAGGAAGCAGCGTCTCCATCGAGGGCGTCTCCAGGATTTTCTTCTCGCCGGTGTCGTACCAATGATACGAGAGCGTGACGCGTTGGTCGCCGCGGCTGGGCCAGGTCTCTCGACCCGAATTCTTAATCGTAACCGGCATTTCGCGGGCGGTGCCGGGACGTTCTTGAATGCGATTGTATGGAACCCGGTATTCCGCGTTTCGAGTTTTCAAGAGTTGTGATGAAGCCGAAAACCTTCGGAGTAGCAGTGGTTGGTAAAGCACGGTCAGCGCGAACACCAATGCACCGACGAGCACCAATCCCATCGGGCGCCATGATCGCGTTCGCATCGCCCAAAGGACCGTGATCCCCACAACTGCGATCAACGCACCACGCGAGAACGTCAGCAGCAGCGCCGCCCATACCACCGCAGACCACGCCACGCGGGCGCGCATGTCGTCGGTCGATTCCCACAGGATCGGCAATGACAAAGCGTAGTAGGCCGCGGCGGTATTCGGATATTCGAAGGACCCGCTCAGTCGCCGCACGTCGCCGGCATAGAATTCCATTCCACGAAACAGAATCGGGTACCCATACCCCCAATAATCCAGCAGACCGTAAATTGACGCCGCCATCGCTGCGACCGTCCACGCCTGCCGCATTGTTTTTGTGTCCGGTGACTGCAAGACCACGCATAGCAGACCGACTCCGGCCGTATATCGGACGGCCGCTTTCATCGCGTTCACGGTTTCGGCCGAGAGGACGGCCGAAATCCACATGATCGTCACGAACAAGAGGGCTGCGACCACGACGCGATTGGATAGCAACTCCCGGCGATTCCGGAGAAGACTCGGGGCAGCCGCGAGCATCAACAGAAAGAATAGAATCTGCAGTTCGGTCAGGCGGGGTGGGGTAGCACGAAACTCGAAAGGGATACAAATGACGAGAAGAAGTAGTAGAAGATCAACCAAACGTTGCATCCTGTCGACAATTCACGCTAGAACCCTTCGATTTCGGGCTGACGGTATTTGAACAGCCTGTTGGCGACGAACCGGATTTCGTAGGGAGCTTTGTAGAAGCCTGTGCGGTAGCGCCAGCTTCCAAGCGCTTTCAGAACCGCGACCTGCCACGTCCGAAGCTTGATGTCGGACACGGTCGGAAATCGTGCGTTGAGCACACGTTCGAAGTTTGTGATGCGATCGATGTGTTCCGGCTTGAGCCATGGTGTGTTCGGATTCTTGCGAAGATCGAAATTCACCCATTTCGGTTCGAGCCACTCCATCAGCGTTTGAGGAAATTGAAAACCATTTTTCCGTGCGCGTTGAAAAAGCTCAGCGTCGTCAAACGAGACGGGTGAGTACACGTAGATGATGATCTCGCTTTGCGGGTTGATTTCCTTGATGCGACGAATGTATTGGATGTCGCGCTCGATCGTCCCAGCGACGTCGTCGCTCGGCGCTCCAAGCACAAACGAAAACTCCGGGACGATGGCCACGTCTGCCAAACGGGCGGCCAGTTGAAGAACCATATCCGGAGTCTGTGTGCCGCCTTTGTTCATGAGGTCCAGCACATCCGCAGATCCAGATTCGACGCCGAAGAAGATCATCCGGCATCCGCCTTCGGCCATAGTCCGCAGCGTTTCGTCCGAATAGTGCATCACGGTATCCGGCCGCGCTTCGCCCCACCAACCGATATCCTGACCTCGCAGGCCTTCCGCGACTTCTGCCGTCCGCTTCTCCGCCACGAAGAAGTTGTTGTCGATGAACTCCACCGCATTGATGCCGTAGCGATCGCGAAGCAACAGAACGTCATTGACGATGTTCGAAGCGTCTCTCCCCGCCCAACGGCCTTTGTAGACGCTCGCGACCGCACAGAAGCCGCACAGAAACGGACATCCGAAACTGGAGTGATACACCACCGTTTTGGAACCGAGACAGGTGCGTTGAAGGTATTGCTCCAGGTTGAGCCGATGGTAGGGCAAGGAACGCAGCGCGTTCGGATCCGGTGCGCCTCCCTTTGGGTTGTGGTGGATACGATTGCCATCACGGTAGGACAGATTCGGTACGGCGGGCAGACGCGCAGGCGACGTCTCGAGCGCCTCGATCAGGCGCGGCAGCGACTCGTCGCCCTCACCGCGAATGACGTAATCGACCAAACCCGAGGTCAGGACAACATTCGTGTGCAGCGACGGGAAGTAGCCGCCCCATATCGTTTGCACCTCGGGATGCGCCGCTTTGATCTGCTGCGTCAGGCGGATCGCTTCGGACAACTGCGGGCCCGGCATGACGGTCACGCCGAGATACCGGGCTTTTCTTTCGCGAATGCTTCGAAGAACGCTATGAACGACATCGCGCACCATATTTCCGTCGATCAATTCGTATTCGTGACGGCCTTCGAGCGCGGCGCCCAGCGTGAGAATCGAAAGCGGAACCCGGTGCTTCCATTTCGCGCTTCGCGGATTGACGAGCGTGATCACGACTGCACCACGTGCGTCCGGATCGAGAGACCCATGGAGGCTTTAAGGCGGATCAGCGCCTTCAGCGCCCAGATCTCGAGTGGCACACCATACTTTTGCGTGCGCAGCCGGACGCGCGCAACCGGCGCAAGCAGCTTCATGAATACCTCGCGGGCCGCCGATCTGCGGCGGACCGGCGAGTGGGGGAATGCAATCCGGATGTATTCGCGCATCCGCTGGATGCGGTCGTGTGTCGCATCATCGAGCCAGGGCAGCCTCATCAATTTCGGGTAAAAGGCCGCCCAATCTTCCAATGATTCCGGCTCTTTCAAACCCATCGCCACAGCGCGGCCGAAATTCGGAGCTCCGGGATAAGGTGTGTAGATGTTGCTGTGAAACTCCGTCGTCGGATAATGGAGCTTCAACTCGCGCAGCATATTCAGCGTCGCCCGGCGATCGCTTTCCGTTTCATCCGGTAATCCGAAAATCAGCGAGAAAGTTGCGGTGATCCCCGCCCTGTAGAGCCGCCCCGCAACATCGTGAATCACACGAGTGCCCTGAAAGCGCACCTTATTGACGGTACGCAGAACATCGTCGGACCCGGATTCAGCGCCGATGAACACTCGCGTCAGGCCGCTCCGCCGCATCAGCGCAAGATCGTCCTCCGATGTACGCAGAATAAAGTTCGCCGTGGTCTGGACGCACCATTCAAACTGCAATCCCGATTCGATAAAGCCGCGCGCGATATTCACGCCGCGTTCACGATCGACAAGGAAATTGTCGTCAATGACATCGACGAGATCCAAACGATACGTGCGAACCAGGTCCGTGACTTCCTGGACGACGCGGTCCGCTGTCAGACAATTCCATGCCCTGCCGTACAAGCTTGCATTCGAACAGAAGCTGCAATCGTACGGGCATCCGTGACTGGACATGTACATCAGCCAACGCCGGCCGCACAGCGCTTCGTAGGGGGCCATGTCGATAAGGTGGTACGACTTTGGGGGTAAGGTCTGAACGTTCGCTACGGGACGGTTCGTATTGTGTACGACCTCACCGTTGCTGCGTTTGAATGAACACCCGGCCACGCCCTGAAGCGAAAGACCATCGCGCAAGCGTTCAACGACCTCGCAAAACGTCAGTTCCCCTTGTCCTCGGACGACCACGTCCACGTACGGAGCCTTTAGAGTCTGCGCCGCAAGAGTCGAAGGATGCCATCCGCCAAAAACAACCGGAAACTTCGGATCAACGGACTTCACAGCCCGCGCGACCTGAATCGCTTCCTCGATCATCGTGCCCGTCACGATTGAAACGCCGATGCCCACCGAGTCGTCGATTCCGGCAACGATGCGATCGATAAAGCGAGGTTCAACCGTGGAATCGATGATCTCGACGGTGTATCCGTGCTGCTCGAGCAAGGGAGCCAGAGCCAGAAGAGCCAGAGGCGGCGCTGCCTCAATGCTGCGGTAGGACGGAAAGAACAATAAAACCCTGTGTTTCATGCAACGCAAGCCCGGGGGATCGAACGAGGAGAATGACCGAAGTCTACTATCGAAGAGTCATCTTGTAAATTGCGGTATACCGATAGCCTCTTCGCCGGTCCGAGGCGAAGTACAATGTTCGCTCGTCGGAGGAGACCTGCGGCATCAGGTCGTTCGATTCGCTGCTCGTGATGCGTACGCGAAGATTGTCGCTCTTTGAAAAGCGCACGATGTTCCACTCGCCGGAAACATTTTCCGAGTAGAACAACCAACGATCGGAGGGCGAGTAAGCGGGATATCGATGATCTCCGGGACTGGAGGCCACGGTCCGGATCGAGCGATCGCTTCGATTCCACTCCGAGATCACATAATGGCCGTTGACCCATTCGGAAAACGCGATCCGGCCTCCGTCTGCGGAGACCGCAGGATCGTGAACAACGGTATCGCGGCGGAACAGTTCCTGCCAATCGCCATCGGCGTGCGACCGCTCGACCAGCGCCGTGCTGTGGCCGGCGACCTGCAGCGCGACAACGCTATCCACTCCCATCACAGGTTCCGTTAGGCCGGAATACGAAAAGTTTCGTCCTTCCAGGCAACAACCCGAAATGCTTCCGCGCAACTCCGACACGAAGCCTTTACCAAAATGTGAGGAGGCGTGTTGAACCGCGCCGTCCTGGAACGCGGAATAGATAAACCCGAATGGCGCGAGAGTGGGATAGGTCATCATCTGCGGACTTCCGACGTCGGCCATCACCGCGCCGTCGCGTTCATCGTTAGCCCAGCGCTCGACTTCGCGGCTGGTGAACAGCGCTGCGGAAACGGTGACGAGCCCGAGACCGATGAGAAGTGGGCGCCGCTTCATGCGAAACAGTCCCGACGAGACGATAAACACCAGCCAGAGGGCCAGCATCAGATACGCCCTGGGAAATGCGAGCAGCATCGACCATCCGGAATCCCATCGCGCACCGGCGCCCATCGCGTTCGAGCACGCAAGCGCGAACGCGCCGCACACGGCGTAGCGCGAAATGACGCTCTTGAATCGATCCACCGCGGCGACGATGCCGGGAAACAACAGAAAGCTGTGATGGGTACCGGGTGCCGGAGTGATCAGCAGCACTGCGGTGATCATGGCGCCTAGCTCAAACAGTCGATGGTCGTGACGTTCTGTCGACAGGCTGTGCTGCAGGGTAAGGAACGTGATGAGCACGATCGCCATCGAAGAAAACGATTTCAGAAAGAAACCGACGGCTGGAAGATTGGCGATGGGATGAGGATTGAGGGAGGGCTCGAGGATGAATGCGCGCCGGATCAGTGTTTGCAGAGCGTTGAAATGAACGTTGTATGGATCCAGAATTTCTCCGCGGATTGCGCGAGGAAGGGCGTCGCGAAGAAACACGGCGTGGGGCGTCGCTCCCATCAAGAGCAGAGTTGTCGCGAAGATCACAACACTTCCCGCCAGAGTCCACCAACATGCGCGCCATCGTCGCGTCAGGAGGAGGTACACAACGAGCAACCCCGGAAACACTTTGGTGAAAGCGCCCACCGCGGTGGAAAGACCCGAAAGCCAGGCTGACCGGTCCGCGTACTCCAAGGTCAGGACCATCAAAAGGGTGAGCACGATGTAGAACTGACCGAGCATGAAATTGTTGCCGAGGGCATCGCCGCCAAGCAGCGCGATCAATGTCACGAGCCCGAGTGACATCGAAGTCGCGCGGCTCACAAGCACGATGACGGCACCGAGTACCCCTAAATTGAAGATGGTCCAAAAATGTCTCGCGACAATCGGCGCTGAATCCGCCAGCGGCCACAGAACAAGCGCGGAGAAGGGCGGATACACCCCGAACATCGAAAGCGAGTCGGGGATGCCCGCGCGTGCCGTTTCCCGATTGAACCAGTACGGATCGTATAAATCCATCAGAGGCTCGCCGTGACGAACGGCCCACGCGGACGTGTAATAAATTGGAAAATCCGACGTGATGCGCGACCAGGCGGGAATCATAAAAACCCAGAGAAGACGGATCGCCAGCACAGCAATGGCGATGTGCAGGAGAATTCGCTTCATCGAATCTCGAGGATCACCATCGTTTCCGCTAAACCCCACTTCTCCGTCTTCGCTACGGCCGTCGAAAACCCGCACTCGCGGAAGATCTGTTCCAGGGCCGGCAGTCCGCCATCGACCGAGAAAATCAGATAGACGACGCCGCCCGCCGTCAGATGCATTCGAGTCTCGCGCGCAAATCGGCGAATGACCTCATGGCCTTCACCGGCATACAGGGCCATCTCTTCCGGGTTCCCGGCGGGCTTCGGAAAAAACGGAGGATTCCACGCGATCACTTCGAATGAGGCGCCGTGCAGAGAACTGTAGAGATCGCTTTCACGGCAATGGATTCTGACGCCGGCCGTCTGCGCATTGTCGCGAGCGCAGCGGACTGCCTCGGGATTGACGTCGACCGACGTCACTTCCGCTCCGGCGCGCGCGGCAAATAATCCAATGATTCCTGAGCCCGTTCCCATATCGAGGAAACGGAGTCCCGAAAGATTGAGCGACTCGATGAAGCGCGCAAAGATCAGGCTGCTGCCGAAAAACCGTGGGTGGAAGACGGAAGGATAGATTCGCAGGTCGGTCCAGCCCACTCGAAACGTGCTCGTGCGTCGCGTCCCGCGTTTGAACCAGAACTGAAACAGGATCGGCTGTGTCAGGCGTCGGATGGTGCCCGCAGAGATCACGGCCGAAAGCCTACCATCGGCCGCGCTGTCGTGCGCGGGAAATTCCCACCTTCATCGATAACGCCAGACGGAGACGAAATGGTCCGCGAACGTGGCGGTCCAGCGGAAACGGCACAGGAGACGATCCAGCGGAGAAATCAAGCCTAGCAGCCTCGAGCGCTGCAGATGTTCCCAACCGGGAGCCGGACTGAGCGAACAGAGTCCGACGAGCTGCTCCAGATGGAATCGCGGTCCCAATGTTTTGCGAATGGAGCGAACGGAATGATAGTAGACGTCTACTCGTATGCCTTCGACGATCGCAACGGACGGCGAATGTAATCGCCGCATCGCGCGTTGAGGGTTCCCCTTCAAGAAGTGGACAATCGTTTCCAACGGATAGAACCGGCCCAGAGTCGTAAGAACCAGCGACGAACCGGGAGTGAGAGTGTCCTCGGCAAGCTTGCGCAACCAGTGCAGGTCCGAAAGGCAGTTCAGCGCGCTGAAGTTCGAGAGGATGCCGTCGAATCGATCCGAACCTTGCGGAGTGTATTGATGCATCTCCGAATGAACGCATTCGACCATGTGCACCAGACCGACACGCGAGACTTTGGATGCCAGACGCGCCAGCATCTCCGTAGAGATGTCCACCGCCGTCACGCGAACGCCGCGCCTGGCGAAGTGAATCGCGTCCTCACCGGTGCCGCATCCGAGATCGAGAATTCGGGCCGCACTGTGGAATGACGCATCGGCGAGTTGCCAGATCTGACCGCGAATCTGCTCGGCAGTGGGGCGAAGAGAAAACCTCTCGTCATATGTTGGGGCGTGCCGGTCAAAGGCTCGCCGAACGCTGGTGGGCGGGGAGATCACATTGAGAGGATAGAGGAAATCATAGCGGATTGCGAATTAGCTATTCACCTTGGAAGAGAAGCTCTCATTCGGGATCATTACTTCCCCGTCCGACCTTATCTTCGAACCACCGCACGGGCTGCGGGCTTCAAATCTACTGGGATTTGGAGTTTTCACGGGGAATATTCTTACTGCTGGGAAACGAACATCTGCCTTCGCTGAAATCCCTTCTAAAACAAAGTGCGGATGCTGGCAGGGGAATTGCTGGTTTGAGCGTGCCTGTTGGAGTGGGGCGCCACCCAAATGAAATTGTTTTGGGAGGCCTTTCAGGGACGATCTCCTCGTTTCAGTCCGCCTTCCAAACACCGTGGACAATGATGCGGAGGTGTGCCTGGGCAGAAAGGAAAAAAATTTGAAGAGATAGTAGAGGTAGTAGTGATGAAAGATATTCGTTTATTTCATGGATGGAAAGTAAGTCTCATGGTTCTCCTGGGCATCGCGGCCGGTGCTTTGATGTTCGGTACCAGAACATCACAAATGCAGAGCGGCACGCCTTCATCGAAGGCGACGGCTGATATCAACACGCTTACTAAATGCAACATGACGACGGCTCAAGTGGACGATACCATTACAATGCCGGCAAGTTGCACGGACGTGTTCACGGGCCAAGCCCAGCCAATCGACGCTAACGGCTTTGTGACGATTATGTCCAAAACCGTTAAATTATCGAACAGCCAGTCTCTGTTTGTTTCACCATCGCTTGTGACTGGACTTTACACCCAAACGAGAACCAAGACGACTACGGGAAGCACGTCAACAGCTCAGGCTATGGGCGGCGTATACCTTCGCGCGGTACTCGTCGATGCGAACGGTCATGAAATTGTGGCGGCCCCGCTGAGCTACTGTCAGGATGGAATACTGGGATGTACTCAAGCTATCAACGGAGACTGGGGAGTGCTGCTCGACAGCCGAATCCAGACACTCTCGCAAGAGCTTAGTCAGTGCCTGGTCAACATCACACTAGTTGGTACTGGCACTTGTTCCTTCACTTCCACAATCGACCTGGCGCTGAAGACCACCAGCGCTCACACCTTCAATTTCCTCTTCCCGCAAGTCGGCCAGGGTGTCTATAACCTCCAGATCAAGGCTGCGGTTGCTTCCGGGGCGAGCATCATCGCCGGAAGTGGCACGGCAGTTGGAGCGGCGGCTTTCGGTATTGGCTCGATGACAGCAGAATCCGTTCGTTTGATCCACGACTTCTCGTTCTAAGCCTGCCAACAGAGAGCGTCTCACATGGTGGTGAGACGCTCTTGTCAACACTCAGTTATTCAGCGAAAGGTTGAGCTGCGCACCGGTTGTCGTGAAGAAGCGCAGGATTCCGGAACTGGTCTGGCCGGCCGTACCGCTGAACAGGATGAACTGCGTGGTGTAGCCGCCACCGTCCACGAGGTGTGGAAACAACATTTCGGCGGCGGACGTTGCAGCCGCCTCAAGTGAAACGGGCACAGTTGTAATGAGAAAATCCGGGCGCTCGTTATATCGACTCCGCAGGCCGGCCGCAGAAATTGTCCCTGAGCCGGAGATCCGAAGAATCCCCTTAAATGGTCGCGCCGAGGGGAACCGCTGGCTGACGAACGTGGCAATCTTTTCACCCGGCTGTAACGGTATCTGCACCGGCGCGACACCTGCCGATGTGCCATCGAGCTTGAATAGTTCCAACGTGACGTTCACTGCAGCTGCCGAAGTGTTCGCTACTGCAATCCCGCTATCGATGTTGCCCGCCGAGGGCGCGGACGTCTCGACGTACATGCGGAACGCCGTTCCCGAACTCACCTGCGCCGCCGCTTCAGTGGCGACGACGCCGGTTGGGCGCGCCTGCGAGAAAAGCACAACGGAAGTTGGGACAGCACCACCGGACACCGCCGGTGAAATCCGGATGGAGCCCCCAGCCGTGGGTCCGGTCACCACAAATTTTTGCGCACTTCGCGATGCGACGGAGTATGCGGCGGTATTCGCGGTCTGGCCACCCACGACGACATTGACCGGACTCCCGGTAGCACCGAGGAACTGCAGGTTGCCGGTCAGCATCGCGGTTCCGGGATTGACAAGGAACACCTGCGTTGTCCAGCCATCGCCCGTTGCGAAGTGCGGAAGCGTTTGAATACCCGAAGGACCCGGTACCGACGTGTCGATCACAGGCAACGTGCTCATCAGAAAGTTTTGATCGGCGTTTGTCAGACCACGAAGAGCGATAACCGAAATCGGCACATCCGATTTGAAGCTGAACGTGCCTTGAAGGGACGTCCCCGGGAAAAACTGATCCTGATAAAGGAACGCGGCGATTTGACTGTTGGAGCCGATAGGAAGGCTCTTCACGGCCGTGCTGATACCCGCGCTGTCGGTATAGAAAAACTGAATGTTCGCCGTCTGATTATTGGGATTCGCGATCGCGACGCCCGTGTGCAGCAGGCCGCTCGCACCGCTGTCTTCCGCATAGATCCGGCCCTCCGTAAGGAGTGGCGACGCCGTCACGCCGGTTTCGCTGACAAGGGTGTTGTTTTGCGTGAATCCGAAAATCTCGACGCCGGCCGGAATGGTCTTGCCCGCGTCCGGTTGTATTCGGACGTAGCCGGTAACCCGGTCGCATCCCCCGGCGGTCGACAGCGAAGTGCCTCCAAGATTGGCTATCGTGAAACTTTGCGTGGGACCGCCTGGCGCCGATATCGTTAACGTCAACGGAACGGCATGGACCAGATTCCCGCTCGTTGCGGTGATCGTCAGTGGAAACACGCCTGTTGTTGCGCCTGCAGTCGTCGAGATCGTTAGCGTCGATGTCGAGTCTCCCGAAATCGCCGGAGGAGCGAAGCTTGCTGCCGCCCCACACTGGAGTCCATCAATCGTGAGGTTCACCGTGCCGGTGAATCCATTGATGGCCGTCGCACTGAAATTGACCGTCGTGCTGTTTCCGGCAATGACTGAAGCTGAAGACGCTGCTGAAATTGAAAAGTCCGCGGGAGGCGTCACCGGTGAGACTCGAAAAACGTTGATATAAATGAAATCGCCGGTGTCGTTGTGGTCACCGTTCGCGGCATTCCCAGCCACGTTAAATTTCACAACTCCGCCGGACGCGTTCGGAGGAGCGGTCCAGTTGACATTGTATGTGTTCCGAAATGCAATGGATGTTCCCGCCAAGGTGTGCTCCGCGTACTGCACACCGCCGCCCGATATGACTTGAACTGTATTTGTTGAGGAAGGCACGGAGAGGGTGCCGGCCTGTTGACGGTTGCTGTCGAATACGGCCGACAATTGAAATCCATAGATGCTCGTGTTCATCCGAAGCGGGACAGTTACCTGAAGAGGATACGTCTGACCCGGAGTGTATCCATTGTCGGGCAGCCCGTTGATCGTGACGGCTAGGCCGAGCGAGTTTTCGGGGTTACCAACGTGGCAGCCGGGTTGATCGCATGCCGTACCTGGGCCGAAGATGCCATTGGCACCGGGATCCGGCCCGTAGGGATAGGCGAAAAGAAATCCGACCCAAGCCAGGCCCAACAACATCGTAAAAAGAAACGTGTGCTTCGTCTTCATACAACTCCCGCTCAAAAAACCTCGGATCTTAGACGATAAGGCACACCGAACGTCGGATGTTGTCAAATGTTTGTCAAATGGTATGGCAGGTAAACGACCTCCCCTGCCGCGCAGGGGAGGTTACTACGTCAACTCGACCGTCACGCCGCCGACGCCGCTGCGGACTCTGATGTTGATGCGACCGCCGCCGCTCTCGGTTCCGTGATGCGTGTACGTATGACCATCCTTGTCGAAGCCGGGCGCGCTGATGTTGGAGAGGAAGCTTCCCTCGCCTTCGATGACGATCTCGGCCTCGCGCGGAAGGACCAGCCGTACCTGGCCGACACCCACGTTGATCTCGCTGTCCGTGCGCATGTCCTTGGAGTCGCCAGTGAAATCCAGTTCCGTGCGACCGACTCCCCCATTGACCTTGAGACGCTCGACTCGCGCATTTCCCAGGCCGCGGATCGTGAGATTGCCGACGCCGCTATCCACCTCGAAAGTCGTCATCGGATTCTTCACCGGATGATCGAACTGCACCTCGGTTCTGCCCACACCGCCACGCAGGCGCATTTCTTTGATGTCCATGTCGGTCATATCGAGGTGGGCATCGCTAACACCCGTCGAGAAGTCCAGGTCCAGTGGAACAGCCGGGTTCAGTCGAAGGTTCAGATCACTTCCTCGCTTACTGCTATGCAAGCCGGCGTGCGTGTTCATGGAGAGGTTCAACCGCCCATGGTCGCCGGCTTCGAAATCAAATCGAGGAGTGGATCGGCGCGCGTCGTAATCGAGATTCAACGAGAAAAGGTCATTGCCCTTCGCGGATCGGACCTCCAGAGAGCCGATGTCATAGTTCAGCCGTACGGCAAGGTCTTTCGTGCCGCCGAGCGGCCTGGACTCCTTCATGGACTGCATGTCCGGCGGTCCGGTGTCGATTTCGATACAGGCGGCAAGTCCGACGAGGCTGGTCATGGCCGCGGCAAGCAGCGGAAGCGAGGTTTTTGTCATCATGTGTTGGTGTACGACCCCGTTTCCGGAATTGTTCCACGAAACGTAAGTTGCGTCACGAAGCCCGTCGCTGCGCTTCGGGTTCTGACTCGCAGTCTTGTACCGTGTTCAGAACCCGGAGCGCAGCGACGGGCTTCGTGACGCCACCTAGCGTCGGGTGTAGCGGGCGATGATTTCGTCGAAGATTCGCGGGAGGTCGTAGGTCAACTGCCAGCGTGGAAAATGCGCGCGCGTTTTATTCAGGTTCGATATGTAGCAAATATGGTCGCCGGTCCGGGCCCGATCGTTGTATTCGTGCTCGAGCATGAACCCGCGGTCGGCCAGAGCGTCGATCGTTTCGAGAATCGAAATGCTGTTCGTTCGGCCGCCGCCCAGGTTGTAGACTTCGCCGGCCATCGGGGCTTCGTGAAAGTTGAGGAACAACTGGGTCACGTCGTACGCGTGAATCTGATCCCGAACCTGCTTGGCCTTGTATCCGTTGATCGTGTACTTCTGGCCCAACACCGCGCATCGGACGATGTAATTCAGGTATCTGTGCAATTCGACACCGGCATGATCCGGCCCCGTCAGGCACCCGCCGCGAAAAATCCCAACGGGCATATTGAAATAGCGTCCGTATTCCTGGCAAAGGACGTCGGCCGCGACCTTGGAGGCGCCGAACAGCGAATGCAGGCACTGGTCGATCGACATGTTTTCGTCGATGTCGTCCTCTGCTTTTCGTGCGTAATCCCACCGCTTTTCCAACTCAACCAGCGGGATCAGGTTTGGCCGGTCGCCGTATACCTTGTTCGTGCTCATGAAGCAGAACGTTGAATCGTGGACGAAATCATGAGTCGCGGCGAGAAGGTTCAGTGTCCCGACGGCGTTGACGTCGAAGTCCTCATGCGGTATCGCCGCCGCCTTGTCGTGCGAAGGCTGCGCTGCGGCGTGAATAATCAGGTCCGGACGCTCGTCGCGGACCAGGTCGCGGATGGCCTGCCGGTCGCGGATATCGATTGCGCTGTGACGATAGGCGGAGAACTCGCTGCGAAGGGCTTGCACCACCGGTTCGACCGTCCCGCCTTCACCGAAGAACCATGCGCGCATGTTGTTGTCGATACCGACAACGTTCCAGCCTTCCAAACAAAGGGTCCGGACGCATTGCGATCCGATCAAGCCGCCCGAACCGCTGACCAGCGCTTTGCCTTTTTTCATGGACTATGGCTTTCGTGTCGGACGCATGACGATCTCGCTGATGAAACTGTTCGCGTTTTGAGTGACCAGCATCCGCACCGCGTGCGCGATGTCTTCGGGCCGCAGCATCTTGTCGCGTGCTTTGGCGGTGGACGTTCCGAATCCCGTGTCGGTCGAACCCGGGCAGATCAAGCTGGCGCGAATGCCGTACTCGCGAACCTCCTCGGCGAGCGATTCGGTGAATCCCACAACACCGAATTTCGACGCGCAGTAGACAGCGCGATTGGCAGAGCCGACCTTGCCCGCGATCGATGCGATGTTGATGATGTGACCCATCCCGCGCTCGATCATCGATGGCAAGACGGTTCGGCACGTGTAAAAGATTCCTCGAAGATTCGTTTCGATCAGCGTTGCGAAGTCATCGTCACTGAACTCGACAACGGGACGGTAAATGCCAAGGCCCGCGCAATTGACGAGAATGTCGACAGGCCCGAAAGCCGAGACCGTTCGCTCGAACAGCGACTGCACCTGCTCCCGGTCGCGAACATCCGTTGGGAAAACCCGAGCGTTGGCTCCGATGGCTTCGGCGGTTTGTTGAAGCTGCGCCGTTGATCGCGCCGCCAGTGCGACGCGCGCTCCGGCATAGCCCAGTTCGATAGCGATGGCGCGGCCAATACCCCGCCCTGCTCCTGTGATCACCGCCACCTTGTGTTCGATGCTCACCATCAGTGTTTAGTCGCCTGGAACGGCAATTTCCTGATCTTTGTACTGTAGCTGATACAGCTTGTAGTACAAGCCACGGCGGGCCAGGAGCTGCTGGTGCGTCCCGATCTCACGGACGTGGCCTTTGTGCATGACGATAATCTTATCGCAACGCTGAATCGTGGAAAGCCGGTGCGCGATGATGATCGACGTGCGGCCTTCCATCAAGCGGTCGATTGCTGCGCGGATCTGTAACTCCGTTTCCGTATCGACGCTCGAGGTCGCTTCATCGAGAATGAGAATCTGCGGATCGTGCGCGAGCGCGCGTGCAAATGCGAGCAGTTGACGCTGACCCGCGGAAAGGGTCGAACCGCGCTCGTTGACCGGATGATCGAGGCCCAGAGGCAGCGTTTCCACGAACCTCGAGAAGTTCACATCCCTGGCGGCCTCGGCCACACGATCGCGAGAGATATCGGAGCCGAGCCGGATATTGGACTCGAGAGTACCCGAGAACAGAAAGACGTCTTGCAACACCACCGCAAACGCACTTCTCAAATACGAAAGATCCAGTTTCGTGATGTCGGTTCCATCGAGAAGGATGGTTCCTTTCTGGATGTCGTAAAACCTCGTCAGCAGGCTGATCGTCGTGGTTTTGCCCGCACCGGTGTGACCGACGATCGCCACCGACTCACCCGGGCTGACGTGAAATGAAACGTCGCGAAGAACCCAGTTGTCGTCGTTGTAGGCGAACGAGACATCGCGAAATTCGATTTCGCCGCGCGGCTTCTCGTCAAAACGTAACGCGTTGGGCGGATTCACAATCACTGCCGGCGTATCGAGCAGTTTGAAGAGGCGCTCCGAGCTGGCCATCGCCGACTGCAGAATGTTGTACTTATCGCTCATATCCGCGATGGGCCGGAAGAAGCGCTGCGAATACTGGATGAATGCGGCGAGCGCGCCCAACGTGGTGGCATTGCGAATAACTTTGCCGCCGCCGTACCAGATGATGAGAGCGATCGCAACCGAGCTGAGAATCTCGACGCTCGGATAGAACCACGCATAGGCCATGATCGAATCCTTGTTCGCGGCCAGATGCTCTTCATTAATGGAGTCGAACTTCTTAAAACTCTTATCCTCACGGTTGTAAAGCTGGACCACGGCCATCCCCGTCAGATGTTCCTGGAGATAAGCGTTGATCTTCGCAATGGCGATTCGGACTCGCCGATAGGAGTCTCGCGCCTTCCGCCGAAAGACGGCCGTGACGATGCCGATGACCGGGACAACGGAGAGCGTGACCAGCCCCAGCTGCCAGTCGAGCACGAGCATGCCGATCATGATGCCCAGCAGCGTGAAAATATCGCCGAAAATCGAGACGATGCCCGCTGAGAAGAGCTCATTCAGCACATCGACATCGGTAATGACCCGGGTTATCAAACGTCCGACCGGATTCTTGTCATAGAACGATGGCGACAGCGTGTGCAGGTGCCGGAAGACCTGCATGCGCATGTCGTACATGATGTTCTGTCCGGTCACCGACAACGTGTATGCCTGCAGGGATTCTGAGATGAATTTCACGATCAGCAACAGCACGTACACCGCGGCGATCATCAAAAGGCCGGGAAGGTTCGCGTTACGAATGTAGTCGTCGATCGCGAGTTTCGTCAGCAGGGGAAAAATGCTCTCGAAGGCGGACTCGAGGAGAATCAACACGAGTGCCCAGACGACGTACTTCCGGTACGGCCGGAGATACGTAATCAGCCGGCGCATCAATCGCGAGTCGTAGGCTTTGCCTAGAATTTCTTCATCTTGCATGAGATTTAAAGCGCGCTCAGCTCCTCTTCGAGCAATTGTTTCTGATGCAGTTCTGCGTAGTAGCCGTGTCTGGACAGCAATTCGTCGTGAGAGCCGCGCTCCACGATCGCACCCCGGTCGAGGACGATGATCTCGTCGGCCTCTTTCACGGTGGATACCCGATGGCTGATAAGGATCGATGTCCGTCCGCGCATCACGTGTTTCAACTGGCCAAGGATCTGTTCTTCCGTGTATGTGTCGACGCTCGAAAGCGCGTCGTCGAGAATGAGGATCTTCGGATCCCGGATGACCGCGCGCGATATCGCGGTCCGCTGTTTTTGTCCTCCCGACAACGTAATTCCCCGCTCGCCAACCACTGTGGCGAATTGATTCGGGAAGCCTTCGACGTCCGGCAGGATGTTCGAGATTTCCGAAGCCCGCCGCACTTCGGCGTCGGTTGCCGCATTAACGCCGAACGCGATGTTCTCGCGAATCGTCTCACCGAAAAGAAAAGTGTCCTGCGGGATGAATCCGATCGACCGGCGAAGCTTGTCGAGCGGAATGCGTTCGACCGGCACTCCATCGATGAACAGCGTATTCGGCGCCGAATTGTAGAGACGCGGAATCAACTGCACGAGCGACGTCTTGCCGGAGCCCGTCGCGCCGACGATCGCCACGGTCTTGCCGCTCGCTATGCGCAGCGAAACATTTCGCAGCACCGGCACGCCGTTATAGGAAAAGCTGAGATTGCGCAGCTCGATTTCTCCACGAACTTCGAAATCTCCGTCGACAGTCTCGGAGTCACGAATTTCCGGCGGCGCATCGAAAATGTGATTCATTCTTTCCATGGAAGCGCGCCCGCGTTCGAGCAGGTTCACCACCCAGCCAAACGCGATCATCGGCCACGCCAGCATCCCGAGGTAAACCGTGAATGAGATGAAATCGCCGATCGAAATCCGCGACGAAATGACCTGACGGCCGCCAAACCACAGCACGACGGCAACAGCGAAACCGATGAAGAGCTGCATGACCGGATAGAAGATGCTTGTGACTCGAATCAACTCGCGGTTCTTGGCGATCAGCGAGCGGTTCATTTTGTCGAATTCATCGATCTCGTAATCCTCCTGCACGAACGCCTTCACCACACGAATGCCCGCCATGCTTTCCTGAACCCGAGCGCTCAAATCCGCCAGTTTCGCCTGCGACTCCTCGGTCAGGTCGTGAATGCGTTTTCCGTAATACCGAACGCTGTAGGAAACCAGAGGCAACGGAATCAGCGACACGAGCGTCAGCCGCCAGTCGATTCGAAGCATCAGGGCAATCGAGAAAATAGCGGTCAGCACCGTGTTCGCCGTGTACATAATGCCCGGTCCGACCAGCATGCGGACGTTGCTCAGATCGTTGGTGGCTCGCGACATCAAATCGCCGGTCTTGTTCCGATGGTAGAAAGCCATCGGTAGCCGCTCGAGGTGAGCGAAGAGGTCGTTCCGCAGTGAATACTCGATCTCGCGGGAAATCCTGATCAAAATCCATCGGGTCCAGAACCGGAAGACGCCCTCGGCCAGGGTCAAAACGATCAGTATGCCCGCATAATAGGCCAGCTTCTGACGCGTCACCGATTCACCCAGGTTGTTGAATGCGTAGCGGATAACCCACGGATTGGCGGCAAGTAGCGCATTGGTTAGAATCGCGCAGAGGAAGCCCAGAACGATCCCGGCTTTGTGCTGGATGAGGTAAGGCTTCAGCCGGGAAAGCACGGCCCATTTCGGTCGGAGTGCGGACGCCATAAGCGTATATTACGTGAATAAACCTCTGGCGAGGAATTCTGTCCAAGTCAGTGATGGACGATGGCTTGACGGCTTCACTACCGATGGCGGCAAAGGAAACGGACGCGGACGCAATGCTCGTTGACCGCTATCTGGGCGGCGACATGTCCGCCTTCGATGAACTGATGATCCGATACGAGCGCCAGATTTACCGCGTCTGCTACCGGTTCGTTGAGAATCGCGACGACGCGAAGGACCTCGCGCAGGAGATCTTCATCAAGGCCTTTGAGCATCTGCCTTCGTTCCGCCGCGAGTCGAGCCTGAAAACATGGTTGTACCGGATTGCGATGAATCATTGCATCAACCATGTGAAGAAACATTCGCACGAATTCGTCGAGGTCAACGAATTTACCGGTAGCGTTCCGCCGTCCATCCAGAAGCGATTGGAAGATGAAGAGCAGCGCGCGCTGTTTCACCGGCTGGTCAAACGTCTACCGCCAAAGCAGAAAGCCATACTCGAAATGCGAGTCAACGAGCAACTCAGCTATGACGAAATTGCCCGCATGTCCGGCCGGTCCGTGTCTACCATCAAGGCAAGCGTTTTTTTTGCTTTGGAAAAACTCAAAAAGCTCGTAAAAGAACCTGTTTAAAGAAGTGATTTATGTTTGGGCATCTTAAAGCTGAGGAATTCATCAATACGATTGAAGGGGCGGCCCTCTCCCGGGAACGGCGCGCTCACCTCGATTCATGTTCGTTTTGCACCGACAGATTGAAATCGATCCGAACGATCCGCGATTCCATTGCCATGCAGGACTCTGGTATTCCCGAGCCCGATTGGAACGATTTCCGGGAGTCGGTGCGGCAAGGCCTCCTGTCGCGTTCGGTTAAGCGTGAATCCGTTGTCCGCCGATGGACGGGATGGCCGATCCGTCCGGCGATGGCCTGGGCTGTTTCATTCGCCGTTTTGATCTTCGTCAGTGCGGGTGGGTTTCTTTGGCATTTCTCAACGCACACTGTTCAGGAACCCCAGTCGGTGACACCGCCGGCCTCGCCCACAGCCTCGGATACCGTGGATATCGAAACGGAAGTCGCGGCATGGGGCCGATCCGGAGTGTTTGAAGATCTCGCGACAATACAAGGTGGACATGCGGAACAGGTTCGCAAGCTTCTTCAGGCGGCGGCTCAGGAAGGCAAAGTAGAACGGCGATGATGAAAGCCTTTCTGATGATCGGTGCTCTCCTCGTGACGCTCGCAACGGCGAATTCTTCAACCGCGCAGCAGGTCCCTCCCCGTCCCGACACGAAGAATGTTCAAAAGCGAGGCCCTGCCCCGCCGCTGGTGCAGCTGATCGAAGGGATCTACGTCAATTCATTACGGCAGCAGGCCAAGCAGGCAGAGATCACCGACGAACAGATCGCAAGGATGCTTCCGTTCCTGCGCCAGTATCTGCGCGACCGCAACGAAATTGGCGGTACGCGTCGTCTGCGGGCGCAAAGGGACCTGCAGCAGGCATTCAATCGTGGGGCGCCGGATGAAGAGCTCGGCCGTTTGATCCAGCAGTTCGATCGGATCGATGCGGACGTCCAGGCCGCGCAGGCACAGTTCTTGTCAAGCACCGACCCGATTCTCACGATGCGCCAGCGTGCGTGGCTCCGCGTCTGGCAGATCCGCGTCGAGGAGCGGATCCGTCGCCTGATTCAAGAAGGCGCCGGAGTCCCGCCGCCGCCCGGAACCTAATCAGCACTCGTCAATCCGCAATCGGTTAACCAACCAGCAGTATTTGCAGATCCATCAGGTTCGTATGCGTCGGGCCGGTCACGATAAGGTCCCCGGTCATCTTGAGGAAATTTGAAGAATCGTTCTCTCGGAGGAATTTGGCAGGCATGAGGCCCAACTCGACGGCACGCGAACACGTCAGGGGATCCACGAGACCGCCGGCGGCGTTGGTCGGGCCGTCCGAGCCGTCCGAGGCCACGCTGGCGAAGCAGCAGGGCGATGCCGGCGAACGCGACGCGGTGGCTATGGCCCACGCCAGCGCCATTTCCTGATTGCGTCCTCCAACGCCGCGGCCACGCACCGTCACGGTAGTTTCACCCGCTGCAAGAATACAAGCCGGGGGATTCACAGGATTGCCCGCCGCGCTGCATTCGCGCGCGACGGCCACGAAGAACCGAGCCACGTCTTTCGCCTCGCCTTCGATCTCGGTCCCAAGGATCAACGTCGCGAAACCGAGTTCAACCGCTTTGGCTCCCGCGGCATCCACAAGAACACGATTGTTGCCGATGATGATGTTGCGCACGTTCCCGAAAACCGGATCGCCGGGCTTCGGCGTGTCTCCGATTTCACCGTGCGCGCCTCGGCGGAAGCGCTGCATGACGGCGGCGCCTGGATCCACGCCATATTTCTGAACGATCGCGAGCGCGTCGGCAAATGAAGATGTATCCGGCGCTGTCGGCCCGGAAGCAATGAAATCGAGCGGGTCGCCGATGACGTCCGAGATGACCAGCGACAGGACTCGCGCCGGCGCCGTCCAGCGCGCCAGCTGGCCTCCTTTAATCGCCGAGAGATGCTTGCGGACCGTATTCAATTCGCGGATGGTCGCGCCGGCGCGCAATAGCAGCAACGTGACTTCCTGTTTTTGTTCCAGCGTTATCCCTTCGGCCGGCGCGGGCCAAAGCGCAGAGCCGCCTCCGGAGATCAAACACAACACGGTGTCGTTCGCAGACAATCCCGACACCAGCTTGCGTATCCTCTCGACGGCAGCGACACCGGCGCTGTCCGGAATCGGGTGTCCCGCTTCCACAATCTCGACACGTTGGGTTCGAAGAGCGTGACCGTATTTTGTGACGACAAGGCCCGCCTCGATCCTGTCTCCGAGAATCTCTTCGACGGACGCCGCCATCCTGGCGCCGGCTTTACCCGCGCCGATAACCAACACGCGGCCTTTCAACGGAAATGGTTCGCCGAAAATATTCAGCACGTCACCATCGACGCGCACGGCTTCATGAATGCATGTGGAAACATTCGCTCGCTGGAGTGCGGCCTCCCAGATTTGCCGGGCGGCGTGCCGCAGTTCAGTGACGGTCATCGAGGAGTCGAATCGATGTTCTTCACGATCTTCTGACGCAGTTCCTGCATCGCTGGGCGCTCTTCAGCTTTCGGGTTCTCGCGCAAAAACGCATCGACTTGCTCAAGCGCATCCTTGAAGCGTCTTTGCCTGGTGTAGACGTTGATGAGCATGATGCGGGTATTCACGAACGCCGGATCCATTTCCAGTGCCACCTTCAACGTCTTTTCAGCATCGTCGAAGAAATCGGATTTGTAGTATGCGGTGCCCAGAAAGAAATGTGCCGCCGCGGAGCGCGGGCTTAGCTTGATCGCCTCGTCGAGGCAATCCATCGCGTCATCGAGGTATTTACCCCAGACATCGCGGCCTTCGGAGCGATGCAGATCGGATTCCGTGATCAACAAAACACCGAGGTTGAGCTGCGGCTGTTCGGCTTTCGGATTAAGCTCGATTGCGCGCCGGTACGCCGTCTCTCCATCCTTGTATCGCCGCATCTTGACGTACGCCACTCCGAGATTGTTGAACGCGTGATAAAACTCCGGAGCGATCTTGATGGCCTGTTCGAAGTGACCAATGGCTTTTTCGGTAGCGCCCTTCTTGTTTTCCTCGAGCGCCTTTTCGTATTCGTCGACAGCCTTCTTCGGATAAGCCTTCATCATGGTTTTAACATCGACCACGTCCGGATTGTCGCCTTCAAACCCCGGAGTTTTCTTACGGACGACCGTCACGACGGGATTCATCGGGACCGTGACGACTGTCGTCCGCGTCATCGAATAGACCGGCACCTCCTGCTGGACGTCTTCGTAACCGGCGAACTTGACCACGATGTGGTAATCGCCCGGGGAGATCGATCGGAACTCAAAGTTGCCGATCGAGTCCGTAAACACGGATTGAATGCGTTGCATATTGCGCTCGAGAAAAACTTCAATGCGCTCGTCCGGAGGCCTCGGCGTAGAGAAAATCAGTTTGCCGCGAATTTCATACGACTGTTGATTCGGCTGCGCCGGTTGAGGTGGAGGGGGCTGCTGTGGCGGCACTTGACCGAAAGCGTTCGGCAGAGACAGAAAGAAAGCCGTAGCGATGACGAAATTCTTTAGCATGGGTTTTCCTTTGGCGACGTGCGTCCGAGTTTATACCGGAGTCGCGAAGGCGGCAAACGAACAAACGGGCGCCGGCTGGCTTTTTGCCGTAACTTCCCTGCTATACTTCACACGAACTCATGGAGCGCGTTCTCGGTAAGGTACTCATTTCCAGCGATCAGATCCGGCAGCGGTGTGTCGAAATCGGACGGCAGATTTCGCGTGATTACGCAGGACGGAGCGTAACGCTCGTGGCGATTCTCAAGGGAAGCTTCATGTTCCTCGCGGATATTCTGCGGAGCGTCAGTCCGGAAGTTCCGGTTGAAGTGGATTTCATGTCGGTGTCGAGCTACGGCGACGCCACCGTGTCCTCGGGCACGATCGTTATCGAAAAAGACATCGAAGTTGCGATCAAGGATCGGGACATTATTATTGTCGAAGACATTGTCGATACCGGCCTCACGCTGACTCATGTGTACCGCATTCTGCAGGACAAGGGCGCGCGCTCGATCCGGGTTGCAACGCTTCTGGAAAAACCGGGCAACTCGCGGTATGAAGGCAGGCTCGACTATGTCGGGTTTCGGATCCCCAATGACTTCGTTGTCGGATATGGTCTCGATTTTGCCCAGCGTTATCGGAACCTTCCGGATATTCGTGTCTTAGATGAGCGGAGCGAATGCAAGCCCGACAGGGCGCAGCCATCAATTCATGAAATCTGATTTCGGACGCTACATCGACCACACACTGCTGAGGCCGATCGGCACAACCAACGACATTCGCAAACTCTGCACCGAAGCTATCGAGTACGGAATGGCGGCCGTGTGCATCTTTCCGTCGTACATCCCGATGGCGCGCGAGCTTCTGAAAGACACGCGAGTGAAGATCGCCACTGTGATTGCCTTTCCGTTCGGCGTGACGTTCACCGAAATCAAGGAAGCGGAAATGCGCTCCAGCGCGGCTCGCGGCGCCGACGAGATGGATTTCGTCATCAATATCGCGGCTCTGAAATCGGGGGATGACAAGTCCATCGAGGACGAGATGCATCATCTGACGGCGAAGGCGCGGACACTCGGCGTCCACACGAAATACATCATCGAGACCGCTTATCTCACCGACGAGGAAAAGATTCGCGCGTGCAAAATTGCAAATCGCGTCAAGCCGGACTTCATGAAAACCTCAACCGGATACGGTCCGTCCGGCGCGACCATTGAAGACGTCCGGTTGATGCGATCCCATCTGCTTCCAGAAATTCAAATCAAGGCCGCCGGGGGAATCCGGTCCTACGATGAAGCCGTACAGATGCTTCAAGCCGGTGCCACACGACTGGGGACGAGCTCGGGGATCAAGATCATCGAGGAGGCGGGGCGAGGCCGCTGACGATATGAAGTCCGAACACGCCGTCTTCACTACGGACCCGCAATTTCTCGCCACGCTGATCGAAATCAACCACGAGATCACGTCGATTCTCGATCTGGATGAGCTGCTGCGGAAAATCGCCGAACTGACACAGCGAATCGTTCCATTTCAGATTTTCGCAATTTTCCTGCTCGATGAAGAACGGCAGGAACTGTATTTTCGATTCGCGGTCGGTCACTCCGCCGACGTCGTTCAAAACCTTCGCATCGCCATGGGTGACGGACTCGTTGGAACTGCCGCCAAGGAGCGGAAGCCGCTCGTCGTCGATGACGTTCGCACGGATCCCCGATATATCGAAGCCGTTCAGGCCGCGCGATCGGAGTTGGCGGTACCGCTGATCAGCAAGAACGCCGTTGTCGGCGTGCTCGATATCGAGAGCCCCGAAGTCGGGTATTTCAACGATGAGCAGGTCCGGCTGCTGAGCCTTCTGGCAAGCCAGATCGCGATCGCCATCGAAAACGCAAAGTTGTATGAAAGCGAGCGGCGAAACCGGGAATCGTTGGCTCTGCTCTATAAAATCAGCGTCGAGGTGGGATCCACGCTCGAAGTGGACGAACTCGTCCACAGGATTGCCGCCGCTGTGAAGTCGACCATCAACTACCAGATTTTTTCGATCTTCATGCTCGACGAGAAGCAGCAGGTGCTTCGTCCACGCATCATCATCCGTTACAACGAGCTCGATTCGCAGAAACTGATTCTGCCTGTTGGAACCGGACTGGTGGGCACTGCCGCGCAGTTGAAGGAGCCGCTGCGCATCGGCGACGTCACCAAGGATCCGAGGTATCTGGCGATCCATCCGGAAACGCGGTCGGAGATGGCGGTACCGTTAGTGCACAAGAAACGGGTCATCGGAATCGTCGATCTTGAAAGCACGGAGTTGAACTATTTCACCGAATATCACGAACGGTTTCTGGTCACCCTTGGCACGCGCATCGCGGCGGCCCTGGCGAACGCGGAGCTTTACGAGCGTGTTTCCGAAAACGAACGTCGTATGGATCGGGAAATGAAGATCGCGAGAGAGATCCAACACCAGCTGATGCCGGAAGAGCTCCCGTCGATCGATCCCTTGTCGCTCGCGGTTCTGTTCAAGCCCGTCGCTCATCTCGGAGGCGATCTTTACGATTTCATTCAATACGACGATGGACGGCTGGCTATCGTCGTCGGCGATGTGGCGGGCAAGGGTGCGCCCGCTGCGCTCTACGGAGCGCTGTCGAGCGGAATCATTCGAACGCGCGCCGGCCGGAAATATCCTCCGGGTCAAATGCTGGCACTCGTGAACAAGACGCTTTATCAGCGTCCGATTGAAGGGCAGTACCTCGCCCTGACTTTTTCCATCTACGACTCCACAACGAGGAAACTCGCAATCGCAAACTCCGGCCTTCCTTATCCGCTACTCGTTCACAACGGTGAAGCCCGATTCCTTCAGCTTGCAGGTGTCCCGTTAGGTTTGTTCCCCGAATCCGAGTATGAGGAAAAAGAGGTTTCCCTGGAGAGTGGTGATGTCCTCGTTTACTACTCCGACGGCGTCATCGAAATGAGAAACGAAGCCGGAGAGGAGTTCGGGCTGAAGCGTCTCGCGGACATTGGCCGAAGATTCAGTCACGAATCAGCGAGAGAAATCGTCAGAGCTGTCGACGTCGCTGTCGAGGAGTTCGCCGGCCGCGCCGCCCCGTCCGATGATCGAACCATGATTGTCGTCAAGATGGCGTAATATACACGCCTCCGTGTCAGGAATTTAGACGGTGTGGCGCACGTTGTTTTGCGCGCACCCCGGATCACGGAGCCACTGAAACGCACCCTGGAAGGGCCCTGGAAGGGTGCGTGGCAAGATCGGCTGTCGCTGCGCTCCACCCGGGGCTATCGTCCTCACACGCCTCCAGCGTGCTCTGCGCCTGTCGGCGCACGCACCGTCTGAGCTAAAACTCACGGTTTGCCGAGACTCGCACGGAGTTTTTTCGCATTCTCCTCGATGATCTTGTGATTCGGATCGTTTGGAAATAACCGCAAATAACTCTCGAGGGCGCCGAGTGCCGCCGTGGGATTGCCGTTCCGGACATACGCGTTGTGCAACTGCACATACGCGGCGGGATTCTTGTTTGGAGCGAGCGCGATGGCTTGTTCGAACTGCTGCTGGGCGGCGGCGGTGTTGTCGATCTTGTAGAAGCCGAGGCCGAGATAGTAGCGGTCATCCGCGGTCAACGTGCCGAGCGTTCCGACTCGAAGCAACGTGGCGATTCCCTTTTCGTTTTGACCGCCTTCCACGTAAAGCCGTCCCAGCATGCTCAGTGACGCGATCGCGGTAGGTTTCAGCGACACGGCGCGCTCCACTTCCTGAAGGGCTTCGGCTCCACGCCGTTGCCGCGCATACTCGAGTCCGAGTTGATAGTGCGCTTCATAGAAATCGGGATAGATCTGGATGGCTTTCTTGAAGTGAGTGTCCGGCGGATCGTCCTTGCTCTTGCTTCGAGCCGCCTCGACGCCTTTCCTGAATTCCTGAAGAGCTGCCGCTGGTATTGCCGCGTCGAGCTCCAGCCGGCTGAAGTCCAGTTCGCCAGAGTCCGCGGGCGGCTTCGATCCCGCTTCGTTCCGGACCAGTTTCACAACAATCTCGTTCGCCGTGTCCTCGGGATCCCTTAGCCAGAGGAAGATCGTCACCAGATTGAATCTCGAATCGGCAACTTCGACGTTATATTGGCCCAACGTGACATTATCGAAACGAAACGTGCCGTTGGAGAAGGATTGAACGGCTTGCACGATCGATCCGTAGTCGTTCTTGAGCCGCACTTCAACAAGGGGCAGTTCGCCTTTATCGACGGCAATCCTGCCGGTGAGCCGATAGACGCCGCTGAGCGGTATACCTGGAGGCGCAGGAACCTGATTCGGGTTCTGCAACGCAAAGAGCAGAGCGAGTATCCACATGGCGAGCATTGAATATTGGTAGCGGACTCAGCGCAAGTGATTTCGCCAGGTTGCGAGAACGGAAATCAGTTCGTCGTGAATTCGAGAATTGGATGCGACAATTTCTTTCATGTAGATCGAGAATGGATTGCCCGTAAAGTCCGTCAAACGACCTCCGGCCTCTTCGAGAATGATTGTTCCGGCGGCGGTATCCCACGGGTGAAGATTCAATTCCCAGAAACCGTCGCATCGGCCGGCGGCGAGATAGCACAGATCGAGGGCGGCCGAGCCGCCGCGGCGTACGGCCTGACTCTCCATCAGGAACGCGCGGAATTGCCCCGCGACAGTGTCGATGATCTCGCGCATGTTGTATGGAAATCCGGTCAGCAGCAGCGCGTCGCGAAGCTTTGGCACATCCGACACGGTCAGGCGTTGACCATTTAAAAACGCTCCGCTGCCACGCGAAGCGCTGAACATCTCATCACGAACCGGATCGTAAATCGCGCCACAGGTGACGTCTCCGGCTTGTTCGAACGCTATGGAAACGCAGTAGAACGGGTATTGATGCGCAAAGTTCGTGGTTCCGTCGAGAGGGTCAATCACCCACTGACCTTCCGTGACTCCCGTCGCAGCAAGCGCACCGGACTCTTCAGCAAGAATGGAATGATTGGGGTAGCGGCGTCGAATGGCGTCAATGACCAGCGATTCGCTTTGCTTGTCTGCGACGGTGACAAGGTTGGCACGGCCTTTGAATTCGATGTGCTTCTCGCGGCCGGCGTAGTGTTTCAAAACATCGCCGGCAGCGCGTGCCAATTCGACGGCGAAATCGAGGTATTCCACGCGGGATCTAAGTCATTGCCGAGCCGGTTGATTGGCGGTCATCACTTCCAGGAGCTTCTGGAAACGCTCATCCTCATGTAGGCCATTGAACGCAGGCTCGGCCTTGAGCATCTTGGCATCCTTGAAGCCGCTTTCATAAGCCTTGTACAAGAGCGAGATTGCGCGATCAATGTCGCCGGCGCCCGCAAACACTTTGGCAAGGTGGAAGTTTTGCATCGAATCGTTACGCGTCGTTGTCTGAATGATCGATCCGAAACCTCCGGCGTGTTCGAACAACTGCGGATCGATCTTGAGGGCCTTTTTGTATACTTCGATTCCTTCATCGTAGCGCTCCATCGCAAACAGACACGCCGCGACGTTTCGCAAAATGATCGACGATTCGGGGCGGGACTTCAGGGCCTTCCCATATTGGTCGAGCGCACGATCATAATTCTTCTTCATGAACTCGACTGCGCCGAGATTATTGAGAGCCTCGATGTAATAAGGATTGAGTTTCAGAGCCTCACGATAATTCTGTTCGGCCTCTCGAAGCTTTTGCGATTGAAGATAGGCCACGCCCAGGCGGTTGACGACAGAGGCGTTGTACTTGTCGATGCCGATCGATTTGCGGTATTCGATCACCGCGTCGTCGTACATCTTGCGCGCCATGAAGGAGTCCGCGCGCTTTTCGTGCAGCGAAGCTTCATCCACATCCTTCGCGGGCATGAGCATGTGTGCGATCAACGCGTCGGACGTGCGCTCCTCAATCAACAGCGCTTTTTCCTTCTCGGCTTCGATGGCGGCGTCGCGCGCTTTACGGCCGTTCTCACGAGCGTATCGGGTTGCACGAAGATTCTGGCGAGCCGGTGCGCTTTCAGGATCGACTTCCAGGGCGTTTCGAAACTGGCGCTCAGCTTCGGCGAAATTCTTTCTCGAATAATTGAGGACTCCCAGATTGTTGAAGGCATCGCTGTACTTCGGATCACGCTTGACGGAATCCCGGTACGCTGCTTCGGCTTCCTTGAGTTTGTTCAAAAAGTGGTAGGCAATTCCGAGGCGATTCAGAATCGGCGCAGTCCGCTCGGCCGGCGGGACTTTTTCATACGCGGCGGCGGCAGCGCCGTAATCCGATTGATCGAAGAGCGCATTTCCGTTCGGGAGCTGCGCCAGGAACAAAAGCATAGCGAGGATCTTGCTCATACCGGGGACTCCCTGCGCTGGATTGTACCACCGCGTCTAGACATCCAGTAATTTCGCGCGCAGCGACCGCGCCTTGTCGCGCAGCTCGGCGGCGCGCTCGAATTCGAATTTCTTGGCGGCTTCCCGCATCTGCGTTTCCAGCCTGGCAATGAGTTCGGCGACCTTCTCCGGGTCGTCGGGAACGTTCTCTTCGATCTTTTCCTCGGGGATGGTCACATAATCCGCATCGGCAATCGCAACGAGGGTCATGTCCACGGGTTTGACGATACTCTCCGGAGTGATGTTGTTCTCCAGGTTGTATCGGGTTTGAATTTCACGGCGCCGGTTCGTTTCGCCGATGGCGCGTTTCATCGAATCCGTCATGTTGTCCGCATACAGAATCGCTCTGCCGTTGACATGACGAGCCGCACGACCCATGGTTTGAATCAGAGAATCGGCGGACCGCAGAAACCCTTCCTTATCGGCGTCGAGTATCGCGACGAGCGAAACTTCGGGCAGATCCAGTCCCTCTCGAAGCAGGTTGATGCCGATCGGGACAGCGAATTCGCCCTTCCGCAAGCCGCGCAGGATTTTGATGCGCTCCAACGTGTCGATCTCCGAGTGCAGATAGCGGCAGCGCACGCCGACTTCGGTGTAATACTCGGCCAGATCTTCTGACATGCGTTTCGTCAATGTTGTGACCAGGACCCGTTCGTTTTTGTCGGAACGGAGGCGAATTTCATGAAGCAGATCGTCGATCTGCCCTCTCACCGGCCGCACTTCCACTTCGGGATCCGTCAGACCGGTCGGCCGAATGACCTGCTCGACGAAGGCACCTCCCGTCTTCGTAAGTTCGTAAGGACCCGGCGTAGCGGAAACATAGATGATTTGATTCGTGCGCCTTTCAAACTCTTCAAAGGTCAGGGGACGGTTGTCGAGCGCGGACGGCAGACGGAATCCATACTCCACGAGGTTCTCTTTTCGCGAACGGTCGCCGTGATACATCCCGCGGAGCTGCGGCACTGTCTGGTGGCTTTCGTCGATGAACATGAGCGAATCCTGCGGCAAATAATCCAGAAGCGTTGGCGGCGGCTGGCCGGGATTGCGTCCGGTGAAGTGTCGCGAATAGTTCTCGATCCCGTGGCAGTACCCGACCTCCTTGATCATTTCCATATCGAACAGCGTTCTTTGATGCACTCGCTGCGATTCCAATAATCGTCCCTGCCGGTCGAGCAACGTTTCCCAGTCCCCGAGTTCGGCTTTGATATTCAGCACGGCTTCCTCGATCCGTGGGCGCGGCATGACAAAGTGGCTTTTCGGATAGATGGTGAGCCGCTCGTAGGTTCTGATTTCGTCACCCGTCAGAGGATCGAATGCGGCGAGCTTGTCGACATCGTCGCCCCAGAGTTCGATACGGAATCCGACATTCTCGTAAGTGGGATGTACTTCAATCGTGTCGCCCCGCACGCGAAACGTCCCGCGGCGAAAATCCGCGTCGTTACGCTCATACAGTATTTCCACAAGCTTCGAAAGGATTTCGCGCCGGCTCACACGCTGGCCGCGCTCGAGAATGAGGAGCATGCCGTAGTAGGCTTCCGGTGAACCAAGGCCGTAAATGCAGGAGACGGACGCCACAATCACGACGTCGCGGCGCTCGAACAAGGATCGAGTCGCCGACAGCCGCAGGCGGTCGATTTCGTCGTTGATGGTGGATTCCTTTTCGATGTAGGTATCGGTGGCCGCGATGTAAGCCTCCGGTTGATAGAAGTCGTAGTAACTGACGAAATACTCCACCGCGTTATTCGGGAAGAAGCCTCGGAATTCGTGATAAAGCTGCGCGGCGAGCGTTTTGTTGTGTGCCAACACCAACGTCGGACGATTGACCTTCTCGATCACCTTCGCCATCGTAAACGTCTTGCCTGAACCGGTCACGCCAAGCAGCACCTGATGCTTTTCCGCATCATTCAGTCCCTTCGACAGTTGCTGAATCGCCGACGCCTGATCGCCGCGCGGCGCATAAGACGAGACCAGGGTGAAGTCCATAATCGATCTATTGTACGGGATTGTTGGAGTTTCGGGACGGAGGAGAAATTAAGACCCAAAGCCGCCGCCCTGAAGGCTTGCGCCTGATCCGGGAAATCGGTAATCTGAACGCCCCGTTACATCATGTTGTTGATTTTGGAATCGTTGCGAGAGCTCAGAAAGGCCGGAAGAAACGGGCATGACCGAATCAGTGGCGGAGATTTTCTCCGCGTTTCAGTGCTCGCAATGCGGCGGACACCGTACACATTGGTATTCGGCAAATCACTCCGAGCACATTTTCGGAAGTTCCGGCCGATTGTCGTGTTTGGGTTGCGGCGCGGTGTTTCCCGTCCGTGCTGGTTACCTCGATTTGTACGAAGAGCATTCCGAACAGATCACGCCCATTCAAGCGCTCATGGAATGCGCGCCGATTGTCGATTTCATCTATGACGGCCTGTGGCGGCCGATCGGTTACTTCATCGCCAGCAAACATTCCTTCCCGAAAGACGTCGATCGTATCGCCGCGCTGATTCCTCCACGGCGCGGGTTGCTCCTGGATCTGGCGTGCGGCCCGGGTACATTCACACGCCGCATCGCGCGGCGATTTCCCCAATCCAATGTCATCGGCTTTGATCTCTCCCCTAAAATGCTCGAGCGTGCCGTGCGTTTAACCCGCAAAGAAGGCTTGACGAATGCCATCTACATGCGTGGAAGCGCGCTGGCCCTGCCGTTCAAGGACGAAACCTTTGACGCGATCACCTGCTGCGGTGCCCTGCAGTTGTTCAGCAATCAGGACCAGGCGGTCGGCGAGATTGCGCGCGTGCTGAAGTTGCGCGGCGATTTTGTGTGCCAGACAACGCTTGGTCCCCGGCGTCCTCCGCTTTACGTCCGGATGGCAGATCGGCTGCTCAAGTTTGGATATTTTTATCTCGACGATTTGAAAGAGAGATTGGATCGATTCAACTTTGACCTGATCGCCGAAGAACGGTCGAACATCAACTACATTTTCCGCGCCGCCAAATCAGGCTAGAGCTGCCGTCCCAGCTACATCTTTACAGCCTATCCACGGTATGAATTACGTATGACAGGACGGCAGTGGCCTAATACACGATTCGGGCTTTTGCCGTTTGAATGTCGATGGAGCGAATTCCCCAGGGCAGGTCGAAAGGCGCTTTCAGATCGACATCGGGGTATTTCGGTTTCACGTATTTGTCGACAAGAGTCTGGATCAAAACTTTCGGCACCGGAATTCCATCCACGCGGACTTCGTCCAGATCGAACTTACCCATGCTGTCCGATCCCGAGAGTCTGCCCTTCACGAACAGGTTATGCGTGCCGCCAACAAGCGCATCCAGCATCGAATTGCCGGTCGCGTTCGATGTGAACGTGATCTGCGTGTCCGCAGAAATGGCGCCGGGTGTGAGCTGAACGCGAATCGAGTCCAGCTGCGCCGGAATCTTCTCGCGCAGCTCGAACAGAACGTACGATTCGAGCTCGACCTCGCTCACTTCGACCTCATTGTCCCTGTGCTGCGGATCCCCTGACGCCTCAACCTTGTGAACGTCGTCGATTTTGTTCTGTAGGGATTGCGCGGCGTGTCTGGAAACAACCTGGGCTCCGGCCGAAGACTCCTGCGCCGAAATACTACGGAAAACAAAGAAACCCGCGATTCCGAGAACCGCGAGTGTCATACCGGCCAGTACAAGTCTTTTCATCATCCACCACGACCAATTACCTGATGATTTTGAAAGTACGAGACCAGCGAGTCTTCCGGAAGAAGTTCGTCACAAGATCGGTAACCTGCTGGACGCGATCCGATACACCTGTTCGACGGTACTCGTCGGAATCCGTTTCGAAGGACCAGTAAATGATCAACGCCTTTCCGACGATCAGGTCGCGAGCGATGAATCCCCAATATCGGCTGTCCGAGCTGTTGTCGCGGTTATCGCCCATACCGAAGAAATAGCCCTCCGGCACGACGATCTCTCCATCCTTCTCAAAGTCTTCGTACCAGTACGGCGATTCATCGGCACCGTGATAGATCAAATTCGGATGAGGCGTCGGCGGAAAGTTGTCGCGAAACGGATCGGCATACGATCCCGGCGGACTCTTGTGAAACTTGTAGGGCTCGTTGAGGGCCTGACCATTCACGTAGACCTGCTTGTCGACGACCTTGATGTGATCACCCGGAAGACCGATGGCACGCTTGACGTAGTGTTTGGTAAGGTCTTTCGGATACCGGAACACGATCACGTCGCCGCGATGGATGTCGCGGAAAGGCATGACCTTATCAACGAAGGATCCGCGCGAACCAAACGCGAATTTGTTCACCAGAAGGTGATCGCCGACGAGAAGATTGTCTTCCATGGAGGGCGTTGGAATCTTGAACGCCTGGACAATAAAGGTCGTCCCAAAGAGCGCCAGAATGACGGTGATCACGAGCGATTCGAAATACTCGCGTGCCGTCGACTTCTTATATGTGATTTCCGTCATAGTTTTTGTTCGCGGTTAAACCGATCCAGCGCCTCTCGGGCCGCCGCCTGTTCCGCAGCCTTTCTGGTCAATCCGAGTCCACTCGCGATTGCTCGCCCATCCACAATAACATCGACTGCAAACAGCCTTTGATGATGCGGACCGGTTTCGCCGGTAACGATATAGTCTGCCCTTGCCTTTTGCCTCGCCTGAATGAGTTCCTGCAGCGCGCTTTTGAAGTCGGACACGGAAGCCGACGGATCGCAGACATCGTCGATCTGCGGTTGAAAAAATCGATGTACCAGCTTTCGGACCTCGTCGATACCGCTGTCCAGATAAATCGCCCCGATAATAGCCTCGAAGCCGTCCACGAGCAGCGTTTGTTTCGAACGTCCGCCGGTGCGCTCTTCGCCCCGTCCCAAATGCAAGTAGTCACCCAGTCGCAACTGCTCGGCAAATTTTACGAGATTGGCGGCGCTGACGAAAAAACCTTTGAGCTTGGAAAGCTGCCCTTCGCTCAGACCGGGGTGAGCGCGAAACAGGAAGTCGCTGATCAGAAAGCCAAGAATCGCATCGCCGAGGAACTCGAGCTGTTCGTTGTCGCCCACCGAAGCGTTCGACTCGTGAGCGTGGGAACTGTGCGTGAGCGCTTTGGTGAGGAGCTGAGGATCGCGAAATTGATAGCGAAGGTCCGTTTGGAGATCGTCGAGGCTCTGCATATGTCAGAGATTCGGAGATGCGGTCGATTCGAGGACCCACGCCGCAGTTCAGGTGTGCGTCCCCAAATCTCCCGCATCTCTTCCTCGAACTACTTTACTTACCGATTTTTGCCCCGGCCGTTTTGATGTAGTCGTCGTAGCCGTCCATCGACTTCTTAACGTTCTGGTACAGCTGCTTCAGTACGTCATTCGCCTGAGGGCCGGTCGCGCCCTTCAAGTAGACAGCTTTTGCGAGGGCTTCCATCGCATCTTCAACTTTCGGAGGTTTGTCCTGAGCAAACGCCAATCCCAGATAAAAGTACGAGTCGCCGTCGTCTTTTTTTGCAACGATGGCAGCGCCGTATTCCTTCTGCGAATCGGAGTACTTCTTCAGGTTGAAGTAAACTCGCCCGAGCGTCTGGTGAATGGTGGATTGCAGGCTTGCCTTGTCCTCCGGCTTCATTTGCGCCGCCATCGGACTATTCATCAGAGCGCTGACCTGTGTCAGTGCCTTCTTCGCGTGTTCTTCGGCCTGCTTCATCTGCTTTTCCAGTTCTTTCTGATCCGTAGACGGCCGGGCCGCCATCACGCTGGAGACAGTGAGCAAGGTGAGCAGGTCGTCAGGATTTTGACCGAGAGCTTTCTCGCCCCACTCGATCGTTTTGGCGGCGTCGTTCAAGGATTGATAGGCGGTCATGATGTTCTGGTAGTAGTACATCATCGCCTTTTCGGTATCGTCCACAAGAGACTTGAAAGCGTCCGAGTTCTTGTCGATCGGAGGCGGAGTGGCGGCGGCGTTCTTGTTCTTGTCCTTGTCCTTATCCTTGCTGTTGGTGGTGGTCTTCGCCGCGGCAGCTTCGGCATCCGCTTTTGCGAGCAGGTTCTCGAGATACTTGGTTTCCAGAGCAAGTCCGGCCTCACCCGCAGCGATCGCCTCTTTGTATTTTCCCTGCATGGTGAAAGCCTGCATGCGGAATCGTTGAACGAAACCGGCGAGTTGGGAGTTCGGATAGGTCGTCAGAAACTGATCCGCCAGAGTGATTTTGTTGGCAGAGTTGGTCTCGGCGTTCAATGCCTGAAAGGCACTGAACTCTTCCGCACTTGAAGCCTTGGGACGGTAGTCGACCGGTGGTGCGCCTCGCTGACCGGCGTCGGCGTTACGCGGCCGCTGGGCCATGAGGGGCGAACTTACAGCGAGAGCGAGTAGCATTGCGGTGGCCGCAATGCCCTTTCTAGTCATCATTCGGACTGTCTCCTTACGAGGTTTAAAAGAAGCAAAAGACTAATAGTTGCGGCCACTTATGTCAAGGCCGCAGGCATCGCCATAAGGCTTCCGGATCCCCTCCCGGGCTGCTGCCTGTGCGTTCATCGTGTTGTCTCCAAGCTTCACTGCCTGCTGGTAGTACTGGAGTGCGCGTGGACGCTCGCATTCGAGATCGAAAATACGTCCGAGATAGATGAATGCCCAAACTTTCATTGACGCGTCAACGGTGTCGTTTTGGGCTGTTCGATCGAAATACTCGCGAGCTTTCTCGCTGTCGCCCTCCCTGGACGCGACCAGTCCGAGGCCGTAGAAAGCGGCGCCGTTGTTCCTGTCGAGTTCGGCGAGGACCTTATTGAATGCCGCCCTGGCCTTTTCATTGCTGTTGGCCGTCAGCGCCGCCTGACCTTCTTTAAGTAAATCCTTTACCGGATTGGCCGGCTGTTCGGGTTCCGGCGCGGGCACTTCTGCCCCGGCAACCACCTTCTGCGACACGGGGATTTGCATAAACGTCGATTCAAAGCGCTTCTGCTCGTCTGCGAGCGTGATACCTGCAACCATCCGGGGAAAGACGTCGCGTATGCCGCCGTCCTGGCCCTCAAATGCAGTCGCCAGCGCATCGTAAAAATAGGGAACCAGCAGCAGGCCCGACCGGTAATAGCCGTCCAACAACTCCTTCGCACGCGCCGAGGCAATGCGGTCCATTCGTATTTCGACGGCACGCACCAGAGACTCGGTCATCATGAAATGATAGTTGCCGTTGTAGGCGGGCTGAATTCCCTCAACGTTCTTCAACAAATCCAGCAGCGACGCCCCATTCGTGGCGCGACCGGCGTTCAGGGCGACAAGTTTGTCGAGCTGAAAATGGAGATACGCGTGACGGATCTCGTCCATATGCGACGCCGCGGATTGCCCAAGAACGATCGAGTAGTTCTCCTGATCGCTGCGGACATTGACGCTGTTCACCGGCGCGGCAAGTTCCACCAGGATCGCCAGTGATCCCGCACCCGAGACGCGGCCGCCCATAGGAACGCGAAGGTAACCGTCCGCTCGAACCAACTGCTCTCGAATCGATGGCCCGAGACGATTCATCTCGGCGTCGTATTGCGGCTTCACTTCAACCCATGACGAGGTGAGCCGCGCTTTCGCGTAGACTTCTCGCATCAGTTCGACAAAATCTTTCACGTCGCGGGCGTCCGGCGGCATGCTCTCTTCGCGGCCGGGCAGCTTGAGTTCCGGAGGATCCGTCAGCAGGAGGGCGAGCGAAATGTACTTCGAAAGCTGCGCGTCATCGGGCTGCGATCGCTTATGCGCCTTATAGAAATCTTTCAATCTGCCGATGAGGTCGGGATCCAGCTGCTGCGCCAGGTTCCTCGCATAAGCCCGGACCGGGTGATAACGAGCCGCCAGCTCGACGTCGTATCCGGCCGCATTCAACGCAACCATCGTTGTGAACAATCGGAGGTCGGCGTCGATGACAACCGGCGGGTAAACCTGCGCTCGAACCGGCATCGACACCGCGCAGAGCAGGACACAGACAAGACGAAGCCGCGAACCCATTCGGGTGATCATAGCATTTATCCCTTTCCCCTTGCGTCTCTCACCGATTTGTTATGCTCACCGGATGGAATTCGGCATCTCGACTCAGTTTTATCGCAGCGCCTCGGTCACCGTCGATCTTCTGGAGTCGTTGCGCAAATCGGGATATGAGCGAATAGAGCTGTTCTGCAATCGGCCGCATTTCGACTTTCATAACCGTGACCTGCTGCGCTCGGTTGGACGGTGGTTTGGCGAAAACCGGTTGCCGTCTCCGTCGATTCATCTCCCGTTTCTCGAGGGCGTGGGCACAAACCGCCGTTGGATTTCATACCTTGAATCGGAGCGTCGTCATCGCGATGCCGCGCTGGACGAGCTCAAGCGCTGCCTGGAGTTGACGGACTGGGTTCGCCCGGAGTACGTCGTGATGCATCTCGGAAACCCGGGCGATCCGTACAATCCAGCCGTGTTTGAATACGCCTTCGCGGCGATTTTTCAGATCCGCCAGTTCGCCGGCGTCAAGGTGATGCTCGAGAACATTCCCAACGGAATTTCAACCATCGATCGCATGCAGGAATTCCGGACGGCCGCAGAGCTGACGGATGTCGGCATTTGCTACGATACCGGTCACGGTCACCTGCAAGGCGTGACCGGCGATCTGGATTTCGTCGACGCCACCCATATTCACGACAACCACGGCGAACGGGACGACCACCTGTGGCCCTTCGACGGCAAAATCGACTGGCCCGCATTCATCGAAAAGCTGTTTCTTGCGAAATACAGCGGACACCTGATGTTCGAAGCCCGCGGCGAGCAGATCGGCAAAGGAGACAGCGTCCGCGGGCGGCTTCGCGAGCTTTGGGAAGAGGTCCACAACTCGATCGAAGAATACCGGCTCAAATATAAATTGGTGAAAAATGAAAATCGTTGATCTGAGAATCGTGCATCAAGGCGGCGCGCCGGCAGAACCGTTCAGGCTTCAAGGGTGGGTGCGCAGCCATCGAATGTCGAAACAGGTTTCGTTCATTGAATTCTCCGACGGGACATCGATCAAAAACCTGCAGCTCGTCATCGAGCCGACGCTTCCGAGTTACGCGGCGATCGCACAGCGCATCACCACGGGCGCTGCCATCGAAGCGGTTGGATCGCTCGTCGACTCGCCCGGCTCGAAACAGAAATACGAGTTTCGCGTGTCCGACGTTCACATTGTCGGGGAGGCCGACGCCGAAACATACCCCCTGCAGAAGAAAGGGCACACCCTGGAGTTCCTCCGTGAGATCCAACACCTTCGTCCGCGGACGAACACGCTCGGCGCGGTGTTTCGCGTCCGCAGTCATGCCGCGTTCGCAATTCACCGGTTCTTCAACGAGCAGGGCTTCTACTATGTTCACACGCCGATCATCACGACGTCCGATTGCGAGGGTGCCGGCGAAATGTTTCACGTCACAACGCTGGATCTGCCCGACATTCCGAAAATCGACGGCCACGTCGATTTTGCGAAAGACTTCTTTGCGGCCGAGGCGGGCCTGACGGTCTCCGGTCAGCTGGAAGGAGAGATCGTGGCGACGGCGCTGAAAAAAATCTATACCTTTGGTCCAACGTTCCGTGCGGAAAACTCGAACACGCCACGACATCTGGCCGAGTTCTGGATGATCGAACCCGAGGTCGCGTTTCTGGATCTCGAGGGCAACATGGAGCTGGGCGAGGCGTTCATCAAATCCGTCATCAGCTACCTTCTCGAGAATTGCGAAGACGAACTCGCTTTCCTCCATTCCCGGGAATGGGTGAAGGAACCCGGACTCGTGGAGACTCTGCGCAAGCTGGCCGATTCGAAATTTGAAAAGCTGGACTATACCGAAGCGATCCAGGTGCTGGAGAGGTCCGGCAGGAAATTCGATTTCCCGGTGCAATGGGGCATGGACCTTCAAACCGAACACGAGAGGTATCTCACCGATGAGTACATCAAAGGACCCGTGTTCGTTGTGAATTACCCCAGGGCCATCAAAGCGTTCTATATGAAGGTGAATGACGACGGCAAAACGGTTCGCGCCATGGACATGCTGGTCCCACGGCTCGGCGAAATCATCGGCGGATCGCAGCGCGAGGAACGTCACGAGGTTCTCCTGAGCCGGATTCGCGAAATGGGATTACCGGAGCAAAACTACTGGTGGTATCTCGAACTTCGAAAATTTGGAACTGTGCCTCACTCCGGTTTCGGCCTCGGCTTCGAACGGCTGCTCATGTACGTCACGGGTATGCAAAACATTCGCGATGTCATTCCGTTCCCTCGGTTTCCAGGCTTCGCCAAATTTTAACGGCGGCACGCTGGTAAGATATGTAGAGGCATTATGTCGCGAATTTCAATCATTGGTGTGCCGATGGACCTCGGCGCAGATCGCCGTGGCGTCGACATGGGACCGTCGGCGCTTCGTTACGCCGACCTCAACGAAAAGCTGCAGGAACTCGGATATGACGTGGAAGATCTCGGCGATATGGACGTCATCATTCCCGAGATGCGCCATTACGGCGATCCCAAAGCCAAGTACCTCCGCGAAATTGCAGAGGCCTGTCAGCACCTGGCCAAAACGGTTCTCAAGGCTTACGAAGCCGGCAAGATTCCTCTCGTTCTCGGCGGCGATCACTCCATCGCGGTTGGAACCGTTTCAGGAATGTCGGAGGGGTTTCGCCGGGACAACCGGAAGCTCGGACTGATCTGGTTCGACGCTCACGCGGACATGAACACGCCGGAAACCTCTCCAAGCGGAAACGTCCACGGGATGCCGATGGCCGCTATTCTCGGATACGGCGCCAAAGAGCTGACCCACATCTTCGACTTTGCGCCGAAGATTCATCCGGAAAATGCCGTGATGGTCGGCCTGCGTGACGTTGATCGCGCCGAACGAGAACTCGTGAAGCGGTCCGGAATGCGCGTTTTTACGATGAAGGAAATCGACAAGCGCGGGATCGGTACGGTCCTGGACGAGGCGCTGTCGATCGTCATGAAAGGAACGGATGGATTCGCCGCCACGCTGGACGCCGATTTCCTCGATCCCATCGAATCGCCGGGCGTGGCGACTCCCGTCCGCGGCGGAGCGGACTATCGGGAAGCACACCTGGCGATGGAAATGATCGCGGACACCCGGAAGATGGTTTCTTTCGAGATCACCGAGATCAACCCTATCCTCGACGAGAAAAACAAAACCGCGCATTTCGGGACGGAGTTGATTTTGTCGGCTTTCGGAAAACAGATTTTGTAACGTGGTCTCATGAAGCCCGTCGCTGCGCTCCGGGTTCCGCACATCGTGCGAAAACTGTCTGAACCCGGAGCGCAGCGACGGGCTTCACGACGAAATGTTTATGAGTACGACTCTTAAAGAGGTTCTGCAGAACTTCACGGTCGAAGGCGAGCTCTATCAACCGCTCGAAAACGGGCGGCTCCGCTGCGTGGCATGTGGCCACCGCTGCGTGATCTTCGACGGGCTCGACGGCATCTGCCGCGTCCGCTTTAATCGGGGCGGAAGACTTTTAGTTCCGCATGGTTACGTAGGCGCACTTCAAGTAGACCCTGTAGAAAAAAAGCCGTTCTTCCACGCGTTGCCCGGCTCCCTCGCGATGAGCTTCGGAATGCTCGGCTGCGACTTTCACTGCGCGTACTGCCAGAATTGGGTGACGTCCCAGGCGCTGCGCGATCCCAACGCCGTCTCGCCGCCGCACAAGCTCACCGCGGTTCAGTTCGTGAACTTTGCCGCACAACAAGGCGCGCGAATCGTCACCAGCACCTACAACGAACCGCTGATCACCAGTGAGTGGGCGGTCGAAATCTTCAAGCTGGCCAAACAGTCCGGTCTGAAGACGTCGTATGTATCGAACGGCAACGGCACTCCGGAAGTTCTCGATTACATCCGCCCGTGGGTGGATCTCTATAAGGTCGATCTCAAAAGCTTTCGTGATCCGAATTACCGAAAGCTCGGCGGCTTGCTGAAGAATGTCCTCGAGACAATCCAGAGACTCTACGCGATGAAGATCTGGCTCGAGATCGTCACTCTCATCATTCCCGGCTTCAACGACAGCGACGAAGAACTGCGCGACATCGCCGAATTCTTAATGACCATTTCTCCCGACATCCCGTGGCACGTCACTGCATTTCATCAGGATTACCGCATGCGAGATCCGGACAACACGCCGGTTTCCACACTGCTGCGAGCGACGGAGATCGGCAGGACGGCGGGACTACATTTCGTATACGCGGGCAACCGTCCCGGCTTCGTCGGCAACACGGAGAACACGTACTGCCCCGCATGCAACGAGCTGCTCATCGAACGGTACGGATTCCGCGTCCGGCAAATGAAGGTCAAAAACGGTGCGTGTCCTAAATGTCTTCGGGTAATCCCCGGCGTTTGGAGTTGAGTTTCGGATAAGGAATTTCGAAATTGAACGAAGCCTTAGCACAATTTCGGCATTTCGGCACTACGCTCTCAAGGAAAAAAGGAAGGCGGATCGCAGGTCATAAGAGGCAATATTGTTCGCAAGCCACAATGCTCCAGCATTTAACACAGTCGCAATGTTGCACGGAATTTATCGCGCAAGAAGCGCAACTCGCCCTGTTAGCCGTTCGAAACTTCGTCGAAGCCACGAGCAACCAAATGGACATCGGTTTCAATCAGTCGGAAAGAGATGTGCTCGACCTGCCCTCCGCTGTCCCACCATCCAGAGATCTGGTCCATCGCGATTCTGCCGATCTCATCGAGGTTTTGGCCGAAACTAGAGATGCCCTGCTCCCTGGCGAGTTGGCTATCGTCATACCCCACAATCAGACGCCCGGCTCGGTTGTCGTGCGATTTGCCGCGGTTCCGAGCCTTGAAGAAGTGGCTTACGCCGACGGCGAGTTCATCGGATAAGCAGCAATAAATTTGCCCGTCATCGTGTTTCAGCAGCACCTGAAGCGCATGCTGGAATCCGTAGCCGAGAACAAGCTCTTCCTGAATAATGAGATCGTCGAAAGACCGGAAGGCGCGCTTCAGAGCCTCGATCCTCCTATAACGAAGGGATCCCAGTTCAGCCTTCATCGCAAGGATGACGACCTTTCTCGGTGTCGTCGACACGCCCCGATGTTTGCGATCATGGAAGAACTGACGGACCCGGCCCGCTAGCTCGCCGGGGATGTAACGATGGCTTGGAATAATATTCGCCAGGATTGGAAGAGGAGCGCTTTCCGTCGCGTATTCATCGCTGTGCACAAGAACCGCGCCCACCCCTGCCGCATGAAGCTGCCTTAAACATTCCTTCGTCGGCGATAGGCGTAGATAGATAACGGCGTCAGGCGCGTAGATTCGCAAAATCCGCCCCGTTTCCTCAAGCTGACGCGCGCTCAGGACCTCGTGAGTCGCGATTGTCGCATGATAGGTCGGGGCCGCCCACACCAATCCTCGCCAGACATCGAAGTGGAAACGAAAGTTCGGGAGAGACGCAACCTCCGTAAGCAGCGCAACGCGGATGGACCCGCGGTGGCGCTCGAGCCGACGCCGTGGTACGGCGATAAACTCATCGTCCGACTGCAAAGACGCTACCATCGAGTCTAGTTGAGCCAAGGTTCGTTTCGACAGCTTATGCTGCAGTTTATTACCCCGATAGAAACTGATTGCGGCGCGGCTCAGTTCGGCCGCGGATTCTATAGCTTTGCGTAGACGCGCTTCGTCATCGGGATTTCTGGCACCATCCAGCCATTCGGTGTACTTCCAGAAAGCGATTTTGGGATCGCCCAATGCATGATCGACAAACCATTCTTGATTGATGTCTGTCATTACCAACTGTTACCCAGTAGCGACAAAATGGATTGTTATTTGTGACAAATCGCTTTTCAAATCCTGTTACCTGGTAATTCACCAACGCGCGGCTGTCTGTGCTTCAATTTCTGGTGCCGTTACTAAAGTAACGTTGCGCTACTAATGGAGGCTAACATGGCACTGCCGATTGAGAATCCTAAAATCGCTAGCTTGCTTCCGGGAGCAGACTTGTTTCGACGTTGGATTCCGACCCAAGTATGGGGAGTTTCGGAGCTGTTTGATCCACCATGCGGGTTCGGCATTCGCGACGGCTTTCCGGTACTTGACTGCGATCTTGACGATCCGAAGGTTGGACTTTATGCGCGTTTGGCGAATTCCGTGCCAGATCTTGAGCGCATCCTCTCTGATTTGAGGTTGTGCTGGCTGGATCCACCCACATATCACACAACTTTCGCGAACAGCGTGAACATATTCAATCTCCACAGCATTAGATCGGCCGATATCCGTGCGGAATACGAAGAGTTCCTACAGAGACTACCTCAATCCGGCGCCGGCCGGCTGCCGGCGGGACTTCCACCGCTTAGAGTGACGACAAACGCGCCGTGGAAGGTTCGGCTGCAGTTCAAAGGGCTCCACGTTTGGCCCGAAGCGTTCGCTTTAGTGGCGTTGCTGGAACCCGACGATGCCTCTAAGGCGACGCTCGAAGCATTAAAGCTTGAGCGTCCAGCCGTGAATGCACAGCTGGTCCGCATGGGTATGACCGCTGAGTCGGGCCCTGCACTGCACGTGAGCCTGGGTTACACAACATCCAAAGAGCAGGCAATCGAGGTTATGAAGGTGCTCGAAGAGTGCAACAAGGCATTGCCTGCTACCCTGCAAGACTGCACTGTGGAGCATTCGAGCATCAGCCTATATGGCTGGACCTCAATGGTCGATTTCTGGCCCATAGTGCGTACCAGGAAATGGCGGGATGCTGAGGCCTATCAAGGGCAAAGCGAGCTGATCGAGGCCGCTTTGAATCAGTCCGATCATTCGCTAGACAGTCTTCTTCATTGGATGCGGTCATGCGCGAAGCCGGCCATTTGGTTGTTTGGTGGACGCGTGGACAACGACTTCTGTTTTGGGAGCAAAGAAGTCGGTATGCTGCTCTCGGTGCTTCCCGAGGATGCGCATGCGGGAGTTCCAGGCTACCACCCCGGCAGCACGGAAACCTACGTCACGCTTGAAGGAAGCCTTGTCATGGATTGCCTGGAAGGCGGCAATCTTGTTCACCACACGGTCGCCGGCAATGACGTACTCGTGATCCCGCCAGGGACGTGTCACCGCGTGCGCGCACCGCAAAATAGCCGTTCATCTTCGATGATTGTCAAAACAAACCTGAAGAGCGAACCCGGCGTGGTCCGGTGCAACAACTGCGGCTACTTCACGGACCCAACGGTGTGTCCGTTGAATCGAGCCTGGCGGGCAGAGGAGGCTCACGATGCCACAATTTGACACATTTTTGATGTTCGATTCGTTTCGCAAGCCGTCTTCACTTACAGACGATGCCGTAGCCGAATTTCACCCGGAGTTAACAACGTTAGATGAGCGTAAGAAGGTTCGTCAGGAGCGTGAACGACATTTGCTCGATGACCTGAAGCATTGGTTCAAACTATCTCTGACCAAACCCTCCAAGAAATCGGACGTCACGGTTGCGATTCACTATGCCATCGGACGTTGGACACCATTGCTTCGATACTGCGATGACGGGGTGTTGGAAATCGACAACAACGCGGCTGAACGTGCCTTGCGAGCTGTGGCTTTGGGCCGCAAGAATTACCTGTTCGCTGGATCTAACGCGGGTGATCCACAAGACGCTTACGCGCGTTCGATCCCGATTTTGAGGGTCAAGCTCGGCGAATTCACGACCAACTTCAAAATGTCGGCGACCTAGCCCACCAGCTGATCCGGGTCAATCGCGCGCACTGACTCGTGCGAGGGTACTAAAAGTCGTTTCTCCGTGGTCTAGGGATTCCGGTCAAAACCTTGGAAGCTTGTTAACCAATACTGTCAAGTCGTCTCCGTGCAAGCCTCCGAGCAGGATCAGCGCCAATAGGACAACCCAACAAATCAGGATCACTGCCGAAGAACTAATCGTGATCTCATAGTCGCCGTACTTGCTGATTTTTGTTCGTATCAGCGGCCGCGCCTTATGCATGATGCTCGCCTGCGAGATGTTCCCTCTTTTCCCGACGCGCGGTGGTTTTTAGATGACGGAAATTGTCAAAACCGAGCTTGATTAACCAATCAAGTCCGCGATCGGCATGTAGTTCCGCTTCTTCGTTTCCCGTCTGGTAAATGCTGTGAAAAACGACGGGAAGATCATCGTTGTATCCCAAAAAGAGCTGATCATTGTCTCGGCAGCGGATCATCAACGAAATTGCTTTCGCACATAGAATCGGATGCTCCGTAGCAACTTCAGCGAGAGACTTAACGATTTGGTGCTGACCGTCGATAACGCCGCCGGTTCTCTGAAGCGTCAAGATAAAGGTTTCCAGCATCCATCCGTCATCGAAGACATACGGCATCACCCAAAACCCAAATTCACGCAATTCCTCCAGGTCGTTGGTCCCTTTGAGTCTTGCGACCCATAACTGTTTGAGCCTCGCGATCTGTTCTTCTTCGGATCGTTTCGCACCTGCAATGTAGTTTTGACCCGCACAATTAATTGCAACACCGCGATACTTTCCTGAAGCAGTGCGAAAGAAACTCTCAAGTAGTTTCTCTGACTGATCCATTCCCCACACATAGGCAATCATCAAATGCTGGGCGAGTCGCTCGACCGGATCAAGTCCAGATCTTTTGGTGTGGGTGCGTTTGGCCGCATCATGAATGGCAAGCTCATATTCCGATGCGAGATCCGCGAAGACCTCGGGGTAAATATTATTGGAGAGATACGTGTCCCACACCGCACGCCAGCTGGAAATATCGTTTTGCGGAAAGAGTCGGGAAAGTTGACTTCGAGTCCACACCTTATCAGCGGAGTGCATCCATGGCAGACAAATTCCGTAAATTGACCGCATGGCCAAAGACTTCTCATGTTCCGGATCAAGATGTCTTTCCAAGATCATCCGCATTTCTGCGGGAATTCCCTCAAGGGGCTCCCCTGCTTTCTTTCGCAGTCGATTTACCCAAGCGCCATATACAAACAACGTTTCAATGGCCTCACCACGCGTTGAGTTAATCGCTAACGAGTAAGGATCGCCTCCATGATTTTGCGACCGTTGCTCGCGCTCTGGGCTCGGATCGTTTGCTTCGCACGCATAAGCGATAACCTCAAAAACCTCATTCCGGTACGTCGCTTCGAACTTGTCCTGCCTGAGACCTTCTTGAATCAGTGCGAGAATTGACTTGAATACGCCATTCCAGGTGCTTTCGAGATCAGGATCAGAGTCGTCATCGCCGTCCGACAGTAACCGATTACGGCCGCGCTCTGCCAGTTCCAGAGCTGCTTTCAATACGGACTTCCAATTTATTTCCGTAGCTTTCTGCCGAGACGCCAGCATGAGACCAGAGAACACACTGCTAATGTAAATTGGCCGAAGCCCGAGAAATGCGACACAGCTACCGGAGTATTGCGCGGGATTCGCCTGTGTGATTTCTTGGAGAACGCTCGCGAGACCTCCTCTTGAAGGGCTAAACACGTTTCCATCAGGAGCCCACGTACCCAAGAAATGAACCAATTCCTCGATTTTAAATTCAGCGAGTTGCGCGCGGTCAATTGGGGCATTCGGACCACTGTGAAAGCTGTGCGTAGACAAAAAGTCAGGATGGGCCAGATCGCCTAGTTTGCGAACAAGGCGTTCGTAAGCCTCTTTCGCGTTGCCTTTCAAATGCCGCCGGACAATCGCATAACGACGAAGCTGCCAATGATGATGATGTTTTCGGGCCTTGTTGGCAGCATGCCCCGTTTGAAGGGCTGCAAAGTACTTCCGCTGGATCTCCCGCGGAAGCAGTGGGAAGACCTCGTCAAGCAATCTCGCGTATTCGTGCCACGTCTCCGATTCGTCTAGATATCGCAAAACCGCGTCTTCTATTTCTGCGAGGAACTCGTGAGGGTGGAGGCGATAAACGTGCAGCTTCAACCTGGCTAGTATGCAATACTCAGGATCGTATTCCAGCAGTTCTGATAACTCCACTCTCAACTTCGCGGGGTCGGTCTCCTTCAATACCGCGATTCGTCGCTCCAAGAGATCGCGTAAGACCCTCAGTAGAGATTCGAAAACGGTTTCGTGTTCCCAATTTTGTTCGTGATCTTCAATCGCCGACCTCCACGAATCTGAATGATCGCGCCTGGTGTCCGGTTCAATATCAAACGCAATCGCCTGACAAAGAATCGTTTTTAGAAGATGAATCGCTGGCTTCAAGGCATCATTTGAAGCAGCCTTAAGGACATCGGCTATGGTTTTGTAATCGTGGTCGTCGAGATATCCGCGTACTCTCCCGCTTCTGAACTGAGCCTGTGCCGAGGAGGCACCAGGTACGTAAACCGCTAACAAGCTTCTCGATAGGCGTAACGCCTGCTTGTGCTCTTGATTCGATAAGAGGTAGTTAAGGTAGTCGCGAAAAGCATAACAGACTATCCGGCGCGGGGAACTTTCAACCCACTTTTCTTTGATTATTTTATCGACGAGCCGCGAACTTATCTGCGGAGGCATTTTTCGCGCAGCAGTTAGGAAAGAATCTTCAAATCGCCATCCTTCGCCAGCGGTATCCAATTTAAGGAGAACATCGAGCACTTCTGTCGGGCGCTCTTCTGCAATCCTTGCGAGATAATGGCACACGTCCCAACACGCTCGAATGAAACCGTGTTTCTGCAAGAACGGCAGCCAATCGGCGCGGACATTCTTAAAGAAATACGCAAACGACTCGACATTTATGGACAAGAGGAGCTTTAGTTCGGCAGGATCAGCACTAACCGCACCGCTAGCCAACATTTGATCGATATGTTCGTAGATTTCGGTCTGAAGCGGGAAGACGTACTTGACGAGAAACTGTTCGAAGTCCTGCAAACGTGACTTGAATTCCTCCAAGGCAACATCTGCGTGATGACTGACCTTTGTGAAGTATTCGTAGAATTGTTTATTCCAAAGGTCATACACGCTTTGATCAAACACGTTGACACCGTTGCGAGGATCGAAGAGTCGTTTGAAACGCACGACGCGTATCGATTGGCTCTGCTTTCTTAGGTCCCCCTCCTCTTTCTTGGTCAGCAAGCCTTCAGCCTGCGCCGATAAGTGGTTTGTTATTTCGCGCAAGGAATGAGCACTGTGCGCAATCCGCTCCGGATTGGATTCGTCATTTAGGACGTGTATGGCACCCAAATACATTCGCGCCAGTTTCTCGTCCATGAAGCGAAGGCCTTCAGCAACTTTACTTTGTTGCAGTTTTATTTCGGCCAGCGTATCGGTCGGTTGACCAGACGACGTTGCAGGATTTCCAAGCACCAAATGCGCTTGACTTGTCAATCGAGTGCCTCGCGCTTGTTTAGGATCGCGCTCAACATAATTGGATTTTTCGAGACGATCTAACAATTCGAGTACGGATTGATCGGATCGCACTCCCATCCGAGCACGGAGATCTGCGAGCGTGGGTGGTATCCCATTTTGGTCTATGAAGTCATGAATACATTTGAGGAGATCGGCCTGCCGTTTCGTGAGCTTCTTCAACAAAGCCTACGATACTGAGTTTTTACTCAGTTGTCAACTAAATACTGAGGATTTACTCAGTGCAGCCCTAAAGAATCCGAACAACCTTACCCGTACCGGTGGCATCGAGAAGGAACACTCTCTGGAACCGGCCGGGGTTTGCGCTCACCCAGAGCTTGAAGACGTTGGCCACATCATGGAAATCGAAATAAGGCGTTTCATAGGGTGAGTTATAGATGAGACCTTGGTTGTAGTATGCGATGAGATAAAGTTCGGTCAGGTTTTCCTTCGCGTGTAGATCACCATACTTTGCTGCCTTCTTCTGGTATAGGCCCTCCAAGGCATCGACTGCCGTTTTGGGTGAATATGCCCCTCCAGGCATTGGGAACGTAAGCCATTCGCCGCCCTTCGTCCTGGGAAGAACTCTCGGATGAAAGTGAATTGAATCGAGGTACTTCCCGACCATCGGATACTTTGAAAAGTCTCTGTGCACATAACCCTGAAGGCCATTCACTTCAGGGTTTGTCAGCCAGTCTCTATCGCTTTCGCCGATCAGTTCATAGATTTCTTTTCGGAAGGTTGGTGCGTCCACGCCATTAAGGGGAATCTCTTTCTCGAGTCCGATCCAGGAAATTCCAATATGTTCTGGGGGTATTTCCTGGTCACTTGCAATTACAGTTCTGAAGCTTTTCTCAATACCCTCCCTCTTCTTGCCCATCGCTATTTGAATTTCGTCAAGCCACTCGCCAAGCTCGACACCGATTCTCTTGCCGTCCGCGTCGATGCAAAGAATGTCCGGCGGATCGTTACCGATACTTGCGGTGACTGCTCGCCCTGCGAATTCGGGATGCAACCTAACAAAACAATCAAAGATGCCTTTTTCCAAAGCCTGCTTTTTGCTCATGGCTTCGCGGTCCTCGGAAACTGGCTTGGTCGCCTCCGTTTGGAAATGGACGTGTCTATAGTCGATAACTTCCTCGTTGTGTGAGCTGGTGTTTCAGCCGTGCTTACGTCCTTGACCAAGGGCTGATTGTAGTGTGAACCGGTCTTAGTCGGCAGTCTGCAACCGCAGACGGCACATCTGCTGTTCTCAGTTTCAGTTGGAGCGAGAGCGCCGGCAAGAAAATCTTTAGGATCAACAACGCACCGCGGTGCCTTGAGGAGACGAGAAACATCCGTGCTGGTCTTCAGCAATGCTTGATCGTTCGTGACGAAGACCTCGGTGACGCCCAGGTAAACGAGTTGCCAGATGTCTGGACCTCCAGTTCGCTCTTTCCTGCGAAATCTTTTTGGTGCGTGTGTCGTCGCAAGGGTTATCGTGTGCGCAAGCGCACCAGCAAGGGCCATCCAGATGTCGCTTGCCTCGACGAGCATCCGTATGTCTTGTCGAGCCAAGCGTAGATTCCGGGCCAGTGGGAAAACCACGATAAGGTCAAGGAAGTCATCGCGCCGAATGATCTCTGATCGCGTGTAACTCTGCAATCGCGTTCTGACCGACGGATCTCGTCGATAAATTTATCCACATCCTCGTGCATAGCCGCGATCCATTCGTTAACGCCCTTAACTTCCTGGTCATCGGTCAGGCCACACAAGGCTGAGTAAATCGTTCTGGATTGATCCGTCGGGCTAAGTTCGTATTCAGTGTGGTTGCGTAAAAAAGCCGTTGCTGCAGCCTGAGCCAACATTAGTGGCGGCTCCAAAAGAGGTAATATCACGAGATTTTGGAATGGCTGGGCTAACTTTTTTCGTTTATCTAACGGTGCACGCAGCAATTCAGCCGCAGTTATAACGCTGGCAACGATTGTATGTTTTCGCTTTAGGGTCTCGACAAGAGTGGCTGACGCCGGAGACGTCGCCAACATCGGCCAAACGTTGCTATCCAGATAAATAACATGCGCGAACAGAATCCGGGGCTCGTTCGTATCCATAATCTTACTCAACCCCCAAAGGTACACCACCAGAAGCAACCACGATCAAAAATGAACGTCGCAAAACTCATTGGTCCTCAAAGTAGCGTTCAATTCGGTCGGTTGTCCAAACAGCGATGCCGACGCACGGCGACGCCAGGGCCGCAAGCCCACTCCACCTCCCGAAAAAACGACGAGATGACTAGATGTAAATCAACTGATTCTTGATCTCATCTGCGGTGAATCGATCGAGGACTTTCAGCAATCGCAGGACAATCTCCGCGACGGGCCGCCGAACGGCGATGATGATCCCGGCGTGGTCACGTCCTTCAGAGAAGTACTTCGCCGCGAGTTGTTCGAAATCGACTCGATTGTGCGTCACGACAGTCAGATTTTGTGAGGCTGCGTAAGCAAGCTGATCCGTATCGGTCGCCCGTTTCCGCATCGTTTCTTGGGTTGTCAGAACTCGGTATCCTCGACTACGTAAGGATCGTGCGGCAATATCACTGACGTCCTCATCGAAATACAGTTCGATGAAGACTCGCGTCATTATGCGTTGTCTTGATCGAAAAGAAGGTGATCCGGAATGCGGTTCCGCTCGATGTAATTATTGATCTCGCCTTGATTTTCGCTGTAGTAACTAAGTGCATCGAAAATCTGGGCCATGTTCAAGTGAGGGAGGTGCGACGGAATTTCCTCGGGCGCAATACCGCTTCGCCAGAGTTCCACTATGGCACGCACAGGCGTTCGTGTGCCGTTGACAATCGGCTCCCCACTCAGGATGTCATCGTCCGTGACCACGTGGCGGTGTTGTGTCGACCTGGTCATTTCCTTCCAAATGGCTCCTCACGGATTATAACAAAGGCTTGGATGGTCCTTTGAGACATGCGCGCGGTGCTTGATCGTTGGGCGAAAAACCCCAAACGCTTTGGGGTAAATTTCGGGGGCAAAGCCGGGGGCAAAATGGCCTGAATAGGGCGAAATAGGCAGCAATGGACGACAGTCAAATGGTTGAATCAACAAGAGCGTCCAATCCAATTTCCGGCTCATAACCCCAAGGTCGGAGGTTCAAATCCTTCCCCCGCAATTAGGGCCGGTGAATAACCGGCCTTTTTTATTTGGTTTACGAACCGGCTCTTTTCATTCGAACGAAGTGAATTTCTAACCCGAGATCCGAAATCCGAAATTGAACTAATCCGCCTCCGGCGGATTAGTTCAATTTCGGATTCTCGTTTCCTCCAGTCCTAACGGTGGACTCCGGGCGCTTCGTGACCGGTGCGGACAACGTACTCGGCGTACGAACCGGGATAAACGTGCGGTTCGACGTCGACGCCGCTTTCACCTCCGAGCTCCAGAACACGGTTGGAGAGGCCTCTCAGGAAGGTTCGATCGTGCGACACGAATACCATCGTGCCGCTGAAGTCCTTGAGCGCCTCGACGAGCATTTCTTTCGTCGCGAGATCGAGGTGGTTTGTGGGTTCGTCAAACACCAGAAAATTGGGCGGGTTCAGCAACATTCTCGCCATAACCAGCCGCGTTTTCTCGCCGCCCGATAATGAGCGAATCTTCTTGTCGACGTCGTCGCCCGAGAACTGAAACGCTCCGGCAAGATTTCGAAGCGAACCGACGGATTCGTGCGGGAAATCGGACTTCAGCTGTTCGTCGATGGTCAGGTCCGGATTCAACAGGTCGAGCGCCTGTTGCGCGAAGTATCCCATGGTCAGGCTGGCGCCAAGCCGGATAGTACCGGAATCCGGCTGGACGGCACCCGCAATCATTTTGAGAAGAGTCGACTTCCCTGCACCATTCTTTCCCATAACGCACCATCGCTCGCCGCGGCGGACGTTCAGGTTCATCCCGTCATAAATCACACGCCTGCCGTAAGCTTTCCGGATGTTCTCGAGCATCACAACCTGATCACCCGATCGAGGCGGATCTCGAAAATCGAATCGCACCGCCCGCCGCTTCCTTGGCAGTTCGATCTTTTCAATCTTGTCGAGGGCCTTCACGCGGCTCTGCACCTGAGCGGCTTTTGCGGCGTGAGCCGAAAACCGCTCGATGAATCGCTGCTCTTTCGCGAGCATCGCCTGCTGACCTCACGATTCGTTTCTCGAATGGTTCGCTCGCGGTCGTAGAAGTCATAGTTTCCGGAGTAGACGGTGATTTCCCCGCCGTCGATCTCCGCTACTTTTGTGACCACGCGATTCATGAACTCACGATCGTGAGACGTCATCAGCAGGGCGCCCGGCAGGGATTTGATGAAATCTTCGAGCCAGACAATCGACTCGATATCGAGGTGGTTCGTCGGCTCGTCCATCAACAAAACATCCGGACGCCCAAGCAGTACGCGCGCCATCGCCGCACGCATTTTCCAGCCGCCGGAGAGTTGTCCGGCATCGCTGTCGATTTGGTCGTCTTCGAATCCAAGACCGTGCAGCACTTCGCGAGCCTGGCTCTCGAGCGCGTACCCGCCGAGGTGATCGTACTCCTCCTGCACTTCGCCGAAGCGCGCGAGAATCGTTTCCATGTTGCCCGCTTGCGACGCGTCCGCCATCGCGTGCTGCAGCGATTCGAGTTCATGATGCAGGTCACCGACCCGCCCGCTGCCGGCGATGGCTTCATCCAGCACCGATCGTCCGGACATCTCCTCCACATCCTGACGGAAGTAGCCGATCGTCAACTTTTTCGGAATCGAGACTTCGCCATCATCGGGCCACTCTTCACCGACGATCATTCGGAACAGAGTCGTCTTGCCGGCACCGTTAGGACCAACGAGCCCGACCTTCTCACCAGGATTCAATTGAAAGGATGCATCGACGAAAAGAACCTGACGCCCGTATTGCTTGTGGATGCGGGAAAAAGAGATCATCGAGGAATCAGTTTAAGAGGAATTGCGAAATTGAACGAAGTAGATTGGCAATCGACTTCGTTCGGTTTCGAAATTTCCCCGTCCCCTCCTCAAACTCCGGCGGGGACTACCGTCGCGGCGCGTGCATGTTCGTCGAGGTTGCGGCGCAGCAGTTGTTTGCGGAATCCCACGTGGCGGAAGCGTGTCCATTCGACAAGTGGGCGCCACACAATCCCCGTCAATCGATAGCGAATGAGGTAATGCCACAGCCAATTCGACCTTTTATAGAGGTAAGACATTCCGAGATAAGGCAGCACGGCCGCGACGTCCGTCGGACGACGACGCCAGATGGAAGCATGCGAAAAGAGCCGGCGGTAACACCATGCGTATCCCTCCATCAGCTCTTCAGGCGAAATGTGGCGCGGCTTGAACACCACATGCGCAGTGTCGTACAGCGACCAGTCTTTGTGCAGCAGACGGCCCTCGAGTTCCATCTGACGGAACAGTGGCGTTGCGGGATATGGCGTGAGGATATGGAAAGTCGAGCATTCGAGACGCTTCTCCTCGATCCAATCCGTCGTCCGCTCGAACACGTCCGGTTCATCGTGATCGAAACCGAACACGAAGCTTCCGTTCACTTGAATGCCATTGTCGTGAAGAATCGCCACGCGTCTGGCGTAGTCATCCGGTCGCGGACTTTTTTTTCCGGCATCCGTGATGTTTCCGCCATTCAGCGATTCGAATCCGATAAACACACCCGTGCAGCCTCCCAGCGCCATTTCGCGAATGAGCGACGGGTCATCCGTCACATCGATGGTTACCGCGGCGCTCCAGATCTTGTTCAGCGGCCGGAGTGCCGTACACAGCTTTCGAAGGTAATCCGGACGGGAACCCAGATTGTTATCGACGAAAACGCCGTAAGGTTGGCCGTCCGCTGCGAATTCCGCGGCAATCTGCTCCGGATCGCGAAGCATGTAGGGCATGTGCAGCCCCTCCGTCGACAGATAGCAGAAGCCGCATCGATTGTGACAACCTCGCGTGGCGATCAGGCTGGAGGTCGTCAGGAACTGGCGCCGCGGCAGAAGATCGCGGCGTGGCGCCGGATCGTCGCGGTAAGGCTTACGATAGGATCCATCGTATCGTGGTTTGAGCTTCCCCTCTTCCACATCGCTTAAGACCGCTTCCCACACCTGTACGCCTTCGCCGATAACCAGCGCATCCGCGTGCGGAGCGCATTCTTCCGGACACGAAAGGACATGAAGCCCGCCAAAGACCACTTTGGCGCCACGGTTGCGATACCACCGCGCGAGTTCGAAGGCGCGATTTGCGAACGTGAGATGAACCGAAATGCCGACAACTTCCGGAAACGGATCGCACGGCGGCGGACCCTGAAGAAGGTTCTCGTCCCAGTATTGAACCGACCAGTTCGAAGGCGTGCCGGCGGCGATACTGGTTAGAGCCAGACTCGGCGTCAGAACATGTTTGCCGAAACTGGCGTGAGGATCTTTTGGATAAAAAGGATTGAGCAACAACGCATGGCGGCGTTTGATCCCGGCTGGTGTGAAGTTGGAATTCAATCGCGGCGCAATTCGCAAAGCATCAGGTATTCGCATCGTTCGGCAACGATACAGCAAGTACTTTTTAATGCAAAGTACATTTTGACTTTCCCGGCGCCGGATGGCGGTGGGGTGAGCGAATTCCCTTCCCTGGCTAAGGAGCGAGCCTTCGAACTCCTGGAAAAGTCATCCAACGGAGCAGGGTCGGAAACAGCGCTGTTCCAATGGGCCGCAAACGCTCCGCTGAATCTCACCGCGGTCTCCACGGCCTGCGGGTGGACTAAACGCCGACGTTAGAGTTTTCGCAGGGCGCGCAGTCGTTCGACACGTTCGCTTTCCCATCGATCGCGATCCGCGTTCGCCTCATCGATGGACCGGTATTTCCTCACGCCTCGCGGTATGCACGTTCCAACAGGACGGAGAAGAAACTCGGAGAGCCGCCATAAGTATCGGATTCTCCGCGCAATTGAAGGATCGCCGGTCGGCAGCCACCGTGGTTCGCGATTCATCTCCTCAACCGAGCGGTACTTTCGAACGGGCATCGTCAGTCCTCAAAATGAAACTTTTCGTTGAGCGCCAGGCAGTCCGCTTTATCTTTGAGACGAACCGTATTTCGTTTCATCTCGTAAAGCTTGGCTGCGGTGACTACGCGGATCGGCGTCCCTTCGATTTCGATGATCTGTGATGGGAGGTTCTCATAGGAGTACACCTCGTCGAGTCGTGTCAGGAAGTCGATCGCAAAACTATCCTCAGGTGGTCCGTAAGTAATCGAAGGATAGTCGCAAGCAGGTCATCGGCCGTGATCTGCTCACTCACAACTCTCGCCGCATCTTGTTTTCCGCATTGATTGCTGACGTATGACCTGAATCAACTCCATATTTGCAATATGATTGGGTAATTGTTCGTCATCAATGGAATATTTGCACTGCATTCGACGCGCAGTCACGTATCAATCGATTATTTACACTGCTTTCGGCGCGCTGATCTCTGTCAGCCGGTTATTTGCCATGCATTTGCGCGGCTGAGTCGTTTCAATCCGAGATTTCTCGCTGTATAACGGTGATGATGCGTGTCTCCCGCAAATTTACATGAGAAATATTTCATTGTCACATTACATTGATATATTTCTTCTGTTGATATTCGTTCTTGCTTTGTTATTACAGCGCTGCACATTGCCAAGGGAAGCTCGTTACAGTTTTAGCGCTCGGGCAGGTCGATCAAGACGATGTTGGAGTTTTCCTTCACACGACTGAACAGGATTTGCCGCAGCAAGCCTTCTGCCATTTGACTTCGAGCAGAATTGCCCGTGCACAGGAAAAGGACGCGCTTCTTACTCACGTCAACCTCTCAAACGGACTGCTTTGAAAAGTTCCTCAGATAAGATCGGATTTCATCGCGTACCTTGCGGAATGCGCTCAGCCTTTGCCCTTCAGAGCCTTCGACAGCGGCGGGATCTTCAAAGCTATGGTGTAAACTGTTCATGTGGCCTGGATACATCGGGCAGACTTCTTTCGCGTGATCACAGACGGTCAACACGTAGTCGAAAGTCTCGCCTGCAAACTCATCTATAGACTTTGAGCGATGTCCGGAAATGTCGATCCCCAGTTCCTTCATCACGATAATCGCTTCCGGCCGGACGCGCGTTGGCGACGTGCCAGCGCTGAAGACGTCAAATCGCTCTCCCGCATCATGCCTAAGCAATCCCTCGGCGATCTGGCTTCTGGCAGAATTGCCAGTGCATAGAATCAGCACGCGATGCTTAATGGACACGACCCGATAACTCCCTTTCGGATTCGCGCGCGACGTCTATATCTTTCGGCAGCGAAGGGACTCTTGCCGAGAACCAGCGAAAGAAACCCGTTGCGACGACAGCACCGACGGATTGCGCCATGATGAACCCAGGCGCGTCCGCAGGTCGGATGCCCGAAAACGTGTTCGTCAGAGAGCGCGCAATGGTAACGGCCGGATTAGCGAATGAAGTGGAGGACGTGAACCAATACCCAGCGACGATATAGGCTCCCACCGCAAACGGCACGGCATCTCGGCGACAGCGAGTGCATCCCCAAATAACCAAGAGGAGCCCAAAGGTTGCGACGAATTCACTGAACAGCTCCGATGCACCCGATCGCGCATGTTGCGAGAACGAAAACAGCGTTTGTCTAAACATAAGGTGGGCTATTGCGACGCCGCCCACGGCACCAACCACCTTCGCAACGAGATAGGCTGGAACCTCCGTCCATCGAAGCTCACGCCGTGCGGCCAGGGTTAATGTAACCACCGGATTAAAGTGCGCACCCGAGATGCCTTCGAAGACCAGGATGATGGCGACCAGCATAGCGCCAGTAGCGAGGGCGTTTGCGAGGAGGGCAATCGCAACGTTTCCACCGCTCAATCGTTCTCCCATGATGCCCGATCCCACAATCGTCGCTAGGAGGAACATGGTTCCGAAACCTTCAGCCGTCGCTCTCTGTGCCAATGTCATCGTGATCGGCCTCTAGGAGCAGCAGGTGGAGACACAACACGCGCTAGGCTTTCTCGCCCGAACAAAGGCACTCATAAACTTGCCATCAACCTCTGCGGCGATCGCGTCGACATCGATTCCATGTCCGGTCAGAAATGTTCGAGCATCGTCGATGCGGTAGATTCGTGTCGGTTCCACAACGATGTCCTCGAACCCGGCAGCTTTCAGCTTGGTGCGGTAATCGCCTTCGTCCAAGGCTCCCGCAATGCACCCAACCCACAAGAGCACTCGCTCGCGAATCTCCAGAGGGATTTCCCCTCGCGTCACGACGTCTGAGACAGCAAGTCGGCCACCCGGCTTCAGCACGCGAAAAGCCTCGCGAAGCACGCGATCCTTATCTGCGGAAAGATTGATGACGCAGTTGGAAATGATCACGTCGACCGAACCGTCTGTGAGTGGAATGTTTTCGATCTCACCCTTCAAAAACTCGACATTTTCAGCGCCGGCTCGCTTCTGATTCTCGCGAGCAAGGGCCAGCATCTGATCCGTCATATCCAACCCGTACGCTTTACCCGTGGGTCCGACTCGCTTGGCGGATAGCAACACGTCAATGCCACCTCCGGAGCCCAGGTCCAAAACTACTTCGCCAGGCTGTAAGGTGGCGAGCGCCGTTGGATTGCCGCAGCCCAGCGAAGCTTTCATCGCCTCTTCTGGTATCTCGGAAACCTCACTCTGGTTGTAAAGACTGGAGGTAATCGGATCGACGTCGGTGCCGCATCCGACACTTGCTCCGCAACAGGAACTTCCCTCGGTCAAAACGCGCAGAGCCACTTCTCCGTATTTTTCTTTCACTACTTCCTTAATGTTCGTCGTGCTCACGTTCCCTCCTATTTGCAGCAGACGATTTTCTGCGGTTCAACGGCTTTGTTCCGGGTGCAGCATTCGGCGTAGAGAAATCCGAGAAGTTGCTCAAGCGCACTCGTGTTGGCCGAATACCACAAAAATGTCCCTTCGCGACGTACCTGCACGAGTTCCTCATGCTTCAGCTTTTCCAAATGATGAGAAAGGGTCGAGCTCGGAATGTCGAGTTCACTGCCGATATCGCCGACCACGAGACCATCGGGATGCGCGGTTAGCAAGAGCTGCATAATCTTGAGCCGGGGTTCTGTCCCCATGGCCGCAAGCATGTCCGCGTACTTTGCTATCTGTTCTGCCTGTTGTTTCCTCCCGGTACTCACCATCAAATCCTCCCCTCGATATTTCTACACTACTCGAAATATGGAACTAGTCAAGAGCCTAATCTCAACCGTCACTGCCAAGGATTGAGAAAGCCGGATTTCGACGGTTCTTTTGATAGTCTTTCGTCATATGGAGGCACCACTACTTGTCTGCACCCTGGCAGAATCGGAACTGCAAGAGCGACGGACAACGGTTTTGGATGCGATTCGAGCCAAAGCGATTGACGTTCAAGCCATTGCCGATGGGTATTCGTACAGGTTCAGTTCATCGCCAGAATTGTTGACCCAACTGACTCAACTCATCGAACTGGAGCGCCAATGCTGTCAATTCCTCACATTCAAGCTCATTGTGGCCCCACAGCAGCCGATCACGCTGGAGGTTTCCGGTCCATCAGCAGCTAAAGCCATCATTGCGAAGTTCTTCGGAGCTTAGCGGCGCGCACAGAGACGATATCCGGCTATCTCGAACAGGATCACAGGCGCATCGAACACACTTTGCAGTAGGCCGCAGGCTCTTGTGGTCGGGTCGACGCGGGACTGTATCAAGAATTGCAACGTGACGTTTGGTAGTGACGTTCTTGCGGATTTTGACATGTCCCGCTGGGACAATGTCACCCATGACACGCGTAGGCATCGTCAGTATTGGGCTGGTCCTGTCCGCGACAATGCCCACCGGCTACGCGGCACAAAAGATCGCCACTCATCCGCACGTGCTCGAAACCCAGATCGGCGACGCCACGCTGTATGCTGACCGTTTTGAGGGCCGGAAGACCGCGAGCGGCTTCATATTTGAGGGTGACAAAGCCATTGCTGCGCATCGCACTTATCCTTTTGGAACGGTGGTGCGCGTGACATACCTCCGCAACAAGCGATCCGTCACAGTGGTGATCGTCGATCGCGGACCCTACGGCAAGAATCACCAGGAGGGCGCCATTATCGATCTCTCTCCGGCAGCCGCGAAGAGACTGGGTATGCTCCGACGGGGACAGGTGCGCGTGAAGCTCGAAGTGCTGGCGTGGGGCAGCGGCGAATACCCGGAGTAGTACCGCATATCGACATCCCACCGGATTAACGTGAACTGCCCAACTGCTCCGCCGCCTTGTTCAATGCGCGATCCATCGTCCACAGACGCGCTCCGGCCAGCGAAGCAGAGGCCAACAGATGAATGTCGATCCAACCGAGGCCGCAGCCGTACAAACGTCGGTTGTCCAAAAAATGAATCGCTTCGTCGTGTTCGGCAACCGGCGCCGATGGAAGCGATTTCAACAATTCAAGAATCTGCGAACGATGACGCATCGAACCGCAGGCCAATTCCCCGATGACCAGGGGATGGCAGAACACTTCGCCGTGTTCCAGGTGTGCCCGGAGTTCGTCGTCCCCATGGCGCAGGTGCTCAACCCAAACGGAGGTATCAACGAGAATCACGAATTGGCGATCGCCTCCTGCGAATGTTCCGTAATTTCTTTTCCGTGCCGCCTAAGCCGGCGAGGCGCCGGGCGCTCTCTCGTGCGATCAGAGCCTCCAAACCGAGCCTTACCAGAGATGTTTTCTCTTCCACTCCGGCAAGTTTGGCCGCCCTTTCCAATAATTCATCATCAATATTGAGCGTCGTTCTCATATGTATCAATATGCATGATTCATGCATATTATGTCTACCGCCGTGTTCATATGCTGCGTTTGCAACACCGCCTGGAAGAGCGTGATTCCCCCAAGCTGGCGCCTAAGTTCACGATTCGGTGCGTCATTTGGCTTCAGGAGAGAGGCACAGCGAATTTAATTTTCGCTATGCCTTCCCTTCTAATGTTTACCAGTTAATACGGAGCACGATCTGCCCAAGGCGTCCGCCTGGATCGTTGGTGTTGGATGAGTCGGAGTACGCCGTCGTAACCTGACCGAAAGTCTGGCTCGACATGGTGGTTTGATTGGTACCTGTCAGGTTCATGAAATTCGCATTGTTGAAGGCATTCAGGAACTCGCCTCGAAGTTCGAAATGCATTCGTTCGGTGATATCGATGCGTTTCACGAGACTGAGGTCAAAGCGAACAAGTCTTGGACCCGTGACATAAACGTTCTGTGGTGCGCATTCCCCACGAGTGATCTGGATGCATGACGCGCTCCCGGCAGGCGCCATGTAGCGACCCGTCGGGGCACCGGCCGAACCATAGCCCGTTGACGATGTCGAGCTGGTGCTGAAGGCCTTGATCGTGTTGTCGATGATGTCCTGGGGCAGGAGGTACAGAATCTTGCCGTCGTCACGAAGCTTGTATGCGTCCGCCAACTCCTTTTGCGTCATACCGACCAGGTTGACATTGCCGAAGTTGTACAACTGGCCGGTTTGAGCTCGACCGCTGCCGTGGAATTCCCAGCCGCCCAGGATTCGATCGAGAACACCGGCGGTATTCATGAGCGCCCTGCCTTTTCCGACAGGCAGTTCGTACACCCAATTCACCTTCAGTGAATGACGCAGAGTGTTGGTATCGAGCGTGTTGACGCGCTGTGTGCGGAATGAATACCGGGTGGAGCTGAACGCCTTCGCGAATTGATAGTTGCCCTGGACGAGCAGGCCTCGGGACATGCGGCGTCGCACCTCGAGCTGCGCGGCATCATAGCGATTGAATCCACCGTTGCCGGTGAAGTTTGCGCCGCCGCGTAAATCGGGATTGGTCAGCATGAAGTTCTTCGGAAGACCCGCCTTGATCGCGTTGTCACGAAACGTGGCGTTTGCGTCAAGGCTCGCGGTGTAGCTGGAACTCTGGCATGCGCCGGATCCCGTCGAGTTACAGACATTGGGATTGTTGTAGGCGAGCGTGTTCACGAAAGTGCTGCTCGTGAAATTGCTCGAGGTGTAGTTTGCCGCATTACCTGCTTGCGACGCCGGCAACCCACTGAAGTAAGCCAGTGTGATCGGCAACGGATAAGTTCCGGGCGCGCCGGTATACGCGAACGTGTTGCCTCGGCCTGCCGCAATGTTGGCCTTCAGGTTGGCTTCAGCAAGCTTGAACTCGTCCAAAAGACCATTTTCCACCATATTGTTCTCAGTTGCGTTCAAGTTGTATGTCGTCCAGCCTTGAAGGAAGCGGTTCCCAACGTATCGCACCTCGACTGCCGTATCTTTCGTCAGCTCTCGCTGAACCCCGAGCGTCCACGATTCCGTGTAAGGAACTTTGATATTCGGATCGAAGATATTTACCGAATTCGTAATCGCACCGGTCAGCGGATATACCGGTGTAGCGGCAAATGCCGGCGCGCCGAGCCTGCTGGTTTCGCGCAGCAGCACAGGAAGCGTTCCAAGGTTTCCGGTGGCGATGTCGCGGTTGGTCGTGATGGTCGCACCCGGGTTGGCCGAGATAATGCCCCGGAATTCGCCGATGCCGCGACGGCTGTAGGCAATAGAGTATCCGCCACGAAGGACCGATTTTCCTTTCTCGCCCAGGATCTTCCCGAGGATTCCTCCGTTACTTTCCGGACTCCAGGCGAATCCGAAGCTCGGGGCGAAGTTGCTGTATTGCGCGTTGTAAGCCTGATCTCCTTTTTTGAATTGGTTGAACTGAGTTATACGACCGGTCATGACACCCGGCTTGAAAAGGTTACCAGGCCCGGAGACTCCCCAGAGATCGTCCCACGTCGCAGACGTATAGCTGTCGTTGAGAGCTGAGAAAGGGCCCTGGACTTCCCACCGAATGCCGTAGTTCAAGGTGAGATTGGGACGCGTTCTCCAGGAATCCTGTGCGAAAAAGCCCAGCTCACCTTGCCGTGAACGCTCCACACCTTTTCCGAGATAAACATACTGGCCCGTCTTCTCATCAAGCCTCGCGTTGCCGTTTATCGCGGTGGCGCGACCGGTGAGGACAGCGTACAGGTTGCGGGCATTCGTCAAATCGGTCGTGGAAGCTCCCGGGAAATTCGCCGTTACAAACATCCCGTTCGCCGGGTCCGTCGTGTCGACGCCGAAGGTGATCGTGGGAACCAGCGTCTGTTGCTCGTACGTCAGTTCGAGCCACGAATACATCGTTCCGAAGCTGTAGGTGTGCGCACCGCGAGTCCAACTCAACGTGTCGTTGATTTCTTTATATAAAGGATTACGGCGGCTTGGCGCACTTGTCGCCGTCGCTGTCGTAATACTGTTAGCTGCGCCGATGTTCAGGTTGAAACCAGCCTGATTGGCTACCGGCCCGCTAAAATCCGCTGCGCTTGCCGTCGGATTGAATCGCGACGGGCCGCCGGACAGTCCGGCTCGAATCTCGTTCACCAGTCTTGGACTCAAGGTCGAACGCATTCCGAGTGAAGCCTGGTAACGGTCTGCGGGCTGCGCTCCCTGATTCGGGAATCCAGGAAATGGTGGTTCAACGGTATTCAGAAAATCCGGGCCGCCGCGTCCATCCAGATAGTTCCAGGTAAACTCGACGTGATGCCGGTCCGTGGCATTGAAGTCCAGCCGGACCGTTGGTCTCTTCGTCGTACTGGATCCAGTCGGACTGTAGCTGAAGCGTTGCAGGTTAGGATCGGTTAAGGAAGTAACGCCACCCGTCGTAGTTGTAGCGTTTCGAATATCCGTCAAGAGCCTGGCTATAACAGGATCCGACGTTGAGGTTTGGCCGTTGCGAGCTGCGAGCGCCAACAGGTCTACAGTCTGAACACCACCTGAGGCGTTATACCGGAACAGACCCGACTGTGCCTGCGGACTGAGGATCGTGCGCTGACGATTGACCTGGCTTGGCTGGTTCAACTCTTCATAATTCACGAAAAAGAAGGCCTTGTTGCGCCCATTGAAACCTGGGAGCCGAATGGGACCGCCGAAACGGAAACCGTACTGGTTGAACAACACGCGTGCGCGCGGCGCTTTTCCAGTAGCCGGATCGGGTGGGAGGTCACGATTGTTGAACCAGTAGTTGGAGTTGAGCCATGGGTTGCGATGGTATTCGTAAACGCTGCCATGGAATTCATTCGATCCCTGGCGTGTTACAAATTTGATCTGTACCGCGCCTTGTGCGCCGCCCTGAGCCTCTGGAGTTGCAGTCGAGATGCTTACCTCTTCAATGGAATCGATACTTGGCGGCACGCGGGTATAGAAACCGTCGGTCGACTTGTTGTAGTTGTCCTGGATATTGATGCCATCCAGCGTGATGTCGATCGCGCTTGTCGGGAGCCCGTTGATCGTCGAATTGCGATTTTGTCCCGGCGTATTCACACCAGCCATGAGAACCAGAAAATTCAAAGGATTTCTGGAAACCAACGGCAAGTTCGAAACCTGGGCAACCTGAAAAGTGGTGGAAATCGTCGCTGTCTGGTACTGAAGAATTTCTGCTCCGGCGGCCACAACCTCAACGGTTTCGGTCGCGCTCCCCACTTCGAGAGTGACGCGGACAGTCGCAGGAACCCCGGTATCGATTTTGACGTTACTGATAACGGCAACCTTAAAGCCCGGTAGCGTCACGCTTACGACGTATAGACCGGGATCCAGCGCCGGTATCGAATATGTCCCGTTCTCAGCCGTGATCGTTTTTACTTCGGCCATACTGGCGGTGTTTTGGGCGGTCACTTCCGCGCCGGGAATAACGGCGCCGGTTTGGTCGGAAACCACGCCTGAAAGCGAAGACGTCGGTCCCTGACCGAAACTTGTGCAGGATAGTGACGCGATGAAGAACAGCGTAAAGAGCAGTTTTGCTCCTGGTGATACTCCTGTCATGAACTTCCTCCTCAACAAAATAAACGGACTGAATTTCTTTTTTTGTTCTATTTGTCGGAGGAAGTCTGTGGGACTCGGACCTTCACGTCAACAAGAATGGACAGAAGAATGGACTAAGGATTTCTCCGGCGAAAGATCGGCCAGTGTCGGACCCTCCACCAGCTCCATCACCAGCGCATCCTCTTCGATGCCGTGAATAATCGCGATATTCGGGTGATTTAGAGAAGCGAGGACCTGCGCCTCGCGCCGGAATCGAGCCATTCGCTCGGAATCGTTGGCGAAGACTTCCGGAAGAACCTTGATCGCAACTTCGCGGTTGAGTCTGGTATCGGTAGCGCGGTAGACCTCGCCCATACCGCCTTCGCCGATTTTGCCAGAGACGCGATAGTGGCCGATGAAATCGATTTGTTTCCGTGCGCAGCGCATGTCGCCATTTCGTTCTCGTCGGCGCTCTTAACCGCTGGAGAATAAGGGTTCCAATCATGGATGCGCGCATTACACTGCAATTCAATCCTGTTCGGATTCAGCAAGGGTGATGCACTCGTCAAACGCGGGGACAAAACTGGGAGCGTGAGTCACAAGATATTCGCGGCATCGTTTCGTATCGATTCCGCCCTTGATCATCTCGATCACGTCGACTTGATCCCTCCGGCGCGGCGATTTGAGCTTCATGTAGACAAGCGGTGGGGCTTCCATTATCGTTCCCAACGGTGCGGCGAGCGTGGCTTCGAGGAATTCTTCGCCTGGCTCCGGCGTCAGCAGGTCCACGGCAACGCCGTTGACCTGGAACGGAACCTCAGGACGCAGCGTGACAATACCGCTGGCATGGTGATGGAAGGCTTCGGCGCCGACCAGGAAGTCCACATCTTTGGTGGCGCGCGGATAACCGTTGGCCCCAACCGCGAGCCCGCCCACCACGACATGCCGCACTCTTGCGAGAGTCAGCGCTTCGGAAGCCAGCTTCAAGGCTTCAAGGACTTTGGGGGCGACCACGTCGACAAGTAAGGTTGGGTCGGGTTTCGTCATACGACTCCTTCTGGGGCCGCCGATCGAAAGATGAGGCCGCGTCAGCACACCACCATTATTGCAGGATGCCCTCGTTCGCTCAATTCGCACCTCTCATCCGTTGGCTTATTGGCGGACGCCAACGGCTAAAGGTGCGCCGGAGTCTTCGAAGTACCCGACGGCAATCTTTGCTCCACCGGTCGTGTTCAGGAGAATGATCTGCGTCTGGTAACCGCCGCCATCGGCGATGTGCGGAAAAACAACCGGAGTCGCCGGGGAGGCGTTTACGTTTGCGATCGGGAAAGTTGTCAACAGGAAGTCACCTCCGGAGTTGGTCCGCGACCGGAGCGTGAGAGCGACGAAGGGCGTTGAAGATGTAAGGTCGAGAACGCCAACAAATCCGTCCGGAAGGCCGGAGATCCGTTCGCCCGCGAACGCCGCCCGATGACCCCGCAGCGCCAGCGTCACAGTCGTCGAGCTGTTCCCCGCCGCTGTCGTTCCATCCTTTTGATAAGCGCAGAGCGGGTCACTTGAAGTGGGCCTGGTTAAATCTGCAACCGGAGTGCTGGTGAGAATAACTTCACCTCGCTGGTTGGTTGTCAGTCGCAAGGCAAGGTCGAGAGTGGCTGCGTGCCGGCGATCTCGAGCGTGCCGGATGATGTGGAACGCTGACCGTTGTACCACTCCGTTAACACTCTTTCAGCCAGTTTGCCGCGAGTGTTTTCGCCGTATGCGGAATTCGCGAAGCGGGCGGTGTTGGCGTAGTCGAGGGGAATCGATTCCAGCTGTCCGGACTGACGCCTAGAAACCAGGATTCAGTGATTTGAGATAGAACCGTGAACAGAGACTCGTATTCATTGGCCTGCTCTCGCTGGTTGGCCGTGAGCGCTATCCTGACATCGCAAATGTCGTTGTTCCGCCGTAAGTCTTGTTTATGAACGGAGCGCTGGACCGTTGAGCCTGGCGTCGATCATGGTCTGGAGCTGCCGCTGTGTCAAAACCAAATCGCGTCTCACCGTTGTCCGTGAATGACATGTTCAGCGTCCGGCGCAGTCGCAAGACGCCATATGTGGGTTGTGTCGGTGCGCTGTCGTTGTCAGTGCGCCGTGTGTCAACGTGGGAACAAACCTGACGATCAAATCACCCAACCGGTTTATCCAGGTTTTGTTGTGGGCGATACTGCCGCCGCAAGATATCTATTCCTGGGCGCGGACACCTTCACATCGATCGCACATCATTATCGCAACACACCCCAGAGTATCGTTTCTGAACGGGATTGTTAGTTTGTGACGGCTTGACAGGCACTCAAGCCGTTCAGCCTGGAATCTCGCCACTTTGTCGGCACGTCTGATTTCTGCCGTCGCCATGTCGTGGCAAATCAATTAGGTATGTGTGGTCCCAATCGTGCGCCAAAACTGCCTGTTGGGAGGAACTCCCATGAGAAGAGCTATTTTGTGTACGTTGATCGCGGTAACAATCGTTCTTCTTCGCGTCACTGCGGCAGGCGCTCTCGCGACAGATCCGGTTCGGAATGACCCGCAATACGATCCGAAAGCAGAACAAGTTTTCATCGGGGCTGTCCACGATAAACCTGTGCTATTTGAGGGCCGGATGTACTTTACGCTCCGGACCAGCAACGGCGGCTTTGAAGTGGAAATTGGGCCGAAAGAATTTGTGGAGAGTCGCGGGCTCAAGCTCAATTCAGGTCAGACAGTAACGGTCGCTGGAGTCCTTATTGTTGTGAGGCAGCGAGAAATCGTGTTGGCGCGCCAAGTAACAATAGGTGATTACGTCTTCGTGGTTCGCGATCGCAATGGTCAACCGATTTGGGATATGGATCGCCCCATCCAAATGGATCCGGAAGTCAGGTATAAGACTTTCCCGGTTTGCTAGAAAGTTCAAAGTGCCAAACTCGTTTGGTATATGCACTGAACATGGTTCCATTACGCTGCGCGTCCTGCTGTTGTGTTGTAGTTGAAGGAGGTTGCGATGCATATCGTTGAGCAATCGCACACGTACTGGAAAACAATGGGCGGTTTTTCCAAACTTCTTTTTCCCACCGACTTTTCTGAGAATGCAAACCACGCTTTCGAGAACGCGCTCTGTCTCACTGACGTTCGCGACTTAATCATTCAACATGTCGTGACTACGTATTTTGAGAAACATCCACACTGGTCGACGCTTTTCGACGTTCATGAAACTCAGAAATACATGGACATGTATGTCGAAGAGGAGATGGCGAAAATCCCCAGGCGAACTCAGGGACGCGTCACGTACCGCGGCGTGATATCGGAGGGCCAGCCCGCACTCCAGATTGTCGAATTGGCGGAAAAGGAAAAAGTAGACGCCATTATCATGGGACCAGCCAAGGGAGTGATCACCGGTTCGGTCATTCGCGCTTCCAGCCGTCCGGTCCTTGCGATTCCGCACAGTAATAGCCAGCTTCGACCGCTTCAGAACATCTCCAGAATTCTTGTAAAACGGATTGCTCTCCGTACTCCAAGGCCGTCGTGGATTACGCGTTTCAACTGAAGCGGCTAATAGACTGCGAATTGGTGCTGTTGTATGTGATCGAGTTGTCCAACGCGATCAAGTTCGGAATTCGACAGGGCTATTTTACAGATGCTGTTTCGAAGATGCGGACATGGGCCAAAAACCAATTGGAGAACGTGACACCTCACCAATTCGTTAAGGACAAGTCGATACATCGCGTCGTTGAGGAAGGACCGGTAGCGGACAAGATCGTGGAATGCGCCGATGACTATGATGTCAATCTTGTCATCGTTGGCGCCCACGGCTATGGTCCCGTAGAGAAATATTTTGTGGGATCGACCACGAACCGGATTCTGACGAAACTAACGCGGCCACTACTCACGGTGAAAATTTAAGGGCCTGTCACGACTGGCCGCGCTCTGCCGCACGATCTTCAAAATCTTTGCAACCCCGGCTCGACGCTCGGCCGGTAAGACGGACGGCAACATGCAAGACAAGGGGCGCAGGCACGTTGTGAGCCTGAAACGCAGCGTGTTTTCAACCGTCGTTGCCTCAGCGGTGGTCGTCGCACCGGGTTGGGGGCAAGAGTCCGGAACTCAACGCAGCTTGATGAAGATGCTTCAGGGTGTGAGTGCAGCCGATGGAGCGATCGTCTTGCAAATGAATGGCTAAATCTGGTTACATACCTGGTCGTCGGGCGAGCGTTCGACAGAGTCCGGACAACCTCATTTTGGAGAACCGTCTACAACAAGACCAAGTCCTGTGCAAGCTGTCACGAAAACCACATGGCGGGTGCGCCGGCGCTGGAGTCTTTAAAAGGGCCCTTTGATCCGATCCGATGACGTCAGTGCTCTGGACTCACGGTCCTGAAATGCTTGCCGCGATGAAACAACGGAACCTGAAATGGCCGCGTTTTGATACTCGCGATATGCTCGACTTGATCGCGTTTCGGAATAAACGGTCAGAAAAGCAGGAATCGGGCTAAGGGCCGGATTTAGAAGTAAGCTGGAGTCGAAATTTCGTATCGGCGGCTGCGTCCAGCAGCCGCCGCTGCCGATCTCTGGTGGAGTCATGCGCCTCTGAACTGCGGCAGCTTCTATCTAGGCAGCCGCGATCTTGATGGGTTTAGCTTTGACCTCTTCTTTCTTCGGGAGAACCACTTTTAGTACACCATCTTTATATTCCGCACTCACCTTATCGCCGTTGACTGCGGTGGGCAGCGCGAACGACCGGCTGAAGCTTCCATACTCACGTTCGACTCGGTGATAGTTCTCCTCTTTCGCTTCTTTTTCGAAGTGACGCTCACCTTTAAGCGTCAGGATGTTGTTCTCCAGCTTTACGTCGATGTCTTTTGCGTCCATTCCCGGTAATTCAGCCTTGAACACAACTTCGTTATCAGTTTCGAAAACGTCCACAGAAGGGTTCCACGTTGTCTTAGGAAAGACTCCTTCCCAATCACTGACGGGAAAACTTAGCCGTGGACGGATTGTGTTGGATTCACGGAAAGGATCCCATCTGTTGAGTGACATGTTTACTCCTTTCAGAAGCCCGCCAAGGCTTCCAGCCGGAGTCCGAGCATTCCTCATTCCTATGCGCAGACACGGCCGAACGAGGAAAAGCCGCGAAAACAGGGGTATAACTCGCGCTTGCTATGCTTTCACGCACCGGTCGTTTGTCATATTGTCGAATAAAGCCTGTGTGGGGACCTTCTCGTACGGAATTGTCGTCACTTGCAGCCTCGGCAGTGCAAACGGATAAAACTTCTTTCACGCACTAAGATTTTTTCAAGCTTTTTTGACTTAGACTCGCCTCTTCGCAAAGGAATGTCCGTGGAAGCATGGTCGAGAGTTAATCGAACCGCCATCGCCAAAGCGAACGATGGCGGGTGTAGAGTCTTACCGTGTGGTCATGGCCGCCTGAAACCAAATGGCGGCCGTCCGGTGAGACGGCGATGGCATAAACCGGCCCCGTATGAACACCAATATGTGACACCAGCTTGCGCCGGGCGACATCCCAGAGCGAGATCGCTTTGTCGTCGCCTGCTGAAATCACTTGACGGCCGTCGGCCGAAAACACCACAGACTTAACACGAGCTTCGTGTCTGCCAATCACAGCAACCGGATTGAGTGGGTTCGACGTCCACAGCTGCACCACACCACTATCGTCGCCGGTCACGAGATATTTGTCGTCCGGCGAATAGGCGACCGCGACGAATTGCCGGGGCCGCAGATCCACACGGCGAACCGTACCGGCGGCAATATCGTATTCGAACGGCGCTCCATACGCATCCGCTCCCGCCAGGCGGCTGCCGTCACGCGAGTACGCAAGACTGTATGTGTCCAGATGGCCAAATTCCTTGCCGAATTCCAATTTCAGCCGGCCCGATGCAACGTCGTACACACCGCCATAGACCGCGATCGATTTGCAGTCCGGGGAAACCGCGATTCCCTTTCCTACGTTTAAGGTACGAAACCGGAATTTTTCTACGTGCTTCGCCAGATCCCAGATGATGACCATATCTTCGAAATCGGTCGAGGCCAGAAAACTGTTATCTGAGGCGAATGCCATTCCCGTTATTCGCGAATCGTGACCGAGTAACACGGCTTCGCGGACTCCGCGCTGAGCATCCCAAACCATCACCGAGCGATCATCGCCGGCCGAAGCGAAACGTTTACCATCGCTCGACCAGGCAACTGCGCGAACCGCGTCGCCGTGTTCGTTGAATCCAAGGACGGCATGCCGTTCGACTATGTCCCAAACATGAATGGAGCCATCGCCATGAGTCGAAACCAGCCAACGCCCATCCGGAGAAAACAGCGCGGACCAAACAATAGACGGATAATCGATGGCCGTGATCTTGCGCCGTGTCATGGCATCCCACAAAATGATGTTCTCAGCGCCAGTGGCAACAAACCTGCCGTCCGGTGAAAAAGCAACCGTACGGCCATTGTCCTGATGCTCCTTCGTGCGACGATAGGTCTCTTTGCGTTTGAAATCCGCAAACAACACTTCGCCGTTAGGGTCGATCATGACCAGCGTGGAGCCGTCCGGCGAAAGCGCCGCGTTGTTGCCAAACCAATCGGGATTCAATTCATCGGTCAACGGCTGCCCGGTCGCTACATCCCATGCTTTTCTGGAACCGGCGTTGAAAAGCAGCCGATTCGTTCCCGGATAAAACATCAGGGACTGCGCCTCTCCGCCCTTTACCGGAATCTCGGCCAGTTGTTCCCAGTTCCCGGCACGCCACAGAGTTGTTCCATCCTCGGATTCCGACACTACCCTTTCACCATCCGGACTGAAAGCCACGGCCACAACGCGCCCGCGCTGCTTTCCGAGCACGACTTCCTTCTTTAACTCGACCGCGTTCCACACCACAGCTGTTTTGTCATAGCTGCCAGAAACAAACCACCTTCCATCCGGCGAGAAGGCCACCGAGGAAATGACATCCGAATGACCGTCCTCGAACGTAGCCAGGCGTTTCCGGTTCGCAAAGTCCCACAAGATGATTCTTCGGTCCTCACCAACGGAAACGAGCAACCGGCCGTCGGGCGAGAATGCCGCGCGCCGCACGGCCGCGGAGTGCCCGTCATGCATGACTTGTTCGTCCCAGATTTCGGTCACAGACATCCATGCGGCGATTACCATCGTCATTGCAGCGATTGCGCTCACGATGATGCCACTCCGCCACAAGACGCTCTTAAGGCTGGCCCGAATCAAGTCGCGCTCGAGCTCGCCGTGCCTGAGATCGGCGAAGCGACGGATCGTCCATAACGACAACAATGGAATCCTGGTCGATTTGTCCGCGTGATGGCGCGTCACGAACTGCGTCAACAGTTGATTTGCGCTGTGAGTTCGAAGTTGCCGGATCCCCTTTTTCTCGGGCGTAATGCGCAAGTCTTCTAGATCGTTCAAGACTTCGCCCGCAGACGAATACCTGTCGTTGCGGCTCTTCTTTAATGCGCGGTCCACAACGTTTTGAAGTGCTGCCGGCAAGTGAGGACACACGTCGCCGATGACCCGTATCGACTCATTGCTTCTCAACCGCGTCAGGAGTTCGTCGCCTTCGGCAGCGCCGAATGGGTGTTGCCTGCTAAGCATTTCGAACACGACGACTCCGAACGAAAAAAGATCCGTTCGCGCGTCCAGCACGTCTCCGCGCGCCTGTTCCGGCGACATGTAGCGCAGGGTTCCCGGTCGAGCGCCGATTCGCGTCGCAATTCCGGGCGAAGCGTCGTGCCGGTTGTCGGCTGATTGAGAATCGGACGGTTTCGCGATGCCGAAATCGAGAACTTTCACCCTGCCATCTTTTTGGATCATGATGTTTTCGGGTTTGACGTCGCGGTGGATGATGCCGGCAATGTGAGCCGCCTCCAATGCTTGTGCGATCTGGATCGCTATCATCACAACACTCGTCCAGTCGCCTGGCGCATCGGAGGCCGATCGTTTCAGGTAGTCGCGCAGGGTCTGTCCGTCAATGAACTCCGTTACCAGAAAGCGCAAATCGCCGTCCGTGGTATCCGCACGCCCGACCTCATGAATCGTGACAATATTCGGGTGGTTGAGTCGCGAAACCGTTTGCGCCTCCTGTTCGAAACGGCGCAAGCGTTCCCCATCGGTTGAGAATTCCGGTGGCAGGATTTTGATAGCGACGCGACGGCTCAACAGCTGGTCCTGTGCTTGATAGACTTCTCCCATTCCGCCTGTCGCGATATGTGCTGTGACCTGATAATGACTGATGCGCTCGCCGTCACGAAGCGCAGCGTGCGCAAGAAACCGCGAACCAATGTTATCGGGGAATTTCAAGATGTTGCGCGTATCGGCGTCGCGCGAAAGCATAACCTCGACCTGACGGCGCAGTTCGGAATCGCCGGAACAGGCGCGATCCAAAAACTGCGCCAATGCATCGCCCTCAAGCTCCAGCGCAGCATTTAAGATGCTGTCAATCTGCTTTGCTCTGCCGGGTTCCATCGCGTCCCTCCGCGCGGCTGAAGTCGTCTTGTAACCACATCTTTGCGGTGCGCCACTCCCGTTTGACGATGTCGATGGACACCCCGAGCACCTCGGCCGTTTGTTCAACAGTCAAACCCGTAAAGTATCTCAGCTCAACCACTCGGCACTTGCGTGGGAAAACCGTCTGCAGCCGATCCAGCGCCTCGTCCAGCCGGATTACTTCTGCGGCACGTTCAGGAGAAACCGCCAGGGCTTCGTTCAATGAAACCGGAACCGCCTCCATTCCACGCTTCTGACACTTACGCCGGCGCGCCTCGTCCACCAGCACGTGCCGCATCACCAGAGCGGCAATCGCGAAGAAGTGATTTCGATCCGACAACTGCAGGTTTTTCGATTTCAGGAGTCGAACGTACGCCTCATGAACAAGCGTTCCCGTGTAAACCGGGTAATCCGGTTGTTCGCGGCGCAGACAGTTCCGCGCAAGTTGCCTGAGCTCGCAATAAACCAGCGGGATCATCTGATGAAATGCCTCTACTTCTCCTCTATTCCACTTCCGGAGTAATGCGGTCACGTCGTCGCTGTCCAAGGTCATCGCCAAGTCTCCACACAAATAGCGACTACACTACCATGTCGCGAATTCGAAAAAAATTTCTGCGCGCACCCTCCATTTCACTCTCGCTTTACGCGATTACGGGTGTGGGAATTTCAAAATCTGAAGCGCATATGCGGAATCGGCAAACGTGAGTGCGGCCTCACAGTTCGCGTTCGGAGATATTCTCCCGTTCGGAATCATCGTCCTGAACGAAGCCGGAGAGGTGGCGCACAGCAACCGCGCGGCGGCAGGGATTCTCCGTGAACGGGATGGACTTCTGATTCGTTCGGGTCTCCTGGTAGCTTCACGCACTGTAGAGACGTCCAGGTTGAAGGCACTGGCGGCTGAGGTTACCGCGATAAGTGGAAGTGCCGCGACATATCGCGCGATGCTTGTGTCACGCCCGTCGAGTCGCCGACCGTTTCAGGTTGTTGTCACGAATCTTGCAGTTGAATGGATGGAGGTTCGGAAGCGGACGACGGTCATTCTAGTGGGCGATCCGGAGCGGCCGGTTTACCCTCCACATCCCATTGTTCGCGACCTGTACCGCTTCACTGATGCCGAGTCGAAACTCGCCGTACTTCTGATGAGTGGCAAAAGCTTGCAGGAGGCAGGACAGAAATTTGGTGTCACTATCGCCACATTGCGCACGCAGCTTCACCGTATTCTCGACAAAACCGGCACCAGCCGGCAATGCGAACTAATTCAGTTGCTCCTCTGCGGTCCCATCAATTTGGGCGAGCTGTGAACCGGAGAGTGACGCGATGCGTCTTCGACGCCTTGAAAAAGAACGCATCATCCAAACGGAGGATGTTTTTGGGAATGAGATCAATTATAAACACGGCCCGCGTTTGGATTGTGTAACCGAACGCGAACGGCAATGACAACTTTGGCGGTATGTGGTCGCTCGCTAACCGCGAGTCGGAAGGAGTATGGATGATTCGAAGATATCGTTTTACTTTATGTCTGTTCTTGCTGGTCAGAGTGCTCGTCGTGTCCTCTACCTGGGCGCAGGGACACTCCAAAGTGTACGTATCGGATATGGGAGGTTCGCGGAATGCGTATGCCATCGACCCGGCAACCAACACGGTCGCCGCGACCATTCCACTGGATACAGCGACACCTCAGAAAATGGCGGCAGCGCCAGACGGCAAATTAGTATACGTCACTATGTTCGAAACGGACTCCGTGCTGATCATCGACACGTCGGCCGATACCGTGGTCCACACCATCCATCTGCCGTTGGGATCTGGCCCCGTCGGCGTCGCCCTGACGCCTGATGGAAGTTACGTTTATGTGACGCTCGATTATCCGGGGGCAGTGGCCGTGATCAATGCTGCAACGCGCGCCGTCGAAGCCACGATTACGGTCGGTGCCGGACCTCAATCTGTCGCTTTCACGCCGGACGGTCAGTTTGCGTACGTTGGGAACTCGTGGAGTGTGCCGAACGGTAATAGTGTATCGGTGATCCGTACCGTAACGAGGTCAGTTGTCGCGACGATTCCCGTCGGGAACACGCCGCAGGAAGTCGCGATCACGCCGAATGGCGCATTTGTATACGTGGCGAATTACTATTCATACGACGTGTCGGTTATATCGACGGCCAGCAACTCGGTTGTTGGAACGGTATCCGTTGCATCATCCCCCGTTAATCTTGCTGTTACGCCGAATGGAGCTTACGTCTATGTCCCGCTTGTCGGTGGACAGGTCGCTGTTATCTCGACGGCAACCAATACTGTAGGTGCCACGATCTCGACCGGCAACCATCCTGCAACAGTTGCTTTCACGCCGGATAGTGCGACCGGCTACGTTAGTAACTTTGATTCTGCCAATGTTTCCGCTATTTCGACGGCAACGAACACTGTCGGGACGAACATTTCCGTTGGCGTTCATCCCTACGGTCTCGCAATTGCCACCCCGCGATATCTCACTTGCGCGCTCTACGATCAGACGAAAGCGGCGCGGAGCGGAGCAACCGTTTCAATCCGGATTCAATTGTGTGATGCGAACGGCGTGAATCTGTCCGCGGCAAGTGTAACTGTGACCGCGACAGGCGTGACGCAGTTATCTAACAGCGCTCCAGGGAATTTGCAGGATTCGGGCAACTCGAACCCGGATAACAACTTTCGTTATGACGCTGGCATTGGTGGCTCAGGAGGGTACGTCTTCAACCTGAGCACGAAGGGGTACGCGACGGGAACATACAGCCTTAGCTTCGTCGCAGGCAGCGATCCCTCAACGCACACCGTGCAGTTCCAGGTGAAGTAGCATTTGCGCCGCCAAGTTCCCTTGCAAACTGATGACGTGATCGGCAATAGATCCAAGTCTGCCCGGTTGAGGATAGCAACTTCAAGAAGAGCTGCGTCAGTATACCGGCCACGAGTTCGGGTGAATCCGGAGGGCTGGGATGTCGCACACGGGGCGTTATGCGGTCCGGTCCGAAGCTGAAGTGACAAAAGATAGAACCATGACGCAGAAAGTAGTGTTTAAACGGATTGAGGACGTCATCGAAAACGCGATTTCGCGTCGAGTGGACAAACAGCGCCTTCGCCGACCTCGCTGACACCGGATCATCTATCGCATCGATGGCCGCAAGGTTTTTGTAATTGCTGTACTGGATGGCCGCCGAGACCTCAAACAGCTGTTGACGGAGCGCCTTTTGAGATCGGACGCCTCATCCATTCGTTGACTTCGACGGGCAGCTGATTCAAGATCGCGCCACAGCAAATCGGGTACACAAAAATCAGAGCAGCTAACGGCGGCGTCAGTGTGTTGCAACAGCGAAGCTCTTAAAAGGAGTATTCATGGCAAGCCCAAGTCCGGTAAGGTCGTCGGATGTCGAAACGATTACAAAACTGCGGGAAGACTGGCTCGTCGCACTCAATACCGATGACATTGAGGGAATACTGTCGTCGGCACCAGACGACATTTTGGTCTATCCACCGCACGAACCACCCGTGGCCGGAATCGCCGGATCTCGTGCGTGGCATGAGGCCCGGATCGCCCAATTCAAGACGCGGCTGACGATCACGCCCGAAGAATTGGTCACTGCCGGCGATATGGCATTTGAACGGTTCTCTTTTACGATCGGTCTGACGCCGAGAAGTGGCGGCGCTACTATTGAGGACAGCGGCATCTGCTTCTGGTTGTGGCGGCGTCAGTCCGACAATTCCTGGAAGCTTGCGCGAGCGATCTGGAATAGCGAGAACTCCGTAGAGCCGGCGATGGCGCTTCGCGCCACGATTACGCCGTAGCGTAAGGCTTGTCTCGAGCCCAATTGGGAGGCGCTCCTCGCTCTGGGCACCAACCACGTCGTGTTCGCGCCGCCCGGCGAACCGATCATTTCGGGCAGGAACGTCAGGCCAGCCGTGGTTCAGACGGCAAGTGGCGGGTCATTTCATCAACCACAGGTTGCCTGTCCGCTCGCTCATGTTGAATACGATCTTGTCCCGCGCTACCGAAATTGAGAGGTCGCCCGCACTTACGCCCGACAAAGAGCGCTTCCGCTCGTGCGCATGAAACATCGCAATCGCCGCGCCAAGAGGGCGCTTACGTGAATCCAGGCGCTGAGCCCAAATGCAGCGAAACCCATCGCGCTCTGAAACAAAGTAGAGCGTCTTCCCGTCGGGCGACCAGCGCGGTTTGTCATCCCAACCGGTGTCCGCGACGGTGATCCATTCTTGCTCTGGAACCGCAACCTGGTCTCGAACCGGTGCGATAAAGATCCGCGAACGGCCCGGCTCGGTCGCATTAAAAGAGACCCAGCGATCGTCCGGCGAGAACCGGGCATTCCATAGCAGGTACTTCGCGTGTTCGAGCAGCGGGGTCCTTCGCCTGGTGGCGATATCCAGTATGGACACCCGAGCGGGCGACTTCCCCACCAGCGCCAGCCGCTTACTGTCGGACGACCATCCATAATCCGAGCAATTCTCGCAAATCGTCTGTGTGCCGCCGGCCCTGAGCGAGACTGCGTACCCGACGGAGATGTCGTTCTCCAACATTCGGTACGCCAGCGTGTCTCCGTCCGGCGAGAAATTGGGATTAAAGGATGGTCCCGGCGGGAGCGACACTTCGTTCTGTTGGCTGGTCTTCAGGTCTTTGATCCAGATGTCGCGATTGACCGACTTCTGCAAGCTGAACGCCAGCGTGCCTCCATCCGGAGAGACTGCGGGATAAGTGTGCGCAAAGGCATCGTCCGTTAATCGCTCGAGTGTTCCGTGCGGCTCAGCTCTATCCGCATCAAGAGACAAGCTCTGGACATCGAGCTTTCCGGCCAGGCTTGCAAACACCAGGTGATTTCCCGCCACGGACGGTTCGACGTCCACGGTAGCCCCAAAGGTCAGTTGTTGGGGCACCCCGGCAACTTTCCAGTCCTTCAAAGAGATTGGAACCCGCCAGATGTTCCTTGAGTCAGCAAATGTAGCGGACATCAGAACGCCCGCGCCATCCTTCGTCCAGGCGTCGGGCGCCTGGCTCACGGATGAAAACCCTACGTCCCGAAACGCGGCGTTCGCTCCAGTTTCCACGACCGCGCCAGTGTCCAGGTCGGTTACCCACCAGTCCACTGTGCCCTCGTTGTATTCGTTCGCATTGCGGTTGCCCAGGAAGAGGATGTGCCGGCCGTCTGGCGCCCAGATCGGGTAACCGGTTGCGGCAAAATCCGGCCGAATCTCTCGGGGTGTTCCGCCCGTTGCGGACACCACATAGATCTTGCCGGCTCTCGGCGGCAGGAAAGAGCCTGTGTTGACTCCCGTTTCCGTCCCTACCCAGTACGCAATCCACTTCCCGTCCGGAGAGAATCTCGGCCGCCGTCCGGACTGCGCAACTAACCGCTCTTCCCCGCCGCGCACGGAGACGGTGTAGATTCCGCCTCCCGATTGTTCCGATCGGAATGCGATGGTTTGTGCGTCGGGCGAGAATGCGGGTGCATAGCTGTCGGCCGAACCCTGGGTCAGACGCAGCGCCTCGGCGCCGCCGACGGGCTGCACCCAGATTTCCAGGTTTCCGTTTCCGGCGCGGTCTGATGCATACGCGACCATTGTGCCATCCGGCGAGAGAGCCGGGTCCGTCGTCAGCCCCGAATCGGATGTCAGACGGACCAATCCCATCGCCTCATTTCGTGCGGCCGCTTTCTGTCGCAGGAAATACCACGGTGTCAGCGCCGCTGCGGCCAGCGCCATCGCCGCCACTGCCAACCACACTTTGCGGACCGGGATGGTTCGCGATTCGGGGTTCGGAGCCTGGGGTTCACGGGGAGAACTGACCGGTTCCTCAACCTGCGACTCTTCTCGAATCCCGAGACCTGAGGCCTCGCTTAAAAGCCACGCGTCAATCTCATCGGTAAAAGCGAAAACCGCCTGCCGCCGCCCGCCCGGCACTCGATGAACCGGCAGGTGCTTTTCCTTCTCCCAGCGGATGGCCGTTCGCACTTCGCGGCCGAGGTAGTCGGCGATCTCTTTCCAGGAATCGAGGCGCTTTTTGGAGGTTTCGACCATAACAAGCCGGCTTCTGCGGCAGGCTGAGCTTCCGTGTCATTAAAAGTCAGCTTTGTTCACATCCCGCCAGTGGCGGGCGGATTGTAGCATCCGGCATAAGTACCGACAACATGTGCTGAGCTTCCCGCACTTATGAGAAAGGAAGGAAAAATGACAACAAGGATGCACTTCTTGAAATTGGGGGCGATGCTGACGCTGTGTCTGGTCTGTTCGCGTGCGGCCGCCGGTCAGGGTAATCCCGCTGCCGGTCTGGAGGGCAATCTCCAGCCAGAGCCTGACGGCACCGTTGCGACTTTAAATGCAACAGACGGTCCAATCGTGGACGGCGAATTCGCATCATGGATGGCGGAAGCCCTCACCAAAGAGGTGGGGATCAATCGGATAAGCAATGTCAAAGATGCCAAGTTCTTATTCCAGGAGTGCTTTGGCGGTGGGATGCTCTACAGGGTCAAGCTCATTCTGGACGCATACGGCGTCTCGTTTGCCGGCGGTTCCGCATCGGCTTTCAATCAGGTGTCGAGCGGCCCGGCAATTCGAGGGATGGATTTCTGGACCCAGACAGTTGTAACTCAAGTGAATAATTCTCCGGACGGGAATTTTGTGGACCAACTCAACAATGCCGCCCTCATAGATCGGGTCGCGAATCCACGGGAGACTCCACAAGTTACCTGGGGAGGAAGCAGCGGGCGATCGATCACCCTTAAGGATCCGAAAGCGGCGTCTCATCACGCGATCCTCTTCTCAGGATTCTCAAAGAGAGACGACAATAGGCACTATCGGGATATCGAGAATATGCATGCGGCGCTGACAACCGCATGGGGATCCTCGGACGATATTGAAGTTCTTTTTGGCGACGGCGTTCATCAGCCTGACGGTTCTTTTCTGAATCCCAATCTCAACGCTAAGCCGGCCACAAAGCAGAATCTGCATGACATTCTTCTGGAGGTAAGCAAACGCCTGAACCCCAACGAAGAATTCTTTTTCTATGCCACGGACCACGGCGGTAGCGCCACCGCAAGTCCGTTTGCGCCGGTGGGCTCTTTCGAATGGGGGCTATACCAGGGTCAGATTTATGCCGCCAGGCAATTGGGCGCCACACCCACTTTCACGGTATCGTATGAAGCGCCGCCGGCCACTTCTGAGACGCCGCTGTTTAAAATTGATGGCCAGGCTGTTGCTCCGCTTCCCACAAAGAAGAACAGCGTGTCTTTCTCCCCCAACCCGTATCTTCTTCATCAGGGGATGTCGCTAACGACCGATCCGCGTACTCCATTTCAAGTCACATTCAGTGCCGACCTCGTCGATACGGATCCGCCTCCGTCGCCGGGAGATCCGGTTTCGCTTTCTGTCTCCGGTCCCACGACCATCTACACGAGTGGGGCGCCGAAAACGTACGCCAACTATGGGAGCATTGTCACTTTTGCAGACGGCGAAATCGAAACCATACCCGTCTTCAACGCAAACTGGGAACTGAGTACGCGGGCGCCTGGCATCAGCATCGAGAGATTTACAGGACTACTCACTGTAGGGGCGATTTCCAGCCCGATGACGATAACGATCCACTCGGCTTGGAAGGACGCGCCCGGCGGAACGACTGTTACTGCGGACCAAACCGTCAACATCTTTCCCGGCCCGCCGCCTGCGCTCACGGTATCGTGTCCCGCAAACACTGCTGTTTTTGGTGTCCCCTACTCATCCGCGGCCGAAGCAAACGGTGGGGTTCCGCCTTACAGTTACTGGATCATTCTCGGCGCGCTGCCCGGCGGCTTGAATATGTCGGCAACCAACGGAGCAGTGACGGGGACGCCGAACGGGCTCGGCCACACCTTCGTTGTGGGGGTCACGGACTCTCTCGGTAGCACCGCGAGCACTGGCTGCTTCATCAACGTGACGAGCAGGTGATGGCCCGATGAGGAAATAGATTCAAATCCAGACAGTAATCCGCTGAAAACGGAGACGGCCAGCGCGCGAAACCGAGCACGCTGAGCTCGAGGATAGCAAATTCAAGAAGAGCTGCGTCAGTATACCGGCCACGAGTTCGGGTGAATCCGGGGGCTGGGATGTCGCACACGGGGCGTTATGCGGTCCAGGACACCGCGGATTGAAGAAAAATGCCCGCGAGCACGGCGGTTTCAAGCGGGTTTTGGCGCCGCACCTGGGCGTTACAGCGCGGCGGTGCGAGACGGCGGCAGCCGGCTTGCTGGGTTTCTTCCGATGCCGGTCCTCTGCAGGCGGTGAACGCGGTTGCAGGCAATGCAAGAGAAACGCCAATGATGATCGCGCGAAAGGCTGGATTTTTTCTCTCTCATTACTTTCTGGCCGATAAGCGGCACGGTTTCGGACGCAGCTCCTATCGTTTTCAAATTATCGCAACAGCCCCTGTTTTGCACTTGAAGGAGCAACGGGCGCCTGCCGCAAACAGCGTTCGCTGGCGTGGCGCGCACTAATTCGTGGCCGTTGTTCCGAGTCCGGAAGAGGCGTATCGTGACGCTGCGCCGAAGTAGCCAGGTTTTCGGAATCGTCATCGGCGTCTTTTATCGGACATGGAAAACCTCGCATGATAGCTCTGAGGATGTCGCTGCGGTTCAGCGTTCTGATACTGCTCGCGGTGTCTCCCGCACAGGCTCAGGTGGCGTCGCTCGGGAAGGGCTGGCTGCTGGACAGCGGCGGAAGCATCACGTCGGCGGCAGGCGAAGTGATTTCCGGCAGGAATTCCATCAAGGCATCCGGGACTTCCCATCAATTCCTCGAGTCTGACCCCACATTCGTACGCTTCGCACCGAATCAGAGCTACACGATGACGTGGAGCTATCGCATCATCGCCGCCAGCGACAATGGGTTCGGTTACGGCTTTGAATCTTCGGATGGACAGGGCGTGGGAGATTTCGGACCAGGCGGCTTGCTGAGAGGCGCATCGGGATCTTCAGGAACCGTCACGACCGCGTTCAGACTCAACAATCATGCCGACTACCGCGCCTCTTTTTCGATCGGCGGCACAGGATCGATTGTCATCGACGACATCCGTATTGCCGACACCAACGGGCGGCTCGTCGCATCGGAGAATGCGGAGGGCCCAAGTCTCGCCCCGGGACCGCTGAACTTTCAGCTGACCGACGGCATTTCCCTGTTGACGGACGCGAAAAGCTCGTTGAGAAGCTTGGCGGTGAAGGATCTCAACGGCGACGGGTATCCAGAAGCCGTCGTCACTTTCACTGCCGACATTCCCAGCAACATCCCGCTTCAGGCGATGGTGATCGAAGCGAGCGGGCGGATGCGGCTCGCCACGTCCGATTTTTTTCCAACCGGTGTGCCGACGGTCAAGCATTCACCGCTCACGCTTTTCCCCGACCTGAATGGCGACGGCCTGCCGGACATCGTGTTCGCCGAAGCCGGATGGGACGGTCCGTGTGCGGCCTGCACGGGCTCGCGCATTGGTGTCGCGCTGAATCTCGGCGGTGGAAAGTTTCGAGACGTGTCGTCGCTAATCCCGGCCGACCAGCAGACAACGAGATCGTATGCGATCGCCGCCGGAGACTTCCTCGGAGACGGTCGAATCGAGATCCTCGAGCCCGATGAACTGGGCCCGCCCGGCTCGACCGGCGCGAACACAGTGTTGCTTCGCTGGAACGGGAATGGCTTCGACGAAATCCGCAACTGGATTCCCAGCTCTCTCTGGCTGGCTCCGACGAACCTCGTGCAAAACGACTGGTTTGTCATTGCCGATTTCGATCGCGACGGAAGGCAGGATCTACTCGTCGGGGCGAATTCCTCGCCGGGGCCGCCAAACCTACGGCTGCTGTTTGGCGCCGCCGAAGGATTCTCGGCCGCGAACTTGCTGACGCTGCCGGATGGAATATTCCCGCATGCGCCCAACAACTTCGGACCAGTGGTCCGGACGGCTGACATTACACCGAGCGTTGCCGCTGATTTCAACAACGACGGTCTGCCAGACCTCTTCGTCACTGAACAACAGGTGATCGATGGCGTCTTCGGCGACAGCGGTATCACTGTTCTGCTCAACCAGGGATCTCGGAGGTTCGTGGACGTGACAAGCGCGTCGAGCGTGCAGAATCTCGGGGGCGGGGGGTGCTTCGCGCTCTTTCCTATGGACGTGAACAACGATGGGTTTCTGGATGTCGTCGGGCTGTGCTCAGCGCCCATCGCCGGCGTCACGGAGCCTCAGTGGGGGACGACATTCTTCCTCAACGACGGGACCGGGGCGTTTCAGGTCGTTGACGGCAGGCAGATCCTTGCCGCGACCACGACGCCTTCCGACGGCCGACTGTGGAACCTTGGATCCTTTGTGCCCACCGTCGTCACGCCGCAACGCACGGAAGGCATCGTCGTTGAACAGGTCGGCGGCTGCGGAACTCCCGGCTGTCCGGCCAAAGGATTGAATCTCTACAAGGTCGTGGCCAACGGAGCCCTCAGCACGGGACCGAATTTCGTCGATCCCGCAACGCTAGGCGTTCCCGGGTTCAACGAGTTCTACTATCTGCGCCACTATCCCGACGCGGCTGCGGCAGTGCAGGCCGGTCAGTATGCGAGCGGTCTCGCGCACTATCTGGAAGTGGGTGCCAGGAAGGGCTATCTGCCGCACGCGGAGAATGGGATTGTGCGGTACTCGCTACCGGCGTTTACGCTCAACTCGAGGGGAGCCGGCACCACGGTAACTTCCGGCACATCGCCTACGGTTTCGACCGGCTACGTCACCGCAAACGTGAATAGTGGCAGAGCGCCCTTTGCAACTGCTGTGTTTACGTTGAAGCAGAACGGTGTAATGGTGAGCGAGGCCGGGGTTCCAGCTTCTCCTCCCATCCAGAATGCCCGCCTATTCATCGACTACAGCACTGGCGTCGCCAGCGGGAATGGAACAATCGATATCAATACCGGCATCGCCCTGGCGAACCCTGGCCCGTCCGAGGCCGCGTTGACGTTTTTGCTTCGCGATCGAAACGGTCAAGCGATTGCGACCGGCCATGGAAACCTGCCGCCGAACGCACACCGCGCAAAGTTCGTTCACGAGCTTCAAGACATTGCTCCGGATTTCCACTTGCCTGCCGACTTCGCGACAACGATGCAAGTCGGCTCCCTGGACATCGTCAGCACCCAGCCTGTCTCACTGCTGGGACTCCGCTTGACAACCAATCAGCGCGGGGAAACATTGTTGACGAGCACTTCGTTGGCGGATCTTTCGAAGCCATCCACCACGTCACCATTTTATTTTCCACAACTCGTCGATGGCGCCGGCTACAAGACAACCATCGTTCTCTCCAACACGTCCAGTACGAGCGAAACAGGCGCCATTTCCATCTTCGACGACAAAGGAATCCCACTCTCGGTTCAGGCGGGAGGCGGTGCGGGATCCACCTTTCCCTACTCCATTCCGAGTGGCGGTGTGTTTGTATTCCAGACAGACGGTTCGCCGTCAGCGGTTCAAACGGGGTGGGTCAAAGTTACTCCCGGCGGCAACACCTCGGCGCCCGCGGGCATTGGAGTGTTGTCGTTCAGTCCGGCAGGAACTCTGGTGACGGAAACGGGCGTTGCCTCGGTTCTGCCGACGCTGCATGCGCGAGTCTACGTGGACAAATCCGGTGGGCATGACACCGGCATTGCTCTCGGAAATCCCGGCAACTCTCCGATCAATGTCCAAATTCAGACATTCAACAATGATGGAAGCAGCACCGGCCGGACTGCCGACCTCAACATTGCCGGCAATGGTCACACCGCCCGTTTCGCCGGTGAACTCGTCAACGGCTTGCCTGACGGATTTACAGGACTCGCTGACTTCAATTCGACATCACCGTTTGTGCCCTTGACGCTGCGCACCTTAAGCAATGCCCGTGGAGATTATCTTCTGACCACGCTCCCAGCACCGGACGTGACGACCGCAGCGCCGATCCCGGTGGTCTTTCCACAGGTTGCCGATGGCGGCGGTTTCTCGACTCAGTTCATATTCATCAGCGCCAGTGGCGCAGCCACCGTCAGCTTGGATTTCGTGACAGACGGTGGCACGCCCGGGACCACCAGACAGAATCCGTGAGTGCTCACTTTTGATTCGTTAACGACCGTCTTTGGATCGCGCCTCTGCTTCCGCAAGCCAGCCGCGCCGCAACATCTGCGGATCAGGGGATGACAGATAAGGTTTGATGTCGAGAATCGGCGTGCCGTCCAGCATATCGACACCGCGAACGTGAAGGCGCCGGCCATCCCGTCTCAACAGTTGAACGACGGTCAAACCGATCGGGTTGGGACGTTTTGGTGAACGTGTGGCAAACACACCATGTGGCCGATCGTCGCTGGGTGGCGTTCCCAGCAGTGCGAATCCTTCAGAGCGATCGAAGACCCACAGAACGAAGAGGTGGGAAAAACCTTCGATATCCGCGAGTCCCTCTTCAAACTCCGGAAGTATTTCGAGCACGCCTTCCGCCTCGTGTTTGGCGCCCAATCCTTTCGGCACCGATTTCGTGTCCTGATACCGGCTCCGCACGCATCCGATCGATCGCATTTCGAACATGTAAACATTATCCCTGAACAGGCACCTTCGCGCAGCGTGACTCTCGGAATGGCGCGTGTATAATTCGCGCGATCGATACCCCACAGGAGTGACAAATGACAAAGAAGGACGCCGACGATTATGAAGATGATCAGCTGTCGTCTAGTTTGGTCTCTAAACAAATTCCCAGAGTATTTGTGATCGTTTCATTATTACTGGTTTTTTCGAGCTTCGGGCTGGCGCAGACATCCGGGTTTACAAGCAAAACCATCTTAAACACACAAGACTCCAACGGTGATGGGAAGATCGACTACATCCTCAGCACAACGCAAACCTTCGATGCGCGCGGAAACCTCGTAAAGGAGGTTTCCAAGGCCGACTATGATGGAAATGGTTCCATCGATAGCATCCTCGTGACCACGCACACATGGGATGCGCGCGGAAATCCGTTGATGGACGTCTACAAGGCCGATAACAACGCGGACGGAATCGTCGATTCGATCTCAACGCAAACGCAGACCTACGATGCGCAAGGCCATTCCGTAAAGAACGTGGTGCAGGTTGACAGTAATGCCGACGGCACGATCGACAATTCGACAATCAGGGAAACAACCTATGATTCGCGCGGCAACGTTGTGAAGGAGGTTTTTACAATACTCCAACCGCCCAGTTCTACAGTTTCAACGTATGCCTATGACGGGCGTGGTCATTTGCTGACGAGAGCGAGTGAAACGGACAACAATGGCGACGGTAAGGTTGACGGGCGATTTTACGAGACCGACTCCTATGATCCGTCCGGCCACCTTATCAAGATCGTCCTTACGGCAGACACGAACGCAGACGGCAAAATCGATGCTGCGCAGACCAGGACCGACACCTACGATTCGCGCGGCAATCTCGTCCAGGAAGTGACCGAGCGGGATTTTGACGGAGACGGGAAAATCGATGAGGTTCAGCGCTTCTCGGCCACATATGATGCACGAAGCAACCCGTTACAGCAGGTGTCGGAACACGTCAACAGCAACGGCATTGTCGATGGCCGTGGCACGGTCAGTCATACCTACGACCCGGTGGGCAACGACGTAAAGATTGTCATCGAACGTGATTTTGATGCAGACGGCAAAGTGGACAGCCGAGCGACCATTACCAGCGTCTTCGATTCACGCCGCAATATCGTGAAGAGCGTCACGGAGGACGACAACAACGCCGACGGAAAGGTCGACGACATCGTCACTTATACGAGCACGTACGACTCCCAGGGCAACCCGATCAAGGCAGTGACCGAGGTCAACAACAACGCCGACGGAAAGGCAGACAGCATCTTCACGACGACTACGACCTACAGCCGGTGAGGCGACGCTATATAATTGACCCATTCCGTGATCGGACCAGTACCCGAGCAAAGCGAGCGGGCACCTTGAAAAATGCCCCACTCGCTTCGCTCGGGTACTGTTTCGATGAGCCAACCCGCCGTGCCCGGCTGGGCTGGGCCCCCCTCAAAGTCGATTCTCCTTATCCGACGTAACCACGCGCTTTCCTCTCGCCTGGCCGGGCAAGGCTACTTCACGGCGACGCGCTGCTTCAATTCGGTAAACCAGTTCAAGACGACGTTGATCTGCGCCGGTTGGAAGTCCGGAATCGATCCGGTGATATCGTCACACATATGTTCGCGCCTCCGCCGAACAGCATCATCGACGACGCGGGACACATTCTTCCCGAGGTCACCGCCGCCCGAAAACGCGGCGTTCGATTCGATCTCGGCAACGGACGAACCGGCCACTTGCGATGGGACATTGCCGAACGCGTGCTGAAGGCCGGCTTCCTGCCGGACACAATGTCCACAGATTGGACTCCGGAAGCACGCACTGTCCAGGTCTTCGACTTTCCCAATGTCATGTCCAAGTTCCTGATGCTCGGCATGTCCATCGACCAGGTTGCGGCGTGCGCCACCATTAATGCAGCCCACTCGTTCCCGGTTTTCCGCGACCGCGGCACTCTGAACGCCGGCGCTCCGGCTGACATCGCTGTGCTCGAACTCCGGGAAGGAAACTTCGAGTTCGATGACAACTTCGGGAATAAACGAACAGGCCGCCAAAGACTCTTTCCGATCGCCACCGTGCTCGGAGGCAGGCGGGTATCAAGCCGCACTTAGCACCGTTCGTTATGGTCTTTACGAAATCACGTGAAGCGTTCGAATCTGGATGCGCCTCCACGTCAAAGTCGGCGGCTGCTACCAGATGGATGAAAGAGAGATCGAAGTCGAGTCGATCACGCCGATCGGCTAACCAACTTCGACGCTGTTAAGAGACTCTGGTAACATCCGCTCGTGATTATGAAGCGCCTTGCAGCCGTATTCCTGCTGTCATCGCTGCTGTGTACGGTCAGCGCGGCCCCGGCCATTCGGGCCACGATCGATATGGATGCCCATCTCGCGATGCCCGTTCCTCATCGTTACATTCACGGCGTCATCCCAGACGACGCAAAGTTCCAGCTCGACCTGCCTGACAAATGGAACGGCAAGCTCGCGATCTACTCGCGAGGTTTCTCGGGAACAGAACTCACGACGGGCGCTTTCAAGACTACAGCATTGGAAAAGGGATACGCTTTCGCGGCCAGTGACGAAGGTTGGAACCGGCTCACCATAGCGAGCCGTCCGCAGGACAGCTACTACGAATCACGACGTCGTATCCGCGAACTGACCCTGTATGCGAAACAGGCCGTGATGACGCATTACGGGAAGGAAGCGTCGCGAACGCTGATGATGGGTGGCTCGAACGGCGGGCATCACACCAAATGGATGATCGAGGATTTTCCGAATCTGTATGACGGAGGCATCTCAGGTTACGGATTCAACTCTCAAGTAAGCCAGTGGGGATCGATTGCCACGGTGTTGCGCAACTACGACATCATCGTCTCACGCATCGATGACATCATTGCCAAACGTTTGGCGGATCCAGCCTGGGATCCACAGCGCACTCCACTTTCACCGCCATTGTCCGCCGACCAACTTCGAGCGCTCCAGAACATCTACGACATTCCGGCAACGCTGAAAAACGGATTCACCTACAACGTGGGCCGTTGGAAGGGGTCCGAGGCGCAGTGGAAGAGTCAATACAATGGTCTGCTGGGTTACCTTCACGATTCGATGCCGCGCTTCGATGAAACCTTCAATCCCGGCGGAGGAACTTTGACCGACGACGAATTGAAATTGTGGGATCCAACGAAGAGCCCCCAGCGAATACAGCAAGAGCTGCGGAAGCTTGATCTGTCCGGCGACCTGAAGAGGCCGGTGATCATCATGCACGGAACCGCCGATCCCACCGTGTCTCCGGGTGAGACCGAAGGCTACCGGAAGTTGGTCGAGCGGCGTCTGGGACCGGACAAAGCCGAACAGGTTCTTGCGGTGTACTACATTCCCGGGATGGGTCACGGTGGAATGGAATATGACAACTTGATCGGCGCGCAGATTGATGCGCTCGAACAATGGATTGATTTCAGGCAAAGCGGCGGCACGAAGGGCGCACTGCCGCCGGATTCGCTGGGTGGATTTCCGCGTGCGTGGAGCCGCCATCACAGCAATTGAAAAGAGAAAGATTTAAGCGCCGAGCTGACTCACTTCCTGGACGATTCGCTGCCTGTTCGGCACCCCATGATGCGAATAACGCACTCGGCCACCGCCGTCGAAAATGATCATGGCCGGAATGGCTGTCACACCGTAGGCTCGGGCGAGTTCACGGCCGATTTTGCTGAGGAGATTCAGGCGCACAACTTTCGCCTGTCCCTGGAGATCCTTTTCAATCCCATTCACGATGGGCTTTGCTATGAAGCATCCCGATCAAGTGTTCGAGAAGAAATCGACGACAACCGGCTGCCCACCTTTGATTACCGCATCGAACTGGTGCCTGGACTCAAGTTGCGTCGCGCGCGTTCGCAGCACTAAGAACCAGAGCCCAATCAACAGTAGAAGTATGATTAACGGCCCCATGAACATTTACGGATACCTCCAACGATCGCGTCTATATCAGTAGCCATCCAACGAAGAGCTTGATGCCGGTTGACGAGACTTTCGAAAAGACAACGCCATGGCAGTGCGAGGATAGCAAATTCAAGAAGAGCTGCGTAAGTATTCCGGCCACGAGTTCAGGTGAATCCGGGGTTGGGATGTCGCACGCGGGACGTTATGCGGTCCAGGGCACCGCGGATTGAAGAAAAATGTTCGCGAGTACGGCAAAGAGCTGATTTATCACAACAGCACCACGGCGATGGTAGTCGACGCGTCAAGCCGCAATTTTTGTGATGCGAAATCACGCGCGCTGTTTCAGGGCCTGAATTCGATATGGACGGTCTCCGCAAAGGCGCCTTCTTCATCGCCCTCACCGTCCGCGAACCACCGCGGCTTCACCTGGCGCTGAACTGGCTCGATGAATTGAAACACCTTGTTCCGACCCACTAGTGTCCGGCTAAATCTCGAATAGGGACAATTGTTTAGAGAGGTCGTTGCT
>CAZPBY010000004.1:0-74755 GCA_964584785.1 uncultured Solibacteraceae bacterium
CCGAAGATCTTTACTACTGGATTGTTTCAATTACGGAACTTTGACGGGGCCCTGCCACTTACCTTACATTAAGGGTCTTCGGGGCATAGAGCGTGAACACGACGGCCGAGAAAATGAACGGAATTTGCGCTCACGAAATCAACACACCTGGCCGCTGCTTTGTAAAGCAACGTAAGCTTTCCTACTTGTCTGCGATCAAACGGCAATTAAAGAAGATTCACTTTTGGCGAGCATGATAATCGCATGTCCGGCGGAGACACGTCCACAGCGAGAACAGACTGCACAACCGTCAGTCCGCCGTATGTGCGTTACATCCCCCAAAGTTAATCGTGCAAAAAGCGCGCAATTAAGATGTCGTTCGTATTGGTGCCTGATACAAAGTGTCGGCTGCTTAACGATCGATCCGCAGAACGCCGTTGTGTTTATGCGGCCGAGGATTTTCTCGCGAAGATGCGTGGTCTCTGATGAAGCCGCTGTGCCGCTAGCAAGCTAGGTTGCATGGACGCCAAAAATGTGCAAAAAAAGTGCAAAATCGAGAAACTGAGAAATGGAATTGTGGAATTGAGCCCGCTAAGTTATTGAAAGAAAAGTGCCGAGGGACGGAATTGAACCGCCGACGCCGGCCTTTTCAGGGCCGCGCTCTACCATCTGAGCTACCTCGGCAACGGCAAACCCATAGATTAATCGACGGCGGCCCTTGGCGTAAAGAGAGGATTGCCGGAGCGCGACCGGCGGAGTTCGGAACTGCATCGACGGAGTTCGAAGCTTCGCGCGCCGAGCTCGCCGCTCCATCGACGGAGTTCCGAACTCCGCCGACCCAGTTCCGAACTGCAACGATGGAGTTCCAAGCTCGAGTGGCGGAGCTTTGAGCTCGGGCGACGGAGTTCCGAGCGTCGGCGCCGGAGTCCCAAACTCGGCGCCGGAGTTCCGAACTCGGCCGCCGGAGCTCCGAACTCGGTCGACGGACTTCCGAGCTCGGCCGGCCGAGTTCCGAACCTCGCGCTACGACAATCGGGATATGCCGATCTCGCAGGACTCGCCGTCGATGTCCCACTTGGTCCAGTGTTCGGCGCCGTCGCGGCCGGCGGAGAGTTCCGTGGCGAGGGTTTCGGACATCACATAGCGCGACATCTTTTGAATGGCTTCATTGACGCGAACCGGCGCCTCGTAGCGGATGCGAATCCGGTCCGTCACCTCGAAGCCGCAGTCCTTGCGCATGTTCTGCACGCGATTCACGAACTCGCGAGCGATTCCTTCATGGATGAGTTCGGGGCCCAGCGTCGTGTCCAGCGCGACCGTCAGCCCGGCGTCGGAGTCCACAAGCCAGCCTTCGATGCTTTGAGCCGCGATCGTGACGTCTTCCATCACGATGGTCGACCAAACGCCATTCACTTCCGCGACAAACGAACCGGCCTTCTCGAGTTGATTGACTTCTGCGGACGACATCTCACGAATGCGCTTCGCCACCGCGTTGACGTTCTTGCCGAACTTCGGACCCAGCACTTTGAAATTCGGGGTCGCAGTCTTCCGGACGATCGGCGACGACTCATCGACGAATTCGATCTTCTTGACGTTGACTTCTTCGATAATGACGTCGTTCATCTGCTCGATCAGTCCGCGAACTTCCGCCGACGCTGGAATCGCGATACGAGCGAGCGGCTGCCGGGTCTTCAGATTTGTTTTCGCCCTCATCGATCGGACAAGGCCGACGATCCGCTGTGCGATCTCCATCCGGTTTTCAAGGTCGGTGTCAATCGCGGATGGGTCCGGATTCGGAATGAGCGCGATGTGAACGGACTCGTGCGGCTCGCGCCGGGTCGGCTCCATCAAGGAGCGATAGATCTCATCCGCGAGAAACGGCGCCACCGGCGCGGTCATCTTGACGATCGATAGCAGGCATTCGAACAGCGTCTGATACGCGGCCGTTTTGTCCTTCCCCGGTTCACTCTTCCAGAACCGGCGCCGATTGCGGCGCACGTACCAGTTCGAGAGTTGCTCGATCGTAAAGTTGCTGACGAGTCGCGCCGCTTTCGTCGGATCGTAATTCTCCATCGCGTCGATGTAAGCGGAGACGGTTGAATTCAGCACGGACAGAATCCAGCGGTCGATGTCGGGCCGTTCCCTGACGGCGATATGCGCGTCCTTATGGTCGAATCCATCGATATTCGCGTATAGCGCGAAAAACGCGTAGGTGTTCACGAGCGTGCTGAAGAACTTTCGTTGCACATCCGCAACGGCATCGAGATCAAAGTTCTTGGGCTTCCATGTCGGGCTTGTGGCGATGAGAAACCATCGCACGCTGTCGGCGCCGCATTTGGCGATCACGTCAAACGGATCGATGGTGTTGCCGCGACTCTTCGACATCTTTTGCCCTTGCTTGTCCAGGATCAGGTCGCTGCAGATCACATTCTTGAAACACGGCTGCTTGAAGAGAAACATGTTGATCGCGTGAAGCGTGTAGAACCAGCCGCGGGTCTGATCGATCGCTTCGGAGATGAAGTCGGCCGGATACGCGCGCCTGAACGTTTCCTGGTTTTCGAAGGGATAGTGCCATTGCGCGAAAGGCATGGACCCGGAATCGAACCACACGTCGACGAGCTCGGGTATCCGTCGCATGTCGCCGCCGCACGCGCATTTCAAGATGACGTCATCGATATACGGTTTGTGCAGGTCGAGAGGTTCGGCGAGCACTGCGCCCTCGCGGCGGAGTTCATCGACGCTGCCGATCGATCGTCTCGCGTCGCATTTCTGGCAAATCCAAATCGGTATCGGGGTACCCCAGTAACGGTCGCGCGAGATGGCCCAATCCTTGTTTTCCTCGAGCCAGTTTCCGAATCGCCCTTCTCCGGTTTCCGGCGGATACCAGTTGATCTTTTTGTTTCCTTCGATCATGGCGCGGGCGTATTCGGTCGTGCGGATATACCAGGATTTCCGGGCGTAGTAGAGAAGCGGCGTCTCACAGCGCCAGCAATGCGGATAGCTGTGCGTGTACGTGTCTTTCCGGAACAGCAGGCCGCGCGACTTCAAATCCGCGGTTATTTCCGGATCGGCGGCCTTGAAGAATTTTCCAGCGAACGGTCCTGCGGCGTCGACGAACTGGCCGCGGCCATCGAGCGCCTGGATCATCGGCAAGTCGTATCTCTTTGACGCCTGATAATCGTCTTCACCGTATGCGGGCGCCATGTGGACGATGCCCGTTCCGTCGGTTGTCGTCACGAACTCGCCGGCGATCACGTACCACGCTTTTTTGTCGACGGGAAAGAAGTCGAACCACCGTTCGTATTCCTTTCCGACAAGGTCGCGGCCCTTCATTTGGGCGACGATCTCGGGAGTCTCTTCATGCAGAACCGCGACACGTTCCTTCGCAAGGATGAGGAACTCGTCTTTGTGCCGGACCTTCACGTAGTCCACGTCGTCGCCGACGGCCAGGCCGACGTTGGATATCAGCGTCCAGGGCGTCGTGGTCCACACCAGAAAAGAGGTGTTACCCTCGCCTTTTACTTTTGCGCGAATGTAGACGGATGGATCTTGAACATCGCGATAGCCGAGCGAGACTTCGTGTGAAGACAGCGGCGTGCCGCATCGAGGGCAATAGAGCTGAACTTTGAATCCCTGATAGATCAGGCCTTCTTTGAAGTAACGGTCGAGAGCCCACCATACCGATTCGATGTACTCGTTCTCGCACGTGATGTACGGGTGCTGCATGTCCACCCAATATCCCATCCGCTCGGTGAGGTCCTCCCACAGGCCTTTGTATTCGAACACGGACTTGCGGCATTCCGCGTTGAACTTCGCGACGCCGTAGATTTCGATCTCGCCCTTGTGTTTGAGTCCGAGTTTTTTTTCGACCTCGATCTCGACCGGCAGACCGTGCGTATCCCAACCGGCCTTGCGGTGAACCTGATAGCCGCGCATGGTTCGATATCGACAGACGAGATCTTTGATGGTGCGAGCGAAAACGTGGTGAATGCCGGGTCTGCCGTTGGCTGTCGGCGGACCCTCGTAAAAGGTGAAATCCGCGGCGCCCTGACGGGCCTCGATGCTTTTTTGAAAAACGGTGTTGCGCCGCCAGTATTCGAGGACCTGCGTTTCGACGTCGGGCAGGCTGACCTTGTCCGAGATCTGCTTGAACATCCGTTAACGCGACTTGTGCTTTTCGATGTAATCCAGCGCGAACGTCTTCAGGGGCTGGCTGGTTAAACCCAGCGCGGCAGCTTCGGCGGACGCTTTTTCGATATCCCACTTGTCGATGAGAACGCGTTTGATCAGCCAAAACGCCGACGCGCGGTTTCCGCTGGCGCAATGGATGAAGGCCGGTTCGTTGCCCTTCTCGCTGATGGTCTTGAGGAAGCGATCGACGACAGCGGGATCCGGCGAGGCGTTGTTGAACGGCAGATGATAAAAGTTGATACCTGCAGTTTTGGCCGCTGCGGTTTCCGCTTCGATGTCCGCGCCCGGTTCGCTCGCCTCACGAAGATTGAAAATGGCTTTAAAGCCCATGTCTTTGATGGCGGCAACGGACGCCGGCGTCACGGCGCCTGCACATGCGACAGTGCTCTCGACGGTGGCGAAGTTGCGCACCCCGGCCACTTCTTTTTTCGTGACGTTGGATTGTGCGAACGCAAGGCAGGCCGTGAACACCACTAGAACGACGGGAAATAGTTTGCGATTCATGGAATAGATTGTACCCGAAGTGTTTGGGAGACAACAGTACCCGAGCGCAGCGAGTGGGGCACGTTTCAAGGTGCCCCACTCGCTGCGCTCGAGTACTGTGCAAGTTCTCACACCTGAGCAGGTGCTGAACGAGGCCGGCTTACCGGCGTTTGCCGTTGCCGGCGCCCGCTTCGGCGGCCATTTGGGACGGAGCCACGGTGGGGACGGCGAGCCCCATCGCTTCGCGGAGCGCCAGTTCGACGCGGCCGCGATAGTCATGGTTGTCTTTCAGGAATTGGCGGGCGTTTTCGCGGCCCTGGCCCAGCCGTTCGCCCTGAAACGAGAACCACGCACCGCTCTTCTCGACGACATTCTTATCGACCGCGAGATCCAACAGTTCTCCTTCGCGCGAAATGCCCTCGCCATAAAGAATGTCGAACTCGGCTTCGCGGAACGGCGGCGCGACCTTGTTCTTCACGATCTTGGCCTTGGTCCGGCTGCCCACCACTTCGTCACCATCCTTGATTGCCGCCACGCGGCGAACGTCCACGCGTACGGAGGCATAAAACTTCAGGGCGCGGCCGCCGGTGGTCGTTTCGGGATTGCCGAACACGACGCCGATTTTTTCGCGGATCTGGTTGATGAAGACGAGGCAGGTTTTCGATTTCGACACGATGCCGGTGAGCTTGCGCAGTGCCTGAGACATCAATCGAGCCTGCAGTCCCATTTGGGCTTCACCCATTTCGCCTTCGAGTTCAGCTCGAGGGACGAGAGCCGCAACCGAATCGATGACGACGATATCGATGGCGCCGCTGCGGATCAGAACTTCGGCGATCTCCAAAGCCTGTTCGCCGCTGTCCGGCTGCGAGACGAGCAGGTTGTCGATATCGACGCCGAGTTTGCGCGCGTAGTTGGCGTCCAGCGCGTGTTCGGCGTCGATGAAAGCGGCCGAACCGCCGAGCCGCTGCGTTTCGGCGATCGCGTGGAGCGACAACGTGGTCTTACCGGACGATTCCGGTCCGAAGATTTCGATGACACGTCCTCGCGGATAACCGACCACGCCGAGCGCCGCGTCGAGTGCGAGGGAGCCGGACGGGATCGCGTCCATGACGGCGTTGGGATCGACGCCGCCGAGCCGCATGATGGAACCTTTGCCAAATTGTTTTTCGATTTGAGAGACAGCCAGGTCAAGCGCACGAGTTTTTTCAGTCCGTTCATCAGGCATGATTCACCCCTATATCTGTTGTAGCGGCGGTCTACGACCGCCGGTTTTATGGTTCCTCGCGAGCCGAATCGTCGTACCGAGGCAACATAAAACCGGCGGTCATAGACCGCCGCTACAGTTATTTGGTCCGCTTGGGAGAGGCCGGGTACTTCACCAGGCGCAATTCTTCGCGGATTAATCCATTGAGCTGATCGGGGCCGGTTGCGGCCTCGGAGAAGCTGCGTACGCGTTTCCGGTAGCGGCCTTCACGAGGATTCAGGGCTTGAGCCGTCTTGAAACATTCCTGGGCTTTCTTGAGCCAATTCATCTCGAGGCAAAGGAGGCCAAGCTGATAGAAGGCTTCGTCAAACTGCGGATCCAGCTTCGTCGCTTCACGAAGATGCTGGATGGCGCGTTTGTGCTGGCCATCTTCGTAATAAACAGCGCCCAGCAGGAAATGCACCGGCGCGCTGGGTTTCAGCTTGAGGGAAGTAACGAGATGTTGAAGGGCTTTTTTCCTGTTGCCGGTTTCGGCGAACAGGGAACCGAGCGATGCATGCGCTGCGGAGGATTCGCGTTTGATCCCGATGGCGATTTCCAGGCGGGACTGAGCCTCGCGCAGGTTGCCCTTGCGCTGCAGCACCAATCCCATCAGGAAGGTCGCCTCGAAGTGATCGGGTTTCACTTCGAGGACGCGATACAGATACTCCGTGGCTTTGGCGTATTCCTTGTTCTGGAAATAAACCTCCGCCAGCAGCAAGCCCAGTTCGTGGTTGGCCGGGTCGTGCTCCAACGCAGTTTTTAGAAAGTGGATGCTTTCGGGCGCGCGGTCCGCGATCAGCAGGTCGTACGTCTTTTCGATCCATAACCCGAACTGTTGGCGGTCGTTGCCGCGATACCCTTCCATGATGCGTTGCATACGCGCACCCAGACGGTCGACTTCTTCTGTTTCGAGAATCCGCGAATCGATGCGTTTACGCCACTCGGCTTCAAGATTGGCGAGATCGATGCCGGCGGATTCCAGAGAATCCGTCAGCGTTTCGATCATCGTGTGGTCGATGAAGTTGCTGGCGGCCACGCGTTCGATGGTTTCCACCATGGAATCGACACGCTTCGTCAGCGTGCTGAGGGTGTACTCCAATGCGCTGATTCGCTCGAGAACATGCTCCTCCATGAACGGGATCGAAGCGTCGTACGCGGGCGGTCCGGAAGCAACCAGGAGCCGCGTACCGCACTTCCAACAAAAATCCCGGTTCAGGGAATTGCGAGTCGTGCAGTTCTGGCAATGAATCATACGTTTAACAGCTTCCTACGCGGACGGCCATAACGGGTCCCAATCAGTATGTATAGAACCCATGGCCCGATTTTCTACCCAATCGTCCTGCATCCACCATTCGTCGAAGGAGCGGACACGCTCGATATTTCGAATCTCCGAGACCGCTGTGCAGCACTTCCATGATATCGAGACACACATCGAGACCAATCAAGTCGGCGAGTGCCAGCGGTCCAAGGGGGTGATTCATTCCGAGCTTCATCACCTGGTCGATCGCTTCCGGGGTTCCGACGCCTTCCATGACGCAATAGATCGCCTCATTGATCATCGGCATCAGAACGCGGTTGGAAACAAATCCCGGATAGTCATTCACCTCGACCGGCGTTTTGCCCATTTTCTCGGCGAGTTCTTTCGTCGCGCGCCAGGTCTCGTCGGAAGTCGCGAGCCCGCGCACAACCTCAACCAGCGTCATAACGGGCACCGGGTTCATAAAATGCATTCCGATAACTTTGTCGACCCGTTTCGTCTTCGATGCGATTTTCGTAATCGAAATCGACGACGTATTTGACGCTAGTATCACGCCAGGACGAGCGATTGCATCCATCTCGGCAAATATATTTGACTTCAAGTCCTCGCTTTCAACAACAGCTTCGATCACAAAATCGGCTTCCGCCATCGCCGCCGGTGACGTCGTGCCGTTGATACGCTGAATAGACGCGTTTTTCTCGTCATTGGTTATCTTGTTTTTCGCGACTTCGCGATCGAGGTTTTTCGCAATCGTCGAAATGGCGCGATCGATAAACCGTTGCTCGATATCGAGCAGGAGAACTTTAAGCCCTGAACGTGCAGCCACATGGGCGATGCCGTTTCCCATCGTTCCGCCGCCGATCACTCCGACTGTCCGGATTTCCGCCATCGCCTTCTTATCTCTCCACCGCCAACGCTACGGCATTCCCGCCGCCAAGGCATAACGTCGCGATGCCGCGCCTGGCGTTACGACGTTTCATCTCGTAGAGCAGCGTGACCAGAATCCGCGCTCCGCTCGCTCCGATCGGGTGTCCGAGAGCGACCGCGCCGCCGTTGACATTGACGCGCTCGGGATTCAACTCGAGTTGTTCCATCACCGCGATGGCCTGTACGGAAAAGGCCTCGTTGAGTTCAACGAGATCGACGTCCGCGAGGTTCCAGCCGATTTTCCCAACCAGTTTCCTTACCGCCTTGACGGGCGCCATCATGACCAGCGACGGTTCGATCCCGCTCACCGCCTGACCGGCAATTCGAGCCAGCGGGGTCTTTCCGAGCGCAGCCGCCCGTTCCGCAGACGTGACGACGAGCGCCGCCGCTCCATCGTTGACGCCGGGCGCATTCCCTGCGGTCACCGTTCCGTCTTTCTTGAATGCGGGCTTCAACGCTCGAAGCGCTTCGATCGTCGCATCAGCCCGGGGCGATTCATCGACATCAACGACGAGCGGGTCGCCCTTTTTCTGCGGGATCGAGACCGGTTGGATCTCATCACGGAATTTCCCCGCGCGTTGAGCGGCGGCCGCTTTGCGATGACTGTTCAGCGCAAAATCATCCTGACGCTCTCGTGGAACCCGGTACTTATCGGCGACGACTTCGCCCGTGTTGCCCATGTGGAAGTTTTCATACGCGTCCCAGAGACCGTCATGAATCATCGAGTCCACGAGTGTTCCGTTGCCCAGCCGATAGCCTTCGCGTGCGTTCGGCAAAAGGTAAGGCGCGTTGCTCATGCTTTCCATGCCGCCGGCAACGACAATTTCCGAGTCACCGGCGATAATGGCATGTGCCGCGAGTCCGACCGCTTTCAAACCCGAACCGCAGACTTTGTTGATCGTCATGGCAGCGACGTCGGGAAGGAGACCGCCGCGTAAAGCCGCCTGTCGCGCTGGGTTTTGACCGAGTCCGGCGGAAACCACGTTACCCATGATCGCTTCGTCGATTTGTGCGGGTTCGAGTCCGGCCCGTTCGACCGCCGCTTTGACGGCGATCGCACCAAGCTGCGTTGCGGTGAATGATTTCAAACTTCCCTGGAATTTACCGATCGGCGTTCTGACGCCGCTGATAATGACGATGTCCTTCATGTAGTTCTTACCTCGACCTGACAATTATCGCAGAAAACAAAGGCCCTTGCGCGACGTTACAGCACAAAGCCCGTCGCTGCGCTCCGGGTTCTGTCAGGCTTGCCGCACTGTGTAGAACCCGGAGCGCAGCGACGGGCTTTGTGACGTAACGCTGCGCAGAGCTGTTGTGTGTCTATCGCAAGTTGAAGTTAACTTCGATGTTCAGAGCGACCGGAACGGGAACGCCGTTTTGTTTGGCCGGATTGAACTTCCACTGTCGAAGGGCTTCGATCGCTTTTTCGTCGAGCCCGAAACCCAGGCTGCGGACAACGCGAAGGATCTGAACGCTGCCGTCCTTTTGCACGATCGCTTCGAGAACGACCGTTCCCTGATATCGAGCCTTACGGGCTTCTTCGGAATATTGCGGGTCGACCTTCTTAATAATGGTCGGAGCGCTGATGCCGCCGCCGACTCGGAAAACTCCGCCGCCGTAGCCGCCGCCTTCACCGGGCCCGACTCCCGGACCGCTTCCGGATCCGACACCGTGTCCATTGCCCGTTCCGATGCCGCCGCCCGACCCTGGACCGGATGAAGGCGGACCAGGCACACCTTCGGGGTCCCCGATATTCAAAAGGTTGAGGCTGGGCAACTGCGCGAGCTGCGGTGCCACAACCGTCGGTTCCATCACGAGGGTTGGATCGGGATTCTTGGGTGGTTCCGGATCCGGTGGAACGAACTGTTTGTCAGCCGGTCGCGGCAACCTTCCAAGCGAGGGGGGCGTCAATTGATGTCTGCCGCCACCGCCACCGCCGCCGGAAGTATCCGCAGTTTTGGGCAAGTTCAGAACGAGCGACGTCGGCTGAATCAGCATCACGTTTGTGGCTTGAGGTGCGGGCACTTTGGCTGCTGTGGCCCAGGGGATGAGAGCAAGAACCACTATCAGGACGTGAACGCCGACAGAAACCAGCGAAGGAACACCGTTCTTCGGCTTGGACCAGATTTCTTCGACTTCAACAGGTGTGGCCGTTGTTTCGATTTTATGCGGGTGGAGGGAGTCATTTATCGAGTCTCGAAGACCCGCAAATAGAGACTTAAAAGCCGATGGCGGCTCGACCAGTTTGTCGAGCGCCGTCCTGTCCGGTGCCGCAGTAATCTGAAGGGGGGGCTTCGGATTCCTTCGCGCGTCCCGGATTTCCCGCAGCTGCTGGACAAGCGATATATACCACGATCCGGCTTCGGAAATTGTTGTTCCCGTTACGAATATACGCTCGTCAGCGTCGTTTAATTCGTTAGGTTTCATGCCCTGCTGACCTCGGTTGAAATAGCTTCATGAGGATACCATAGTTGAACTGGGGCAAGGTTAAATCCTCTATAATTTTGCGAACCATGGCGTCGAAATTCGAAGCACGGTTTCCCTACATCCTTTTAGTCGTTGCGACCCTGGGTCTGGATCGCTGGACCAAGTCCCTCGTTCAGTCCCGATTCTCTTTAAATGAATCGGTATCCGTAATAGACGGGCTTTTCAACATTACGTATGTGAGAAATACCGGAGTTGCCTTCGGCATCTTCTCATCGGTCACCTCACCCGTAAAATCCCTTCTCCTGTCGTTGTTCACGATCGTCGCTGCCGTCGTGGTGGTGATATACAGCTTCAGCACACCTGTTCGCAACCGTTTGCTTCAAATGGCGCTCGGTTTCATCCTTGGAGGAGCGCTCGGCAACCTGTATGACCGGCTGCGCTTCGGATATGTGGTCGACTTCCTCGAGCTTTATTTCCGCGACTACCACTGGCCGTCGTTCAATGTCGCGGACTCCGCCATCTCCATCGGCGTTTTCCTGCTGGCCCTGGAAATCATTCGCAATGAAGCTCACGCCCAGGCCTGACGACAGGGGCTTGCGTCTCGACCATTTCCTGGCCAGACATCTTGAAACGACCACACGTTCTCAAATCCAGCAACTGAACCGGTCCGGAGCCATCCACGTCGATGGCCGGCAGGAGAAAGCGGGGTACCGCATCCGTGGAACCGAATGCATCGTTGTGGATTTGAAACCGCTCGAAACAGTCCCGCTAACACCAGAGCAAATTCCGCTCCAAATCTACTTTGAGGATGAAGATCTTGCTGTAGTGGAAAAACCTGCGGGTATGGTGGTTCACCCGGGCTCAGGCGTCCACGCCGGCACGCTTGTCCACGCTCTTTTGCATCATTTCCAGCAACTTTCTAGCTTTGGCGGGGAGGCGCGGCCGGGCATTGTCCATCGCCTCGACAAGTGGACTTCGGGTTTGCTGATCGTCGCCAGGAACAACAGAACGCACGCTATGCTGGGCCGCGCATTTCAGAATCGGGAGATTGAGAAGAGATACATCGCGCTGGTTCACGGAAAATATGCGAAACCATCCGGGACGATACAGGCGTCGATCGGCCGGCATCCTACCGTTCGGACTCGGATGGCCGTCCTCGAGAATCGCGGCAGGAGTGCGTTCACCGAATATCGCGTCATCCGAAGTTTCCGGGAATTCTCACTGCTTGAAGTGAAAATCAAGACGGGCCGCACGCATCAGATTCGCGTGCATCTCAGCGCGGCCGGACATCCGGTCGTCGGCGACGACGTGTATGGCGAGCGCATCAACAAAGTATTCGCGAAAAAGTACGGCGCGCTGAACCGGTACTTTCTGCATGCCGCTTATCTTCGATTTGTGCATCCGATGACAGCCAAAGAACTCGAATTCCATTCGCCACTACCTTCGGAATTGCAGAATTTTGTCGACCGCTTAAGATAGATCTGGCAGGCAGGCGGGTGATCGCTTCCGCAAGGGAGAGGAAAGTCCGAGCTCCACAGGGCAGTGTGCCTCATAATTTGAGGGCCCGTAAGGGACGGAAAGTGCAACAGAAAACAAACCGCCGGAGAAGAGAGAACAGCGTGGAATCATCTTATTTTTCCACGCTGTTCTCTCTTCTCCGGTAAGGGTGAAACGGTGCGGTAAGAGCGCACCAGCGGTCCGGTGACGGGCCGGCTTGGCAAACCCCACATGGAGCAAGGCCAAATAGGGAAACATGGGCGGCCCGTCTAGTTTTCCGGGTAGGCTGCTGGAGCTTCGAGGAGACTCGAAGCCTAGATGAATGATCGCCGCTCTGCTTCGTAAGAAGGAGAGTACAGAACTCGGCTTATAGCTTGCCTGCCGAAATAAGGAGATGAGTGGATGCCCAGTTACGTGGTTACAGGTGGAGCCGGATTCATTGGATCGCATATCGTCGGAGAACTGGTTCGACGAAAACAGCCGGTCAAGGTCATCGACGATTTCTCGACCGGCAAGCGAACGAATCTCGACGGCTTTGGACAAAGCGTTGACGTCATCGACAAGGATCTGAGCACCGCGGCGGATCTGGCGAAGGTGTTCGCCGGCGTCGACTACGTCATTCATCAAGCCGCCATTCCCTCGGTTCCGAAATCAATGCTCGATCCCGTTCGGTCTCATAACGCGAACGTCAACGGTACGCTCAATCTTCTCGTCGCCGCGCGCGATGCCGGCGTGAAGCGCGTCGTGTATGCCTCGTCATCTTCTCTTTATGGCGACAGTCCGACGTTGCCGAAACACGAGGGCATGATGCCGAATCCCCTGTCACCTTACGGCGCTCAGAAGCTGTTCGGAGAAATGTACTGCCAGGTGTTCACCCGCGCCTACGGACTGGAAACCGTTTCGCTGCGGTACTTCAATGTCTTCGGTCCGCGCCAGGATGCAAGCTCCCAATACAGCGGCGTTCTCGCGAAATTCATCCCCGCCGTTCTACAGAATCGACGGCCGGTGATCTACGGTGACGGTCTTCAATCGCGCGACTTCACGTACGTTCAAAACGTCGTGGAGGCCAACCTTCTGGCGTGCACAGCACCGGGAGTCGGCGGCGAAGCATTCAACGTTGCTTGCGGCGATCGAATCACCGTCAATGACATGCTGGTCGGGATCAATCGAATCCTCGGGAAAGAGATCGCTCCGATTTACGAAGACATCCGAGCCGGCGACATCAAGCACTCGCAAGCCGACATTCAAAAAGCTCAATCCCGGCTGAACTACAAACCGCTAGTCACTTTCGAAGAAGGTTTGCGCCGCACCATCGACTGGTACGCCGCGCACGTCTGAACGAGGTGACTCCGTGACGTTACATGGGATAACTTGAAGTCAAAGTATGGCTGATGTCATCTACCGCGAGGTTTCCTGGACTCGGATGAGCAATGCGATTGAAAAGGTTCGTGAGCGTTTGGTTCGCGCCGCTCGCGCTCTGGAGGAAGCTCGGGTCGCTTATGCTGTGGTCGGCGGGAACGCCGTCGCGGCCTGGGTTTCACGCGTGGATGAGGCTGCCGTGCGCAACACACGCGATGTCGATATTCTCATCCATCGCAGTAGCCTCGCCGCAGCGCGTCAAGCGCTCGAGAAGAACGGCTTCGTCTACCGCTACAGCGCCGGGATCGACATGTTTCTGGACGGGCCAAACGCCAAAGCGCGCGACGCGGTCCACATTGTTTTTGCTTCCGAAAAAGTGCGGTCCGAATACGTCGTACCAGCCCCAGACGTTCTGGAAGCCGAACAAACACAAACCTTCCGTCTTCTGTCGCTGGACGCCCTGGTGCGAATGAAGCTCACTTCATTTCGCGACAAAGATCGCATGCACTTGCGTGACTTGATCGGAGTCGACTTGGTTGATGCGACCTGGCTTGGTCGAGTGCCCGTCACACTACGAGACCGATTGAAGGAACTGCTGGACAATCCCGAAGACTGATTAACCCTTCTCAGCGTTGTCGTTTTCCCCTGGCCGCGATGGATGAGCGGACTCTTCAATTGACCGGCTTCTGCTCCACGTGATCGATCACCAGCACGGGCATGTTGTGTTTTTGAGGGGCGAGCTTTAGTCCAAGCTGTCTGTCGATCGCTTCGAAAATCGTGAGACCGCTGCTTGGATTCGACGCCTCACCGCCCGTGGCCGCAGGGCGAGCGCCGTCGGCGCCGCGCAATCCCGCTTCAAGTAAGCCCTTGGGAGTCCAACTCAAGACGAAGTCCCATCCGCCTTGCAGTCCGGTCAGATCAACGGCTTGATGGTCGACGTAAGCTCCCGCCCAGGTTCGAACCTGAGAAACGAATTGAGTCATCGTCGTGTTTTTGCATGTCCACGACTGCGTGAGCGCCGGGTTCGAAAGCGGGGCTGAGCCGCGCGTGCAGACGGAACGATCATTCGGATCGGCCTTCTTCAGCTTCGTTTCGTTCTTCGGTGCGGTGAGAGCATACACATTCACTGACTGTTCTTCTTTGTGAGTCGCCAGTTTGAAGCGGTCGATAATGAGGTTGCGCAGCATCGCTCGAAGAGAATCGACATCGGTCGGCAGGTTCGGAGGTGCGCCGCCTGCGGAGTCCGTGGTGGCGCCGCCGCCCGGAGCTCGAGCAACGATGTCGAATTTATCCGAGTTCAACCATTTCGGTGCATTCGCGATGAGATCGGGCGGAATGTCCCAGGCGATCACGATGATGTTCTGCAGCGTCACGCCTTTCACATCGAGTCTGCCGCCCGGCTGAAATCCGGCGCCACCGCCCGGAGGAGCGTCCGGATTGCTTGGCTTGATGACAGCGACTTCGAACTCCGTGGCAGCGGCCGGTATTTCCTTTTCGACGCCGGGAAGATTGCTCGTGGGCTTCTGGTTGACATTATCGACGACGAGCACCGGCGTCGACACTTTTTGCATCTCCAGCTTCAATCCCAATTGTTTATCAACAGCGTCGAACATCGTGATGCCGTCGGAGCCCGCAGCCGTGAGATTGCCGCGCGCGGTCCACTTGAGGTCGAAATCCCATGATCCTTTGAGCCCGGTCTGATCCACCACGAATCCAGTCACGTAGGCCGGCGCCATGTTCGGTAACGCTTTCGCCAGGTCGGCCATGGTCATGTTGTGGCAGGAAACCGCGTTGTATGCGACTTCACCCGCGTTCGCGCTTTGCGGCTTGTTCTGACATCCATTGTCGCCGGACCCGCTGGCTTCCTTCATCGTTGGCCGCTTTCCGGCGGTGAGCACGTACGCGCTGATCGGCCTGTTGTCTTTGTGCACGGTGAGCTTGAACCGCTCGACCAAAAGGTTCTGCAGCATCCCTCGAATGGCTTCAGGAGAAGAAGACGGTTCGGCCTTGGCGATGACGTCGAAATGATCGGTCGCCAGCCAGCTCGGTCCGCCCACTACCTTGCTGTCGTCGTCGATCTGATACGCGGTTTTGATCATATCGACCATCGTCGCATTGCGAAGGTCATAGCGTCCGCCACGAAAGATGCCGCCGACAAACGGCACGAGATTCGATGCCGGACTTGCGTGCACATCCGCGGCATCGAATGCCGGAGGTTTAGTCGTCTGTCCGAAAATCATCAGAGTCGCCAATACGGTTAGTAAAAGAAAAAAGATAACGCGTCGCATCATTGTGACCTCCGTCGAAGCGAGACGTGGGAAAGGCGCCTGACAATTATACGCACTGTTGACGCCACTCTCGACGTTGAAGCAGCCTACTCGCGAATGGAACCGCCCCCTTGCTCAATCGGGAATCTGCAGATATAGTCTGCGACCGTTAGAACGCAAAAAATCCGGAGGAGCTTCACAGTGGGGCAAACGACGATTTTGTCCGCCCGGCGTGGCTTTGGGGCGACCGGCAGGAGAGATGCCTGGTGGGTCGAACCGCTTTTGATCTTCATGGGTCTCGGCGGATTCATTCTCTACGCGACGTGGGCAGCGTTTCAGGGCAATCATTATTACTGGGGACCCTATCTATCCCCCTTCTACTCACCGGAAATCTTCGGCGATTCCCCTCACAGCTGGTTCGGTCCGCGTCCTGGCTGGTGGCCCGGCTTTCTCGTGTTTTCACCGGCGCTGCTGATCCTGTGGGCTCCCGGAGGTTTTCGCTTCACCTGCTATTACTATCGCGGGAGCTATTACAAATCGTTCTGGGCGGATCCTCCGGCATGCACCGTGGGCGAACCGCGCAAGAAGTATTTGGGTGAAGCATCGCTTCCGTTGATTCTCCAGAATCTGCATCGATTCTTTTTGTACATCGCGATTGGATTCCTGGTCGTACTCGCCCTCGATGCATGGCACGCCTTCTGGTTTACCAATCCTGCCACGAATACGACTGCGTTCGGAATCGGAGTGGGATCGCTGGTGCTTCTGACGAATGTCATTCTGCTCGGCGGCTATGCGCTAGGCTGCCACTCGATGCGACACCTGATCGGAGGCGGCAAAGATCAGATACAACGCGCGATCCTTGGGCGGACGGGCTATGACTGCGCGAGCTGCCTCAATCGTCATCACATGCGTTGGGCATGGTGCAGTCTCTTCTCCGTCGCATTTTCCGACATCTATGTTCGGCTGGTCTCGATGGGTATTTGGCACGACTGGAGAATTTTCTGATGGCCGAATACGAGAAGCACACTTACGACGTCCTGGTTGTCGGCGCCGGCGGCGCCGGACTGCGCGCGGCGATTGAAGCGTCGGCCGCGGGCATGCGTGTCGGGCTTGTCTGCAAATCGCTTTTGGGCAAGGCCCACACCGTCATGGCGGAAGGCGGCATTGCCGCCGCGCTGGCCACCGTCAACTCGAGCGACACCTGGAAGGTTCACTTCGCCGACACCATGCGCGGCGGCCAGTACGTCAACAATTGGAAGATGGCTGAACTTCATGCGAAGGAGGCGCCGGCTTGCGTCCAGGAACTGGAAGCCTGGGGCGCTGTTTTCGATCGAACGAAGGACGGACGCATCCTTCAGCGCAATTTCGGCGGACATCGCTATCCGCGTCTCGCGCATGTCGGCGACCGCACCGGCCTCGAGATGATCCGCACGCTACAGGATCACGGCATCCATCAAGGCATCGAAGTGCACATGGAGACCACGATCCTGACTCTCATCAAAGACGACGGCCATGTTTCCGGCGCGTTCGGTTATACACGCGAGCGCGGCCGGTTTCAGCTGTTTCAGGCTCGCGCCATTGTTCTTGCCACCGGCGGCATCGGCAGGGCATACAAAATCAACAGCAATAGCTGGGAGTACACCGGTGACGGTCAGTCGCTTGCCTATCATGCCGGCGCCGATTTGATGGACATGGAGTTCGTCCAGTTTCATCCGACCGGAATGATCTGGCCGCCCAGCGTGCGCGGCATTCTGGTGACCGAAGGCGTTCGCGGCGAAGGCGGCGTGTTGCGCAACAGCGAGGGCCGCCGCTTCATGTTCGATGATATTCCGGAAGCCTATAAACATCAGACGGCCGACAATGAACTGGAAGGCTGGCTTTACTGCACCGGAGAGAAGTCGGCGCGCCGTCCGCCGGAGCTGCTCACGCGGGATCACGTTGCCCGCTGCATCGTGCGTGAAACTAAAGCCGGCCGCGGAAGTCCGCATGGCGGCGTGTTTCTGGATATTTCGTGGATCAAGGAGAAAATTCCAAATGCGCCGGAGCACATCAAGAAGAAGCTGCCGAGCATGTACCATCAGTTCAAACAGCTCGCCGACATCGACATAACGACGACTCCCATGGAAGTGGGGCCGACGACGCACTACATCATGGGAGGCGTCCGCGTCGACGCCGAGTCCCAGATGTCCACGGTGCCGGGACTCTTTGCGGCGGGTGAATGCGCGGCAGGTTTGCACGGCGCGAACCGTCTCGGCGGAAACTCGCTCTCCGATCTGCTCGTCTTCGGCAAACGCGCCGGACGTTTTGCCGCGCAGTTCGCGAAACAGAACCCTGGCGGCCGCATTGATGAGGATCAGGTCAGTCGCGCCGAACGCGCTGCGCTGGAGCCCTTCGCCCGCATGTCTTCCGCTCACGACGAACACAACGCGTTTCAGATCCAGCGCCATCTTCAGGAGCGTATGCAGGAGCTCGTCGGCATCGTTCGCAACGAGGAAGAACTTCAACGCGGCCTCAGCGAAATCCTGCAGCTGCAGGAGCGCGCGCGCCACGTTGCCGTCGACGGCAACCGTGAGTACAACCCAGGCTGGCACACGGCGCTGGACCTCAACAACCTGTTGACGGTTTCGGAAGCGATCGCGCGGTCGGCAATTGAACGGAAAGAAAGCCGCGGCGGACATTTCCGCGAGGACTTTCCGGAGAAGGACAAAACGCTCGCTCAGATCAATATGATTGTGAGAAAAGGGACCGGCGGCGAAATGAAAATCATACGGCAGCCGATTCCGGCACTGCCCGACGAACTCGCTCAGATCATCAAGGAGCAGCAGCAATGAGAGCCACGTTTCGGATTTGGCGCGGTGATCGCGAAGACGGAAACTTCAAGGATTACTCCACCGAGATTTCCGAAGGCATGGTTGTTCTCGATGCCATTCATCAGATTCAGGCGGAGAGCGCTCCGGACCTGGCTGCCCGATGGAATTGCAAGGCCGGAAAATGCGGCTCGTGTTCCGCCGAAATCAACGGCATGCCGCGGCTCATGTGCATGACGCGAATGTCGGAACTGCCGCTGGACATGCCGGTCATCGTCGAACCGATGAAGGCGTTTCCCAGGATCAAAGATCTGGTCACCGACGTCTCATGGAACTTCGAAATGAAGAAGAAGATCAAGAAGTTCAAACCTCGTCCGCCGGACGCTCCCGACGGCACGTGGCGGATGGCTCAGGAGGACGTCGACCGCGTGCAGGAATTCCGCAAGTGCATTGAGTGCTTTCTCTGTCAGAATGTCTGCCATGTTCTTCGCGAGCATCACATGCACAAGAATTTCATGGGCCCCCGCCTGTTTGTATACACCGCCGCTCTCGAGATGCATCCGCTGGATGTAGAAGACCGCCTGCCCGACTTGAAGGAGACAAAAGGGGTTGGGCTCTGCAATATAACGAAGTGTTGTACGAAAGTTTGTCCGGAAAGCATCACGATCACGGACAACGCGATCATCCCTCTGAAGGAACGCGTGGTCGATCGATTCTATGATCCGATCAAGATGCTGTTTCGAATATTCCATTGAGAGAGGTGCGTTATGCATCCGCCAATGAACCTGGATCTCACGCAGTTGAAACCCCTGTCAAAAGAAGGTATCCCGTCGGCTATCGAAAGAGCGGAGCGTTACCGCCTGCTCAACGAACCGTCGCAGGCCGAAAGCATCTGTCTGGATATCCTCGCCACCGATCCCCAAAACCAGGAAGCCATGGTCATGCTTTTGCTGGCATTGACGGACCAGTTCGGCGAACACGCGGACGGCGTTGCCCGCGCGCGCGACGTTCTGGCGCGGCTTCGGGACGAATATCAGCGTGCGTATTATGGCGGTTTGATCTGTGAGCGTCAGGCTCGCGCCTGTTTGCGCCGCAACTCTCCGGGGTCGGGCCATCTGGCCTACCGATATTTCGAAGAAGCCATGCGCCTATTCGACCGCGCCGCCGAACTTCGAGCCCCGGGCAACGATGAAGCTGTTTTGCGCTGGAACTGCTGCGTCCGAACCATCCTTGCCGACCAGCTGGAACCCGAACCCGCGGATGATTTCACGCCGCTGTTGGAATAGTGCCCCGTCCGGAAGCCGTCATTTTCGGTGTCGTCACTGTCTCACCGTGATCTCGATCTGTGACGTTGCCACGCCGCCTTTGCCGTCGCTGGCGGTTACTCGAATGGTGTACTTTCCGGCAGGGATGCCGTTGGCGCGGAATGTGACTTTCTCTCCGGTGCCCTCGACTTGCCCGCCGGATGATGTCCACGAATACACCAGGGAATCGTTGTCGGCGTCATAGCCGGAAGCGGTGATCGAGGTGGATTCCCCGGCGCGAATTTCTGTGGTCTCCGCCGCCAGCGCGATTACCGGAAAATGATTGTTGCCGACGGTTGCAACCGGCTGCGTATAACTGACGCCGAAAACAAATCCATTTCTTCCCTGGTTGTTTGGGAACTTCAAATCAAACTTCGTGTTGATTCGGTAGCCGGCATTGACCGTCACGCCGCGATCGAGCATCAAATAACGAACGCCGGCGCTGACGTCGCTGATGTTCTGCACGCTGAGTGGTGCAGGATTTGACGAGCCCGCGCCAACGAACGTCGTGGTCGTGTATTCGAAGATCCCCTGGATCGGCCTCATCGACGGGTAAGCCACACCGAGGCCGCTGCGTAGTTCGTTTTTGAGTGTCAGGGGCGGGGTTAGGTCGGCGTTGCCCGTTTCAACAAACCCCATCGACGAGTGCATGACGGCGTCGTGGAATTTCCACGGCAACTGGGAGCTGAAGATTCCCTCGAAGCCGACGTCGGTCTTGCCGGTTCCAAGACCCTTCCGGGCGTCGGCGGCACCGAACTTCATGAACCCTCGAACCGCCATTCCCCCGATGTTATCGCGCTGCCGCCAAACTCGATATTTGCCCGCAATCTGGAAGTCGCCGACGCCACTGTTCGACGGAGTCGACACGTATGGGTAAGACGGATTGAAGCCGCTCTGGACAAGGTTCGAAGCCTTTACGTGACGGTGAAGGTCGAATGTCGCCGTCACCATCAGCCGCGCCATGACTCCGGCGGAGAATGAAACGGGGAAACTAGTGATGTCGAGATCCTTGGGAGTCCGGTCCGAGTTGATCCAGCCCATGCTTCCGCTGTATTGGCGATAGTTCAGAATCTCCACCGAAGGCACCGTGAACAGTCCGCGATCACCCATTATCGTGACGCTTTGCTTCGCGATTTGCGTCTGTTGAAAAACCCGTTCTTGTTCCTGTGCGGCAGCTGCTGCAGCGACGAGCAGTAGGATCGTTGGGACGAGAAATCGTTTCATGTACAATCCCGATCTATGCGCGCGTTTTGGGGTCTGTTCTTTGCGGTGATTGTAGGCTTTCCTGTTGCTCAGCCCGGCGAAACGGACGAGATATTAGCGCAGTTATCGAAAATCCAGCTAGATAAAAAGCAGATCTATAACATTCGCGACATCACCATTCGTCGCGACTCCACCTCGATATCATTCAAGCGCGGCACCATCGCCTTTCTCGAACCCGTCCGAGGCAAAGTCACAGGAGCGGTTTTCATCGGCAGCGGCGAGGTCCTTGCCATTCCTCCAAACGCGATCGAGAAGCAGCAGATGCACAAGTTCACGAACTCACCGGCTCTCGATGAAACGTTTACCGCGGCTTTCTTCCGGTTTACCGACGATACCTACGACGAAATAGTCAAAGCCTACGAAGAGCACGCGAAGGAAGACGTGACGGTCGAAGATTCCTCACAGTTCCTCCCATGGGATAAGACTCTGGCCGATCGATCGAGCGTGCTGAACTACCGTCTTCTTGCAGACTATGTCGGTACTCCCAGGCCGTTGTTCTTTGCCGAGCTCGACGGTCAGCATTCCGGATGGTTCGACGTTGTTTATGACCAGCGGATGGTGGAAGAGGTCGCTTTCATCAAGGTCCACGAACGAGGCACATCCTACATCGCCGATATCTGGAGCAGCTTCAACCGTCGTGGAGAGTCTCGCGATCTTCAGGCATCCGCTAACGAGATCAAGTTTCCACTGGATGTCACTTCGTACGACATCGACGCAACGATCAACGCTTCGACACAACTCGAAGCGAAGACGACAGTCCACGCTCGGGCAAGATTCGACGGCGAGCGCGTGATCAGCATGGATCTTTCGCGATTCCTGCGCGTGTCGTCTATCACGACGGATACCGGCTCGACGGTTCCGTTCTCGCAGCACTCGGACATGACCGAGGAAGAGATCCGGCGAACCGGAATCAACACGGTTGTTCTGGTTCTTCCTCAGCCCACGAAAGCCGGTCAGGACGTCACGCTGAAGTTCGTTTATGCCGGTGACGTCATCGAAACCAAAGGCGCCGGCGTTTTCTACGTTGGCGAACGCGGACGCTGGTATCCCAACTCCGGCATCGAGGACCGGGCGCGGTTCAATCTGACATTTCACTTTCCGTCAAAGTATTCCCTGGTAGCCACCGGCAGGAAGATGAAGGAATGGGAAGAGAACGGCCTGCGCCATTCTATCTGGGAAAGCGACCGCGAATTTCCCGTTGCCGGTTTTAATCTCGGTGACTTCACAATCCTTTCCGACTCGACCGGTTCCGTGCCGATCTCGGTCGGCGTGAACAACAACGTCGAGAATATCTACCGAGAGATCGCGGAGCGTCGCGCTTTTCAAAAAGAACAGGCGATGAATGCCGCGATCGCCGCAACGGGGCGGCGCGGCCAGCCGGCCATTGCATCCCCTCAGACCATCCAGCCGGATGTGAATGTGTTCAGCACGAAAGGGCTTGGTGAAAGCGTGCTGAAGGGTGTTGCGGATACCGTGGCGTTCTTCGTCGACCGATTTGGCCCATACCCATATTCGCAGTTGACCGTTTCACAGTTCCCGGTCAATTACTCCCAGGGCTGGCCGACGCTGTTGTACGTCTCAACTCTTTCGTTCTTCACGAAAGAGCAGCGCGACAAACTCGGGCTGACCTCGGAAGCGGACTTCATGAATACGGAGATGGTGCGAGCGCATGAGGTCGCCCACCAATGGTTCGGCAACAAAGTCGGCTGGACCAGCTATCACGATCAATGGATTTCGGAAGCGTTCGCGAATTACTCGGGCGCGATGTACGTCGAGCAGAAACACAACGACGCTGTGCATCTTCGCGAAATTCTGGACGACGCCCGGCGCCGTCTTCTCGAGCACGCGCCCGACGGTTCCGTCTACGACAGCCTGGGTCCGATCTGGCTGGGCCAGCGTCTGTCGTCGACGGCCGCGCCGAATGGATATGCCGAGATCACGTACAACAAAGGCACGTGGATCGTGCACATGCTGCGCATGCTGATGCGGTCCGACGACAGGAACTCCGACGACGTTTTCCTGAAGATGATCCGCGATTTTCTGAACGAATATGACGGCCGAACGGCTTCGACGTGGGATCTCAAACGTGTCGCCGAGAAATACATGACGAAAGCGATGGACGTCCGCGGCGACAACAAACTCGACTGGTTTTTCGACGACTGGATTCTTGGAACGGGCATTCCGACCTACACCATGAATTACAACGTCCAGCCGTCGCCGCGCGGAGGTTTCAGCATCGACGGCCGGGTGACGCAAAGCGGTGTGCCCGACACGTTCGTCATGCCTGTACCGGTATACGCTGACGATCAATTACTTGGCAAAGTTGCGGTGAGCGATGACGAAGGCGCGTTCCACTTCGACGTCAAAACGAGACCGGTGAAAGTCACGCTCGACCCAAGGCAAACCGTTCTCGCCCAAATCAAGAACTGACACTGGTCCGGACCTCAAACGTTTGGGAAGTCCATCCGGTCAGGTGCATTTAACGTTGGACTTTGGACATCCCAACGTTGGACATATTTTTTGGAAACGTCACCAGGGGATCTTCAGGCGGGACTTCTTTCGTGAAATCACGCGATTCTTGCCTTTGCGCTTGGCCTCGTACAGGGCTTCGTCCGCGCGCTGGACGACGCTTTCAACGGTATCTCCCGCTGTGAACTCTGCAACGCCGCAGCTGAGCGTGAATTGAAGCGAACCGCCTTCGAAACGGAATCGATATGCGGCGATCGCTTTCACGAGCTGCTCGATGCGGGTTACCGCCGTTGAAAGGTCGATCTTCGACAGAAGAATCGCGAACTCCTCGCCGCCATAGCGTGCGATAAAGTCGGTCGGCCGGACGGAATTGGACAGCAGTTGTCCCGCGCCCATGAGAACGCGATCGCCAACCTGATGTCCATAGGTGTCGTTGATGTCCTTGAAATCGTCGATATCGGCCATCACCAGCACAAAAGCGCCGCCTCCTTTGCCATGTTCGGCGGCCCAGCGGGCGATCAGTTTGTCAAAGGATCCGCGGTTCGCCAGTCGCGTGAGAGGATCGAGGGCGGCCTCGTCCTTGGCTCGCGTGAGATTCGTCTCGAGGTCTTCGACCCGCCGCTCCATGGCGTTCAGGTGTTCCTCATCCTGCTTTTGCTTTTCTTCAACAGCGCGCCGCAGGCTTTGCACTTCGATGGAGATCTTTTCCTTGATCTCGCGAATATCGTCGACATCGGTGAGGTGGCCGAAGCGGGCCGACGTATTGATCACTTGCGAATTGAATGTGGCCGACTCGCCAGCGAGTTTGGCGACCGCCTCGCGGAGCACCTCGATGGTCTCGCCGTACCCACGTTCCCGCTCGACTCGATAGACCTTTGCACGCTGAAAGTAATCTTGACAGAGTTCGAACATCCGCTGCGCGATAGGTTCCAGGGGCTTCTGGGCCTGGATTTCGCGCCGGCACTTTTGGAGCGCTTCGCGGAATTCGTACGATCGTAACTTTTCGCTTTCCGTGACGGCTTCCGGCAGGATCGCAAGAATCCTGTCCATCAGAGCGATGACGCCCAGACCAAGCGGTCCTCCCGAACTTACGGGTTGGTTCGATTGAATTTCCATTATTCCTTTTTCGCGTACACCCGAGCAGGAAACGGGACTGAACTTTACACCGCTTCAGCACCCTTTGACGACTGATTCCAAACTCAGTTGTTCCACCTCAACGAAGAGCTTGCGCCGTTTTGTGTGACTCAGCCTCGGGTTCGAAGGGCGAGGCGGGATTATCATAGAATGCAGGCATATTTGGTGCAATTAAGGAGTGTGTTCGATATTTGACACGCCCGGTGTGATCCACCACAATCCCGTCAACTGGAGGGACACCGTGAAATTCAGATCTGCTGCTATTGTTTTCTTCGTTTTGGCGACTCTCGTGGCCGGCGCCGCTATCGCCCAGAATCGCGCTGCGGGCACTCGAGCGCCGATGTTTGAAGTCGACCCGTTATGGCCCAAACCGTTGCCCAATCATTGGGTGCTCGGGTCCACGATCGGCGTTTCGGTCGACGCGCAGGATCATATCTGGATCATCCACCGTCCGGAGACGGTTGAAGACAACTTCAAAGCGGCAGCGTTCAATCCACCGATCGGTATTTGCTGTACACCGGCCCCACCGATCCTCGAGTTCGATCAAGCGGGAACTCTCGTCAACCACTGGGGAGGACCGGGTCCCGGATTCGAGTGGCCGGAGTCGAATCACGGAATCACGATCGATTACAAAGGCAACGTGTGGATTGGCGGAAACGGGGCTAAGGATGCGCAGGTTTTGAAGTTCACGCCGACGGGGAAATTCCTTTTGCAGATCGGTCATCAGGGAAAGAGCGGCGGAAGCAACGATACGGAGAACCTGGGAAAGCCGGCGAAAATCTTTGTCGATCCGCAGACGAACGAAGCATACATCGCCGATGGGTACGGCAATCACCGCGTGATTGTCTACGATGCCGACACCGGAAAGTACAAACGTCACTGGGGGGCCTACGGCAACAAACCCGACGATGCGAATCCCGGAAACTATGATCCGCAGGCTCCGCCCGCGAAGCAATTCCGAAATCCCGTGCACTGCGCGAATGTGTCGAAAGACGGATTCGTCTACGTTTGCGATCGGATGAACGATCGAATTCAGGTTTTCCGCAAAGACGGCTCTTTCGTGAAGGAATCATTCATCGCCACGAAGACTCTTCGATCCGGCTCCGTCTGGGATATGACATTTTCGCGCGATCCGCAGGAAACCTATCTCTATGTCGTCGACGGCGTGAACGAGAAAATCTACATTGTCGAGCGCAGCACGCTTCAGGTCTTGACCAGCTTCGGTGACGGCGGACGCCAGCCGGGGCAGTTTTTCGGCGTTCACAACATCGCCACGGACTCTAAAGGGAACATCTACACAACCGAAACTTATACCGGCGCTCGCGTCCAGCGTTTTCTGCTCAAAGGGCTGGGCCCGGTTTCGAAGACCGATCAGGGCGTTGCCTGGCCCAAGCCGTAAAGGAGCTGTTGCTCAACCTACAGGTAGCGTCACGAAGCCCGTCGCTGCGCTCCGGGTTCTACGTTACCGCGAAAACTGTCAGAACCCGGAGCGCAGCGACGGGCTTCGTGACGAAACTTTCCCGTGACGATCCAGCTTCCTTTAACCAATGACGGCGCGGGCCGATCGGAAGACCGCATCGAACATCGGTTCGGTCAGTTTTCCGGTTTGCGTATTCTGCTGGCTCGGATGATACGAACTGATGATCGTGACGCCGTCGTCCAGCCGCGTGGACGCATTATGCCCAAACAGTGGCAGCGGCAACGGGTTCGCCCAGTTCAATTCTTTTCGCGCGGTGAAATACGTTTTGAACGCAATGAGCCCCAGCGCCACGACGGCTTTCACGTTCTTCAGGCGCTTCAATTCGTCCAGCAGGTAAGGACGGCAGTTCACAAACTCCAGCGGCAGAGGTTTGTTGTCGGGTGGAGCGCAGTGAACGGCCGCGGTGATGTAGCAGTCGATCAGTTTCAATCCGTCATGACGATCGATGGATTGAGGCTGATTGGCGAATCCGAACTTGTGGAGAGCGCGATAAAGCCAGTCGCCGGATCGATCTCCCGTAAACACACGGCCTGTCCGGTTGCCGCCGTGCGCCGCCGGCGCAAGACCAATAATCAGAAGTCGTGCTTGAACTGGACCAAAGCTTGGAACCGGGCGGCCCCAATAATTACAGCTGCGGAATCGGCGGACCTTTTCGCGGGCTACCGCCTCACGATAGGCAACGAGCCGCCCGCACCGCGTGCAATCGACAATGCTAGTTTGGGCGCTGGGGGCTGACGACTTTGCCATCCTGGAGAACGACTGTGACTCCGCCCGTGAAGTACAACGTCTCGCTGTGTTGCGTCATAACGGAAGTCGCCGGCGTTCCGAATTGCTGAATCACGTCGGCCCGGCTCGAACCGGCCGATGGCGGTTGAAATGACGGAACCGGATTTACCGTTCGAGCAGCCACGGGTCCGGCTGAGAAGAACTGCCCCTGGGGTTGAATAATCACGGCGGTGTTCGCGATCACCGTTCCGTTGGGTACGATCAAAGTTAAGCCGGAACCGCTATAAAAGCCCCATGATTGCAGAAGCGGGACTCCAACGGCCACAGCAGGCGACTGGAAGTTGGAGTAAATCGGCGAATACGTTGTCGTAATGATCGGCGGCGTCATGGGAGTGGTTGTCCCAAACCGGCCAAAGCCCTGGACCGGCGCGCTAACGAAAGGTTGGACCGGATTGCCGATCGTCCCCGGCACTGTCGCTGCCGGCGATGTCGCCGGCGCGAGACCGGCGGTGAACCCGGCTCTCTGCGCCGGGGCCGTTAAAGCAAACGCCACAATCATCAGGACCATGGCTGCGATTCTTGACTTCATATGTTCTCCACTGACACCAGCTTTGACGCTGGAGCCTCAAAGCGGCTCGATCATACTCCTTTTTGATCTGTGATATACACTCTACGCGCCTTTTGTATGACCACAGAACCCACTCTTTCGGAATTGCTGACGCGCGCAAGACTCCTTGACGAGGCGCAGCGCCTCGTTCGTCAAATCCAGATCAAGCTTGACCGCGTCATCAAACAACACCAGCGCGAAGTTTATGAAACCTCCGTCAGACAAAAACCTCGCGTGCGGAAAGCCTGAAAATCAACGCTTGACCCGCCAACATAGATAGCGTATCTACATAGGTCATGAGCCAAACCCGCCCGATGGGATACGCGACTCTACACGTCTTGCAGGCGATTGCCTCCGGCTACGTTTACGGCTTCGAGATTATGGACGCGACGGGCTTGCCGAGCGGCACCGTATATCCCGTCCTCAGCAAACTCGAAGAGTCCGGATATCTGAAATCGCGATGGGAAGACGCGCGTTTCGCCCGCCGCGAGAAGCGGCCGCCGCGGCGGAGCTATGAGATTACGGGCGACGGGCGGGAAGCGCTGAAAGACAGCGTCGAGAAGTATCGGAAGCTTCAGCGGCTCGTTCCACGAAGGGCAGATTCGTGATCCCCGGCCGCGGACCTCGCTTCTGTCTGGCGCTCATTGCTCTGGCCGGCCTCATCGTTCCGAAAAACAAGCGCTCGGAGTGGCTCGATGAGTGGAGCGCAGAAGTCTGGTACGAATGGAATCGGCTCGCACAACGGCATCGCCTGAACGCTCTTACAAGCTTCGGCCTCATCGTCCGCAGCAGTGGTGCTTTCATCCATGGAATCTGGCTGCGAAAACAGGAATGGAGACTCGAAATGCTGATTCAGGATCTGATCTACGGATTGAGAACGCTCATCAAGAAGCCGGCATTCACTTCGATCGCGATCGCCGTTCTGGCCCTCGGGATCGGCGCGAACACCGCGATATTCAGCGTCGTTTACTCCGTTCTTCTTCGTCCGCTTCCATTCAAGGAGCCGGCTCGGCTGGTGATGGTGTTCAGTCACAACACGCGCCAGGACGTTTCCTACAGCACGCTTTCGGCAGACGATCTGGCAGACTTTCAAAAACAGAATGACGTGTTCGACGGAATCTCCGGAGTGACCGGCCGGTGGGCGTTTAGCATCAATCTTTCCGGTGAGGCCGAGCAGATCTTTGGCAATTGGGTGTCCGCGAACTTCTTCGACGTTATCGGGGTTCGCCCTGAAATTGGACGTGCGTTCACAAACGATGAGGACCGGCCCGGCGGTGCGCCGGTTGCCGTCCTGAGCCACGAAATGTGGCAACAGCGTTTTGGTGGCGATCCCTCCGTCCTGAGTAAAACGCTCGCCATTGGAGGGATTCCCGCCCGCATTGTCGGGGTCATGCCGAGCGGTTTTCGCTTCATCGAGGACGCCGACGTCTGGGTGCCCGCCGGGCAGAATCCAATCGGGACACGGGGACGCAACGTCCGTTACATCAACTCCATCGCTCGGCTCAAGAACGGTGTGAGCATCCAACAGGCCGAGGCGGCATTGCGAACGATCGCGTCGCGTCTGGAAAAGCAGTATCCGGACACGAACACCGCGTTCACAACCGATCTGCGGTTTCTGCTCGATCATGTGACGCATCAGGCGCGGCGAACTTTGTACGTCCTTCTGGCGGCCGTCGGTTTTGTGCTGCTGATTGCCTGTGCGAACATCGCCAACCTGCTGCTTGTTCGCAGCGTGGACCGCCAGCGCGAAGTCGCGGTTCGTGCCGCGCTCGGCGCGGACCGCGGCAGGCTGGTGAAACAGTTTTTGACGGAAAGCGTTCTGCTATCTCTGATTGGCGCGACACTCGGCCTTGTGCTGGCGGAATGGGGAATCCGTGCGCTGGTTGCACTCGGCCCCAACATTCCACGGCTTTCCGAGATTCGGATCGATTCCTGGGTCCTCGCGTTTACTTTCCTTCTATCGATTGGTACGGGTGTCGTGTTCGGTCTTGTTCCGGCAATTCAAACGACACGATCCGGCCTGAATGAGACACTGAAAGAAGGCGGTCGCAGCGGGGCGGGCGGGGCTGCCAGGCGAAGACTGCGAAGCGCGCTGGTCGTATCGGAGGTTGCGCTCGCCCTGGTATTGCTCATCTCATCGGGTTTATTGATTCGAAGCTTTATCCGTCTGCTCGATGTGAACCCGGGATACCGCACGGAAAACATCATCATCGCAGGCACGCTTGTTCCCACCACGAAATATGCACAGCCTCAGCAAAGGCTGGATCTGTATTACAGCCTGGAAGAGAAGTTGAAGAGCGTGCCGGGTGTGATCGGCGTCGGTGCGGTCAGCCGCTTTCCATTGAGCGGCGTCATCGGGTCCAACAATGTGACGAGCTTTTTCGTCATCGAAGGACAAACGGTCGCGACGGGCGAGCGTCCGGAAATCGATTACCGGATTGCCAGCACGGAGTACTTCGAAACCATGGGCATTCCTTTGATACGTGGACGAAAGTTCACGCGTCAGGATGCCACCGGCGTGGCCATCATCAACGATGCCGCGGCGCGGAAGTTCTGGCCGAATGCGGATCCCATCGGCAAGCGCATCAGCTTTGGGAATCCAGGGCAACCGTCGTGGGTCACGATCGTCGGGATCGCGGGCAACATCCGCCACCTCGGTCTCGAGTTTGAACCGCGTCCGGAGGTTTACCGTCCTTATCCCAACAACCCGTTGACGGGGCCTGCCATCGCCATTCGTACAGCTGTGAATCCGCGCGACATGACGGCACTGATACGTTCGGAATTGCATTCGGTCGAGAGCGACATGCCGATCACGATCGGTACGATCGATGAACTGATCGAGCGGTCGGTCGCTCAGCGGCGCTTTTCGATGATGCTTCTCGGTATCTTCGCCGGTCTGGCGATGATCCTCGCGATCGTCGGCATTTACGGCGTCATGTCGTATGCCGTCACTCAGCGGACGAACGAGATAGGTTTGCGAATCGCGCTCGGCGCCCAAAGAGGCCACGTCGTGAATATGGTCGTCGGCGAGGGTCTTGTGTTAACCGGGTGCGGTGTACTTTTGGGCCTTGTCCTGGCGATCGCCACAACGCGGGCAATGTCAGGTCTGCTGTTCGAAATCACCAGTACGGATCCCCTCACCTACCTCGGCGTGTCGGCCATACTGGTTGCCGTCGCCGTACTCGCCTGCTACATTCCGGCCTTCCGCGCATCGCGCGTGGATCCCCTGGTCGCGTTGCGGTACGAGTAAAGGTGACTTTCTTTGCAGAATTGGTCTTCACGATGCTGATGGAGAAGCGATTGCTAGTTGGCACGTCATGAGACTCTTCTATGTTGCTCTTCGCAGTCTGGCTCGCAATCCCGGCTATTCTTTGCTGGCATTAGCGACGCTGGCGATTGGAATCGGTTGTAGCGCCGGCGTGTTTAGCTTATTGGATGCATTGTACTTTCGTCCGATTCCGATTCGATCTCCTGAACAATTGGTTCGAATCCAACTGAAATCGCCGAAGTCGGCGTTTGGAATGATGTCCTACCTCGAATACAAGGATGTCGTTCGAACCGTGACGGCTTTGCAGGAAGTTGTTGCGATCGGGCGTCGGGGCGTGACGTTTCGTCAGAAAGACGAAACGCGAACGATGATCATCCACTTCGTTTCGGGGAACTACTTTGAAGCACTCGGTATTCCGATCGATCGAGGGCGTGGTCTTCGGCCGGACGACGATTCTTCGCAAGCGACGACACCGGTGGTGGTCATCAATCACGCGTTTTGGCAGCAACAACTGGCTGGCCGCCCAGACGTCATCGGCAGCCAAATCGAACTGAACGATACCTTGTTCACGATTGTAGGAATCACTCGGCCGGGCTTCCTTGGGTTGAGCCGGCAGCAACGCACAGACTTCTGGGTTACCGCTGGCCAGGCTCCGTTCGTCCGGCGAGGCTTGGCAGACGAATTAGAGAGTCCGTACTCCCGATGGTTCGAGATCGTCGGCCGTTCGAGTCTGCAAATGACGGCGAGCGCGAACGCTCAGCTGAAAAGCCTTGTCTCGAAATGGCAACTTCGTGACAGCGAGCAATACAACAATTCGATTCTTTCGACCGAGCGGTATCTGGACGAGGAGCGGTCGGATCAGAGCCAGGGAGCGGTATTTCTCGCGCTTGTCGGTCTGGTCCTTCTCATCGCATGTGCCAACGTTGCCAACCTCAGCCTTGCCCGAGGTGAGTCACGCGTTCGCGAACTCGCGGTTCGCGCCGCGCTGGGAGCCAGCCGCACTCAACTTGTAGGAGATGCGGTGAGAGAGGCCGTCATTGTTTCCATCCTATCCGGCGTCGCGGGGTTGCTGATGGGATCCTGGCTGATCGAAGTTTTCCCTGCGCTCGTCCCTCGAGGAATAGGCGGACTGGTCATTGACGCGCGGCTGGACGCTCGTTTGATGGTATTCACAGGAATACTTTCACTCATGACAATCCTGCTGGTCGGAATCGTGCCCGCGTTTCGTCTCACTCGGACCAATGTGGGGACCTCATTAAAGGAGACGGCGTTTACGGCAGCAGCGGGCCCGCGGCGGTTCGGCCTTCGTGACTTCCTGATTTGTGGGCAGGTAATGCTGAGCGCGATCGTGCTGATCGTTTCCGCCATGGTGGTTCATAGCCTGATTTACAGCATGAACGTCAACCCCGGCTTTGACACGCACCGCAACGTGGCGACGTTCTATCTGGTTCCAGGCTTGAAAGGCTATGACAATGCCGGGACGTACCGTTTCTTCGAGGAAGCGCGCCGGCGCGCCGGATCTCTGCCCGGCGTCGGCCTGGTGAGCTATGCCATTCGACTACCCGCGCAGTCGAATGAGTCCGGCTGGGCGGCCGACTTCACGATTCCCGGCAAGCAACCGCCTCCGGGCGAACAGTACTTCCGAATCAAGTACACGATGGTCGGGCCGAACTATCTGTCCATCATGGGCACGCGAATTCTCAGCGGCCGTGGCATCGAAGATAGTGACACGGCAACGAGTGCCGGGGTTGCCGTGATCAATCAAGCCATGGCGCGCCGCTTCTGGCCGGGCGAGAATCCGATAGGCAAGACCATCATGATGGGCCGTCGAAGTCCACAGCCACGCGAGATCGTAGGTATCGCCGAAGACAACAAAGTGGCGAGTCTTTACGAAGATCCGCAGATGTACGTTTACGTCCCTTATTCACAAGACCAGCAGGGTTTCGGATTGCTTCTGGTTGAAGCGCGGAACGACATTCGAGACGTGGTCGATCCCGTTCGCGCGACTCTACGCGAGATCGACCCGAATATTCCGATACTGGATGTGAACTCCGTTGCGAGCCACATGAACCTCATTCTCTTCGACGAGCGGCGCAACGCATGGGTCGCTCTGGGTCTAAGTACGCTTGCGTTATTTATCAGCGTCGTTGGCGTGTATGGCATCGTTTCTCTTGTCACTTCCCGTCGAGTCCGAGAAATTGGAATTCGCATGGCTCTGGGAGCGCCACAGATGGATGTCGCCGCTCTCGTGGTCGGGCGTGTCTGGCGGCTTGCTGCAATGGGGATATGCCTGGGAACTTTGGGAGGCCTGTTGGCCGGCCGTCTTCTGCAGGATCACCTTCATGGCGTACCGTATGTTGACGGATGGAGCATCCTGATCGGCGCCTCCGTACTGTTTGCGGCGGCCACTCTGGCTGCGGTGATCCCAACCTGGCGCGCCCTTCATGTCGATCCGACAGATACGCTGCGATGCGGATGAAATTGCTGCGGGCAATGTCCGTCCTTTTGTTCGAAATTACCAGTACGGACCCCGTCACCCGCCTCAAACTCTGTTAATGCGCTTCCCGTGCCGATCGTTAAGAATACGGCTCATCGATGGACGATCTTCGGTACGCGCTTCGTACACTGTCCAGGAACGCGGCCTTCACCGCCGTCGCGGTGCTCACGCTGGCGCTGGGGATCGGTGCGACCACGGCGATGTTTTCCGTGATCAGCGCGGTTCTGCTCGATCCGCTGGGTTATAAAGATGTCGACCGATTGATGGTCGTCAACGAGAAGGACGAAAAACATAACGTCGTCCAACCTTACTCGCTCTCCTATCCCAACTTTCAGGACTGGAGCGCCGGCCAGCGCAGCTTCTCCGATTTTGCTCTCTTTCGGATCGCGACAGGGTACAAGGTTCTCGGGTCCGACCGAATGATTGCGAACGTTCGGATGGTCTCCGCAAACTTCTTCTCGATCCTGGGCGTCTCGCCAATCGTCGGCCGTAATTTCGTTTCGGACGACGATCGGGATGGCGCAATGCCGGCCATCATCCTCAGCTATTCCGGATGGCGAAAACTCTTGGGATTTGGCCCCAGCCAGGCATCCGCCGTAGCGCCCGCGAGTCTATTGGACGAGCGCTTGAATCTCAACGGCACAACTTACGACGTCATCGGTGTGCTGCCGCAGCAATTTGCCTTTTACACGGCGGATTCAAACAGTAACCCTGATGGTTACATTCCGATCCGCTCCTCACACGAACCGTGGACAACGGCGCGGGTGCGGCGGCCCGGCATCAGTGCGCTTGGACGTTTGAAACCTGGCGTGACGCGCCTCGCCGCCGCATCGGAGCTTGGCGCGATCGCCCGGCAGCTGGCTGTCCTGTATCCGGATGCGAACGAAAACCGTGGCGCTGCCGTCGATCCGATTCTCGATACGATCGTGCGCGAAGATTTGCGCACCACTTTCTTTTTCTTCGCAGTTGCGGTCGTACTCGTTCTGCTGATCGCGTGTGCCAATATCACGAACCTGCTGCTTGCGCGAGCGACGACGCGCCAGAAAGAAATCGCGATTCGCTTCGCGGTCGGCGGCCGCTGGCAGGTCGTAAAGCAGCTCACTGTTGAGACTCTGCTGTTGACCCTGGCCGGGTGCGCGAGCGGTGTAGTTGTTGCTATTGTCAGTCTGGATCTGCTGGTATTGAGCGCTCCTTTCGGCCTGCCGCGACTCGCGAATATCGGGATCAATGCGCGCGTGCTCGGGTTTTCCGTCGCGCTGTCCATTCTCAGTGGATTGGCGTTCAGCATTGCTCCGATTCTTCAAGCATGGTGCACAAACATTTTGCCGGAGCTGAAAGAAGGCGGAACCAGTTCGGTGGCTGCCCGGCACACGCTGCAAAAGCTGATCATCATCGGCGAAGTAGCGCTTGGGATGATTCTTTTGCTCGGTGCAGGTCTGATCCTTCGCAGCACGCAGAAAGCTCTCAATACCGATCCGGGCTTCGACCCGAACAACATGTGGAGTTTTTCGATTGTTGTCTCGCCGCCGGATTACGCCACCGCTTCGGAAAGGCGAAGATTGCTCCGGGAAGTGGAATCGCGATTTGCCGCAATGCCCGAGGCGCGTGCCGTCACGTTGGCGATCGGTGGTTTACCTAAACCGATCGCGGTGAACGCCTCGTATCTTCGGCTGATGGGAATTCGCTTGATGAAGGGCCGCTTTTTTGACGAGCGAGACAGCAGCACCGCGCCCTCCACTATCGTGATCGACGACGTTCTGGCCCGTGCGCGATTCCGCGATGAAGAACCTTTGGGAAAGCCGTTTGTCATCGATTTGCCGGGCGTCCGCGCGCTGCAACTGGACCGGCCTCGCGAAGTGATCGGCGTCGTCAGCCACATCCAGCGTCTCGGTATCGAAACCGAGGACGAAACCATTATTCAAAGCCAGTTCTATCTGCCTGCGGATCAACTGCCGGATGAATTGATGGAAGGCGTTGCTCCGCGCGTGATGATCCGCGGCGCGTGGCCCGAGGAGAAACTGCAGAATCGGTTCGAGACCGTTGTTCGCGCCGTGAACCCGAATCTGGAAATGACTCCACCGGTTAAGATGCAGGATGCGGTCGAACGCGCTCTGCTTCCTCGCCGATTCGTATCGCGACTGTTTGCAGTGTTTGCGTTCGTCGCTTTCATTCTCTCCGGCATGGGCATCTTCGGATTGGTCAGCTATTCGGTGTCGCAGCGAACTCCGGAAATCGGCGTGAGGATGGCGGTCGGTGCGGAATCCAGCCATGTCGTGAGGATGATGATCCGAGAAGCGGCTCTGCTCGCGATAACCGGCATCGCGTTAGGATGGATCGCCTCATTCTGGCTGAAACATTTTGTTGAACACCTTTTGTTCGGCGTCAGCGCGACCGACCCGGCAACGTATATCGGCGCATCTCTTCTTCTGTTTGGCGTGGCCATTGCCGCAGCGTCTCTACCGGCCCTGCGAGCTTCGCGCCTCGAACCGATGGCCGCGCTCCGTAATGTAGGCGCCGGCTTCAGCCGGCGCGTGCGCGCCAGCGCAGGTTCGGGAGTGGCGGGCGAGTACGTTATCGAAGTGTTCAACCTGCAAAAAACCTACACGACCCTCCGCGGCAAAACCGCCCCTGCTCTCACCGGTGTCTCATTCCATGTCGAGCCGGGCACAATCTTCGGCCTGATCGGTCAAAACGGCGCCGGAAAGACGACACTCGTCAAGATCCTGATGGGCCTTGCAAAGCCCACTACCGGGTCGGCGAAAGTGCTCGGTTGTTCTCCGGGCCACGTCGTCGCGAAACGGCAGATCGGGTTTCTCCCCGAAAACATGCGCATTCCGGCGCATTTCCTGCCGGAGGATTTTCTGCGTTACATGGGGAAACTCAATGAAGTCGATTCCGCGACACTCGATGCGCGGATTCCGTCGCTGCTCGAAAAAGTCGGACTCGCGAATGTTCGAAAACCTGTGAAGAGCTTTTCGAAGGGCATGCAACAACGTCTGGGGATCGCGCAGGCGCTGTTGAATGATCCTGAGCTTCTCTTTCTCGATGAGCCCACCGATGGACTGGATCCGCTCGGCCGAATCTTTGTTCGCGATCTGCTCGTTCAGTTGCGTGAAGCCGGCAAGACGGTCTTCCTGAATTCGCACCTGCTTTCTGAAATCGAGCTCGTTTGCGATCGCATCGTCATCCTCGACAAAGGCGACGTTGCCTGCTCAACAACGCCGTCGGAATTCGCGAACACCGCCGGCGAGTACGTCATTCAACTTGGGCCGGCGTGCGAAGAATCGATGGAGAGTGTCCTTCAAACCGCCGTCCTGGTGATCGGTTCGCCGGTGCGAGTCGACGACGGTGTCTCACGGCTTCGATTCAAGCCGCGAGATGTCGACCAGTTGAACGAACTCATCGACGCGCTGCGTGCGAGGCGCATTCCGATCGCGTCCGTGGAACCGATCAAGCTTTCGCTCGAACAATTCTTCATTCAGGTTGTCGGCGACAAGGAGGCCTAACGTATGTGGGCGACATTTTGGGATGCATTTCAGGAAGTCGGTGGGCGAAGAATTGTGCTGGTACTCATCACCGCCGTGTTTGTGACCGGATTGCTTTTCAGTCGTCCGGTCCACTTCGAAAAATTCGGAGAGGTCGATGTCATCTATCAAGGCATGTTGAATCTCGGTCCGTGGCCGTTTGCCGTCCCGGTGATCCTCAGTCAGGTGACGTTCTTTGCCGGTATGGTTTGCACGATGCTCATGATCTTCACCGGCTGTCCTCAATTCGTCGCGATGATGGAAAAGGGCTGGCGCGAACTCACCTTTTCAAAAGGCACGCCGCGATGGCAGATCCTGTTCGGTCGCTACGTTTCGCTGACCTTGTTGTATTACGTCTTGACGCTCGTGACCTGCGTACCTCTCGCTGTTCGACTGTGGTGGCATACCGGCATCTCGCCCTTGCCCGTTTTAGGCGGCGCGTTGATCGTGACCTTCAGCTTCACATCGCTGCTCGCAATCGGCGCGTTTGCGAGCATGGTGGGGAATGAAGGCGGCGTCGCGTTTCCCATCATCGCGCCCTTCGGCGGTTTCGTGCTTTCGCAACTCCTGGTCACGCGCCAGCAAACGCTATACGAGTACTTCACGTCGGAATTCGGCCGTCGTGTGGTCGACTGGATTTACTACGTCATTCCAAAATGTCAGGAACTCCAGACCGCAGCCAACGAGTACGTAAGGTCCGCGGCCGTTCCCACGTCATGGCCGATCTGGACTAGTGGTTTGTTCACGGTCGCAACACTGCTCGTCACGATCTGGACTCTCGAGCGAAAATCGTTTTGACGGAAAAGCGCAGACCGGGGTGGTTATGAACGACGCGAAGCCTCCTTATGGATGTCGCGCGAAGCGCAACCGATTTGAAAGGAGCGCTTCGCGGTCTTTTTAAGGTGGCTCAGGACTATCGTCCTTCACGGCTTTTAGAACCACCCCGGTCTGTGCCGTTGGCGCAGACCGCCCCTCCTGACTCAGGAGGGGAGTTGGTCCGCTTCCCTTTTTTCTCTCCAGTCAAATGCTATAGAACGTCTATATTGATGTGCTATAGTTAGTCCGCAGATGGCACGTCAAACCGAACTCCTAAAAGGTACGCTCGATCTCCTGATCCTCCGCTCGCTCGAACTCGACTCCAGGCACGGCCTCGGCATCGCCGAACGTATCGAGCAGGTGACGCGCGGTACGTTCATCGTCAAGCCAGGCTCCCTGTTTCCCGCGCTGCATCGATTGGAGCGCCAGGGGTTCATCGACGGGGAATGGACGCTGTCTCCCGCGGGCAAGCGGGCAAAGTCGTATCGCCTCACGGCATCCGGCAAGAAGCAGTTGTCGGCGGAAAAGAAGGAATGGGCGCGTATTGCAATCGCCGTCGGGCAAATGCTGGAAGAACAAGAGGGGTGACGGACGTCCATTCGAAGAACCGTTTCGAGTTTCCGGCGATCGCTGTTTCGAAAGTCAAGGCTGGACAGAGAACTTGACGAAGAGCTTCGCGCCTATCTCGACGATTTGATCGAAAAGAAAGTGCGCGCGGGTCAGGAACCCGCCGCCGCTCGACGGACGGCGATGATCGAGATGGGAGGCATGACGCAGGTCAAGGCCGATGTTCGGCGTGTGGGGTTGGTGCTGAGAGAAGGGTTCGTGCTGTTGACCGCAGGAGTGACTGTCGGTATGGCCAGCGCAGCGGTCGTTGCGGGACTGCTCGCATCCTGGCTTCCGGCCCGCAAAGCATCGACGGCGAACCCGCTGGACGTGATGCGTTCGGACTGAGTTGTAAAAAGAGGGGAGACCATTCGATGAAGTTGAGAAGTGTGGCTTTGACGTGTTTCGTTCTGTTGTTTACCGTTGCGGCGCTTGCGCAGGCGAGCAAGACCGCTCCGGATGCCGTTTCCGGAAACTGGGGGAACCCGAAGGGCGCCGGGTTTGAACTGAAATTCGATGGCAAACGCAGTGTCTCCGGCACCATTCGCATCGTCGACGGATCCGGGTTCAACACGGCACCAATCAAAACAGGAACATTCGATGCGAAGTCCGGAGCGTTAAAACTCGAAGGAGACGCCAAGAAGCCGGACGGCACGACGTCGCATTACGTGATCGAGGGTACCGTCGATAAATCGGTAGTCGCGGGCACTTACAAGTTTGACGACAACAAAGGCGAGTTCAAGTTCGAGCGAGTTCCTAAATGAGTTATCGCGACGAACTCGCGCGGCTCGCGGTGTTTTTATAAATCCTGCCGGCCTTCATCACAAACAACACGCGGCGGAGCGCCGTGATGTCCTTCAGCGGATCGCCATCGACGGCGATGATGTCGGCTTCGAAGCCGGGGGCAAGCGTGCCGATCTGATCTTTCATGCCCATCGCTTCGGCGTTCACCGACGTCGTGGACACGATGGCATCCATCGCAGGCCAGCCGGCCGCCTGAACGCGGTACACCGTTTCCCTCGCGTTTTGCCCGTGCGCTCCGGCACCGGCGTCGGTGCCCATCAGGATCTTCAGACCTTTGGTTTTCATGGCGCGCTTGAACATACTGAGCTTGAGGGGAATGCCGTCTTCCATGAATTTGAACCCGGCTTCATCGAAGTTGCCGATGCCGAAGTAGTGCGACTTGTTTTCGATGTAGTTCTGGGAAACCAGACCGATGTTGGGTTCAAAAAAAGTGCCGCGTTGCGCCATTAATTGAAGAGTAGCGTCGCTGACCTGACTGCCGTGCGTCACGGTGAAGCATCCGCCAACTGTCGATGCGCGGACCGCCGAGTCGGCATGCGCATGCACCCAGGTCCGCTTGCCGAGCATCCTGGCCTCTTCACACGCGGCCTTGATCTGCTCGTCTGTGAGGGTTTGTGCGCCGCCTTCTCGAATGCTTTTTGAAGCGAAGATCTTCACAAGATCGGCGCCCTGCGAAACGATCTTCCGCACGAATTCGCGAATCTGCTGCGGATTGCCGGTATTCTCGGTGACCGGTTCGATCGATGTGAAGAAACGCGGTCCGGGCAGAACGCCGCGGTTGATCGCCGCGCGCAGATCCGGATCGAAGCGGCTGCCGATACTTTGAGTGGCGGTAAAGCCGTTCATAAGCATCGTGTAGGCGTTCTCGGCTTCGTACAGCTGTGTTTGCTGCGGTGTTTCACCGGCGGTCGTCGCTTTACCGTCCTTGCCGAAGTGTGTCTCCAGATGGACGTGAGTGTCGATCATCCCCGGCATCACCGTGGTTGTCGAAAAATCGTAGGTTGGTTTTTGGCTCGACTGTCCGATGCTCTTGATCTTCGTGCCCTCGACGACGATCGTGACGTTGCGCATCACGCCGCCTTTTCCGTCGATCAACTGTCCCGCTCGAATGACGATCGTACCTTCCTGTGCGAACGCGGAAATCGCCATCATCACGAAACAAACAATGATTCCGGGGAAAACCGTTCGATGTCTCATCTGTTGCCTCATAGCACGAAGCCCGTCGCTGCGCTCCGGGTTCCGCACATCGTCATAACACCATGTTCAGAACCCGGAGCGCAGCGACGGGCTCCGTGGAAACTCTTTCAGTCTTCTTAGCAGGACACGCACTTGTGGCTGTTTTTGGCTCCCAGCATTTCCAGGATCGCCACGGTTTCCGGATACGGCTGAATGCGCTGGCGCGGACCGTTGGCCATATCGACGACCGTCGTTCCGTTTTTGCTGACGGCGTCGGCGCGCGCACCTTTCGACACGAGGTACAGGATCATGGCGTTGTCGCCGCGAGCCGCAGCGTTGTGCAAAGCCGTGTAGCCGCCGCCCACGCGTCCGCCCAACGAAGGAACGCGTTCTTCGACGGATGCGCCTGCGGCATTGGCGCGACCATCGGCAACGTTCACATCGGCGTGCAGTTCCTCAACCATGTATTGAATCGCGGCGAGCCGGCCTGCTGGAGCGCTGACATCATCATTCCCGTGGACGCCTGCGCCGGCCGCCATCAACAGTGGAGTTACACCGTCCTCGCTTGCAATATTCGGATCGGCGCCGCGCGAAATCAGCAGCCGCATGCCTTCGACATCGCCGACTTCCGCGCATTTCCAGAACGCTGTTGTTCCGACGGCGCTTGCCGACTCCAGCGTCCGGTTGTACTCGCTGTACCAGAGCTCTTTCGTGATCCGTCCGTTGACGTTGGCGCCGTGGTCGAGCAGCGAGGAAATCAGTTCGAGATAAGTGGTCTTCTCATACTTCGGCGACGGTTGAGGCTGGAACGATTTTCTTGCCCATTGCGTGTTGACCACTCCGTACAGCGCGGTTGCGCCGTCCATCGTCGCGACGTTCACGTCGGCGCCGCGTTCCACAAGATACCTGGCGATATCGAAGTGAGCGTTGATGCTGGCCAATAAGAGTGCGGTGCTTCGATCACCATTGACGGCGTCGATCTTCGCGCCGGCGTCAAGCAGCGTTTTGGCCGCCTCCATGTTGCCCTGCCGGGCCGCGTACATCAGCGGAGTGAGCGAGCCTTTGGGATTGCCGCCGCCCTTCGCCACGCCATCGGCACCATTCAAAATCGCAGCCGCTTGCCCGACAGCCTGAGCGGCTTGCTGATTCTGAATATCGAACAGTTTTTTCAACGGCTCGGCAGGCTTGATCAGCTTGCTCGCCAGATTCGGATCAGCGCCGCCTTTCAAGAGCGCTTGAATGGCTTCGACGCGATTAAACGATGCGGCGTAGCCCAGCGCCGTCTGTCCACGTTCCACTTCAGTCGCATTCGGATCGGCGCCGTGCTGGATCAGCAGCCGGATGGAGTCGGCGTCACCGGACGTGGCGGCCATCATCAGCGCGTTCAGCCCGGTGGTTCCCGCGGCTTTCGAATCCGCTCCGTTCTTCAGGAGCGCTTCAACCACAGCAGTGTTGCCATTTTTGGCAGCCATGAAGAGCGGCGTGTAATTGCCGAGGCGCGTCGCGGCCTTCAGATTTGCTCCGGCGAAGATCAGCATGCGCGCCATTTCGACGTTGCCGTTCAGCGCGGCGTAGTGCAACGCGGTCATGCCGTCGCCCTGCGCACCATTCACATCAACGGCTTGTTTGATCAGCGAGCGCACGGCGTCGGTATCGTTCTTCATCGCGGCGTCCGCGACTCGAGTGTCCGTCGCCGCGACCATCAAGGCCGACGCGCACAAAATACCGATCAGGATGACGCTGAGGCTTGTGGTTAGTCTCATATAGCGAGTTCTCCTGTGCTGTCGCCGAAACTTTCGGCTTCGATACCCAATTTGTGGAGCAAGGTCAGATACAGATTCGCGGTCGGCGTCGCGTCCGGCGCGATGATGTGGACGTTGCCGGGCAGCCTGCCGTTGGCATGGCCGACCATGAAAAACGGCACGCGCCGGTGATTGTGAACATTCGGATCACCCATCGGAGATCCGTAAAGCACCAGCGACCGGTCGAGCAGCGATTCGTCCCCGTCCTGGATCTTTTTAAGTTTCTCGAGGAAGTACGTCACGATTCCGACGTGATACTTGTTGATCATGGAGAATTGCGTGATCCGCTGCGGATTGTCGCCGTGGTGTGAGGCGCCATGGAATCCTGCGCTGACGCCGCTCTCGGGATAGCTGCGTCCGCCCGAGTCGCGGGTCAATTTGAAGGACGAGACGCGAGTGATGTCGGACGCAAAAGCCAGCGCCTGCAGATCGAACATCAGCTTGACGTGTTCTTCAAACGAATCGGGCACTCCCACCGGAGCCAGCGGCAACTGCCGCGCCTGCCCGCTCGAGTTGTGTTCCTCGATCTTCTGAATCCGGCGTTCGATTTCCCGAATGTTTTCGAGATGCTCGTCGAGTCGGCTGCGGTCGCGGGTGCCAAGGTTCGACTTCACTCGAGTCGCTTCATGCGTCAACCAGTCGAGAATGCTGCGATCCGTCTGGCGGCGTGCCGTGCGTTCTTCGGCGGTGGCGCCGGCGCCGAACAGTTGATCGAACACCATACGCGGATCGCGGATCATGGGCAGAGGCTTGGTCGACGATTCCCATGTGATCGTGTCGGTGTATACGCAGGAATAGCCGTAATTGCACCCGCCGGCCTGGTCCACGCTTTCAATTGAAAGCTGGATCGACGGAAGCGCAGTGTCCTGGCCGTATTTCTTCGCATAGAGCTGGTCGAACGAAGTGCCGCAGAAAATGTCGGAACCCTCGGTTTGTTTCGGATGCGACTGGGTCAGGAAGACAGCGCTGCATCGGAAGTGGTCTCCACCGACTTCAGGAAGAGACAACGCTTCGGCCATCCGCATGTCCGTGTTGCTGACAATCGTGACCTGGTCGCGATACGGTTCCAACGGAAGCATGCTCGTCGGCGTCAGATCAAAGTCCTTGCCGCCTTTGGCGGGAGACCACATGTTCTTTTCAGCGCCATAGCGCGTGGCGCCGGCAGACCCATGAACGATCTCCAGGCACGCCAGCCGTGTGATCGGTTTACCGGCTTCCGTTTTTTGCGCCGGCGTCATTGCCGGAAGCATGGACTCCATGAACGGCAGCGCGACTGTTGCCCCCATACCACGAAGTACCGTGCGGCGGGACATGTGCTTCTTCGTGATGAACATTACTTCCTCCTATTTCCCTGCATCCGTAGTTGCGGCTTCAACTCTGCTCATGAGAAACGCCTGGCTCTTCACAATCCCGAGAACGAGCGAAGAGAAGCGGTTCTTGTTCTTCGCGGCGTCACGGGTGATGCTGCGAATCGCCGGCATATCGTAGTATTCGATTCTTCGTCCGACAGCGTACGCCAACAGTTTTTCGCTCAGATTCTGGATAAACGCGTCGGAATGGCTGACGATCGCCTCGCGCAGACTGGCAGGCCCGTCGAGCGGAGTGCCGTCATAGAGTTTGCTCCTGGTTTCGATCGGAAGACCTTTGGTGTGAATGCGCGATCCTTCTTCGTTGTAGGCAAACGTCGTGTCGCGATCCCGCCATCGGCCCGTGACGTCGAAGTTCTCGAGCGAGAGGCCGATCGGATCGATCATCTGGTGACATGAATTGCAGCTTGGATTCGCCCGATGCGCTTCCATGCGTTCGCGAACGCTTAGCGTTTTCCCTTCCGCGACGGCTGCGGTTTCTTCGAGCTTCGGTACGGCGGGCGGTGGCGGCGGCGGCGGCGTGCCGAGCAGAACTCCCATCACCCATTTGCCGCGCATGACCGGCGAGGTTCTGTCTGCGACGGAAGTGAGCGCCAGAATCGCACCTTTCCCCAACAGCCCGCGCCGATAGTCGTCGGTGAGCTGCACGCGACGGAACTGGCTGCCGGTGACGGCCTTCATGCCGTAGTGTTGAGCAACGCGCTCATTCACGAACGTGTAATCGGCGGTCAGCAGATCCACGACGTTGCGGTCTTCCCGTACGACGCTGTCGAACAGCAATTCCGTTTCTCGCTTCATGCCCATCGCCAGCGTATGGTCGTAATACGAGTAGTAGAAGCCGTCGGGGTTGAGGTTCTCGAGATCCTGAAGATGCAGCCACTGTCCTGCAAACTTCGTCGAAAGCGTTTCCGATCGACGATCGGCAAGCATCCGGCGAACCTGCTTTTCGAGGACGAGAGGATCTTTCAACTTGCCTTGATTCGCGACGTTAATGAGTTCGTCATCCGGCATCGTGTTCCAGAGGAAATACGACAGCCTCGATGCCAACTCGAGGTCACCTAGCCGGTAGGTTTGACCGGCCTTCACGCTCGCCGGCGTCTTTTCGAATTTGAATACGAAATCGAGGCTGGCCAGGATGGCCTGAAGCGACGTGCGGATGCCGGATTCAAAGTCACCGCCCTGCTTCCGTCCCTTCTCATAGAAGGTCATCAAACCTTCCATGTCCTCAGGCGTGAGCGGCCGCCGGTACGCTTTCCGCGCGATTTCCGAAACGATTTTGGTAGCGCAAGGCAGTTCTTCGCTTGGGCTCAGGGGCCGGCAAGTGATGATGCGCCGTCGAATGGGCGTTTCGGAGACACCGGAAACCGTGTATGGTCCGGTGATTTCAAATTCGCGCAGATGCGGATAAATGGTGAGTTCCTTGTCCGTGCCGATATCGGTGTTGAACAGGCTGTGCTCGATTTCGGCGATGTCGTCTTCAACCACTTCCGAATGTTTTGCAATAAACGCGGCGGCGACGCGGTGCGGCCCGGCCTTGACGAAAACCTTTCCGGAATAAAGATTCATGCCGGTCGGCAAACCTTCCGAAATCGTCAACTCGACCGTCAACAAGGCGGCGCGCTCGCCGTCGATCGAGATTTCGAGCTGCTCGTTCGGAAGGTTTCCGAAGAGCTGGCCGGTGGAGGTGCTGTGCAACAGCGAGCGGAAGTTGTATTCACCGTCCGCTGGGAAGTTAAACGTCGTCGCGAAACCACCGCGTGTTCCGAACGGAGTTCCATCGACATGATGCAGCTGGGAGGCCGTGCGCGGGATCTTGTAGACCTCAGTGCTGGGTTCCGCTTTGGGATCGCCCAGCGCTTCTCGGCTGATACGATCGGCAGCGCGAATATAACCTTCCATCAGCGCGGGTGAGAACGCCTGCGAATCCGCAATGTTATCGAGGCCGTCGCTGAGACTGTCCGGAGGAAGGAACTTCGCCACATCCACGTCGATTCCGATAATGTCGCGCACCGAATTCGCATATTCATCGCGCGTCAATCGCTGAAAAGGCCGGCTTCCCGGATTCGGACGAAGCGCCGCCGTCTTGTCCATCGCCGTTTCCAGCGACTCGGCGAAAGCTCGCAGCGTATCCATGTCCGGACGAGGACTGCCCGCCTTTGGCATCAACCCAACACGTGTTTTGCGGATGACTTTTTCGGTGAGCTCCGGAGTGTTCTCCGGATGCGCAAGATCGAGTACCGTCAGCGTCATGTTGCCGGCTTTGCTTTTATCGTTGTGGCAACCCGCGCAGTACTTGCCGATCAGCGCCGCCTGCGCATCGACATTCATCGTCGCGGGCGCCGCAGAGGTAGTCGTTGTCGCGGTTTGTTTGATTGCCGAGGCTCTCGTCGTCGAAGGTGTTGCGGGAGCTTTTTGCTGCTGAGCCAGATTGCGGTCTGCGATGGCCAAAAGACATGCTGTCGACACACTCAGAACGGCGAAAGTGCGGGTTCTCATAAATTGGCTGCAATATAGAACGATAAACGTTGTATTTCAACAATTTAGATTTGATTCAGAGAATTAGTCAAGCAGCAGATCTTTCATCCTTGAACTCCGGATGTCCTGCCCGATTCTTTGCGGCTTCAAATGTCGCGCGGATCCTGGCTCCGACAACGATCAAAGTGCGGTTTCTAACTCCTGAACCAGCATTCTGAGGATGGATGCCATCACTCTGATGGCGTTTACTTGCCCGGGACAGCCGCGTCTTTGCGCCTCTCGGCTTTCACTGTCAACAAAAACAATCACTTGTGATCTCAGAAATGGCTCATCAGAAGTGGCGAGCGGCGTGCGAAATCGGGAACGCTGCAAGGAGGGTATGAACATGACAAGTTTAATGCTTCAAGTTCACTCGAATGCACTTGTAGACAAATTCAATCAAGGCATCCCCGACTGGTTCACCAACGTGAAACGGAAAGCTGCAGACAAGATCCAGAATCTCAATTTAGCCGGCGCGTGTGCTCAGGCAAATGGGAACGCCATAAAAGCGCTCGTGTTGGGATTTTGGCCGTTTGTGGATGTCTTTCCGAGTCATATCGAGCAGGCAACTTGGGCATTGGTGAGGGGGAAACGCCTGTCAGAAGCCCAAAAGCGAGACCTCCCGGAGCTGATGCGCAGCGTGCGCGGCCTTTTGCCGAGTATTCGTGATGACGAGGAAAACCACCGTTTGCTGTGGATTGAAACTGCCGAAGCAATCGGGATTTCAAGAGAAGAACTTCAGACATATAGGGACACTGCCACGGAGATGCAGTCATTGATTGCGATTACCGCGGCGCCTGCTCATCCAGCAACTAAGCTGGTTCAATTCAGCACCGTCGAGGTTGTGGCAGAAGCACTTTCTCGAACACTGCTCGCGAGCGACTCGTTCAAAACCAGGGTCGGGAAAAGAGGCCTTCGGTGGTTTCAGGTTCATGCTCAACACAACGGTGAGGATACTCACGAGACTTTGACCTTGCGGCTTGCGCTTGCTTTGAACACAGAAGGTGCGGCTCTGATGTGTGATCAGATTGTACAAACGACCGCAGACGCGTTTGTCGATGCGGCCAACGCGTGCAGGTTTTAGCACCTGGGTTCTTCAGAGCAGGTTGGCTAATGGTCCATAGAGTGAAGAGTGGCGTCACGAAGCCCGTCGCTGCGCTGCGGGTTCTGGACAGCTGTGTCGTTATTGTCACAATGTTCCGAACCCGGAGCGCAGCGACGGGCTTCGTAGCGCCACCGTTCGGTCGTAGCAGGTTACAGCCCTAAGTGTGTGGCGAGGTCCTTGAAGTCCTTCGTTTGGAAATCGTATTTTCCGGCCTCCGGCATGACCGGCGGCTTTGCCGTCGGACCGTACTCGAGGGGCCGATGAACGAAGGCCGTTCGCAGGCCAAGCATCCTGGCGGCGTCCAGGTCACCGGTGTGGGCGGCGACCATCATCACGGACGACGGGGGCACGTCGAAGAATTCGCCGGGCATCCGGTACATTTCCTTGTCCGGTTTGTAGTGGCGCGCGATATCCGACGCGAGAATGCAGTCCCATGGCAGGCCGGCGAACTTCGCCATATCCGTCAGCAGCGCCATATTGCCGTTGGAAAGCGGTGAGATAACGTAGCGTTTCTTCAGACGCGTCAGTCCCGCGACCGAATCGGGCCATCCGTGCAGCCGATGCCAGACCTTGTTGAATTGCTTCTTCTCGTCTTCGCTGAGGCCGCTGTCGATCTTGAATTTCACGAGCAGGCCATCGAGCGTCATGCGGTGAAGTGCGTCGAGGTTCGTCCACGGCAATTCGCCCGTTCGCACCCGGCTCATCGACGGCGCGTAGCCGGCTCGCCATGCATCCGCGAAGGCTGACCAGTCGACTTTGAGGTTCTTCTCACGCCCGAGCTTCTCGCCTTCAGCGATGACCGCGGACCTCCAATCGACAACGGTGCCAAATGTGTCGAAGACGAGGATCTGAACGTCCCGCACTTTCTCGGGCATGCCAGTCTGCGCTGTTGTGAAGGCACGAGCGGCCAGAAGTGGCGCGAGACTCGCTGAGGCAAACCCACCGATGAAAAACTCCCTTCGTTTCATGCGGGACAGCATACTACTGAAATCGTAGAGGGCGTGTTGTGCGGGTGCCTTTAACTTTTCTCTGTCGCTTCGCCCTCATCAAAGCTGCCGGGACGATGGATGCCCATGGCCCGGCGAAAGCGTTCGCGTTCGTCGGGCGTCAGGTCGCGCCGGCCGCGGACAAAGCGGTGTTTCCTCATGCCGCGGCCCCAGCCGCCGAATCTGCCGAACAAGATGCGGCTTAACACCAGTATGCCGAGTGCTTGCCAGAAGGTGATCGCGCGGAGACCGAAGATTGCGGGCATCAGCGCATTCCACAACCCGGAGACGACGAGCCCCATTAATCCCATGAACGCGATTGCGCAAAGCACAAACGCGACTCCGACAAACTTGATCTTCCTTCTCACTGACTTCTCCTTTCATTGCCCAACTCGTCGTAAATCCGCTGAAGACGGGCTCGCAATCGCTTCACGGCATAATGTTTTCGCGACAACAGTGTGTTGACGCTCAATCCGGTTTCCGCAGAAATATCGGCGAAGCTACGGCCCTCTACTTCATGCGCGAGAAAAACCTCGCGCTGCGTCGGCGGCAACTCGCTCAAAGCGGCTTCGATCTCGGCCACCAGAACCGTCCGCGCATAAAGCGCGTCGGGTCCGGCGTTGGGCGACGGCAGCCAATCCTCGAGGATTCGTTCGTTTTGATCTTCTACGACGTTCGCTTTTCCGCGACGAAACCAGTCGATGATCCGATTCTTCGCGACCTGCATCATCCAGGCGCCTTCATGGGCTATAGGGCGCAGCATCCGGTAGGCCTGCACAAGTTCGTAAAAAACTTCCTGCAGAAGATCCTCTGCGTCGATTTCATCCGGAATGCGTCTCCGGATGAATGCGAGCAAACGCCGCCTTTCGTTCTCGAAGACCCACGAAAGGCGCTGGTCCTGAGCCGCACGTTCCTGGGTCATCGCCGGCGCTTCATCCTTTCATTGAGGTAGACGAAATCGGACGCGGAATATTTTAATCTTCATCCTTGACAGCCTATTTCGCGCGGCACAAAGTACGCGTAACGTTTCGTATCAGAGTGAACTAACAAAACTTGTTTTGGAGGGTGGGTAATGCGTGGCAGCGCCAAATCTTTATCAGTGTTCGGAGCGGTGTCTATCGTCTTAATTCTCGCCGTATCGGGATTCGCTCAATCGACGACGGGCGTCATCTTCGGTGACGTCAAGGATCCTTCTGGTGCGTTTTTGCCGGGGGTTGAAATTTCAGTTCTGAACACCGCGACCAATCAAACTCGTACCGCTATCACGAACGAGACAGGATCGTACAACGTTCCGCTCGTTCCGATCGGGCAGTACACCGTCACGGCTTCTTTGCCCGGTTTCAAAACGCAGGTCCGCTCCGGCATCACGATTCAGGTCGATCAGCGCGCGAAGATCGACTTCACGCTCGAAGTCGGCGCCCTGTCGGAAAAAGTGATGGTGACCGAGCAGGCTCCGCTGGTCCAGGCGGCCTCCGCGTCGCTCGGCAGCGTCGTAGACAACCGTCGTGTGCAGGAGTTGCCGCTGAACAGCCGCGACTTCGAGAAACTCGCTCTCTTGATTCCGGGAGCGTCGCCGCCGCAGCAGGGATCGAGTCTGTCGTTCCGAGGAGGCATCACGATCGGTGGCGCGAACGAGCGCGGCAATAACTTCACGCTCGACGGAATATCGAATACGACCCATAACGTTTTCACGTACGTGTATAAGCCGTCGATCGACGAGGTGCAGGAATTCAAAGTCCAGCCGAATTCCTACGACGCGGAAAGCGGCCGCGGCGAAGGCGGCCAGGTGACCGTTACCACGAAGAGCGGCACCAACCAGTATCACGCGACGTTGTTCGAGTTTATCCGTAACGACAAACTCGATGCGCGTAATTTCTTCGACAATCAGGGAGGCCCGAAGCCCCCGTTCAAACGAAATCAGTTTGGCGGAAACATTGGCGGACCGATCCTAAAGGACAAGACGTTCTTCTTCGTCAACTCTGAAGGCCTCCGACTCCGCCAGAGCGAAACTCGCGCGGCCACAGTTCCGACCGATTTAATGCGCGTTGGAAATTTTTCGGAGCTTCTCCCGGCGACACAGATCCGCGATCCACTGAACGGGCAACCCTTCGCGGGGAACATTATCCCGGTGGACCGACTTCATTCCATCGGACTCAAAATGATGTCGCTGTATCCGAAGGCGGTAATCCCCGGCGGGTTCGCGCGCGATTACGTGCATTCCACGCCCAGCCCGGACGACAGCAGTCAGACGACGATTCGCCTCGATCATACGTTCTCGTCCAAAGACAGCGGGTTTGCCCGATACTCGCGTTACTTCGACCGCTTCATCGATGCGTACAACCAGCAGTCCGGTATCAGCAACCTGCCGGGCTACGCGAGAGACGACACGCAGCACAATCACGCGGCAACGCTCAGCTATGTGCACGTCTTTGGTCCGACGTTGATCAACAACTTCAAAGCGGGTTTCTCCCGGCTGTTGCAGGATCGTCGAACTCAGGATCTGACGGACTACGTCAAGTTTCTCGGGATTCCCGGACCCATCGTTGCGGACTCCGGAATCACCGGCGTTCCCGACATTCGCCCGACCGGCGTGGAACCGATTGGAAATCCCAGCAACCTGCCTCAAGGCCGTTCGGACCTCCACTACCAATATGTCGACACGCTGTCATGGACCAAAGGCAAGCACAGCATGAAATTCGGCGCCGATATTCTTCGTGCGCAGATTTTCCGTCGAAGCTGGGGCAATGATCGCGGGACGTATCGATTCGATGGCAGGTACTCTGGATTCGGCGTTGCCGACATGCTGCTCGGATTGCCGAATCAGGCGACACGCGCCCTCGGCGATTCGCACAGCTATCTGCTCGAGACCGAAATGATGTTTTTTTACCAGGACGACTTCCGCATCACGTCGCACCTGACGTTGAATCTCGGTTTGCGATACGAGAACGTCTCGCCCTGGTACGACAAGTTCGATCGCATGTCCAGTTACAACCCGGACACGAACACCATCGAAATAGCCGGCACGCCGACGGCACAACGCGAATATCTACGCGTCGACACGCTCGACCCGCAAATCAAAGCGATTTCCGCTCAGTTGAAATTCACGGATATCGGCCAGCACGAGCTGTTCAGACACGACACGAACAACTTCATGCCTCGCCTGGGATTTGCCTGGGATCCGCACGGAAACTCCAAGCAGATTATCCGAGGTGGTGCCGGAGTGTTCTTCACAACGCTGACGACGGCTCAGGATCTCGGCAACAACTATCCATTCCGGCTCGGTTCGCAGACATTCACGAACACATCGGTGCCGGCGACACGGATCATGCCGCCCAACACCTACACGCTGTCCAACCCGTTTGCGGGTGTGGGTACGGCGACCATTAACATCATCGGCAGGCAGAAAGATTTTCAGAACGGATACACGACAAAGTGGAGTCTCGGTCAGCAGTGGGAGTTCATTAAGGATACCGTCCTGGATGTCGATTATTCCGGAAGCGTGACTCGAAAGTACGACACCAGCTACAACATCAACCAGCCCGCGCCCGGTCCCGGCAACATCGCGGACCGGCGGCCGATTCCGATTTACGGTTCGATCAGTATGGTGGAGTCGTCGAACAACGCGAACTACAACGCGCTGCAGACGCGCGTCGAGCGCCGATACAGCCATGGACTGACGCTGACGAATTCGTATACCTGGCAGAAAGTTCTTAGCATCGGTCCGTCAGGCCAGGATCCGAACAATCGGCGAGGTGACAAGGGCCCGGATGTCATCGACTTCAGGCATCGTTGGGCACTGTCGGTGGTGTACGAACTTCCTTTCGGCACCGGACGGCGATTCCTGACGAACGCACACCCTATCCTTAATGGTGTGCTCGGCGGATGGGAGCTTTCGACGATCGAAGCATTTCAAACCGGTCGCCCGCTCACGCCCAGCCTGAACGTCGACAACGCCAACACGGGCGGCAGCAATCGTCCGGACCGGATCAATGACGGTAATTTGCCGAAGGACGAGCGATCGATTGATCGATATTTCGACCCCGCGGCCTTCGCTCGACCGGTGGCGTTGTACACGTTCGGTAATGCAGGACGCAACTTCCTCTATGGACCGAGCGCCAACAATCTCGACGTCGCGTTGATGAAGTATTTCCGGTTCAAGGAAGAGCGCAGTCTGCAGCTTCGCTTCGAAATGTTCAACTTCCCGAATCATCCGAACATGACGCAGCCGAGCACGGCTTTCGGAACCGCGGACTTCGGAAAAATCTTCCAGGCTCTTCAGGGACGATCGATTCAACTGGGCCTGCGGTTGAAGCTTTAAAGCGTCGACCGAAGCGTCACGAAGCCCGTCGCTGCGCTCCGGGTTCTGCCACGTCGTCGCTGAATTGGCGCAGCGTTCAGAACCCGGAGCGCAGCGACGGGCTTCATGACGTTACGTTGGTTTCAGGCTTCGTACAAATCCACAGCGGTCTGGCCGCGGGCGAATCGTTGAGCGGTTTGCGCGGCGGATTGACTTCCCGCCCGCTTGCGAACATCGGTCGCCCATCGTGAGAGACCGATCAACAATTGATTGCGGGCGGGGTGGCCTTCTGAGCGATTCCATTCCTCGAAGACAAACCGCAAGACGTGGAGGATGTTCCAGCCGTTGTCGTCCTTCAAAATAGACTGCCCCATCTGCAGCAGAAGCCGATCGGCGGAAAAGCCGGCATTCAAGTATTCGCGGGTGTGCCGTCCGACATCGCGCACTTGAACTGTCTCGATCGATTCCAACACCGTTCGAAGTCCATCCTCTTCGTTTGCCGCGTCCATCCTTGAAGACCCGAGTGGCTCGGCGAGGGAACGGTGCTTGATGTTCAGCCATCGATCGCTGAAGAACTGCCACGCGGCGTGATAGAGGGCCTTCGCGCCGGCCTTGAAACCGCCAAAGCGGAGAGCGGTCCGAACCGACGACGAGAGTATCAGTTCGATCCGCAAACTTCCCCAGCCGGGGTTCAGGTTTACCGGCGTACGAGCCATGCGGTCGGCGGCGAGCAACACCATCGTGGTTGTGATTCGATCGATGTCCACGCCGGCTTCGAGCGCGTTCGAAATGGCGTTGAACGTTTGAGTCAGATCGCCGCTGACCAAACCTTTCGTCACCGATTCTTCGACGTAGGCGTCAGCCGGCTCTCGTCGTGGCCTCGAAGCCAATCGGTCGATCAGTGATTGGACCGGCTCAAACAACTTGATCGCGGCCACACGAAGCTCCTCAGGCGCCCCGCGGTCTCTTCCGAGTATTTTTGCGGCGAGGTTGCAGAACAGCTCTTCGGTGTCCTCCCAGCCGAACTCCTCGAGCAGTTCCGACAGGAATCCCACCACGGCGAGGTTCTCGATATAACCGAGAAAGAATGGTTCGAGAGCGCAATCATAGATCAACGGGACGATCCGTTGGTCGTGTCCTCCAAGCCGCCGGGCGGTGATCAGACACTTCTCGATGCCTTCCCAATTCTTGTCGGCGGAGAACACTCGAATCCAACTCTCCAGTTTCTCCCATGTCACGGGCGGCGGCAGCGGCTGGACCGGCGGGCGATCTCCGGCCCGGCCCGAAGCGCCTGTCGCCGCCATCATCAGCGGGATGAGGCGGTCGTCCTGCGGGTAATGACGCGCGACTTTCACGCCATTGACCATCATCGCGACTTCACGGCCGCCGTCGTTGGCATTGCGTTCGGTCGCAAGGTGACGGCCCAGATGGTGGACGACGAGTTTCAGAGTGTCCTGTTCGGACACTCCCCGGGCGAGCATGATGGCGATGGCTTTCGAGAGCGTCCAGTTGTCCTCGCTGAGTAAACCTTCCTTCAAAAGCAGAAAGTGAGCGTCCTTGCGCTTCGATCCGCCGGCGTGCGCGTCGATATAAATGCCGCCGTCGCGCACTTCAACGGGGAACGTGTCCAAATCATCGCAGCCGCCGGTGAAGCAGCCGCCGCCCTTCATGTCGTAGGTCCAGCCGTGCCAGTCACAGGTGAGGACGCCGTTTCGAACGCGGCCTCTCGTCAGCGGATATCCCATGTGCGGGCATTGGTTGTCCGTCGCGAAAACGTTGCCCCGGTGTTGATAGAGCGCAATGCTCCGCCCGTCGACTTTGACTGCTTTAGGAGTGCCTTCGGGAACGTCGGCGAGATCCGCGACCTTGATGAAGTGTGATGGCGTGTGCGACATTCAAAACCTCGACTCAGTCTTTTCTCCGGCTGCTCCGGGTGTTCTGTTCAATCTCCAGCTTCGTGATGTAGCGTTGCAGCGCCGTCAGCATTGAACTCGGCAGATCGATGAACGAACACCCCAGGCACCGGCCCGATTCGCCGTTGGGTAACTGGAGTTCCTTGGAGTTTCGGATTTGGAGCGTCGTCTCGATCATGGTCTTTCCGGGAAGATAAATGCGGCAGTGTTTGTAGATGCGGCCTACGGTGTTGTCGAGCACGCGTCTTTCGTCGATCAGGGCAATGCCTCCGCGGCTCACGTTCAGCAGTTTCGCGAGCAATGTTTTGCCGGCCTCGTCCAGTGGAATGTCGACTTCGCACTGCAACTGGCCCGTTGAAGGAACCGAGACACGGAATGAAGCGCGCCGCTGCAAACGGATCATCGTTAGCGGAATCTCGATGCGAAGAGCCGGAAGATTCTCATGCACGCAGGGCTCGGCGCGCGAGGCGAAAAACAGTATGCCGACGTTCTCCATGGCGCTTTCGAAAGACATGTTGCCGCTTTCGACGATGCGGTGATTTGCAACGGTGGAGGGAGCGCTGTCGATGATCAGCCGGTTGTTTGTTCGATCGATATCCAGAATGGACGTGATGACGGATTCCTTCCCATCTTCCACAACCAGGTTCAGAACCTGATCGGCTTTCTTGATTGCGGACAATATCGAAAGGATCTCGTCGCGCGACTGGATCTGGAAGAAGCTCAGGTCCCCAAAGTTAGGGTTTTGGCGTTCAGGCATAGGCGTTGAGTCTGGTTTGCGGCATTGCTTTATTCATCAAATACGTCCACCGTGGTCTGGCCCTCCGCGAAACGCATCGCTGTGTTTGTTGCGGATCCGCTGTCCTTGTTCGTTCGAATGTCCGTGGCGTAACGCGCGAGTCCAACGAGAAGCTGGCGGCGCGCCGGATGGCCCGCGCCCATGGCGATGTCCGGACCACTCGATCGATGCCATTCATCGAATACCGTGCGCAGCGCCGGCAGAACCTGGACGTTGGTGTCATCCCACAACATGACGCGTCCCATTTCGTGAAGCAATCGGTCACCGGAATACCCGGCATTCAGGTACTCCAGCACCTGCCGGCCCACGTCCTGTACCTGCAGCGACGCGATCGACTTCAGAATCAGCTGCACTCCGGCTTCTTCATCCGCTACCTGAAGAACGCCACCGCCGAGCGGTTCGGTCAGCGGACCGAAGGGAATGTTCAGCCAGCGGTCGGCAAACAGCTGCCAGGCGGCGTGGAACAAACCCTTTGCGGCAACGCGATCGCTTCCGTGACGCAGCGCCGTGCGCAGTGACGCCGCGAGGTGGAGTTCCGTTGTCAGCACGCCCCACCCCGCGTCGACGTTGACCGGTGTCCTTGCCATCCGATCGGCGGCCGTCAACACGAATGTCGTGATCAATCGATCGAGCCGCACGCCCGCTTTAAGCACGGCATCGACCGCCTCAAACGATTTCTGAACATTCGCGCTCAGTAGTGCCTCGACCAACGCATCTTCATCGTAGTTGCTGACACGGCTCGCCGCAGGATTCGAATTGTCGATCGCCGGAACAATCGACGTGAACATGGCCACCGCATCCCGACGGAACCGCTCGGGCTCGCCACGCCGGCGGCCCGCCAGCCGGGCGCCCATATTGAAGACGAGTTCTCCGGATTTCTTCCATCCGAACTGCTGAACCACTTCCGCGAGGTCGGCGAGGCTGAGGAAATTCTCGGCCAGGCCGAGAAAGTGCGGCTCGGCCGCGCACTCATAGAGCAAGGGAAGAATCTTGTCCTGATAGCCCTGATGGTGCGCCGTGAAAAGGCATCGTTCGATGCGTCCGGCCTGGGCGTCACGAGAGAACATTCGAGTCCAGCCGTCGATGCTTTCCCACGCAACAGATCCGGGCAGCGGAACGACCTCGAGCCGATCGGCAGCCTTTCCGGCCACCGATCGTGCCGCAGTCGCCAACACCATCAAGCGGTCCGCGCCGTGATACCTGCGACCGATGTCGAGACCATGGATCAAGCGCGACAATCGGACGCCTCCGTCATCCTCCTCGGAACTTGCGATGTGGCGGCCGAGATGCCGGAGGGCCATCTCGACGATTTCTTCTTCGGGAACACCACCTTTGAGCAGAAGCGCGATCGCTTTGGAGATCGTCCAGCGATCCTCGCTCAGCAGGCCTTCCCAAAGCAGGCGAAGATGTTCGTCGCGCTGCGTGTAGCGGGATTCTTCGAGCCGGATCCAGACTTCACCCTGGCGCACGTCGACAGGAAATGTCTGAAGGTTGCTGCACTGATAATTGAAGCACCCGCCGCCTTCGAGATCGAAGCTTCGGCCGTGCCAATCGCAGGTGAGGATGCCGTTGCGGACCGCTCCTCGCGTCAACGGATAACCCATATGAGGACACTGGTTGTCCGTCGCGTAGACGCGTCCATCGACGTTGAAGAGCGCAATGCTGTGCCCGTTATCCAGCCGTATGGCTTTCGCCTCACCCGGAGCGAGTTCTTTCAATGTCGTGACGCGAGTCCACTGTGATTCTTGTTTGTGCGTCATGGATCACATCATTCTATGTCATGAAACGCACAACGTGGCAAACGATGGGTTATGGGACGGTCACTTCGCCGGCGAGCGCGGAATCTTTGCGTCGCGCATCGCGGCGTCATACAAAACCGTCGCGACGACAACCGACGCCTGTTTGAGCGCCTCCGGACTTACCCGTTCGTACGTATCCACGTTGGTGTGATGCGTGCGAACGTCGTAATTGTTGTAGTCTTGGACGGCTTGAAATCCGGGTAAACCCACCGCGATGAACGAAAGGTGATCCGTCGCGCCGATTTTGCCGAGCGTGGCGATCGTTGCGCCGAGGTCGTTCAGCGGTTTCAGCCACGCCTCCATGATCGGTTTCAATTCCTCATTACCTTCCAGGTAAAAGCCCGTGATGGGCGGCGTGCCGTTATCGAGATTAAAATAAATCGAGAATTTGTCTCTCGCGGCTTTGCCTGCATCTCCGGTGAGATGATCGCGAACGTAGGCCTTCGAACCCAGCAGGCCTTGCTCTTCGCCGCCCCACAGCGCGATCCGAATCGTGCGGCGGGGTTTCACACCCACGGCCTTCAGTATGCGCAACGCTTCGATCTCGACGGCGACGCCGTCGGCATTGTCGGTTGCACCGGTTCCGGTATGCCATGAATCCAGATGCGCGCCGGCCATCACGATTTCGTCGCCGATCTTCGCATCGGTTCCTTTGATGTCCGCGATGATGTTGTAGGCGTTTCGATCCTGCTCGAAAAATTTCGACTGCACGTCGACCGCAAGCTTGACCGGAATTCCGGAGTCGAGCAGTCTTGCGATCATGTTGTAGTGCTCGGCCGCAAGCACGACGGAGGGGTACGCGTTGGCTCCGCCGTCGCGTCCAGTGACGAACACGGTTCCGTGTTCGCCGTCGCTCGGTTCGAGCGTCACGCCGGGGCGATTGTTGTTCAACAATGCGGTGATCTGCTGATTGCGCTCCGCCGGATTCGTTGGCTGGGCGGCCGTTGGAGCTCGACGCAGATCCCCGCTGGCGGGCGGACGGTCCGCGCGAATGAAGTCCGAAAGAATGGGGCGCGTCATCACAATCGCGCCGTTCAATTGGGCTCCATCCATCTTTGGATCTTTTTTCGGATCGCCGATCCAGACCGGCGATGCCACAAGTCGTCCGTTGGTGGAGGGCGACCATCCTTTCGCATATCCGATCAACGGCTGATATCGCGGCTCGACCATTTCAATCGTGAGCTTTTCGAGCTGCCAGCCACGGCCGAACTCCCAGGGTTCCAGGTGCACATTGTCGAAACCCATCGCGACCAGTTTGTCTTTGGACCAGTCAACGGCGGTCTTATACGCAGGCGACGCCGTGAGCCGGGGCCCGATGACGTTCACGAGGTGGTCGAAAACATCCATCACATGAGACCGCTGGAGTCCCTCTGCGCGAATCTTCGCGATGGCGGCGGTATCGACGTTCTCCTGTGCGGACGCGGTTGCGGCGGCGATCCACACGATGATGGAAAACCGAATCAGGCCCCGCTTCATAAAGCCTCCGATTTTATGGTTTCTTGATCGTTGGATTGACGTAACCGGCGGGGAGCACGCGATCCGGATCCGGCCTCACACTGAGATAGTCGACGTGATCGGTGATGTCGGTCCAGCCATGCGGCACGGTTGCGGGAATAATAATGATGTCCCCAACTTTCACGACGCGCTTGACCACGTCAGATCCGGCGATCGAGCCGCTGCATGACGGCCCATTCAACACCTTGGTCACTTCGCTGTCCGGCCCCGACTTCCGGCCGTTCACGATGTGGCCGCCCGTTACCAGAGTTCCGCCGCCGGAAACAACGATGTAGGTTTCGGTCTGATGATCGTGCGAAATGCCTCCGGGCGTGGCATCGGCCGGCATCGAGCTCATCTGATCACCGCAAGGTTCCGCCGCGGCGGCTGCACCGCGTCCGGCAGCGCCGGCGGCTCCACCACCTGCGGCGCCGGCGGCTCCACGGGCCGCTCCAGCTGCAGGAGGTGTCGTCTTTCCGCGATGAATGATCCCCACCGCTTCATTCAACTTGCCGATATCCACGCTGACGAGCTGCCGATCGGTTCCAGGAGTCGCGTTCACGGCCTTGACTTGCTCATCCGTTATGTATGTCGCCGCTTTAGGCGACTGGGCCGCCGCGCCGACGGAGAACAACACCAACACTGCGGCAATGGTCCACAATATCCTCTTCATGTTTTTCCCCCCGTTGGATTTGCGCGGTATGTTACCAAATTTTGCGGTGATGTCGGCAAAGGTGTCCTTGCCTGATAATTGCTCCGGATGTCCCATTGGCTATAATGACACCGCCATTTTGACGGTGTGAAGCAGGGTTCAACGAAAAATGTCTTCATTCCCACTCGGGAGAAATCCCCTTAGCCGGACCACAAGCCTCATTGTGATCGTCGACGCCGACGCATTTGTCAGAAGAACCATACGCGCGTTTCTGGAAACTCCGGGATATCAGGTCATCGAAGTCGAAAGCACGAATGAAGCGCTGACTCTGGCACGGCAGCGTCAGGTCGACGCGTTCGTCCTCGACATGCAAATGCCCGGCCCGGGCGGAGCCGCTCTGTGCCGGACGCTGAGGAGCATGGACGCGTACCGGATCACGCCGATCCTCTTTATCACTCGAGGCGGTGAGCACGATCACGTCGCCGAGGCTTTCGCCGCCGGTTGTGATGATTTCATCAGCAAGCCGGTCGACGGCGTGGTGCTCCGAGCCCGTCTCAAAAGCCATCTCGAACGACTCGCGTATTTCCGCCAATTGGAGGGCGCGCGAGGCGCGCTGAACCGATACGTCTCGAAGCGAACGCGCGAGATTGCCGAAGCGGCTTCACTGACGGGCAAAGTTCTGCCGCCGGAGCAGCGCGACGTGGTGATCCTGTTCACCGATATCCGCGGATTTACAGCTCTCGCGGACGACATGGATCCCGAGCGGCTTTTCTCCCTGCTGAGCGGTCAGCTTGCGGTGCAGGTCAACAGCGTCCACGAACACGGAGGCTACGTCGACAAGTTCGGTGGTGATGGTGTGATGGCGGTGTTTGATGGCGAAGATCGCGTGCGTGAAAGCTGCCTGTGCGCGCTGAGCCTCATCGAGAATGCTCGGGCTCACGCAGAAACCGGAAGCGAGAAGATTCGTCAGCTTGGGATCGGAATCCATTCCGGCCGCGTCGTTGTCGGAAATATCGGGTCACCCGAACACCTCGACTACTCGGTGATTGGAACCACCGTGAACCTTGCCGCCCGGCTCTGCGGCCATGCGCAGCCGATGTCTATTGTTGTATCGAAAGCCGTGCACGACCTTGCCGCAGACGATCCGCGGTTTTTGTTCAGCGACGAGCGCGACGTCATTTTGCGCGGCCTTAAACAACCCGTCCAGGTGTATACGCTGTCCGCGCCCCGCAAATAACCCGCTTCGTACGACCATTCAATGTTGGTTCTTGTAAACCACGCCGGCTTTCACGACGACGTTGACGTGGGATAGCGCAGTGATGTCGAACAGCGGATCTCCGTCTACCACGATGACGTCCGCGAGTTTGCCTGGCTCGATCGTTCCCAGATCCCGCGCCTTCCCGAGGATCTGAGCGTTGACGCGTGTGGCCGCGCCGATCGCGCGGCTGGCCGGCATGCCGAGATCCACGTGAACTTTGATTTCCCGCCAGAGCGCTTCGCTGTGAAAGTTCATCGGTGTTCCCGAATCCGTTCCCATTCCCATAACCGCGCCGGACTCGATGAACTGTTTCACGCCGCGATCACGATACAGCATTTCGCGATCGGTCCGTTGAAAGTACGATAGCGTCCACCAGTTCTTCAGGGAATTCTGAACTTCCGCGTAGATCTCGGGACCGAACGCATTCTTCAGTTCCGGATTCTGCAAACGTTCCGGAAACGCGGCCGTATCGGGATAAATCCAGCTGCGGTGCGCCGCCGTGACCACGACGGGACGGCCGGCGTTCACGATGTCGCGAATCATCTCCGGACTGTAAGGTGGAGCGGTGCCCGCGGAACCGACGTGCTGCAGCACATCGACGCCGGCTTCGAGCGCGTGGCGCACGTCCTCTTCGGCGTAAACGTGCGCGTGAACGCGGATGCCGTGCTGATGCGCAACGCGAACAATGGCCTTGTAGTCGTCGAGCGTTAAACCGGAATGCGCCTTGATTTGATCGACGCCCGCAGCGGCCAGCTTCTCGGTTTCCTGAGCCGCCTGTTCCGGATTGGTGATGTTGATCCCTCCGAATCCAACCTGCATCGCCCCGTTCACGGCGGCGCCCGACAAATGCGAAATCCAGGGTCCGCTGACGAACGCGCGGGCTCCAGCGACTTCTCCTTTGTTGATGCGGTCTCGAATGCCGAGACTCAGCTGAAGCGGCGCTCCGAGATCGACGACGGTTGTCACACCGGCCATCAGGAGTTGCCTGGCCGAAATTTCCATCACGCGGGTCAGCATCTTTTCGCCGCCGTGGGCATTGATCCATGGGAACCATGTGTCGTAGTTTCCGTGTCCGAGCACGATCAAATGTCCGTGCGTTTCGATCAGGCCCGGGAGCATGGTGCGACCGCTGGTGTCGATGATGGTGGCGTCCGCAGGAATCTTCACTTCCGCCGCCGGTCCGGCTTGCACAATTCTGTCCCCTTCGATCAGAACCGCGCCTTGATGGATCGGAGGCACCTCGTACCCGGTCAGCAGCATGCCTCCAACGAGCGCGAGACGCCGCGGATTTTGTGTGTGGGTTTCCTGAACGAAAAACAAGGCCGCGAGCAGAACGCCGCAGGCGGCGGTCAGGTAGTGATGGCGAGTTCTGGCCGGAAGCATGGCACAGTGTACGACGCGATGCTGTTGACCGGGCAATCATTCTTGTGCGCTACAGTCCTACACGTTCCTGGCTCCATATTTCGCGGGCCATTCAATAAGGAGACTCCTACATTGTCGAAACGTAATAGGATTTTCGCAGTTGTATCGTTGGCCGTCGTGGTCGCGATGATCGCCGAAGTGCCGGTGGTCGCCGCGCAAAAGAAGCCCGGTCCGGAAACGCGCTTCGGGAAATGGAAGACGGTGTATCGTCGGATGCAGTAAGTGCGCTAAACAGAATCTAGAAAACGGACGAGTCTCGGATTGGCAATGCAGGGCTCGCCCGTTTTCTAAATTCCTCGCGTCAGGTCTTTAAGTACGTCTTCCTCCTATCCGTCGAAGAATCAGTAGTGAACGGTTACGCCCGCAAGAAATTCTGAAATTCCCGGAAAAATAAGTATAGACACCACTGTGACACCATCCGAAATTGGCTAGGTCAGCAGAGAATGACCCGCGCTTTCTGTAGTCGTTGCAGCTCCCACTGAGCTCTGCCGGCGGACGCATTGTTAATTCAACACCAAGAGAATTGCTTCATGTTTGTTCCCGTTTCCACAGGAATACGGGAGTGACTTGATGCAGGAGGCATAGTGAAATCGTCGTCAGCGGTCCATGTTTCAGTTGTCATCAGCATTGGTCTGATAACAGCGATACTTTTGTCCATTTGGGTTTGGCCTACATTGCAGATCCCGAACGTCGAGACCAATCCTCACGTTCTGTACCTGCTTTCCACCATTGCTCAATCTCTGGCAGCTATCGTCGGCCTTGTTTTCGCCGCGTCGTTTATTGGCAGCCAGATCGCACAACGGCAGATCGCCGGGCGCCAGGCCAAAGCCATAGACCGCTTCACGGCAGAGTTTCTGCTTCTGTTCGTAGCCGCTATTCTTCTTTCGCTTTGGCTGTTGTCCAATCCGAACCCCGCGGCTGTAAAACTGGCATTCAGCTTTGCCGCGAGCGCCCTGATCATGCTGTTGCCGTTCTTCCTCGTTCTGAAAGACAAACTGAACGTGGAAACACAGATTCAGAGCGCTCTCGAGCAGGCACGCGTTGCGCTCAAGAAAGAAGACGGTGAGCCGGCAGAGGTGCATGAACTCGATAACGCCGCCGTTCGGGCCTGCATGCACAAGGACTATACGTGTTACGACACTGCAGTGAACGCGTTGAGCGAGGTCGTTGTATCCGCGTACGAAAACCGAAGAATGGAAGCGGTGCGAGCGGGCATCGATCGAATGTCCGACATTGCCTTGCTGTCGTTGGAGGATCCGCGAGCGCCTTACCGCGTCATTAGCGTCCTGGAGAAGCTGGGTGTGAAGTTTGCGGACAAGGGCGCGGACGCGGCTCTCATCCGCGTGGTCCGTGCGTTGCAGCGAATCAGCGTCGATGCCGCCGATCGAAACGTGGAGCGGCCGGTCAGCAGCGCGATTGCTGCTCTGGACACGATCGGCGCGAAGAGTTCCGAGAAGGGCATACTCGATGTGACCGCTGAAGTGCTGGCGGCCGCTGAAGCCGCGGCGATCAAAGCATTGACCCACGATATGGACGATCCGATCGAATGCACGATGAAGTGCATCTCGCGAATCGCGTCCACGCCGGTATCGACAGCCGCTACGGCCGACCCGCAGCGCGGTGGACGGAAAATGGGTAAAGTCAAGCCGGGCGATATCGCCGTGCAACTGGCGGAAGTCGCCGATCGTATTGCCATCAAAGCGATCGAGACAGGCAACTCCGCCGTCGCCAAGAAAGCCACGATGACACTCTTCGAGATCGCCAAGAACGGCGCCGATGGTGCAGTCAACGAAGAGACCGCCACGCTTGCCATAGCTGGACTGAACAGGATCGGCATTCAATCCGCCGAGCACGACATGAGCGAGATCGGCCGCGTCAGCCTCGACGCCCTGGGTGAAGTCGGCCTGAGCTACGCCAAAAACAACCGGTCGCGGCTGGTTCGCAAGGTGATCGATGCGGCGGGCGATGTCGGCATACGGAACCTCTCGGAAGAAACGCTCCCCGTTGTGGCCAACATGCTCGGAAACATCGGTGTTGCCGCCGACGAAAAAGGAATGATCGAAACGGTGTGGGCTTCTCAAATCCTTAGCAAAGTTGGCGCCAGCGCCTGCAAGTCGTCGAACGGCTCCTTGCGCGAGCAGTTTGTCTCCTGTCTCGAGAAAATCGTCGAAACAGCGAAGGAAAAAAACTGCACGAGCTTCAGTAAAGAGTTGAACCGGGCGCATGCAATGATAAGCGCCGCTCCTAGCCCGGCGACGGCGTAATCCATGGACTGAACGGAGTAAGGAATGAAGACAGGATGTCTCAAATCTCAATCGGGCACCAGCATGGTGGAACTATTGCTGGCGTCTACTATCCTCGGTATCTGCTCGCTGTTCCTGATGGCTTTGATCGGCACGTCCGTCGCCTCGAACACGCGTAACAAATTCGATAGCACCACCGCGATGATTCTTCAATCGATCGTGGAACAGATTTCCGCCACGGTCGTCGGCAGCGGTACGTCCACTCTGCACGATTGCGACGGCACCGCATGGGTGATCGATACTCAGCCCGGCGGTGCCGCCCTGAGCGGCTCTGCGATCAATTTTGCGGAGACGAGCCCTCCGGCGAACTATCGAATGCTCTACGTCGTGAAGTCTCCGTGTACCCCGACAGGCGTTGAACAGGCGGTGTATGACGTGAGGTGGAACATCCAGTTGGTCTCGTCCGGGGCCGTCTCGACGAACAGCTTCATTGTGACCGTCACCGGACAGATGCTGGACCGCGGCCAGGGCGATAAGTATTTTGCCTCTCCCGCGACTCTCCGGGTGCTGTTGGGGAACTAATCATGACAATTCAGCGGAACCGTGGTTTTTCATTGATTGAAATGATGATCGTGCTCCTGATCCTGATGGTGCTGATGGGCGCCATTTTCCGCCTTGTGAACATGGCGACTGCGCGGTCATCCTCAGAGCAGACGAAGCTGGACATGTTTCAGGAAGCTCGGGAATTCATGGACCAGATGTCGCGGGACCTGCGCGAGGCGGGTTATCCGAACGTCCGAAACTTTACGGCGAGCACGCTCAGAACGGTGAGTCCCGTTTCGAACGACCACCGCGTCGCTGTAGGTTTGGTGCGAGTTGCCGCCGACGAACTATGGTTTGAAGGCGATGTCGACGGGACTGGAACCGTATCGGTGGTGCATTACTATCTCGACCCGAGCACTACGAATAACTGTCCCTGTCTAAGGCGAAGCCAGCTGCCGAAGGTCGACGGTAATCCCTATACGGGCCAGACAGCCCCGGCACTTCAAATGGAAGTGCAAGGCGTGCTCAACACCAGCATTTTTTCCGCATATGTGAAAGGCCAGACAGGAACGCCTGTAACACTGCCGGTGAACTATAACGACAATGCCGTGACTCTGGCGAATATCGATACCATTCAGGCGGTAGTGACAGTACAGGCGACCATGATCGATCCTGAGACCCGGACCAGGTCCGTCAACACTCTCGCCACATCGGTCAAGTTGAACAATTGCTCGCTGGCGGCTGCCAGTGAGCCTGTAAGCTGTTTCTGATGAATTTGAAATCCATGGAAGGATTTATGAATCAAACGAAGGAACGTGGAATCGCACTGGTTGCTGTTCTCGTCGCATTGCTTCTCTTATCGGTGGTCAGTCTCGGAATGATGTATTCCAGCAACACCGAGAGCTTGATCAATACCAACTTTCGAACATCGCAAACTGCGCTCTACAGCGCAATGGCAGGTTTGCAGGAGGCGCGTGACCGCATTCAACCGGCCACACTCACCATCACGCCTCCGTCGGGACTGCCGTCGACGTCCGCTGCGAACGTCGTTTACATCATTAATCCCAAGAACGGCGAAACGGTCGCGCCGTGGGATATCAACAACGCTTACGCCGACACCGACCTCTGTCACGCGAGTGTCATGAGTCTGACCGGTACAAACGGTGTTCCATGCACGTCGCTGCCGACGGGTTCCAGCTGGTATCGCACTTTCGACGACAGCCAGAGTTCTGCCGGTGCCTGGAACGTCACACAGCCTTTCGACTTCAAATGGGTCCGGGTGATGTTGAAGACGAACAACATGACTCCGGTCGCCGCCAACGGCAGCAGTGCCACGACCAACCAGGTGTGCTGGGACGGCAAGAACCAGATTCTTCTGCCGACCGGATACGGACCGAATTGCAATCGCATCGGATCGGTGATTGGCATCAACGTCACCAACAGCGGCGCCGGCTACACCTCGGCGCCGACAGTAACCATATCGGCTCCGCCTTCGGGTACTACCGCGACAGCAACTGCAAACATGCAACTCGTGACGCAGCAAATGGTGAGTTCGATAACAGTCACCAATTCAGGTTCGGGATACGCAACGGCGCCGACGGTGACTTTGGTTGGGGGACAAGGCAGCGGCGCCACTGCACACGTTGGATCGGACTTCATTCCCGCCAACGGAGCGCCTGTTGGAACGTTGAGTGTCACCGACAGTGGAACGCGATGCTATGCAACGGCTCCCTCCGTCGCGTTTACGAGTGGCGGAGGATCGGGCGCCGCCGCCGCCGCAACATTGGCGGGCACCGATTCGTGCATCGCCGGTATCACATTCAGTGGTCCGTGCGCCCGGCATAAGGGCGAGACTCTCAGCGGAGTCGGTCTGTCGGGAACTGTGGGATCCGGTTTCAGCGCCACGTTGACGTTCGACACATCGAACGGCTATGTCACCGGATACACCATCCAGAGCTCGGGAACGGGATACTCCGTCGCTCCGACATCGATCACGGGCGTCAGCGGGTGCGGTAGTTTGACCTTTATTCCAAGTCTTGGGAGGCGTGTGTCGACCCTGACTCTCACTTCCGGCGGCTCCGGCTACACTTCGGCGCCGACGATGAGTTTCTCGACTGGAGTGGGAACGACTCAGACTCAACCTGCGGCAACAGCCACTCTGGCTGCGGTTCCCGCCAACGCCGGCAAGGTTCTCAGCATCGTTGTCGATTCCGGCGGCACCGGCTACAACCACGGCTCCGGCGGCGCGCCGACAGTGGTCTTCTCCTCCAGCAGCGGCAGCGGCGCAGCCGCGACTGTAAACCTTGCGCCTGTTGGTGGAACGAACTACTACAAGGTTGCCAGTATCACGATCACGAACCAGGGCTATGGGTATACGCTCGATCCTACGGTCACAATCAGTGGTGGAGCCGGCAGCGGCGCGACGGCCGAAGCAACACTCGGTCGAGGTTCCAGCTACGGCAAGGTCTATCTGATGACGGCTCTCGCGCAAACCTCCACCGGCGCCCGAGCCATGGTCCAGATGGAGGCAGTGACGCCTCTCACAGGCTTCAACGCAACCGGCGCACTCACGATCGGCGGTCCGGATCCGGCCGTCCAGAACTTTCCAAACTCCACAAACTTTTACTTGAGGGGCAACGACACCAACAGCTGCGGCGATTCCTCAGCGGATTCGGATCACGCGGCTATCGGAACCTACGACGATCCGAACTCCGACTCGACTTCTACCGAGACCGTGGCTGCCATAGCGACGGCAAGCCCGGGAGCCAGCCACTACACGGGCGACGGCGGCACGGCGACGACGCCATCCGTGCAGAACGTCTACCCGCTGCTCGGTGACACCATGGGCACTCCAACGGGATTGAAAGCGCTGACCGACGCCGTGAATGCCCAAAAAACGAACACTGGAAATACGGTTTCACTCGGCTCGTCCACCAGTCCAGCCATCAACTACATCAATGGCAATCTGACGCTCAGCGGATCCAATAGCGGATACGGCATCCTTGTGGTGACCGGCTCATTGTTCATGGACGGCAATTTCAGCTGGACCGGGACGATCCTCGTTGTGGGCGACGGCATCTTCGACTTCACCGGCGGCGGTAACGGGCAGATCACGGGCATGATCTTTGTCGCCAAGATCTGGGACAACTACACCAGTCAAAATCTTCTGGCAAGCCTCGGTCAGCCAACTCTGAACTGGAGCGGAGGAGGCGGCAATGGCATTCAGTACGATCACTGCTGGACAACGAACCTGATGTCGCGAATTGCCTTCGACGCGCCCCCCAGCACGAGACCGTTGAAGGTGCTGAGCGTCAGAAGACTCCCGTAAACACCCGGCACCGGAGGGATCTCGGCAGCGCACCTATTCGCTGCCATTTCAAAAAACAAGCAGGCTTAACACGATCGGATCGGCCAACCGCGATGGGACAACTCGCGTCTGGTAACCTTATCGGTCTGGAGAGGTAAAACCTGCTTATGAAGAGACTCACGATTGCTCTGCGTATGCTGCGCAAGGTGCCTTCGGTCACCATCATCGCGATCATCTCACTCGCTCTGGGGATCGGATCGACGACCGCGATCTTTTCCATCTTCCATCAGATTCTGCTGCGCCCCCTGCCGGTACCGCAGCCGAATCGGCTGGTCAATCTCGGAGCGCCTGGCCCGAAGCCCGGGTCGCAGTCCTGCAATCAGGCGGGTGACTGTGACGCCGTCTTCAGCTACCTCATGTTTCGCGATCTGGAACGAGCGCAGTCCGTCTTCACGGGTATTGCGGCGCATCAGGCATTCGGTACGAATCTCGCATACCGCGGCTGTGTTAAGCCATGCGTATTGGCGAACTCGATTCGATGCAAGTCCCGCCGTGCTTAACGACACGCTGATCGTGAACGGCCAGTCGATGACAATTGTCGGAGTCGCTCCCGAAAGCTTCGATGGCACGACCCTTGGGGAGATGCCGGAAGTCTACGTGCCCATCGCCATGGCGCAGCTGATGCAGCCCGGCTTCAAAGGCCTGGAGCAACGTCGCAACTATCGCTATTACCTGTTCGCGCGCCTGAAACCCGGTGTTTCCATCGAGCAGGCCCGTACGGGTTTGAATGTGCCGTATCACGGAATCATTAATGACGTCGAAGTGCCCTTGCAAAAGGGAATGAGCGAAGCCACTCTCGCTAAATTCAAAGCGAAGCTGGTCACTCTCGAGGACGGTTTTCGAGGCCAGAGCGAAGTGCAGAAGGAAGCAAAGACGTCGCTCCTCATGCTGCTCGTGGTGACGGGACTGGTTCTGCTGATCGCGTGCGCGAACATCGCGAACCTGCTGTTGGCGCGTGCAGCCTCGCGCTCCGGTGAGATGGCCGTTCGATTGTCGATCGGCGCGAGCCGCCGGAATTTGATGGGTCAGCTGCTGACGGAATCGATTCTTCTGGCTGTTATGGGCGGGATTGCCGGAATGGTGGTCGCGCGGTGGACGGTCGACCTTATTCAATCGCTGCTGCCGAGCGAAGCGTCCATGACCCTGAAATTTGGCGCCGATCCGCCCGTCCTTTTGTTCGCCGCGGCGGTGACACTCAGCACCGGTATCGTGTTCGGTTTATTTCCCGCATTGCACAGCACCCGCCCCGATGTCCTCACCGCGCTCAAAGGCCAGACCGGTCAACCCTCGGGTGCCCGCGCCGCCGCCCGTTTCCGTACGACGCTGGCAACAGTTCAAATCGGATTATCGATGACTCTGCTGGTTTGCGCGGGGCTGTTCACGAAAAGCTTGTTCAACATCAGCCGCGTCGATCTCGGTGTGAAGATCGACAATATGATCACGTTCAGCCTCTCACCGAATCTCAGCGGGTATAAGCCGCCACAAATCCGCGCTCTCTACGAACGTCTTGAAGACGATCTGCGCGCTCAGCCCGGCGTATCGCAGGTCACCGTATCCCTGGTACCGTTGCTCGGCGGCAGCAACTGGGGTAACGACGTTTCTGTGGAGGGATTCGAGGCGGGTCCCGATACGGATTCAAATTCCCGTTTCAACGAAGTGGGCCCCGGATATTTCCGCGCCCTGGGAATTCCGTTGATCGCGGGTCGTGAGTTTACGCCGCAAGACGCGGTGGGCGCTCCGAAAGTGGCGATCGTGAACGAGCAGTTCGCCAAAAAGTTCAAACTCGGACGCAATGCGGTCGGTAAACGGATGAAAACCGGAGGCGGCGGGCAGAAGGATCTGGACATTGAAATTGTCGGGCTGGTGCAAAACGCCAAATACAGCCGGGTCAAACAGGAAATCCCTCCGGTGTTTTTCCTGCCGTATCGTCAGGACGAAACGCTCGGCGGCACGAGTTTCTATGTACGGGCCGCACTGCCGCCGGAAAAACTGCTGGCGATGATTCAACCGATCGTGGCGAACGCGGACCGCAACATTCCGGTCGAAAACCTGCGGACGATGGAGAAACAGATACAGAACAACGTGGCCGAGGACCGGATTATCAGCGTGCTTTCAGCATCATTCGCGAGTCTGGCGACCTTACTCGCGGCCATCGGTTTATACGGCGTGCTCGCCTACACGGTCGCGCAGCGGACGCGCGAGTTCGGCGTTCGCATGGCTTTGGGCGCGGAGCCGTCGCGTGTCCGAACCATGGTGCTGCGGCAAGTGGGCATCATGACGCTGATCGGCGGGATTGCCGGCCTGGCGGCGGCGATCGGCCTGGGTCATCTGGCGGAATCGCTGCTCTATCAGTTGAAGGGCTACGACGCCGTGGTGCTCATCACGGCTGTCGTCGTATTGCTGCTCGTCGCCATCGGCTCCGGCTTCATTCCAGCGCATCGCGCGTCGAAAGTAGATCCAATGAAAGCATTGCGGTACGAATAATCGCAACCGCGAAGTTTGCCGTTTCTTGGCACGCCGGAGTGTCAGGAATTTAGCCGGGCTGTCTGAATTCCTGACATGCCTCCAGCGTGCACAAAGTGACACGTCGTTACTTGATCACCAGCACGGAATCGCTTCCGCTGAACGTTCTTCCGTCCCGCGTCTTACCTTCGACTACTGCCCGCACGGAGGAAGTTGTCAGTTGCAGATTTCGTGTGTCGAAGTGGACGATGATGTCCGGGCGTCCGTCGCCATTGACATCCACCGTCGAAACCTGGAACTTGCCCTGTTTATTCGACGCGATGGGAGCGCCCGCCATGTGAATGGTGGCGGGATCCACCTTGGTGAGGTCCAGTGTCGGCGTGCTCATCAGGGCAACCGGAATGGTTCCGTTCGATCGCGTGTTGATCACGTTCGGCGTGTCGCCCGGCTTGATATCGACGTCGATCGGGATCACATCCGGCAGAATACCCACGATCGTCGAGAAATGCGTGATCCCTGTAAATGTCGCTGAGAGGCCGGACGGATCGACAATCCCGACCACAGGATTGCCGGACGCATCCAGCGACGGCACCAGTTTGCCGGTCGCCGTATCGATGAAAAACAGATTGATGCGAGTGCCCGGCGCCACGAAGTTCCGCAGCGGGAGCACGACGGACATTCCAGGTGGCGGCAGCGGGAACACGGGTGTCGGAATCAGCTGCACGTTGACGAAATAAGTTTCCGCGCTGCTGAATCCGGTCGGCAAATCGACGCTGATCGGCGATTGCAGTACGTCGATCGCGATGGTTGTGGCATCCGAAAGCACTCCTGGCGGTACGATGACCTTCGCGCGATCGCCGAAGGTGTCGTCTTGAACCGTGCCACCGGCTGCCGGGTTCGTGATGGTGCCGTCGGGAACCAACGACGGTTTGATGACCGTGAGCTCCGTCGGAAAACCTAACGCGGCTACATCTTGTGGCGAACCCAAGGCCAGGTAGTTTCGCACCACGTCCCGCAGTTGCAGGAACGCAACCTTCCATGTTCCTTCTTCGCTGAATTGCGGAAAGCGCACGTTAAAGCGCCAAACGCCGTTCAGCCGTGTCCCGATAATGGGAGGTTTTTCCTGAAAGCTGAAGTCGGTGTAGGTGCGTTGCGCTCCGGAAGGACTCACGAAGCCGGAACCCCAGGTGAGAGTTATGACGCTGGTGTCCGGCTCAAACGACACGCCGGAAAGGTCGTCGGTCATACTGAAATCCATCTGCACGGTCTGCGAACCCGTCGATGTATTGATGAATGTTGGCGTGAACGTAAGCCCGGTTAGTTGCGGTAACGTCACGTCGGCCGGCGAAGAAGCAACCGTAACGTTGATCGCCGAAGCGAACGCCGCCAGACTGTCCTGGAAGTAGAAGCGTTCATTCCGCGCGTTATCCTCAACCCGTACAAGGACAACTTTCCAAATTCCAGGTTCGCTGTACCGAGGCATCTTCAACGATGCCCGGTAAACACCGTTATTCGCGTCACCTGAAATCCGAACGAAATCGAAAAAGGAGCGCAGCCGGGACTGCTTGCCGGATGGACTCTGCAATTCGAAGTCGAACTGAGGTTCGATCGTGCCCACACCTGCGACGTTGTCGGTAATGGTCAGGTCGACGGTGATCGTCGCATCGTCTGCGGATACATTGACTGAATTCGGATTCAACAGCACCCCCGCAAGCTGCGGTGCTTGCAGGTCGGGGTTGGAGTCAATGACGTTGATTGTCGAAGGGAACCCTGCAGACGCTAAAGCGGCGGCATCAATGACCGCGTTGTTGTACACGTTGTCGTAAAGAAAGCATGTAACGCTCCAGGCTCCCGGCTCGGCATAACGAGGGATTTCGACCGGAACATTAAAGTTTCCGTCCAACACTTTTCCGGATTGAAAGGGAGCATAGCCGAACGCCCGTTGTCCGGATGGGCTGCGTAAATCCACAGTGACTGCAGCGATTCCGGAAAGATTGTCCGTGACGTGCGCAGCAAAATTTGCGGTCTGCTTTGCGGCACTGACATCGACAGTCGACGGAGTAACCGTCAATCCGACCAGCTTCGGCGGCTCGGTGTCGGATTGAGCCAATAGCGGTGCCGCCGAGAGGATTGTGGCGGCAGTGAAGGCGATAAGAAATTTTTTCATGGATGCACCTCCTGTACATAAGCGAAAAGCGCGGCCTGGCCGTGCCATGTTGTGACCAATGCCTCGGAATCTCGCGCATCTCCGAGTCAGTCGACCGTTTCAATTCGATAGGGTTCGCGGGATTTTAAGCAGCTGTTTCGCGTTTCGTCAAACGAATTGTCGCTTAATGAGCCGTTAGAGCAAGTACCGCAAAAGCCGTCGCGGCGTCGCTCATGAATTTGCCGGGATCGGACTCCGGGTCGCGTTGTTTGTTCAATGATGATGCGGCCCACATTCCAGACTTGGCGTCTTGATTCCGGATCAGCCAGGTTAGACCTTTGCTGACGCGGCTGTCGGTTTGAGGCAGACCGGAGCGCTGCAGTGCAAGAGTGATCAGGCCTGTTGCGTATCCATCGCTTGCGGTGTCGAGCTCCGTCGAGTCGACTCGTTTCCACGAAGCTAATGATGAGGTGCTCCAGCCGCCATCCTCGCGCTGCTTGCCCGCGACTGCGTCGATGATCGACTTCCGTTGCAACTCGGTAAGGACGCCGGGCAACTTCGCGGACGCCCACAGCACCATCACCCGATTAAACAGCCGCTCGGAATCCGCGCGTGTCTGAAGAAACTCGCGAAGCAGCTTGACTTGCTCCTGGATCTGCGGACTCGATGAGTATTCCCCGGGAGCGGTTCCCACGGCGATCGCCGCGAGTGAGGCGCCGAAATAAACGGAATCGGGCGCTTCCCACGGTTCGTACTTGAAATTCAACCATGCCCACACGCCTTTCAATTCACCTGCTTTGAATTGAAGCGTCCACATGTTCGCAAACGCCAATCGAGCGTCCTCGGACAGTGTCCCGGTTGAAGCGTCGCGGGTCGCAAGGATCAAGGCGTTCATCACGGCTTCCGTTCCGCGCGATTCGCTGCTTTTCGGCAGGCCTCGCGTCTGATCCGGATAGAAGGGTTCCACCTCACGCCACATTCGCACTCGCTTCACGACGTTCGAGAGCAGCATCTTTTCGGCGGGAGCAAAGTCGTGTTCACCCAGCGCCGATCGAAGCGCTGGACGTGCCAGAGCATATGGCACGGCCGTGTGACACGATACACACGCGGTATCGTGATCGCGTTGAGCGTTCGGCCAGTGCTGCCACCAATCCTGCCGGCTGTCGAGGTAAGCGGCTGCCGACTGAAGGTTCCATGCGGGACGCTGAGCGAATGCCACCGCAGAAGCGATGGTTGTCAACGCAACTGCAGTGACGAACAACCATGTCTGTCTGAACATGGCGGTATCTTCGCATGAATCGAAGGTGGCGTCACGAAGCCCGTCGCTGCGCTCCGGGTTCTGGTGGTTTTCGCCGAAGTGTTCAGAACCCGGAGCGAAGCGACGGGCTTGGTGACGCCATCTTCAATTCACTCGATTTTCAACGCGCGAATCGGGTCCACTCGAGATGCGGCCAGCGCCGGAAGCGTATTTGCGGCGAGCGCCGCAATCGTCAGGACGGCAGCGCCTGCGATAAACGACAAGGGATCGAACGTACTGATGCCGTAAAGCAGCGACGCCATGAGCCGGCTCACGGTAAGTGCTCCCGCCAGGCCGAGAACAGCACCGGCAGCAAGCAGCCGCGAGCCCTCGAGAATCACTTGCCGCACGATACCTCCCGGCGTGGCTCCCAGCGCGATGCGAGTGCCGATTTCGCGTGTGCGCCGGCTGACCGAATAGGCAATGAGGCCGTATAACGCGACGCCGGCAAGAAAAACCGCAAACACGCCGAGAGCGGCGAGGATGGCCGCGCCCGCCCTCACCGGAATCAGCGAGCGCGCGCTTTCCTGTTCCATGGTGGTCATCTGGAACGGAACCAAATCCGGATCCATCGCTGTGATTTCCCGTCGCAGCGCCGGCAGAATCTCGTAAGCCGCACCCGAGGTTCGGACGAGCACACCGGTGGACAGGTTGGGCGATTGCCGCCGCGCAAAATGAACGATCGGCCGTGGCGATTCTCCAACCGTTCGCACTTTGTAATCGCGAGCGACACCGACGATCTCAATCACGCGGCCGCTTTGCGTGCTCATCCTCTTGCCCACAGCCGGCTCGCCAGGCCACAGCCTTCTTGCGGCTGCCTGACTGACGACCGCAACTCGCGGCGTCTCTTTTGTGTCTGCGGGTCCGATCGAGCGCCCCTCCACGATAGGGATTTTCATCGTTTCGAAAAAATTCGGCTCGACACTTGTATCGTCGATGGTGAGTGGCCGGTCTTCCGGCGCCGGAGTATCCGTCTTGAAAAGAGCGGCGGTGTTGACGTTGATCGATAATGGTGTGCGGTCCGAAATCGTGACGCCTTCAACCCCGGGCATGGGCGCTACTCGTCGCTGGAAGTCCTGGACGAACCCTTCCCCGCGACTGCCCGTTTATCACAAACACCCCAAGATCAACCGAGCCAACACCACATGCACCCCTCGCTACTCACAGATCATCCTT
>CAZPBY010000004.1:74765-109912 GCA_964584785.1 uncultured Solibacteraceae bacterium
AAAAAGGGGGGAGGTGGTGGGGTGGATGGATAATGGGGTGCGGTCCGCAATCGGTACGCCTTAAACCCAGGGAAGGGGGGCTATTCGTCGCTGGAAGTCCTGGAAGAACCCTTCGCCGCGACTGTCCGTGTATCCGTACATTCCAAGATTGAACTGGATCAACGCATAATGCTGCGCGTCGAACCCAAGATCGATCAGTGTTGCCGCCTGCAAACTCCGGATGAGCAGCGAAGCGCCGATCAGCAGTACAAGCGACAGCGCCAGTTGTGCGACCACCAGGCTGTTCCGGAAACTCATGCGACGGCCTCGTTCATCGCCCCCTTTCAGATCGGTCACGAGGTTGCGACGAACGGTCTGAATTGCCGGAGCCAATCCGAAAAACACGCCCGTCAGGATGGAAATGGCGAACGTGAACAGAAAGACCCGCCAGTCCGGATCGATATTCAAATAGATGGATATCGGCAGAGACAACCGGACGGAATTCACAAGGCGCGTCACTCCGATGGCGAGAATCAAGCCCGACAGCCCTCCTATCGACGAAATAAACAGACTCTCCGTGAGAAGCTGTCGAACCAGGCCCAGGCGTCCGGTGCCGAGCGCCAGGCGGATGGCGACTTCACGGCGCCGTGCAGCCGATCTCGCCAGGAACATTCCCGCGACGTTGGTGCACGCGACCACCAGCACTACGCCGACTGCCGCCAGGAGAAAGGCCGATCCAGCCGTGATCGGACCGTCCAGATCCGGGTTCAGGCGTACGTCATTGGACGGCCGCAATGTGATTCGCAGATCTTTGTTGGATTGAGGAAATTCCCGCGTGAGAGTGGTCATCACCGACTGAATTTGCGACTGCGCCTGAGGAAGAGTGATGCCGCCTTTCAGCCGGCCTGTCACCCAAAGCCACCGGAAGCCGCGCCGGTCGAGCTTCGTTGTTCCGGGCGAGGGTACCGCGTCGATCTGTCCGAAAGAATCGAGAGAATCGGCCATCATGACCGGAATCCATACCTCCGGTGCCAGTCCCGGGAATGTGCCTTCAAAGTATTTCGGCATCACGCCAACGATCGTGTACCGCTTTCCGTTGAGTTGAAGACTCTGTCCCAGCGCGCTGGGATTCCCATCGAATCGGGTTTGCCAGAATCGGTGACCGATCACCGCTACCAGCGCGGCGCCCGGCGCCTGTTCTTCTTCCGCGCTGAAGAATCGGCCGAACTGCGGTTGAATACCGAGCACGCTCGCATAATTCGAGGTTGCGAACTCGCCGATGATCAGTTCGGAACGACCCTGCCAGTTCAGGTTTGCAAAGAGAAGGCTGTGGCCCGAAAGATCGGTGAACGATGTGTTGCCGCGCCGCAGGTCCTGCAGATCGGCATAAGAAGTGACTCCGCCGACGCGGTCTTCGCGGCTGGTGTACAACTCTGCAAGCCGTGCGGGATCCTGGACCGGAAGCGGCCTAAGCAGAACGGCGTTTATCAACGTGAAGACCGCCGTGTTGATGCCGATGCCCAGCGTGAGCGTCAGAATCGCCGTGATCGCAAAGACCGGACGAGCGCGAAGCGAGCGCCATGTGAACCGGATGTCGTGAAAGAAATTTCCCATTGGCCCCCGGGAACTCGATACGTCGCGGTTTGAGAGATTGTTCCCTGGACCCAGGTCCTTACTCGATTTTGCGGCGGGCGAGTTCATCCTTATAAGCTCGCTTGAGCCGGGCGGCCCGGTCCAGGAAACCGGCGCAAAAGATTTCCGGGTTCAAGGCTTTCAGGTCCGCGTCCGACAGCCATTCGAGGTGCACTCGCCAGTCCGCCTCCTGTCTGACGTTGAAGAAATCGCGATCGAGGATACTGGTGGCATGCAAGTAGAGTGCGCCGGGAACCATTAGCCCAAATTCGTAGCTCGGCGACTCCAGCGTTTCGTCCACATTCATCGTGACATGACAAGGTATTCCGGCATCCGTCAGCGTGGCGAAACCGTCGATGGCATCCGACTGCGGCGCCGGCGAATTTGACGAAAAAGTGCAGGCACACGCGGCGTTCTCGATCCAGTCCGGGGGGTCGGCATCCACATTGAGTTCGTGCGTGACGGCAGGAACGGGCCTTTCGATTTCGCTGTCTGCTTCGTACGCCTGCTCCGCCTCGGGTTCGATCTTCAGGCCTCGCCGCGCGACTTCTTCGTCGTAGATTTTTTGCGCGGCTTCGACCAGGTCGTTCCGGTCCATCGCGGTTAGAGCGTCATCCGAGAGCGAAGCGTAGTGTTGGCGCAAATCTTCGGGTTTTAATCGCAAAGCTCAACCTCGGGCGCCTAGTTTATACCGCCGTGACCGGTCCTGAGACCCTCTTCCCGCAATCGAACAGTGAAGATCAAACGAGACCAACGGAATCAGCGAATACCAGGGCAGGGAAAATGCTTGGGGGAGGCCAATGTCTCAGCTTCGAATGGGCAGTTTTTACGGCACGGTTCAGGAACGCTACGCGTGCAAGGGATTCCTTCTTTCGGAGCTGCACCACCGTTGCGCCCGAAAACTTCCGGAACATGCGCACGAAGCGGCGTATTTTTCGCTTCTCGTGGATGGGGCTTACTCGGAGAACGTTCACGGCCGTAAGCTGGACTATCGACGTTTCTCAACGGCCTATCATCCACCGGGAATGTCTCACCACGATGAGATCGGCGGCAACGGCGGGCTGCTGTTCGCCATCGAACTCGACAAGAATATCGGGCTGGAGCTGCCGCCGGAACCTATCATGCTTGGCGGTCCGCCGCTGGCGTTGCGATTGTTCAGGGATCATCGTGCGGGCGTTCTTTCGCAGGTAACCGTGGAAAGCATCGCCTATGACCTCTTGGGCGACGCGAAACGCTCGACCGAGAGAGAAGAAGCGCCGATGCCGCGCTGGTTGAGGATGGTTCTCGAAACGATGCGCGACGATCCATCGTTTCCACACACCGTTAAATCGCTTTCCAATGAGGCCGGCATTCATCCGGTTCATCTGGCGCGGGTGTTTCGCCGGCGATTCGGCTGTCCGCTTTCGGATTTCCTGCATTCGCTTCGTCTGCAGCTCGTCATGACCGATCTCGAGGATCCCGATCACTCGCTCGCGGACATCGCCTGCCTGCGCGGTTTTGCGGATCAAAGCCACCTCACCCGCGTCTTCAAATACTGGCTCGGCGTCCCTCCCGCCAAATTCCGACGCGAATGCTTCCCTGTATAGCGTCACGAAGCCCGTGGCTGCGCTCCGGGTTCTGACAGTTTTCGCCGCCCCAATATGTTTCATTTGTTCAAGAAATCGCGAGTTGACCGGCGCTAAGGTTTCGGACATGAAACCATTATTCCTGGCTTTGACGCTGTGCCTGGTCGGCGTGAGCGCTGCACAGGCGCAAAACGACGTCGCGTCCATTCGCAACTTCCTTCGCGTGAACTCCGAGTTTTGCACCGGTGGGCAACCGCGAATGGAAGAGCTCACGAAACTGAAAGCGGACGGCGTGAAGGCGATCATCAATCTTCGCCATCCTTCCGAGTACGCGGCTGCGGAGGAAGAAAAAATCGCCCGGCAACTCGGCTTGCGATATTTCAACATTCCCGTGCGCTTCGACGATCCGAAGGATGACCAGGCAACCGAATTTCTCAAACTGACCGATGATCCGCAGAACCGGCCCGCCTTCATCCACTGTGCGGCAGCCGTGCGTGTCGGCGCCTTCTGGATGATCCGCCGCGTGCTGCGAGATCACTGGTCGGTCGACGACGCTGAGAAGGAAGCGGAGAGGATCGGGTTGCACCACAATCCTCACCTGAACGCGTTTGCCCGCCGCTACATTGACGCGCACAAGAAATAGGAACACGGCTATGACAGATATTTCCGGAGACGTGAAATACGCATTCCGTACTCTGCTTCAAAAGAAGGTCGGCTCGGCCTTGATCATTCTGACGCTGGGCCTCGGCATCGGCGCGAACACCGCGATCTTCAGCGTCATTCGAGGCGTTCTCCTGAAACCTTTGCCGTATTCCAGCGGCGATCGTCTGGTCTTGATCCGAGAGGCTGCGCCGCTTGCCGGAAACAACAATGTGCCGGTTTCGATCAAGGAGTACTACACGTATCGCGAACAGGCGAAATCGATTCAATCGCTGGTGGAGTATCACCAGATGTCGTTCGATCTGCTCAAGCGCGGCGAACCGGATCGTGTCAACACGGGCGTGGTCTCACCGGGTTTCTTCGACGTCCTGGGCATCAAGCCGATTCTGGGCCGCACGTTCACTCAAGAGGACAACGAGCCCGGCGCGCCCGCGGTGCTGTTGTTAAGTTACACGTATTGGAGATCGCGATTCTCGGGTGATCCCAACGTTGTGGGGCAGGTCTTTCAGATGAATGACCGGCCGCATACGGTGGTGGGTGTTCTTCCGAATGTTCCGCTGTACCCGCAGGAAAACGACGTCTACATGCCGGTGCTCGCCTGTCCTTTCAGAGCGGCCGCGGAGTCGAACATTGAAGTCAATCCGCGAGCTTTTTCGGCTCTGAGTGTATTTGGACAGCTCTCGCCCGGCGCGACGCGCGGGCTGGCGTCCACGGAGGTTGACGCGATCTGCCATCGCCTCGCAGCGGCAAACCCGCGTGTGTACAAGCCGGATTCGGGATTCACGGCGCGAGCCGCGGACGTCAAGGACGAATTGACCGTTAACGCGCGATCGATGCTCCTTATTCTTATCGGAACGACGGCGCTGGTGCTGCTTCTGGCTTGCGCCAATATCGCAAACCTGACTCTCGCAAAGCTGTTGAATCGGGATCGCGAGCTGGCTCTTCGATCGGCGCTTGGTGCCGCACGCGCCCGCGTCGTTCAGCAATTGCTGACCGAGAGCGTGTTGACTTCGCTGCTCGGCGGCGTCGTAGGTGTTGCGTTCGCATGGGCGATGCTCGGCCTGTTGACGTCGTTCATCGCTCAGTTCACGTCGCGGACACAGGACATCTCTCTCGACCCGGTGGTGTTGGCATTCACGCTCGGCGTTGCGCTGATCGCGGGAGTCGTGTTTGGAACCATTCCGGCAAGCGCCGCCAGAGTCGACCTGATCGCTGTTTTGAAAGAGACCAAAGGCTCGTCTGCCTTAAGCCGCACGGGCCGGTTAAAGCAGTCGCTCGTCGTGATGCAGGTCGCGATGGCGATGATCCTCCTTACCGGCGCCGGACTGCTGCTGGTCAGCTTCAACAGACTCGAGCACGTCGAAGCGGGATATCGCGGTGAGAATGTTTTGTCGGCGGAAATATTCGGTAACTTCACAAAGTATCCGAATTCGGACGCGCTGCTGAATTTCTACTTGCCCGTACTGGATCGGTTGTCGACCCGGCCTGGAGTCTTGTCGGCGGCGATCACGAATGCCGTACCGTTGAGCACCATCAGACCGGGGTCGGTTCCTTTTCAGATTCAGGGAAAGCAATCGGACAATAAGGATCGCCGTCCGACGACGGACATTCGCATCGTCAGCAGCCAGTATTTCGACACGCTGAAGATCCCTCTCGTGCAAGGCCGATTCTTTGCCGAATCGGATCAGAAGACATCGCAGCCGGTTGCGATCATCAACCGTTCGATGATGCGTTATTGGGAGGGCAGCGATCCGGTTGGTTCCAACATCTCGTTTGACGGCGGCCAGACGTGGCTGAACGTCGTGGGGATCGTTGGCGATGTGCGGCTGTTCGCCCTCGATCGCGAAGCTTTGGCGCAGGTCTACACGCCGATGCGGCAGATGCAAAACGGAATCGCAGGGCGATTGCTTGTGCGCACTGCGGGAGATCCGGGCGCAGTGTCGTCCGTTATTCGTGAGGCCGTCCGCGCTTTCGACGCCGACATGCCGATTGAAAACGTCCGGACGCTGGATCAATTGCGAGACGGCTTCTTATCGAGGCCGAGATTGACCGCGATTCTTCTCTCTGTTTTCGCGGGCCTCGCTTTGATTGTGACGCTGGCGGGAATTACCGGCGTCATCGCGACGTCGGTGTCGCAACGCACGCAAGAGTTCGGCATCCGCATGGCACTTGGCGCACAACGGAGCCAGGTGCTTCGACTTGTTCTCCGGGATGGGCTCATTCTCATCGGACTCGGTCTCGTTATAGGTGTGGCCGGCTCTGTCGTCCTGGGACGTGTTCTCGCGGGACTGCTGTATCAAACACAAACGACGGATCCCGTCGCTTTTCTCGCCGTCATCGGGACGCTCTTGATCTGCGGCGTCGGCGCCTGCCTTGTTCCCGCGTGGCGCGCCGTCACGATCGACCCGCTGTCCGCCCTGCGGTGAATTCCGCGCAATTCACTCCCACTCTTGCGGAAGATATACTGAATTTGTCAGATCAAATTCACGTGAGGTGTACCGCATGGCTTCCTTTGAAGAATTGAAGACGAAATACCAGTCTGTTTTGAAGGTTGTGCAAGGCAAGCACGTGCGAATGGCAAATCTTCACATGGAAAACGACAAGCTGCTCATGAGAGGAACAGCGCCGTCGCTGGAAGCGGCAAATGCCGTTTGGGATGAAATCAAGCGCGTCAATCCGCGACTGGATGACGTGAGCGCCGACTTCCCGGTAGACGCGAACGCGGCGGCGGCGACTGCGCAACTGTATACCGTCCAACCCGGCGATACGCTTTCCAAGATCAGCAAACACTTCTACGGTAACGCGGGTGATTATATGAAAATATTCAACGCGAACCGGGACACCCTCAAAGACCCGAACAAAATCCAGCCAGGCCAGGAATTGAAGATTCCCGCTTAACGCGACAGTCGTCACGAAGCCTGCCGCAGGGCGGGTTTCGTGACATCACTTCCCGCGGACCGATTCTGGCCGTGGCGCTGATACAGTCACGCCATGACCTCGGTAGGCGCGCTGATCGAGAAACTCCTGGAGTCGCCCGCGGCAGACGTCAATGAAGCGGGCGCGCAACTTCTACGTATCGTTTCGGACGATCAGCTTCAGTCGCGCTACATCTCGCAGGTCGCTGAGCGTGCGCTCAACGAAGAATACGAAACCATCGAAGAAGTCTTCGGCGCGCTGCAGGGCTTGATCGACCGCGATCCGCCGATTCTCGAGCCGAAGCGTCAGCCGACGGTAGACCGTGTCGTACTCCCGGAGATCCGGATCCTGCAGGTCCACCCGGCATCGTTGGAAGCCCTTGTCACGACCGGCCCTCTCCGCGATCGGGAAATCGTCATTCGAACCACGTCGTCCGTACTTCCGTACCTTTGGATTCACGCAACCGTGGCCGCCTACAACCTTGTGCCCGTTTCGGACCGCGAGTTCGCGTCGGGTGCCGACTCTTTTTTCGTTCTCGAACCGATGCGCCAGGTGAATGCGACGTCGATTGCGCGCAGTCTCCACTGCATCAAACCGCAACTGGATCAGATCCGGCGCGGAAAAGGCGACGTCACGATCCACACGCTCAAAGGACAGTTCATCCACGCGCTGTTCGACAAAATGCTCGAAGGCGAGACCGATCTTGAAGCCTCATACCGGGATGCGCTGCCGTCATACCTCGTTGTGCTCGCCTCGATCACCGATGATTTCTTCAATGAAGATGCTTTCCGCACCGATGTGCTCCGGCACATGTCCGCCTTGAAGGAGTTTGTCGCGCGGAATCCGCATCTGCTCCAGCACACGCAACTCGAGTTGAAGCGCTATTCGGCGACGATCGGCATTCAAGGACGAATCGACGCGATTTTTCGGCAGGGAAAGAAACTCGACATCCTCGAGTTGAAAACCGGAAAGCAAATTCGCGAAGAGGATCACGCCCAGCTTTTCATTTACCGGCTGCTTCTGTCCGACTCTATCCGGCGCTGGCAAAAATCGGACGGGCAGGAAATCGAAATCACGAGCCGGCTGATCTCGTCGACGGACGGCTCGTATTCGCCGATGCGCCTGACCACGGACTTTTTCAAGGTCCTCGAAGCGCGCAACAAACTCATCGCCGTGCAGCACGCGCTTGGCCAGATCGGCTCGAAGTTGCCGGCGCTGTACGAAGGTTATGACGACTCCGTCTGTGGAAAATGTCCATCGTGGACCCGGACACGCTGCAAGGAATTCTCGGACATTTTCGGCGACCGGCCCATATCTAACGACACGGCTGAACTGGACTATTTCCGTAAGTTTTCGCGATTGGTCGAACGCGAGCGGTGGAATGCCGATCAGGACCTGGCGGACCTGCTCGACGACAGCCGCCTCAATGTTCGATTGAAAGCCTTCCGAACCATCTGCGGTGCCCGGATCGTCGAGGCCGAAAAACCGTTCACGTTCGAATTCGACCGGAATACGTCCGATCTCGGTGCGGGCGACAGCGTATTGATTCACGCCGGCCGCATCTCCAGTACCGCTTCCTATCATGGTTATGTTCGCGACATCACGCCTTCGAGAATGCAGGTTTCGATTCCGCTCAAAAACATCGTGCCGGCGCTGTTCGCTGGCCAGGAGTGGATCATCGATCGCTTTCCGAGCGACGTCACGTCCGAAGCGAGTCACACCGCTTTGTACGACTTTCTTGTCTCTCCGATGGACAACAAGAAGCGCGCGATCCTGGGCATAGTGGAAACCCGGCCGGTGAACAACCACGTGCCGAACCCGGAGCGCAGCGAGGGGCTTCATGCAGTCAATTCCAGTCAGGCCGAGGCGATCGGCCGCGCCGTCAACTGTGACGTGTTTCACCTGATCTGGGGTCCTCCCGGAACGGGTAAAACCCGCGTCATTCCCGAAATCGTGCGGCGCGTTTCCGGCACGATACTGCTCGGCGCATTCACGAACACCGCGGTCGACAAGATGATTCTGTCGCTGCTGGATTCCGATCCCGAGATGCGATTCATCCGCTTCGGCCGGTCCTCGGAGTCTCCGGAACTCGACGCGCGCCTGAAGGCCATCGGCCGTGATCCTGCGGAATGTTTCAGCGACGATCTCGCGCGAAAACTCGGCGCCGTGGCGCCGGTGCGGAAAGCGCTGGAAACCGCGCCGATATTGGCCGCGACGGCACATCGCGCTTCGACCACGCCGTTCCTCCGGACGCGCTCCTTTGAAATGTCGATCGTCGACGAAGCCGGTCAGCTCACCGAACCGCTGACGCTCGGCCTGATCCTTCGCGCCCGCCGCTTCGTTCTTATCGGCGACGACCGCCAGCTGCCGCCCGTGGTGAGAACGCGCGGTCTCTCGCACTCGATGTTCGAACGGCTGAAGCGCCAGGGTTCGATGACCATGCTCGATATGCAATACCGCATGCATCCCGAGATCATGGAGGTTTCGAATCGCCTCTTCTACGACGGCCGTCTGAAGGCCGGCATCCAGTCTTCCGACCGGCTGCCGCACGACGGCGTGCCGGTGGTCTTCGTGCCCGTTGACGCGGATCACGGTTACGATGAACGCAAGAGTGATGCAGAGGCCGATGTCATCGATCGGATGGTGCGTGGCTTTATTCGCGAAGATCAAGTGACGCCCGCGAGCATCGGAGTCGTTTCACCGTTCCGGGCGCAGGTTGTGCTCTTGCGCCAGAAGCTGGCGGGAACCGGCGTCGCCGTCGACACGGTCGAGCGGTTCCAGGGCGGCGAACGCGACATCATGATCTTGTCGTTCGTTCGCTCGCGCGGCACGGGATTCGTCTTCGACGAGAAGCGTTTCAACGTCGCCATCACCCGGGCGCGGCGAAAACTGGTGCTGGTCGCTCATCCCGATCTGTTCCGCAACACGAAATACGCATGGATCTCCACGTTTACCGAAACTCACACGACCGTTGGTACGACCTGAGATCGCAGGCGCGCGAGCGCGGTGCGGTGCTGGCGGTCAACGCGTTCACACTGGCTGAAGTGATCGTGAAGCTGACGCCGGATATTCGAGTCGCGACGGCGGGGCAGCAATTGACCGTCGTGTCCCGGATTGCCGGCGGGTCGCCGCGATACGCGCTGGAGGCGATCAGCGATATTCAAGCCGCGGACTCGAGAACCCGAAACCTGCTTGACGGTCTGGTCGATTCGTATCGCAGCGCTTTGCGGCAAAACGGCCTCACCGATCCTCAAGAGCGATGCTGGCTCGCCGCCGCGCGCGCGGCAGAGAAAACGTCGCCCTGGCTTCGGCGATTCGAACGAGTCGTCCTCCACGCGATCTACGATCTCACGGAAGCGGAGTTTGCGCTCGTCCGCAACATCATTGAAGCTCTGCCCGGCGGCGGAACCATCGTGCTGTTCAACACTACCGCCAATGTGAAGCCAACCCAGTTTGCCGAATACACGTGGCAGCGTTTCGTTCGGGATGAGGCGCTGGCCGAGAGCACTTTCCCCGAATTCTGCCGGCCGTCGAGCCCCAACGGTCCGCTTCTCGAACGCCTTTTCGATTTCGGCACCGCGCGCGAACCGCTCGAACGGCTGGACTCCCTGCGGATCGTTCAATCACCCGGACGGTATCGTGAAATCGAGTTCATCGGATCGCAGGTCGTGGATCTTTTGAAGCGGGGCCGGAGTGCAAACGAGATTGCGGTGGTCGTTCGGCACATTGAAACGTACGGGGAGATGATCGGCGACGTCTTCACGCGTTACCGCATTCCGCATGCGTTCGAAACGGGCATTCCCCTTCTTCGCATTCCGTTCATCAAATATTGGTTCGCGCTGCTGGATCTGGCGACGAGCGACCGGTCGCGTGCGGCGTTGGCCCGGGTGATGTCGAGCGCCTATTTCGAGCCGAGGCTGTCGCCGGACATCGACGTCGAACGTGAGCTTGCGGCCTTCGGTTACATCGACCGCAGCCATCTCCCCGCGTCGGATCTGGCGCGCCGAAAACATTCGCCCCTTGCGACGGATGTGCAGCGCTTGGAAACGCAGCTCGATACATTCGAATCGGGCACGAATTCGATTTCCGGATTTCTCGCCGAGCTTCGGCCGCCAGTCGGGCTGACGGAGCGCGATCAGGAAGCGTGGCGCTCGCTGACGGATGAACTGGAGTCCGTCGACGTTCTCGCGGGCAGCGTATCGTTTGTGGAATTCCGTGCGATCGCGCTCGAGATCGCGGCGCAACGAACGGTGGCGCGTATATCGCGTCAACCCGCGGCATCCGGAGCCGCGCGTGTTCGCGTGATGAGTCCGCGAGCGCTCGGAACGCGTGAGTTCGGCTGGATCTTCGCGCCCGGAATTGCGGATGGAGAGTTTCCGTCGCGAACGGTCTCTAATCCGCTGCTGCCGGAGGAAACCATTGAACGGATCAACGCCGCGATCCGTCCACGCCGGCTCCTGGCACCAAGAGATCGCAATCGTCTCGAACCGCTTTACCTCTTCATGATGCTCGATTCGGCACGCGAACGAGTCACGCTGACGTTTCCTGCGGCCACGCTCGAAGTCGAACCGATGACACCATCGATTTACATCGGCGAGCTCACGCGGCATTTCGCATCGAATCCGGTCGAGACGCTGCCCCACGAGCTTCCGCCTGTCGAAACGGGAGAGTGTCTGCGGCGCATCGCTTCGGAGTGGCGTGCGCATTCGATCGACGATATCGGCGCCGCCGAGTTGCTCGGAGAATCGATCGTCCGGCGCGTTGCGATCGACAAGAACGTCACCGTGCGGACGCACATTACTCAGGGCGTGGTGAAAAGCGAACATGCGTGGCATCCGAGCGAACTGAACGCGCTGGCCGCATGTCCATTCGTTTTTCTCGCACGGTATCGGCTCAACCTGCGGGCGGCGGAATTGCCGGACTTCGAAATTCCGCCGATGGAGATCGGCAAACTCGCCCACGACATTCTTCGCGAGTTTTATGCCACGCCGGTCCCGTCGTCGGAGGAGGCGGCCGCCATTCGAATGGACGACATCGTCCGCCGCCGGTTGGCGGATGCGGATATCCATGGTCAAGGCGCGTTCTCTGTGTTTGATCCGTCGTTATGGAAGATTCGACGCGGCCAGTTGGTCGCGGCGCTGAAGCAATACGTGCGCTTTGCGGTGAAGGACGCGTTCGATGGCTTCGAAACGCTGACCGAGTATCTCGACAGCCGGTTGCCGCCCGCCGCTCTCGGCTCGATTGTCCTGGGTGGCCGCCCCGATCATGTCGCCGTTCGGCGCCTGGGCAGTCGCGTCGAAGGGATTCGTGTGGACGACTTCAAGTATTCCGCGGCGACGAGTGCGACCACGAAACTGCTGAAGGATTCGTTCCAGGTTCCCGTGTACGCGTGGCTCGCCGGCCGCGCGGTGAATGCGGATGCGTCGACACAGGTGGAGGGCCGCTATTTGCTGCTGCGATCCCCAAGCACTCCTGTTGTCTCGCATGCGATCGATCCGGCGGTTTTCGATGAATTGCGTGAGCGGATCGAAGCGCTGGTGAAAAAAGCCTCCGATGGCAAATTGCATCCCGACCCAGCGGACCGCCAAGACTGCCAGACGTGCGACTACCGCCGCTTATGCCGAATTGCGATGTAACCATGGTTACGCGAAACATTTTCCACGAAGCCCGTCGCTTCGCTCCGGTTCTGCCGGTGTTGCTCCATTGTTGTTTTGCGGCACAGCCTGCAGAACCGGGAGCGCAGCGACCGGCTTCGTGACAGAACTTTCGTTATGGCTCTTCAACACAACATCGTCGTTTGGGCCAGCGCGGGGACAGGCAAGACGCGAAAGCTGGTCGAGACTTATCTCTCCTTGCTCGAAGGCGGCGCCGACCCGTCGAGGATCGTTGCGGTGACATTCACTGAAAAAGCCGCCGCCGAGATGCGGGAGCGCATTCGTTCGACGATATACAGCCGACTGGCCGCATTGCCCGGCGCCGAGCGTGGACGATGGCAGCGCATACTGGCTGCATTGCCCGCAGCGCCGATCTCCACGATTCATGGGTTCTGCGCGCTCATCCTCCGCGAACACGGACTCGCCGCCGGCATCGATCCCGGCTTTGCGATACTCCATGAGCAGCGCAGTCTCGACCTCGCTCGAGAGTCCGTTGTCGAGACGCTTCGAAGGGAAATCCGCTCGGGCAACGAGGGCATTGTGAGACTCTTCGGTGACTTTGGACTCGAGAAGCTTGTTGAAACCGTCGTGGGCGCGGTTTACTGGCTCAACAGCCTGGGCAAGGATGCCGCGTGGCTGGATGAGTGTGTCCGCGAGCAACAGATGGCCGCGGATTCCGTCGCCGTTGAGGTTGCCGATCATCTCGAAAACTACAAACACGACTTCGAGTCCATCGGTGCGGTCGCGGACGAACTCGATGCGCGAAAGGCCAAACACGCGTTCAAGAAACGTGACGATCCTTCAGCGGCGCTTCCTCGTCTCGGGCAAATCGCAGGTGTGGAAACCGCGCGTCAGCTTTCCCGCCTTGTCGCCGCAACTGTTGAGCGATTTCAAGCGAAGAAACGCGCGTCGAACGCCCTGGACTTCGACGATCTGCTGCTTGGCGTTCGCGATCTTCTGTCACAGCACGAAAACATTCGGCGTCATTACCAAAACCATTTCGAGGCGCTGCTGGTCGATGAGTTTCAGGATACGGATCAAGTCCAGGCCGCGATCATCGAGCTTCTTGCCGAAGATCCAACCGGCATGCATCGGTTCGCCAAAGGGAAGCTCATGGTTGTCGGCGACCCCAAGCAATCGATCTATCGTTTCCGTCGAGCGCGCGTCACCGTATTCCTTCGCATGCAGGAAGCGATTCTGTCGGACGGAGGCACTTTGGAACATCTTCAGGAGAACCGCCGGTCGGCCGCTCCAATCGCCGAGTTCGCCAATCGCCTCTGCGAATCGATGATGGATGGAGTGGGCGACGACCGGAGTTATCGCATCCGTTTCTCAGCTGCCGACAAACTGATTCCCAAATCCACTTCTCCGTTTCTCGGCATGACCTACGTCGCTGCGGAAGAGGACGCTCGCGCTTCCGAGGGTCGCGGGATGGAAGCCGAGGCCTTGGGAAGGCTGCTGAAGAAATGGAAGTCTTCCGGGATCATTCAGTCCTGGAAGGAAGTGGCCATCCTTTTTCGAGCGACAACGAACATGGGCCGCTACATCGATGCGCTCGACGATCATGGCATACCGGTGTATGTCATCCAGGGAACGTACTTCTACCGCAAGACCGAGGTTTCCGATCTCATCGCTGTACTCGAGTTGATTCTTCACCCGAACGACGCGTTGCTGCGCGCAACGGTTCTTAGTTCGTCGCTCGCAGGGCTCACGTTCCAGCGGCTTCTCGAAGGCCAGACGTGTGAAGCGCTGGACGCGATCCTGGCGCCGTGGATTGAAATGCGCGATCGTGCGACGGCCGCGGAGATCCTCGAGGACGTAATCCGTAAAACGAACTTCGACGTCGTGATGACGGCTCAACGCGACGGCCGTCAACGCGTCGCCAATATCGGGAAGCTGATCGAGATCACGCGAGACCTCGCGCGGCAGGGCACAACGGCGCTCGACGATGTTGTGCGTCAGCTTCGGGACCGCGCGCACGATTTGACGGTCCGCGAGGCCGAGGCGCAGATCGCCGGCGAGAGCGATGACGTCGTCCGGATGCTGACCGTGCACCAGGCCAAGGGTCTCGAATTCGATATCGTCATCGTTCCCGACTTGGCTGCGAAAACCGCGCGGTCCAACGGCGATCGCACCTTCTTCAGCGATCGATGGGGAATTCTCGCGGGCGCTGCTTACGGTCTGCATCGAAAGCCGCTGCCCCATGCGCTGATGCTGGCAGCGAAGGACGAGGAAAACGATCAGCAGACGGAAGAAGAAAAGCGACTGCTCTATGTCGCCATCACACGCGCGAAAAGCATGCTTGTGCTCGGCGAGGGTTTTGCGAAACACGGCGGACCGTGGTTGCAGTGGGTGCAGCGTTTGCTCGAGCAACTCCAGTCCGGTTCCGTCGAGCACGCGCGTGAAGGCAAGCCTGTGAAACTACGCGCGAAAGATTTCACGATCGACGTGGTGCCGGCATCCATGTTGAACGTGCCGGAACAACTCGGGCTTCTCACATCGGACACGTCGATGATTGGACGGACTGCCTTGATGGCGCAGCTTCGCCAAATGCGCAGCGATGTCGAGGCCGTGCGATTGCCTCCGCTCGAAATCGATCTGACGCCGTCTGAGTTATCCGCCGGCTTTGCGCCGTTGCGGCCGATACCATCGGGCACGGAATCGGAAATGCGGCTTGGCTCTTTAGCTCACAAGATTCTCGAACTTGGTGTGAGGCCTTCCGTGGCGGAACTCGAGCGCGAAGACCTCACAGATCTCTCGGCCGTTTTTGACTCGCCCGATTGGAAACGGTTGCAGGCGTCGTCGCCCGAGTGTGAGATGCCGTTCATGCTTTTCCTTCGCATCGCGAACCGGGACTGCTGGATTCGCGGCCGAATGGATGCCGTGGTCGCCGGTGACACTCCTCGTGTGATCGACTACAAATACTCGCTGTGGCGCGAAGGCGCCGACGAAGCCTACGATATTCAGCTGTCCTGTTATTGCCTGTCGCTCATGAAGGCTCTTGACGTGAAGCGTGTCGCCGGCGAACTGTGGTTCCTGAAGTCCCCGATGAAGATCGTCGGGCGCGAGTTCACTTTGGCAGAGACCGAGTCGCGTCTATGCCGGTTGCTGGAAGAGACGTTACACTGCAACTGATGTCTCACTGGCTGAACGCGCTGCTTCTAGCCATTCTCGTTGTGACCGTTCCATTTGCCATGATCCTCCGCATTCTCGTCCAGCTTCCAAAAGCTCACGCGCTTTCAAACCGGCGGTGGCCATCCATAATTAATGTGGGGTTGGTCGGAGCCATCACGGCGTATGTCGCGGTTTTCCTTCGAAACGCGTACTTCGTGAAAGGGCAGGAACCGGTGCTGGTAGTTGTTCAATTCGTCATCGCCGCAGTGGCCTACGGTTTTGGTCTGACTCTCATCCTGCGGCAGTATGCGGGAATCTATCCGGAGTTCCTTGTGACGACGGGCGCGGTTGGATTGGGCATCAGGAAAATTGCCTATCGGAACATCGACGACGTCGAAGAAGTATGGCGAGGCAGCGGCGAGACGCGGCTGCGCATTCACACTGTTTACGGCACAGATTTCCTATTCACAGTGCCGACGCGCGCCGTCCCCACGTTGCACGAACGATTGCAGGCCGCTCAACCGCCGGAATAGCGAAAGGGCTGTGCTAAGCTGACCTTCGTGGACCACACCATCCGGCAGTACACGCTCGAACCCGGCGCTCTGGAAGTCGAGTATATGGAAGAGCATTTTCACGAATTCCGCTCCAAGAAGACGGCTGCCGAGATCATCAATCGGCTCGCGGATCGCGAACATCTCATTCTTCTGTCGATGGCAATGACTCCCGACGATGACGGGACCGTGATTCCGGTCGCCTACAAAATCGGCCACGAGCTGCGGCGGCACGAAACCGATCTCAAGTTGATCGATCTTGTCAACCGCGTCGTGGATGTCATTGATTTCGCAAATCGAAAGATTTTCTACAGCTGGATCGGCGGCACGCGCGACGAATGGCGCGGCCTCGGACACTATCGAGCCCTGACGGAACAGCAGGAGGAGTGGGCGCACGGAAACGGATACAGCGAAATGGTCGTCAAAACCAAGAACATGTTTTATGCGATGCGCGGCACGCTCGATCACCTCCACTATGACGTCATCAAGTTCGAACCGCACCGAACGGACAACCGCGAGTCAAAGGTTTATTTGAGCAAGAAGATCGCTGCGGAGGTTTTGCGCCAGCATCAGACGTCCCGCTCGGTCGTCGATGCCGCGTGACTCTGCCGTCATGGACAAACCCCATTCAACTTGATGGACAGAACGGGCAGGGCGGCTTCGCGCCTGGCCGGCGTGTTCTGTGCAATCAACGGTTTGAAGAAGGCGTCCACGCGCCGCTCTTTGGTAGCCGTCCTGCTTTATACACGCCGACTTCAGGTTATCCTGCCAGGGACGGCGATCGCTCATCAGCGGAAAAAGTCAGGGATGATGCACACGGGATGGATCCCCGGCAAAAACGGATTTGCGCCTCGTGCTTCCAAAGTTTGCGATGGATGAAGCTCAGGGCGGCCGGCGAGCAGGGACACTCGCCGGTTAGCCGACACTCTCCTTCCTGCCGTATCTCATGGTATTAATCTCCGTTGAGTTTTTTCTCGCTCCATCACGGCATTCGGTTTTTTCGGCTGGTTAGTTGGCTGGCCCTGTTGACGGTGGCGCTGTATCTGTACTTTTTCCATGCAGACGTTTTGCGTGGCGGACTGCAAAGCGCGTTTTCCACATCGCTTCTGTGGGGTTACGCCCTTTATCTGTTGATGGGCTGCATCCGCGGATTCACGCTGATCCCTTCGACCAATCTCGTGCTCCTGGGAATTCCTTTCTTGCCGCCGGTTCCTTTGTTTGTCCTGACTCTATTCGGCATTCTGGTGTCGTCGATCAGCATCTACTATTTTTCCGAATCGCTTCACCTGAACGAATACTTCGAGCTCAAGCATCGCGACGCTATCGAGAAAGTGAAAGGAGTGCTGCAACGAAACCAAATGCCGATCATCATCGGCTGGAGTTTCTTTCCTCTCTTACCGACGGACTTGATTTGTTACGTGTGCGGAGTCTTGAGAGTGAACGTCGTCCGTGTCGCGGCAGGAGTGTTGATCGGCGAAGGCGCAATCTGCGGAATCTACATTTTCTTAGGCAATCACGTACTGAGTTTCCTGCGATAGTTCGAAACCGGCGGGTGGCGTCACGGAGCCCGTCGCTTCGCTCCGGGTCCTGAACGCTCTCCAGCAGCCGGAACAGTGTGCAGAACCCGGAGCGAAGCGACGGGCTTCGTGACGTCATGTCTGCAATCGATCTACTCCCCGTCGGAGAGCCCGGCGACTTTCTGGTACAGCGCGCCGTGGATCATCTGAATCATCCAATCGCCGCTCGCGCCTTTCTTCAGGACAAGACTCGCGGTGCCGCGGACGTTCTTCGGATTTCCCTGGAAGGTTTCGCCTAGAACATAATTGAACGAAACCCAACCGGTATCGCTATACATCTGGCCGTGCGATCCCGAGATTTCGATGTGTTTGGCCGGAGTCCCGGACGTTAATGCCGTAACCCAGCGTGCCGGGGCAGGCGAATGGCCGTCTTCATCGAGGTACACACAGTCGCTGGCCAGCATCTTCGTCAAGCTGGCGGCATCCTGCTTGTTGATCGCCTCGGCGATCTTGTTGGCGGCATCGAGCATCGGTCCCGAGGCGGCCGGAACCTGCGGCTGCGGAGCGCGCTGTCCCAGCGCGACGCAAGCGAGTGCAAATGCAATCACGAGAATCAAAGTCGTCGATTTCCTCATGGGTCTCCTTTTGAAAAGTTGAATAGTCCGAAAGTTTCCGAGAGATAGTAAGCGAAGTATCACCATGCTTGCCAACCTTGATTTGGGTCGTCGTTTCCATATATGGTGACGCCACATATGGAGACGTCATTACTCTCAAAAGAACTGAAACGCGGAAGCACGGAACTGCTGATTCTTGCGCTGCTTGAAGAGCGGCAGAGGCACGGCTATGAAATCGGGCGGCTGATCGAAGAGCGATCGGACGGTACCATCAATTTTCATGTCGCATCGTTGTATCCGACGCTTTACCGCCTCGAAGACCAGGGCCTGATCGAGGGCCGCTGGATCGAACAGCGCAGCACCCGCCGCCGCCGTTATTACAAATTGACTACCGCGGGCCGCAAGGCGCTTGCCAGCCAGCGGAGCGCGTGGGATGCGTTCTTTCTGGCGTTGGATCGGGTGGCGCGAATCCGCCATGCGTGAGGTGATCTTTTCATGAACTGGAAATCCATAATCCGTCAAGCATTCCTCGATGCCGGTGAAGTTCCCGACGACGACGTTCTCGAGGAACTGTCGTTGCATGCCGCCAGCGCCTTCCAGGCCCGCCGCGCCGATGGCGCCGATGCGGCCGAGGCGGAGCGGCACGTCCGCGACCTCATCAATCGATGGCGCGAGGAAGGACCGCGGTTGCGCCGGCGTCCGCGCACCACGCCGGCAGTGGAACCGCCATCGATCGACGCGCGCCGCTTCAGCGGACTGGCAAACGACGTCCGGTACGGCGTTCGAACTCTGCTGCGCCAGCGCAGTTTTGCCGTTCTGGCAATTCTTACCATGGCCATCGGAATCGGCATCATGACGACGCTCTTCAGCGTGGTTTACGGTGTCCTGCTGAAACCGCTGCCCTGGCCGAATGCGGATCGGCTCATGTGGCTGGCGGAAACGCATCAAGGTGCGACCCGGCAGAATCCCTGGAGAGTCACGAACGCCACGTATCTCGCGTGGCAGGACAACCCAGCCACGATTGACGCGATCGGTGCCTGGCAGACACCGACCATGACGCTTTCCGGCCGCGGCGAGACCGAACGCATTCCGGTCGGCGGCGTCACAGCCAGCATTTTCCCGCTTCTCGGAGTCAAGCCGTTGATGGGATCGGTCTTTGAAGCGACGGACGAATTGCCTGGAGCACCCGTCAGCAAGGTCGTGCTGTCGTACGGATTGTGGCTGGAGCGCTTCGGCGGCGATGCATCGGCTCTCGGCCAGACCATTCAACTCGACGGAAAGCCGTTCGTCATCGCCGGCGTCATGCCTCGCGACTTTGCTTTTCCAAACGCAACGTCTCGCGCCTGGGTGCCGTTTTACGTTCTTCCCGCTTTTGGCCGTGACGGGCAAATGCAGGCGTCGATGATATTCAGCGCGATGGCAAGACTGAAGCCCGGCGTCACACCCGCACAGGCGGCCGCCGAAGCGACGGCGCGGGCGCGCGGCGGCCCGGATTGGTCAATGTCCTTCATGATGTGGTACGGCAGCAAATCTCCGGCCGACATTTCTGTCGTCCCCGCGCTGGAAGCGATGACGCAGGAAGTACGTACCGCGCTCGTCTTTTTGTTTTTCGCGGTTGCGCTTTTGCTTCTTACCGCCACAGCGAACATCGCCAGCCTGCAGCTTGCTCGCGCCATCGCGCGCCGGCGTGAAATCGCGATCCGGTCGGCGATCGGCGCCGGCTCCCGCCGGATCATGCAGCAACTGCTCGTCGAGAATCTGCTGCTTGGCATCGCCGGTGGAATCTGCGGACTCGTGATGGCTGCGGCTCTCCATCAGACGTTGCCCTTCATGCTGTCGCCCTTTCCGCGTTTGGACGACGTTCGGATTAATGCGATGGTCGGTGGATTCGCTATCGGTTTGACGTTAATCGCGGGCGTCGCCTTGGGTGTCCTTCCGAGCTTGTATCTGCGGCGATTGAACCTTGCGGAATCTCTTGCTCAGGACGGTACGTCGACGATCGGTTCGCGAAAAGGCGGCGTGCCCCGAATTCGATCGTTCATCATGACGGCGCAGGTCGCCGTGGCATGTATGCTCCTGATCGGTGCGGCGCTCTTGAGCCGGAGCTTCCTGGCGATGACTCAAACCGAACGTGGCTATGATCCCGCCAATGCTTTCACCGCGCGCCTGGTATTTCCGTCCGGCAAGTTTTCGCCGCAGGCGCAACTGGATGCCATGGAGACGCTGTCGTCGCGGCTTCGTCTCATCCCCGGGGTCACGCGTGTCGGATTTGCCGACGCGTCACCTCTGAGCGGCAGTGAAACCATCAGCGCGTTCGACATGCCGTCGAAGAAGCCGCCGGTTGGACCAAGCATCCAGGTGCATGCCACACGCCATGTCGTCAGCGACGACTATTTTGCCGCGCTCGGAATTCGTCTCGTCAACGGGCGGACCTTCAACTCCCGGGATGCGGCAACTTCGACACCGGTGATCGTCGTGAATCGCACTTTTGCGAATCAATATTTGTCGGATGCGCCCATCGGAGACACCATCGCGAACTTTGCGCGCGGCAACGGCGTTCCGTACGAAGTGGTGGGAATCGTCGACGACGTTTTCGAGAAAGGTCTGTCCGATCCGGTCCAACCCGAGATCTACAGTTTTACGCGCCAGTCGCAGACGTTCGGCGTTCCGGCCACGTTCATCGTGCGCACCAGCGGCGAAGCGCGATCCGTCCTGGGACCGCTCAGGAACATCGTACGCGACCTGGATTCATCGATTGCTGTCGACCGGATCGCCACGATGTCAGAACGAGTGTCCACGAGCCTCGCCAAGCCGCGGCTGTATGCAGTCTTGCTCGCGACGTTCGCCGCGTCGGCTCTTCTGATCGCCGGAGTGGGATTGTTCGGCGTCCTTTCTTACAGCGTGGCACAAAGGACGCGTGAATTCGCCGTGCGAACCGCGCTGGGCGCGAAACCGGCGGATGTGGTGCGTCTCATTCTCAAGCAGGGAATGTGGATCACCGTCTCCGGACTCGCGCTGGGTATCTGGCTTTCGTTTGTATCCATCCAATACATCTCCGCCATGCTTTACGGCGTGACTCCTCACGACTGGCTGAGTTTTGTTGTCGTATCATTGGTGGTCGGCGTCAGTGCGATCCTGGCGTGCATTGCACCTGCTGTGCGGGCTGTGCGGATCGACCCGCTTCATGCTTTGCGGGCGCCTTAATCATTTGATGATATGAGAAGCCCATGGCTGTGTTTGATTCTCGTCGCGTGCAGTATTCCCGATCTTCACGCCAGCCGTCTCTGTGTCGATGCGGCGCAGAGCAAGTTCCGGATTGCCAGCGGCACCGGCGGGCTCTTCGGCGCCTTTGGTCATGACCATCTCATCGAAGCGCAGGGAATCCAGGGTTGTGGCGATGTCGATCTGGCGCATCCCGATCAAGGCTCGATCGAACTGTCGTTCGCCACAGCCGATATCAAAGTTCTCGATCCGGAGCATCCCGCCGACCGGCCGAAGGTTCAGGAAACCATGGAAACCGAGGTGTTGAAAACGAAAGATTTTCCGGAAGTGCGTTTCAAATCCGAGCGCGTTCGGACTGAAAAGCCGGGCTCGGTTGTTGTCGACGGCTCGCTGACGATTCGCGGCAACACGCAGAAGGTGTCGATTCCGCTTTCGCTCACCGAGGTTCGACCGGGTCAAGTCCGGGCTCAGGGAAAGTATGCGTTCAAGCAGAGCACGTTCGGCATCAAGCCCGTTCAACTCATGGGCGGAACCGTCAAGGTGAAGGACGAACTCAAGATTGAGTTTGATCTGCTACTGCACTGAGTTGCGCGTCGATATGAGCGAGCCGTCGTTCCAGAAGAGCGCGGTAACGCGCGTCTGTGGCGGACTCCAGGCTGCTTAACGTACTGGCGCGCGCCAACAACAATCCAGCGCGTTGTTCACTTTGGAGTCTCTCTTCCGGCGTTAGTTTTCTTTTGTGCGGTTTCCGCGATTGCTCTTCCTTTTCGCTGATCTGCTCTTCGACAGATTTGCTTTCCCAACCTCTGGCCATATCTTCATTATAGAATTGCGTTCGATTATGAATCCCCTACAAATCAGCCGCCGCGCGTTTCTCGGGCAGTCCTCCGTCTTGATCGCCGGTCTCGCGATTTCGCAGTCGAATTCGCGACGGCCGATCATTCGCACACTCCTCAAAGATGTCTCTCCCGATGATTTGAGTTCGGGCGCCGTTCTGTTTCACGAGCATCTGTCGATGCATTACCCACCGGGAGTCGCGACTCACTTCACGGACGATGTCGATCTGATGGTCGAGGAGACGCGCGCCGCCGGGAAGGATGGCGTGAGCTGCATCGTCGACGGCGGACACCCGGACATGAACCGCAACATCGACGCGCTGACACGGATTGCCAGGGAATCCGGAGTTCACATCGTCGCGAGCGGCGGTTATTACATGCAGCGAACCTATCCTGCGGATATCGCCGCGAAAAGCGCGGATCAAATCGCCGATGATCTTGTCGCGGAAGCGAAAGCCCAGCGGCTCGGCGCGTTCGGTGAGATCGGCCAGCAGGGCGGCGAACTCAGCGCCGACGAGCGGAAGGTGTTCACTGCCGTCGGGAAGGCTCAGGTGCGAACCGGATTGCCGATCTTCACGCACAACGCATACACCGGCACTCGCGTCACAACTCCTCCCGTACCGCGCGAAACGGCCCTTCGTCAACTGGACGTGCTCGAGGCGGCCGGCGCAAAACCGCAGAACCTGGCGATCGGACACGTCTGCTGTCTCGACGAGCCGGCGGCGGATATCGCCAAACAAATCGCCAAGCGTGGCGCCTTCGTCGGGTTCGATCGCGTGACGCTTCAAACGGTGCCGGATTCCAAGCGCGTGACGATGATCCTCGCGCTCCTTGAAGCGGATTTCGCGGACAAGCTGTTGCTTTCGTCGGACTTTTCTTCAGCGCGAGCCCTCAAGAAAAACGGGGGTGCGGGGCTGGCTCAAACCGTCACTCTGTTTGGAAAGATGCTGACCGATGCCGGCGTGTCCGACTCCGTCCTCCACAAAATCCTCTTCAACAACCCCCGCCGCTTTTTGACGTTCACGCCGGCGTGATTGAATGTGGCTCTGCTTCTGAAAATGTCAAGCGTCGGGATGTCCAACGTCCAACGTTAGATGCAGATAACCGGGTCGGCCGAGGATATCCGGCTGTTTGCATCTAACGTTGGACGTTGGACATCCCGACGTTTGACATTTTGAGAAGCGGACCGTCAGTTTCGCAGCGCGAAAGTGAACAGCGAATGGCCCGCGGCGATCGTGACGTATTGTGCGCCGCCGGCCGAGTACGTGATCGGGCTGGAGCTGACGATCCCGCCGAGACTGGTCTGCCAAAGGACCTTGCCGTCACGCGCGTCGAGTGCGTAGAAGAATCCTTCACGTCCTCCGCCGAAGAGGAGATCGCTTGCGGTGGTGAGGAGTCCGCTGTCGGTCACATCGTTCATCTTGAACTCCCACTTTTTCTCGCCGGTTCGGGGATCGATCGCGAGAAAGGTCCCGTATCCGTCCTGTGGAGTCGATGTCTGAATGGGACCGCGTTGCATCATCGGTACTGCCGACCGGGGAAAGCCGCCCAGGAACGACCGGCCTTCCTGATAGTCCGTTCCGCCCTTCGCGAATATCGAAAAATAATCCGACCAGGTGGAAACGTAGAACAGCTTCGTATGTGGGCTGAACGACGGGGAGAACCAATTCGTTCGACCCTGGTTGCCGGGAAACACCTTCACGCCCTGACGTGTGGGAGCGGCTGCCGGGTCGGGAATGGGCCGGCCATTCGCGTCGAGGCCTTTCGCCCAGGTGACCTTAACGAACGGCGATCCCCACAGGAACTTGCCGTTGGTGCGGTCCGGAACATAGAAGAAGCCGTTGCGGTTGGCCCACATCATGAGTTTGCGGGGAGCGCCGTTCCAGTCCATATCGACGAGAACGGGAATCTGGACGGCGTCGTAGTCGTACTCGTCGTGCGGAGTGAACTGAAAATGCCACTTCAGTTTGCCGGTGTCGACATCGAGCGCGAGAACGCAATCGCTGTAAAGGTTATCGCCGTCGCGATCGTCGCCGTTCCAGTCCGGTCCCGGATTTCCGATTCCCCAATACGTCAGGTTCAAGTCCGGGTCGTACGATCCCGTGATCCAGACAGGCGCGCCGCCGTGTGTCCAGGAATCGCCTTCCCACGTTTCATGACCGGGTTCGCCCGGTCCGGGAATGGTGTTGAACCGCGATTCTTCCTTGCCGGTTGTGGCGTCGAATGCGGCCACGAAGCCGCGGATTCCAAACTCGCCGCCCGCCACGCCGACGATGACATGATTCTTCACGATCAACGGAGCGTGAGTGATGGCATAGCCCAGCTTGCGATCGCCGACTTCCGTATTCCACACGAGCTTGCCGGACCTGGCGTCGATGGCGATGAGGCGGCCGTCGATTGTGCCCATGAACAAGGTGTTGCCGAGAATCCCGAGGCCGCGATTCACTTTTCCGCAGCAGACGCGGGCGTCGCTGGACGGCTTGTGTTCGTAGATCCAGGACACGCGACCCGTCTTCGCGTCGAGTGCGACGACGTCGTTTGGAGGCTGCGTCAAATACATCGCGCCGTCAACGACGAGCGGCGTGGTTTCGAATTTTTCGAGCGAACGAGCCTGGAACACCCATTTGAGCTCGAGATTCTTTGCATTGTCGGGTTTGATCTGATCCAGCGTGCTGTAGCGCTGGCTGGCGTAGCTTCCGGAGTACGTCAGCCAGTTTTGCGGTTCGCGTTCGGGATGCAGCAGCCGTTCGTAGGAGATCTGGGCCGAAACATCGATGGCGATGCTCATGGAAGCGACGAATGTCAGGAACGCCGGTATGGATCGCCGGATCGTAGAAAGCAATTCAGACCTCCAGGTCGAAGAAACTCTCGAGCGGTGGCGCCGACGCGGAGGCGGGCGCACTCGCGAGCATGTTTTTGCCGTTAGGTGCGTGCATCGACGTGAACAGTTGGATGTGCGCATCGACGATTCGCTTCCGTGCCTCTACATTGGGCTCGAGCGTCCAGACACCGCGCTCCGACGTGCCGCCGAGCGCGATGCCGTCCTGTCTCGGCATCATGTGGATTCCGAACTCGTTCGATCCTGTGGGCTGGATTCCGCCGATCGTCTGGTAGTTGATTTCCGCCTGGGGTACGAAATGCGTGAGCTGTCCCTTTAGCGGAACGAGTTCCTGATCGCCGAAGATCGCCTGGGCGCCGAGTCCCGTGCAATTCACGATGATCGATTCGTTCAGCGTCATCAGATCGCGCGGCGTGTCGAATTTGCGGATGACGATGTGTCCGCCCCAGAGAAGGAAGTCTCGCACCAGCGCGTCCAGGTAGATCGAAGGTTCGATGCGCATGGTGGTTCGCTGAGTGGCGTATTTGGTCGGGAATGGATGTTCACCCGGCTGCAGCACAACCTGTCCGGTCCGCAGCTGTTCGGGCAGGAGCGCGTTCTCTCCCGGTGCATTGGATGCATTCGTGATGTCCGTCGACAACGGGCTGTAGCTGTAGATCCACGAAATGCCATAGTCGGCGCGAGCGAGTAACTGAAGTTGCGTGTATGCAATTTCGGCGGCTCGTCTGAACTGAGCGTCCCACGCGGGCGTGCGATCCTCGACCAGCCCCGACGTCGGAGTGAAGCCTGCGAGCGACATGTTCGAGGTGGTGTTTGGAGGGACGGCCATCGCATAGATCGTGACGTCGAAGCCGCGACGTTGAAGCTGCCGCGCGGAAGTCAGTCCCACGACGCCGCATCCGATCACCGCCGCACGCCGCTCCGTGTGTTCCAAAGCGAACTCGGCGGCCATCAGACCCGTTCCCCACGACAGCGACATGCCGGAACCGCCGTGGCCATAGTTGTGGATCAGGAGCTTTTGATCGAGCCTATCGGCCTGAAGCCGGAAGCCGCTGTCGCGATGCGGGCGGAGTCCGACCGTCGTTCGGATCACGCGATCCCACGAGGCATCGATCAGCGGAAGATCCACCACACGGTGCCGCGCCTGTTGCTGCGGCGGAGCGGGGATTCGAACGGTTGTCTTAGTCGCACAGCCGCCGAACCCGAGTCCAATTGCGGCTGCCCCAGCGTTTCGAACAAAGGTACGTCTGTTCATGGCTTTTCAACGAATGTGCGAATTTTAACGGGAAATGGCGGCGTCGCTCGGACTTTTTTGCGACAGCTGTCGTGCCGCACGTTATATCGATGGCCCAGGTTTCGTGCGCAAATAAAAGCGCGTATTCAGCAGGGCAGCGGCGACCGTGAGACCGCAGATGATTCCGATCCACATCGCCCGTGCGCCTCCGCCGAGCACGATGCCCAGCGTGTATCCGAGCGGCATCCCGATAATCCAGTACGCAACGAGCGTAATCAGCATCGGGACCTTCGTGTCCTTCAGCCCGCGCAAGGCCCCCGCGGCCGACACTTGCATGCCGTCGGAGATCTGGAAGATTGCGGCCATGTGCAGCAGCGTCACGCCCATTTGCCGGACCAGCGGATCGGGTGTGTAAATGCGGGCAATGAGATTGGGAAACGTCAACATGGTGAGAGCGCACACCGCCATGAACGCGGCCGCCAGCGAGATCCCCGCGAATCCGGCGAGGCGCGCTGCCGGAGGGTCGCCGCGGCCCATTGCTTGTCCGACACGAACGGTGATCGCCATCGAAATACCCAACGGCACCATGAATGTGATCGCCGCGACGTTCAGCGCAATCTGATGGCCGGCAACGGCTGTCGTGCCGAGCGTTCCGATCAGCAGAGCGACGGCGGCAAAAAGGCTCGCTTCCATGAACCAGCTTGCCGACATCGGCACGCCCAGTCGCAGAAGCTTCCGAAGCTCGGCCCAATTCGGCCGCTCGAATTTGGCGAACACCCGATCCGGCTCATAAATCTTGCGCGTGACGATATACACCGCCATGATCGCGGCGTCCACCCACATGACGACCGCGGTTGCGACGCCGCAGCCGACCGCTCCCATTCGCGGAAGCCCGAACTTGCCATAGATCAGAACGTAATCGCCGAATATGTTTGTCGCCAGGGCTGCGATGCTCGTGTACATAACCGGACGCGTTTGGGATATGCCTTCACTGTACGATCGGAGCACTTGAAACAAACAGAGCCCCGGCACTCCCCATGCGACCGCTTTGAGAAATCCGGTCGTGATGGGAATCAGTTCCGGAGCAATACCGACAAAACCCAGGAAGAGGTAGGACTCGCGTACGGATAAAAATCCGCCGACCGACATCAAAACCGCAAGCCACAATCCCTGCCGCACGGAATGCCCGATCGCCTGTCGATCGCCCGCACCGAATGCGTGCGCGACCGTCGGCGAAATGGAAATCAACACCGCCGCCCAGGCAAAACTGGCGGGCCAAAACAGATTTGCGCCAACGGCAACGGCCGCGAGATCGCGCGCGCTCAATCGCCCGGCCATCACTGCATCCACAAAGCCCATCGAAATGTAGGCCAGTTGCGCTGCGATGAGCGGGCCGCCCAAACGGAGTGTGGCGGCGGCTTCCTCTCGATAACGTGAGAACGTCATCTTATGGAGAGACGAGTACGAACTCCCTCACGATGCGGCCTTCGATCAGATGTTCCTGAATGATGCGTTCCAAAACGGGGATCGTTACCGAGTGATACCAAACGCCTTCGGGGTATACCACGGCGATGGGTCCGAATTCACAGACACGCAGGCAATTGGCTTTGGTGCGGTAAACGCAGGACTCCGCTTGCGTCAAACCCAGCTCTTCGAGACGCTTCTTCAGATACTCCCAGGTCTCGAGCCCGATCTCTTTCGGCGCGCACTTGGGAGTGGTCTGATCGGCGCAAAGAAAAATGTGGCGGCCGATGTTGCGAATGCGAAGCTTCTCGACGATTTCGTCGAGCCGGGCAGCTTGTTCGGAATTCACAGCCTCATGCCTTCTTCGTTTGATCGGCGACGGCCTGCGTCGCCCGGGCGACCGCGTCAGGATCGCCGAGGTAGAAGCTTTGGATCGGCTTGAGATCGTCGTTCAGTTGATACACCAGCGGGATTCCGGTCGGAATGTTCAAACTCACAATGTCGTGATCCGAGATTCGGTCCAGGTACTTCACCAACGCGCGGATGCTGTTTCCATGCGAGACGATCAGAACACGTTTTCCTTTTCGCACGGCTGGCGCGATGGTCGTGTTCCAGTAGGGCAGGACGCGATCGACGGTGTCTTTGAGGCATTCCGTCAGCGGCAGTTCACTCGCGGATAGATTCGCGTATCGAGAATCGCGCGCCGGAGATCGTTCGTCGGACGGTTCCAGCGCGGGCGGCCGGATATCGTAACTGCGGCGCCAGATCTTGACCTGCGCTTCACCGTGACGCTCGACGGTTTCCTGTTTGTTCAGACCCTGCAGCGCGCCGTAATGACGTTCGTTCAGGCGCCAGGTTTTTTCTTCGGGAATCCACATCATGTCCATCTCTTCCAGAGCGAGCCACAGCGTTTGGATCGCGCGCTTCAATACCGACGTGTATGCAATATCGAAAACGTATCCGCCGTCTTTCATCAATTGTCCGGCGGCGCGGGCTTCACGGATGCCTTTCTCACTCAGTCCAACGTCGGTCCAGCCGGTGAACCGATTCTCCATGTTCCAGACGCTCTCGCCGTGTCTCAACAGAACCAGGGTCCTCATGGTCGTCAGAGTAACATCCGGGCAGGTGAATATCACGTCGCAAGAGGGGCATGGAGAATTTCGAAATTGGACCAAGTGAAGTTCTAAGCCGAAATCCGAAATCTCAAATTGGACCGGACTCTCTCGTGCAGTGAGGCACGTATGGCAGCCGACCGCGAAAGGGCCGAGGCGATTCATCGCCGACTAATTACGTTCGGAGCACGCACCAATCGCGTGTCTCGAGTGCTTCCAAGAACCGCGGAAGGTCGTTATATATCGGAGCAACTTATGCGCTCCGGCCTCGCGACAGCACCAAACTATGCGGAAGCTAGAGCCGCGGAAAGCCGCGCGGACTTTGTTCACAAACTTCGAATCGTCCTTAAGGAACTGAACGAAACCCACTCCTGGTTGGAACAGATCGTTGCAAATGGTCTCGTTTCCCGCGACAAAATTGCGACTTTAATCGCGGAGAGCCAGGAACTCTGCTGGATCATCTCGGCTTCAATCAAAACCGCACGCGGAAACGCCGGTCCAATTTGAGATTTCGGATTTCGGCTTAGAACTTCACTTGGTCCAATTTCGAAATTCCCTTTCCCATCCGATAGGTCAGATTTTGCGTAGCTTGACGCCGGTCACGCTGTGGTCCGCCGCCTTTTCGACGATGAGATGGGCGCGTTCCCGGGTGGGGAGGATGTTTTCGCTGAGGTTCAGGCCGTTGATGTCGGTCCAGATTCTCAGAGCGGTGCGCCGGGCTTCGACGTCCGAGAGGCTGGCGTATCGATGGAAGTAAGCCTGAGGATCCTTGAAGACGGTTTCGCGAAGCGTGAGAAACCGATCGACGTACCACTGCTTGATGTGTTCCTCGTCCGCGTCGACATAGATGGAAAAATCAAAGAAGTCCGAAACGAACGTCCGGGTCGGCGTCTTCCGTCCGTCTGCGGTCTGAAGAACGTTCAAGCCTTCGACGATGACGATTTGAGGCTGTCGCACCGTTTGCAGAAGCCCCGGCACGATGTCGTACACCTGATGCGAATACACCGGTACTTTGGTTTCGGGCTGACCCGATTTCACGTCCGCGAGGAATTGGAGCAGCCTGCGGACGTCATAGCTTTCCGGAAAGCCTTTCCGGTTCATCAGCCCGTTCTCTTCGAGAATCGAATTGGGGAAGAGGAAACCATCGGTCGTGACGAGATCCACCTGCGGATGATTCGGCCAGCGCGCGAGCAGCGCCTGCACAATACGAGCGGTCGTGCTCTTACCGACGGCGACGCTTCCTGCAATGCCGATCACGTAGGGGACGTGGGCCGGCAGCTTGCCGAGAAACGTGTCCGTGGTCCGGCGCAATTGCTGCGTCGCCCCGACGAACAGGTTGAGCAATCGTGAAAGGGGCAGGTAGATCTGAGCCACTTCGTCCAGAGACACTTTTTCGTTGATGCCGCGAAGTTCCTCGAGGTCCGTCTCGCTGAGGCTCAGCGGCGTTGCCGCGCGAAGCTTCGCCCATTCCTGTTTGGTGAAATGGATGTAACGGGAAAGTCCGGGGCGGCCCACGCTACCGGCGTATCCCTGACGGCAGGATTGTCGCGTCGTCGATGATGGCGGAATCGACTTGAGTTTGCGTCAGGTTCGTGACGTCCGCAAGATTCGCTCCCTGAAGCTCCGCACCCTGTAGATTCGCGTCCTTGAGATCGGCCATCCAGAGGTCGGCGCGTTTGAGATTGGCCAGACGAAGGTTGGTTCCCATCAGGTCCGCGACGCTTAAATGCGCTCCTTCGAGGTCCGCGGCCTGAAGGTTTAACCCATGAAGATCGGCTTCCTGAAGAATCGCCTTCCGCAGATCGGCGCGAATTCCTTCCTTGCCGTCGGTATCGAGCCATCGTTTGTGTTTTGTCAGGACTTCCTTCAGTTCCATGAAGCTCACCGGAAGTATATCAGCGCCGCGAGTCCCGCGCTGATCAAGGCTCGCAGCGGCCGCCGGCCATAGCCGCATGTGAGCCAGAACAGCGTGTATGGCGACAGGTAACGCCGCACGTAATACAACCGATCCGCACCCGCGCGGCGTTGTTTACGGCGAACCTCCATTTCGCTGTAGAAGAGATCGCCCACGTCCGCCGTTGTTCCGGCGGCGCGAAGGTTCGCGCGGATATCTTTGTACAGCCGGGCGAGTTTGTCGGGATCGGGCCTTTCCTTCTGGATTTCGTCGTACACCACGGCACGCTTCTTCGTCAGGCCGCGCTTCGGCCATCGCGGGTTCTCGAACCGGATTCCGCGGATGCCAGTTCCCATCAGGGTGATCTTTTCGAAGCTGATGTTCGCGAAACGAACCTTCTCCGGATGATCGATCGCGACGGATTCGAATCGCATTTCCGGCGCCATCCTTTCCGACGTGTTGGGAGGCGCCAGCACAAACGAGCCGGCCAGATGCGCGTTCGAAAAATCGACGAACTGGAGGAATGTGACGTGATCGAACGCGGCGGCTGCCTGAAAATTCGCCGACGAGAAGTTCGTCGGATGGGTGAATCGACAATCGACGAATTTGGCGTCGCGTAAGAATTGCGATCCCCGGAAGAGTGTCTTGCACTCGAGACTTGCCCGCGTGAAGTTCGCTTCGCTCTGAAAGCGGGCGCGCTGGAAGTCCGCGAAGGCGATGAAACGCGCTTGTTCGAAATCGGCGTTGCCCGCGAACTCGACTGCAGTAAAGTTCGCGGAGCCGAAAAAAGTCGAATGGCGGAAGTCCGCCGCCGCAGTGAAACGGCTCGAATCGAACAGTCCCCACGCGTGAAACTCCGTCTTGACGAAGCCGGCTTCGGCGTTAAAAGCGGCGTGCGAAAAATGGGCATCGTGAGAGAAGCGAACTTCGGCGAAATCCGCATTTCCGCTGAACTGAACCGTGTTGAACCTGGCGGGCTCTGCGAACGACGCGCCGCGAAAGACAGCCGGACCGTCGAACAGGGCGGCCGAGAAGTCGCTGGGGCCCTTGAAGACGGCTCCCGTAAAGTCGGTCAAGCCGTTGAACCGCGACTTTTGAAATGTCACCTTTCCTTCGAAGATGGCGCCGCGGAAAGACGCGCTCTGGAGGTCTTTGCCGTTGAAGTCCGTGAACGCCGGGAATGTGACGCCATCGTAGCTGTCCGTTCGCAGTGGTCTCGTCATCGCCGGTAATATTAACAAAATCCCCTGAGTTGTCCGGCAGCGCCGATAAAAGCTTCAGCATGGAGTCACTGCGTTTTGTCCATGCAGCCGACCTCCATCTCGACAGTCCGTTTCGAGGTGTGGGTGATGTGTCGCCGGAGCTGCGCGACCAGTTGCAGTCGGCGACCATGGGTGCATTCGAGCGGATTGTCGATCACACCATCCAGTCCAAAGCCGACTTCCTCATCCTCGCCGGCGACCTTTACGATTCGCGCGACCGCAGTCTTCGGGCTTTGCTCGCGTTCCGCAGGCAGATGGAGCGATTGGCCGAGCGCGACATCTGCGCATACATCGTCCACGGCAATCACGATCCATTGAACGGATGGGGCAGCGAATTCCAACTCCCGCCGAACGTGACGACGTTCAGCGGCAAGACGGATACCGAACCTTATATCCGGCGAGGCCGTGAAATTGCGTCCGTGACCGGCGTCAGCTACACCCGTGAACGCGTCATGGAAAACCTGGCGTCTTCCTTCAAAGCGGGTGGGAATTCGCCGTATGCCGTTGCTGTGCTGCACACGAACGTCGGCCGGCATACCGGGCACGCCGATTATGCGCCCGCCACGGTGGAGGAACTCTCCGGCGCTGGTTTCGATTACTGGGCGCTGGGTCATGTGCACACGCGGTCCGTGCTCGCGACCAATCCCGCGATGATCGTTTATCCCGGAAATCCGCAAGGACGGCACGCCCGCGAAAACGGCCCGCGGGGTTGCTACCAGGTCGATGTCGACAGCCACGGGCGCGCGCATCTGCAGTTCATCGAAACCAATCTGGTTCGTTGGGAACACCTGGAGGTTTCGATTGCGACTCATTCGAAACTCAGCAGCCTCATCGACGCCATGCTGAAGAGAGGACGTGAAGTCGCGGCCGCGTTTGCAGGGCCGACGCTGGTGCGGGGGACAATCACCGGCAACGGCGTCCTCCATCGGGATCTTCGAAGAGACGGCATCGAAGAAGAACTGCGTGAAGAGATGCAGACCGTGGTTCCGACCGAATCGGTTCGCATCGCTACGGGACCCGAATTCGATCTCGAGTCGCTCGCTCGCACGGAAACCGTCGTCAGCGATTTTGTCGGCCTTGCCAAACGCGCGCTGGACGATCCCGAACTTCGGCAAAGACTCGCGGAATCGCTCGCACCGTTGTTCCGCCGCAAGGAACTCGCGCCGCCGGACGACGCGCGACTGAAGGAGTGGATCGAACGCGCGGGCACAATGGGTGTGGATCTGCTGCTTGACGCATGAAAATCGAAAACATTCACGTTGACGGTTTCGGTGTCTGGAACGATCGGTCGTGGGACGGTCTGGACTCCGGATTGAACGTCTTTTACGGACCGAACGAAACCGGAAAGAGCACGTTGATGATGTTCATACGGTCGGTCCTTTTCGGATTCGACCGTCGCGGCAGTGTCCGCCGATATGAACCCTTGAATGGCGGCGCGCACGGAGGCTGGCTGGATCTGACGAGCGGCGAACGAAGAATCCGGATCGAACGGAAGGCCGGCCGGCACGTACGCGGAACCGTCGCCGTACACGAATCCGATGCAACCGGTTCGGAAGCGGAACTCGATCGCATTCTCGGGGGCACCACGAGGACGCTTTATCACAACGTATTCGCGTTCGGGCTTGAAGAGCTCGAGCAATTCCACACGCTTCAGGAAAGCGAAGTGGCCACACACATCTCCAGCGCCGGTCTTGGCGTCGGCGCGTCGCGTTGGGCCGCCGTTCAGAAAGATCTCGAAGAGCGTCAGAGTACGCTGTTCCTGCCTCGCGGCCAGAACAGCACCATCAATGTCGCGTTCAAGGACCTCGATTCCGTGCGCGACGATCTCGATCGCACCGAACATCAACCGCAGGAATACTGGGCTGCACACGAAGCGCGCCGGCGCCTCACTTCCGAATTGGCCGCGCTGGAAGACATTGTCTCCGAACTTCGGAAAAGCGTGGACCGCTACGAAAGGCGCCGCAGCGTACGCCCGTTGATGGAACGCCGAGCGAAGCTTCAGGCCGCGCTGAAAGAAATGCCGACGGTCGACACATTTCCGGAAGGCGGACTCGAACGGCTCGATCTGTTGTCGACGCAGCTGCGGAATTTGAAGTCGGAAGCCGGCCGGAAACAAAGAGAGCTCGAGAAGACGAAACAGGATCGAGCCAGTCTGCTTTCGGTTGCGGATCCGCATGAAATCGCGATGCGGGCGCAAGTCATCCAGTCGCTGCAGAATCTGCTGCCTCGCGTCGAGGCATCCCGTCGCGTTTATGCCGCCTGCCTGGAGCGCCTTGACGCCATCCATCACGAAAAAGCCACGCTGGATTCCACTCTGAAAGGCATCCGGCCGCCCTCGTTGCCTGCTTTCGTCACGTTTGTTCTGCTGATCTGGGCGTCCGCCGGGGGATTCTACACCGTCGGTCAGTTCTACATCGCAGCCTCACTGATTACCGTCTCGCTCGTGCCGCTTCTCTGGTACCGGCGTCGCGTGCGGTCGACGGAAAACGTGGACAGAAAACTCCGCGATTGCACGTCCCGGCTTGCCGCTTGCAACGACGAGGTGAAGAAAACCGAGGACGAGGCCCGAGGGATCGAGCGGGAAATCTGGAAGATGACCGGCAAACTCGAAATTGCGCCGGCCGATATCGACGGGCGTATCGCCGATCTCGACGAGATGCGCAAAGTCGGAGAAGGAATCCACAAAATCGACGAGTCCATCGCACAGCTCGAAACCGAAATCCGCATGATCCAGCAACAATTTGGCGAGACGCGCGCCAGCCTGTCCGCGCTCCTCGAAGAAGGCGGTGCTGCCGACGAAATCGATTTCGCGGAGCGCGCCGAGACTTTCAAGCAACGCCGGCAGCTGATGATCGAGATCGAAAAGATTCCCGTGGAGCAGCAGGAAATGGGATTCCTTTTCGATATGCGGGCGGAAGAGGATGCGGCATACGACTCCGCTCTGCGCGACCTGGCGGACGCCGATCAACGTCTTGTGCACGCTCGTCACGAAACGGGACGCCCGGACGAGCGCATTTCACCATTGCAGCCGAGAGCGGATCGGACACACCTATCGCGTAGGAGATTTGGATGATGCACCGAT
>CAZPBY010000004.1:109922-209503 GCA_964584785.1 uncultured Solibacteraceae bacterium
ACGCCGGGCGAAGCGCATTGCCACAAGGGAGCGCAGCGAGGATCGGACGCGAGCCCTCGCCAAGCAGGAGAAAGTGCTGGCGCGATTGGACGTCGCCGCCGAGCATTGGGCGGTCCTGACGCTCTGCCGCGCCATGCTGGACGAAACCCGCCGGATCTACGAAACCGACCGCCAGCCGCAGGTCCTGCGTCAGGCGTCTTCATTCTTCAGCGTCATGACCGAAGGGCGTTATGTGCGCGTCTTCACTCCCGTCGACGGCACGGAAATACAAGTCGAGCGCTCGGATGGCGCGCGTCTGTCGCCGCAAATGTTGAGCCGGGGCACGGCCGAGCAGCTGTATCTCTGTATGAGGCTGGCCCTCGTTCGCGAATACGCGAATCACGTCGAACCGCTGCCCGTGGTGTTCGACGATATATTCGTGAACTTCGATCCGGAGCGCACACGATCCTCGATCCGGGCTGTCCGGGAACTATGCACGACGCATCAGGTGCTGCTGTTTACCTGCCATCCCCAGCTGGTCCAGACCATCCAGGAAATTGTCCCTGCCGCGAAACTGTTTCCTCTACAATAAGCCCCGTCAGGGAAAGGTGATATCACGAAGCCCGTCGCGGCGCTCCGGGTTCTGACGCTGCCGCACAGCCGACGTTGGTGGGTATTGGTACAGTATACAGAACCCGGAGCGCCGCGATGGGCTTCCTGCCGAAACGCCATAGTTATGGAAACACACAACGTCACCGACCTCATCCGTTTCTCGGACGAGAAGATGCAGAAAATTCCGCTCTTCGACTCCGACAAATACTTCTGCGATTTGTACTGCTTGAAACCCGGCCAGGATCAGCGCATCCACGCGCATGCAGAATCGGATAAGATCTATTTCGTCCTGCGAGGGCGAGGCGTTTTCCATATCGGCGGAGAAGAACGTGAATTGAGCGTAGGCCAAACGGTCGTCGCACGGCCGAATCAGGCGCACGGGGTGCGTAACGCTTCTACGGACGACCTTGTTTTGATTGTTTTCATGACGCCGCGACCTTAAACGTATTTGGGGGAATGATGGGCCGAAACGCGCAACTCATCCGGCAATGGGCGATTCTGAAGCAGATCGAACACAATCGGTGGACGACCATCACCGATCTTGCCGATCATCATGTCGTTTCGACGAAAACGATCCGCCGGGACCTCGCGGCGCTGATGGAAGCCGGCTTTCCGCTTTACGACGAGCGTTACGACGGCAAAGTTTACTGGCGCCTGAACGAGGAATACAAAGGTCTGCCGCTGGCCAGCCTCTCGTTATCCGAGATCGCTGCGCTCTATTTCAGCAAAAAGCTTTTGATCAATCTCGCGGCCCCGCCGTTTTCAACCGACATCGAATCCGCCTTCAAGAAGATTGAAAGCGCGCTGCCTGAGAAGAACATCGAGTTTCTCGACAGTCTGGATTCGATGATTACCGTCCGCGCGGACGCTCCAAAGGACCTGGATCAGCACAAGGGAACCATCCGCACGTTGATGGACGCTATCGGCGAAGGCCACAAAATCAGCATGCACTATTACTCCGTGCACAGTCAGAAGCGGAAGTTATATACGGTGCAGCCATACCGCCTGATGTATTTCCGCAGCGGCCTTTACCTGTTCGGCTACGTCGAGGAATACCAGCAGATCCGCACGTTCGCTGTCGAGCGGATCGAACGTCTGGAAAAGCTGGCCGCTCAGTTCGAGAAACCGGCCGACTTTACCGTTGAGAATTATCTTGGCGAGGCATTCGGAGTGATCAAGGAAGAGCCGGCCGATGTCGAAATCATCTTCGGCGCCGACGTGGCGGAGTATGTCCGGTCGCGGGTGTGGCATCCGTCGCAACAGATCCGCGAAATCGGGCACGGTCGAATCAACTTGAAGATGCGGGCCGGCGGCGAGTTCGAGCTGGCATCGTGGGTTCTGAGTTTTGGCGCTTCCGCAACGGTTCTGGCGCCCGACCGGCTGCGGCGTCGCGTTGAAATGGATCTGGGCCGGGCGATGGAGAATTACCGTACGGAGAAGACCGTCGTATCGCCGGGCAAGAAGAAACTCGAGATCAAGAAAGCCGCCGCGACTGCCGGCCGTCGCGCATAGTCAGGTACAATCTTCATTATGTCGCTCCTCAACGCGCTGAAGGCCGAGAAGCGCCTGATCAATGTCGAAATGTGTCCGCCGCGAATGGATCTTCCGATGGAGGAGAGCGTCGAGGCATGGATCGACAGCAATCATCTGATGCGGAAAATCGCGGCCCTCCGCCGATTCGTGTTCATGACGGATGGCGCCATCGGACGCCGGGAAGAGCCGAACCTGCGGCACGTCACGATCAATCTCGGCAACGAAGTCGATCGGTCGCGGATTGTGCCGATCCTCACGACGAAACACTCGCTCGAGTACTGCCTCGGGTTTGCGGAACGCGCTTATGCGCTCGGCTTCAATTCGATGGTAGTCCTTGGCGGCGACAAGAGCGACGGCGCTCCGCGATGCGTCGAGCATGCGTACGAACTGCGACGGCTCATCCGTCAGAAGATACCGGGTATGACGCTGGGCGGATGGGCGAGCCCGCACGGCGGTCTCCGTCAGGTGGAGTACATCCTCGAACCGGAATACTCGGCGGATTTTTTCCTCGCGCAGATCGCGTCGCATTACGAAACGTCCGCGCTCGATGAATTCCTCAACTACTCGGCCAAACTTGCCGTGAAGATCCCCGCGGTTTTCGGAGTGTTTTACTACCGGAGCGCGAACCTCAAAACGTCCAGGATGCTTTCGCAGTTTTTCCCGGTTCCTTTCGACGACCTCAAACGGGATTTTGACGCCGGCGTACCGGCCGTCGAGATCTGCGCTCGAAGCGTGCGGGCCCTCGTGCAGCGGGGCGTGAAGCATATCTACGTCAGCAATCTGCCGATGGCAACGGCTGTGCAGAAACTGGGCGACGTTGAAACGAGAGTCGAAGAGATCGTCAGCGGAGTTGTCAGCTAATGTGGCACAACAACATTCTTGAAGCGATCGGCAACACCCCGCTCGTTCGCCTGAACCGCATGGCTCGCGGACTGCGGGCCACAATGCTTGCGAAGCTCGAATACCTCAATCCCGGCGGAAGCGTGAAGGATCGAATCGGCATCACGATGCTGGAAGCCGCAGAGAAAGCCGGCAAGATCAAGCCGGGCGGGACCGTTATCGAAGGAACGTCGGGAAACACCGGAATGGGACTGGCGCTCGCTGCGGCGATCAAAGGGTATCAATGTATTTTCACGATGCCCGACAAAATGAGCCAGGAAAAGATCGATGCGCTTCGGGCGCTCGGCGCGGAAGTCATCGTGACTCCGACTCAGGTCGATCACCACGATCCCCGCAGCTATCATTCGGTGGCTTTAAGGCTCAGCCGCGAGATTCCGAACAGCATCTTCCCGAACCAGTACGAGAATCCGGCGAATGCGTTGGCCCACTATCAAACGACCGGGCCGGAGATCTGGGATCAGACCGAAGGAAAACTGACGCACGTGGTCATCGGCGTCGGGACGGGCGGAACCATAACGGGCGTGGCTCGATTCCTGAAGGAAAAGAACCCCGCCATTCGAGTGATCGGAGCCGATCCACAGGGATCGATCTTTGCGGAAATGTTTCGGTCCGGACGAAAGCCGCAGGTCCAGCCGTACAAAGTGGAAGGCATCGGTCAGGACGAAAAACCCGCAAACGTGGACTTCTCGGTAATCGACGAGATCTACGCCGTCAGCGACAAGGACGCTTTTCTGCGCACTCGCGCGCTCGCCAGGACCGAAGGCATCTTCGCCGGCGGTTCCGCGGGCGCAGCTGTGCACATCGCGCTGAAATGCGCGGAGACTCTCAGCGAAAACGACATCGTTGTCGTGATTATTCCGGATTCGGGGACGCGTTACCTCAGCAAGATTTACAACGACAACTGGATGCGTGATAACCAGTTCCTCGAACCGAGGATCAACATCCGTGCCAGCCAGGTCTGTCGTGATAAAGCCCACCGCAAGGACAAGATCGTTTCGGTCGCCCTGGGAGTGACCGTGGAGGACGCGGTTAATCTGATGCGCGAACATGACATCTCTCAGGTACCGGTGATCGAAGCCGGAGAGGTCGTCGGCAGTCTGAGCGAAGCCCGGATCCTCGAGATTCTCATGCAAAACCCCGAGGCGAAACGCAAACCCGTCGCGGAATACATGGAGCGGCCTTTCCCGGTTATTTCGGAGGATGCGTCGTTGACCGAAGTCACCAGCCAAATCGGTCACGAAACGACGGCCATCCTCGTAAAGCAGGCGCACGGATTCGACATCCTGACGAAGTCGGACTTAATTTACTTCCTGACGAAACAAAACGGTGATAAACGCCAGTAAAAGTCCCATGAGCGAAGCGAATGCGAGCCCGTTAGGGCGAAGCCATAAACAGATCAACGAAGCCGATCCGATAGCGGCGAATTATCAAAACCAGATAGACGCCATCAAAACCGGGGACATCCCGGTCCTCCTGTCGGATCTCGCAGACGACGTGGTCTACATGCCTCCGGCCGAGATGACGCTTACGGGAAAGAAACAGATCGAAGACTGGTGGCGCGATTACTTCGAGTACTTCACCATCCAGGATTTTGAAACCACCGAGCGCATTATCGACGTCGTCGGCGATTGCGCGGTCGAACGCGTGCTGTTTAGCCTGAAGCTGATTCCCAATAAAGGCGGAACCCCGATCTACGATGATGGACGGTTCCTGACGGTGTGGCGCCGGCAACCGGACGGAACGTGGAAGATCTGGCAGAGGATCTGGAATAGCCTTAAACCCATTGGGGCGGGAACGAATCGGTTTCTTATGCGCTTTATGCAGAGGCCCGAGGAATAGCCGTTTCCGTGTCCCGAATCTGGTGACCGCGATGGCTGCGGCTCCCGGTTGCTCGATCCGAGGTGAAGAATGCGAAGATTTCCTGTTCTTATGATCTTCCTCGCCGTCGCGGTGGCGGGTTGCCGCGTTGTTTCACCGGCCGTGCGCGGTTCGGGAAACGTGATCAGTCAGACGCGCGCCGTCGGCGGTTTTGATGAAGTGACACTGAAAGGCGAAGGACAACTGGTGATCGATAAAAATGGGACGGAATCGCTCTCGATCACGGCCGACGATGATCTCTTGCCTTACCTGACATCCGACGTCGAGGGTAAGCATTTGATCCTCGGCACCAAAAACAACGTGAACCTCAGTCCGACAAAAACCATCACGTACAAACTCAGCGCGAAGGATCTGAATGCGATTGAGCTCAGCGGTTCCGGGGCCATTGATGCTAAAGGCATCCATTCGGATCGGCTGAAACTGGTGCTCGGAGGCTCTGGTGATCTATCGATCGCCGGCACGGCAGATCAACAGGAGACCACCATCGCGGGTTCCGGCAATTACCACGGTGAAAATCTGAAAAGCAAATCCGTAACGATCAGCATTTACGGAAGCGGTGACGCCTCCTTGAATGCGAGTGAAAAGTTGAACGCGCTCATCGCCGGGTCCGGTTCCGTGAAGTACACGGGTGACGCAACCGTGACGCAACAAATACTCGGTTCAGGTTCGGTTCAGAAAAAATAGATAACAACGGACTACGCTCTTAGCACTTTCACCAACGACACTCGTGTTGCAGAACGGGCGGGAATCAAACAGGCAATCAGCGCGACAGCGCCTAACAGCAGCGGCGCGGCGAGGAATGTGAGGGGATCGCTTGCGGAAACGCCGAACAACAAAGCCGACATCAGGCGCGTGACCGCCATGGAGACGACCCATCCGACCACGCCGCCGGCCAACATAAGCATCACGGCGGGCCGAACAGCGAGTGTCAAGATGTCGCCGCGCTTCGCTCCGAGAGCGAGGCGAATCGCGAATTCTGGAATACGCTGGCTTACCAGGAAGGCCATCACACCGTAAATCCCGAGAGTCGCCAGCAGTAACGCCACGCCGGCAAATCCAGACATGAGTGAAAGCGCAAACCGTCGTCGGGTCATCGACGCCGCCATCCATTCGCCCATCGGTTTCACGTTGAACACCGGCAGCTCCGGTTCGACGGCGTGAATCGTTTTCGCCATGGCCTCCTGATTGATTCGCGCGCCCGACCGCGTACGCACAAATACGGAAGGGGTTTGATTGGATGTCTGAAAGAGCGACTGATAGACGCGCGGCACCGGCGCTGCATCGAGGCCGTTGTCGCGTATGTCGCCGACGATGCCGACGATCTCCATCTCAGCCCCGCCCGCATTGCGAATGTGCCGGCCGATGACTTCCTTTTGTGATGAAAACTTTCGGACAAACGCTTCGTTCACCACCACAACACGGCCGACCGTTTCGATATCGTGATCCGTCAGCAGCCGGCCTCTTTTCAACGGAGTTTTCAAAACTGCGAAGTAATCCGGACTCACGGAACCGAACGCGACGGCACGATCATCCTGACGCGCGTTCGGCTCGTCGGCGAAAGAAAAGGGAAGTGGATTGCGAACATTACTCAAGAAAGGCAGATCGTTGGATAAACCAATCGCGGCCTTGTCCACGTCCGGAATTTTCACAATTTCCGCGAGCATCTTTCGAAACAGCGCCGATCTCAGCAGCACAGTCCGATAGGGATTGGCTGCTGGATTGTTCGGGACAGGAATCCAAATTTGTCCCGCGGTGAGTCCCTGCGGTTCCAGGCCGGGTTCCTGTCGCAGCATCGCGTCGAAGCTGCGAATCAGCAGTCCGGCGCCGATCAACAACACCACGGACAGCGCGACCTCAATGATCACGAGTGCGGAACGCGAGCGATTCTGCCGGACGCTCTGTCCGCCGCCGGGTCCCCCTTCTTTCAGATCGCGATTGGGATCGGTCGCTGACGCGTGAAAAGCCGGGGCGATTCCGCAAAGCACTCCAGTCAGAGTCGATAATCCGAATGCCATCGCGACGATCCGCCAATCGACGTTGACTTCGGTGAGTCGCGGCACATCCGCCGGCATCATCGCGAGCAGTGTAGTGCGCATCAATCGCAGCACGCCGATCGCCGCCACTCCACCGGCAAGCGCGATGATCACGCTCTCGATCAACATCTGACGAACGAGGCGAGCGCGCGGCGCACCCAATGATTGACGGATGGCAAATTCACGTGAGCGTGCGGACGACCGCGCAATCAAAAGCGTCGCAACGTTGGCGCACACCATTAACAAAAGGATGCCGACCGCGGCCAGCAGCACGACCAACGTCGGACGTACATTTCCGGTCAGGCTGGCTTGTGCGAGTTCGAGCCGCAACGTCCACTTCAGCTGTTCCGGATAGTCTTTCGGATAGGTCTGCTGGAGTCGGGCTGTCAGCGCGTCAAGACGTTGTTGAGCCTGCTCGAGTGTTACGCCCGGCTGGAGACGTCCGATCGCGCCGGGGACGTTGCGTGCCGCGCGGATCGGCGGATTCGGAAAGGGATTTGCGACGAAGCCGCAACCGGCCCAGAGATCGACGTCGCCGTTCACGGTTTGTCCGGGATGACGAAAGTCGGGAGGCATTACGCCGATGATGGTGTACCCATCTTCATCGACCCGGATGCGCTTACCAAGTACAGCTGGGTCGCCGCCGAACTGTCGCTTCCAAAGGCCGTCGCTGATCACGACTCCGTCGAGAAATCCCGGCTGCCAGTCGGCTTGTCCATAAACGCGTCCAAGAGCCGCTTTCGCGCCGAGCAATTCGAAGTAATTTGGACTCGTGCCCAATAGTTCGATCCGCTCCACCTGATCGCCGCCGGAAAGCGCAGTGCTGATCGGAAAGATCACGCTCACTTGCTCGAAGATATCGGAGCGCTGTCGCAAGTCCTCGAGCTCCGGAATCGACAGCCCCACATTCTTCGAGCCGGCGCCGCGCAAATCGTCGAAGATGCGAACGAGCCGGTCCGGATTGTGAAACGGTAATGGACGGAGCAGAACGGCATTGACAAGCGTGAAGATCGCAACGTTTGAACCGATCCCAACGGCAAGCGTCAATAGCGCAATGGCCGTGAACAGTTTTTGTTTCAGAAGAAGACGTATCGCGTATCGGATGTCGGCGCCCAAGCTATCCATGCACACTCCTGGCATTCGGGTGCGTAGCAACTTTCCAGCCGCGTGTAAGTCGTTGGTCCAAAACAAGTGCGCTTGCGTCGTCGTTGCGCAAATGAAATGCGATGTTCGTCCGTGAACATAGTTACTTTCTCATCCGAGGGGGATCAGGGGAATCCGAATGTTTCGTTTTTCTCCAGCCGCGATAGAAACGGTCGTCACGAATTTGCGAAATATCGAAATGAAATTCGGATCGAGCCACGCTCCGGGATCGACGTCTTCCCACGCATAGACGGCGTATTCTCCCGGCGCGATCCCGCGCATCTGAAAATGTCCATTCGAATCTGTCGTCGCCGTTTTGAACTGCGAACTCCCATTCGAAATCAGCACGACTGTGGCATCCGCCGCCGCCTTTCCCTTTTCGTCGACCACCTCGCCAGCGAGTTCCCCGCCATTTCCGCTCAGCGTGATTTCCAGCGGCGTTTGCGACTCGGAACCGACTCGGATGTTCGGTGTTGACGTTTGGTACATCGTCTCCAAAGCATCATCCGATACGACCATCTCGTAGTCGCCGGCAGGAACGCCTTCAACGCGGAACGTGCCGTCGGCGGCGATCTTTCCCGTCAGGCGAAATGCGGGCGGAGCACGGAGGATGATTTGGCGGTTCTGCACATCGAATCCGTCCGGCGCGTTTTCGATTCGCACGCTGCCCGATACTGTGAACGAGGCGAGTGAGATGGTGACATCAAGATCCCTATCCAGCACGTGGATTACGGCCCGTCCGGACTTGGTTGTGGAGATGGGAGCGCGAACTTCGTAAGTGCCAGGTGTTAGGTAGTAAACGATGCTGGGAAGGGTCGGATTGGCGATAACCGCATTCACCGGCTGCGGCGGTCCGATCAAAGGCGCAATCATAACTAGAGCAGCAACGCTAGTGCTGCCAGTCGAGGGATCGAGAACGGATACGCGGACCGCCGACGTCTTACCGGTCATCGCCGTGACGTTGACGTCGCGAATCTCTTCACCGGCGCGCAGATTGAGCAGCGCCGCCGATTGCAATTCCGTTGTGCCCGGGAAGTATGTCGCTTTGTATAGTTCGCGTTCCTCCAATTCCGCAGGACGTGGATTCCGCGCCTGGGGTCGCGACCGGATCAAAGGCGATATTCCAAATGTCGCGTCCGAGCCGCCCGGATTCGCGACCATGTTTCCACCGCCGATCATTCCCGGCCCGTTGACTGGCCGGAAACTGACGTAGTAGCGGCCCGGAGGCAGCCAGAATAAGCGGTACTCTCCGCGATCGTCGGTAATGGCCGATTGAATGTTGTTCAGCGTCAGCCTTCCCTCAACGTACGACGATCGAGACGCGTAAACAGTTGCGCGTGGCATGGGCTGCCCGTCTTTGTCCAGCAACCGTCCGGCAATCGCGCCGCCCGGCGCCATCGAGATCGTGACGCCGGTCATTCGCTGACCGCGAGCCAACGTTATCGGCGATCCCGCACCGCCGGGCCGTCGCTGACGATATTCACCCTGTGTGAATCCGGAACGCATCGTTACAAGCTGGTACTGACCCGGCGGAACATTTGCGAAATAGAAGTCGCCCTGCGCGTTTGTCACGACGACGAGCGGTTTTGCGTTCGAACCGTCTGCGCGCCGCAGTTCGACTTCGACCTGGCCGAGCGGCGTTGTCGAACCCCACACCACAATCTTTCCCTGCAGCGACGCGGCGATGACAACCTGCAAAAGAAGCAGCGTCATGGGCGCACCATTTGGAGATGCACGGAGGGGTTTTGTCCTTCCACGACGTGCACTGCGGTCCCGCGGCCGCGATTGGCGCGAGCGAACTCGGGATCGAACCAGATACCGTCTTCGATCCGCGACCACGCGAACAACCGGTAATCGCCCGGAGTCACCGCGCGAATCGTAAACCGGCCGGCGCGATCGCTCCGGACACTTTTGTAAAGATCGGGTCGAGCCTTCGGCGTTCCTTCGGGCATCAGAACGACGGCTGCATTCGAGACGGATCCCCCGGCGGAATCCTCAATATCGCCCTGAATGATTCCGCCATTCGAGCCGACGACGACTTCGAGTTCGCCCTCAATCGAGGTGCCTACGTGCAAGCCGTCGTTCAGAACGTCATGTGGTCCGAGCCGAATCGACTTCACATAGTAATTTTGCAGCGCGTCGCGCGGAACCGGCACGATGGCCGGCGGGCCGGTGTACAGGTTGAGTATGGGCGAAACGTTCAAGTGATAGTCACCCGGCTGAACATCGGTGACGTTGAAAAAGCCTTCAGTTGTGGTGCCGGCGGTGGATGTCGGAAAGAAGGGTTTATCGGGAATCAGCCGCATCTGGATTCCGAAATTGTCCGCCTCGAGGCCTTTCACATCCGGGCCCTCGACAATCACGTGGCCGTCGATGGTGATGCCGTATCGCAGCGGCATGGCAACATCCTCAAGGTCGTCGATGCCCGCGGGGATTGGCAGGAACGCACTGGGTGCACCCACTGCAAACGAGTTGCCCATGATGACGGCATCCTGCACATTGGTGCGCCTGCCGTCTGTACGAATGGCGCGCAACGTGTAGGGGCCGGGACCGATCGTCAGTTCGAATGATCCGTCGGCGTCGCTCATGACGCTGGGAATGACGATGCTTGCTCCTTCGGCCTGCGGAACTGCCGAAACCGCGGCGGCCTTCACTGGTTTGCCGGAGGCGTCGAAAACGAATCCTCGAATGGTTCGCGCGCGGCCGCGTGCGTCGCCGAGCTGGATGTCGATCCCGCTGACGTTCGCGCCGGGAGCGAGATCGATGGCGCGTGCCGCTTGAAGATCCGCGCCTCCGCCGTGATAAACCGCCTCGACAGTTTCGGCGACAGTTTCGCCGGTTGTAAGAAGACGGTGAGTCACCGTGGCGACCGGAAAGACTTCGCGTGTCGGTTCCGCGTCAGGCGGCAAAACCAGGACCGAAAGGTTTTGACGGTGCGGATCCTCGGGCTTCGCCGCAACGTAATAGCGGCCGGGCGGCAGCCAGAAGAGGCGGTATTCGCCGAGATCGTTCGTGAACAGCGCCTGGACGAGGCCCAATTCCTGCCGGCCATCCTTCCAACGCGCATCGATGGCCATGACGCGAATCCGTCCCGCCGGATCGCCGTTCTCGTCCACAACCCGTCCTGAAATTGTTCCGGACGGGACCAATTCGATACGCGCGTCGCGAAACGCTGCGCCTTCCGCCAAAACGATCGTGGTGCCCGGCCCTCGAGGTTCGCGCTCTCCGTATTCCGCAGGACAGTACGCGCCGCCGGACCGCGCAGCCAACAGTCGATAAAGGCCGGGCGGCAGGTTCGTGAAACCGAAGCGGCCATCCGAATTGGTGCGAGCGGAGAAAATGTCTGCGGGACCTGCGGCCATCGGAGCAATCACGCCGGGCCCTCCCGGTCCGGCCTGTTGGCGCTCCGCAAGAGGGAACGCCTTCGTCCCTTCGATGCGCGTCAATTCGACGTCGACTCCGGATATTCCCTCCGTCGTTCCGAATCGAACGACCATTCCGTCAATCGCACTCGCCTGCCCGGCGAACAAAGGCACGCCCGCCAGAAGCGCGACGAGAATGAGCCTTGGAAGGGCTTTCATCCACCTCAGCTTAGTACTGCTGTTCCGGTTTCTGATAACATTCCTTGCCTCAATTTCAATAGGAGCCTGCAGAATGATTGGTTTCATAGTTCACGCCAAAAAGGATCAGGTTGGGGTTGCTGTCCGCGACATCTCCGGCGGCGAGAGTCTCGAGGGCTGGTGTATGGAAGACGATTCGACGCTGACCGTCAAAGCGAATAAAGAAATCCCATTGGGACATAAAGTAGCGATCGCGGCCATCAAAAAAGGTGATCGCGTGATCAAGTATGGAGTGCCGATCGGTAATGCGGTCGCCGACATTGCAATCGGCGATCACGTTCATACACACAATTTGAAAACGGCGAGGTGGTGAGATGAGCATTCCTACTTTCATGGGATACCGGAGAGAGAACGGCCGCGTCGGCTGCCGGAACTACGTTGTGATTCTTCCTCTCGATGATTTGTCGAATGCGGCCTGCGAGGCCGTCGCCAGTCACATTCAAGGCACTATGGCGCTGCCGCATCCTTATGGACGCCTGCAGTTCGGCGAAGACCTTCAACTTCATTTCGACACGCTGATCGGCACCGGACGCAATCCGAATGTCGCGGCCTGCATCGTCATCGGTATCGAGCCCGTGTGGACGAAGAAAATCGTCGACGGAATCGCGGAGACCGGCAAACCGGTCGCGGGGTTCTCGATCGAAGGACTCGGCGATCTCAAAACGGTGGAGATGGCATCGCGGAAGGCGCAGCAGTTTGTTCAATATGCAACGGAGCAACAGAAGACGGAGTGTTCGTTCTCGGATCTTTGGTGGTCGACCAAGTGCGGGGAATCCGATACCACATCCGGTCTGGCATCGAATCCCGCCGTCGGCAACGTCATCGACAAGCTCGTCAAACAGGAAACCACCGTGTACTTCGGCGAGACCTCGGAAATTACCGGCGCCGAGGAGATCGCGGTCTCGCGAGGCGCGACGCCGGAAGTGGGCCGCCAGTTTTACGACACCTGGAAGGCTTATAACGATTTCATCGAAAGTACAGGCGCCGATCTGCTGGGATCGCAGCCAACCAAGGGGAATATTGCCGGCGGATTAACCACGATCGAGGAAAAAGCTCTCGGCAACCTGCAAAAGATCGGAAAGACGACGAAGTATGTCGGCGTGCTGAAGCCCGCAGAATCCGCGAAGGGCAGAGGCCTGTGGTTCATGGATTCGTCTTCCGCTGCGGCAGAGATGATTACGCTCGTCGGAGCCGCAGGCTCGATCGTTCACATCTTCACGACGGGGCAGGGCAACGTCATCGGCAATCCAATCGTTCCGACGATCAAGACATCCGCGAATCCCAAGACCGTCGCCACGATGGGTGAACACATCGACGTCGATTTGAGCGGGATTCTACGCCGGGAGATGACACTCGATCAGGCAGGCGATGCGCTCATCGCCATGATGATTCGCACCCTGAACGGGCGGATGACCGCAGCCGAAACCCTGGGCCACAAGGAGTTCGTTCTCACCAAGCTGTATCGCAGCGCCTGATTCTGAAGTCTCGTCACGAAGCCCGTCGCTGCGCTCCGGGTTCTGCACGCTGCCGCATGATGGGCACAATGTACAGAACCCGGAGCGCAGCGACGGGCTTCGTGGCGTACACTTACGCGATGTTTTTCCCGGCCTGGAGCATCGTTCCGTTCGTCATCATGATCGCGTCGCTGGCCGTTTTGCCGATCGTCGCGGATAAATGGTGGGACCGCAATCTGAACAAGCTGATCCTGAGCGCGGTTGTGTCGATCCCCGTGCTTTTCCTGACGATACCGAACGCGACGGGTCTGCTGACGCATTCGCTTCTGGACTATTGCTCGTTCCTGGTGATGATCGCGTCGTTGTATGTCATCGCCGGGGGAATCTACATCCGGGGCGAGTTTGCCGGAACGCCCCTGGCCAACACGGTATTTCTGATTTTCGGAGCGTTGCTCTCGAATGTCATCGGCACGACCGGCGCTTCGGTGCTGTTGATCCGGCCGTATCTGCGCGCCAATCAGCATCGGGAACGGCGTGCGCACCTCGTCATTTTTTTCATATTCATCGTCAGCAATATCGGAGGGCTGCTGACACCCCTCGGTGATCCGCCGTTGTTCCTGGGGTTCCTGCGCGGTGTGCCGTTCCACTGGACATTACGCCTGATTCCGGCATGGGCGATGACGGTCGGCGCGGTCTTGATCATTTTCAATCTTTACGATCAATTCGTTTTCGACAAGGAGGATGTCGAGACGAAAGGTTCATTAATTGAAGATGTCCAGCCGCGGCGCCGAGTGCATATTGAAGGTTCTGGAAATTTCCTCTACCTGGCCGGTGTCATGCTGGCCGCAATGACGAGCGGCTATTTTGGCTGGGGCCGCGGCATTGCCGAATCGGCCATGATCGCGTTTTCGCTGCTCTCGTGGTTCACGACTCCGCGAAAGATTCACGCCGCCAACCACTTTCATTTTCACCCCATTATCGAGGTGGCCGCCGTCTTCATCGGGATCTTCGTGACGATGGTGCCGACGCTTCAGATCCTTCAGGCAAAAGCGGTGAGCTTCGGTCTCAATCGATCGTGGCAGTATTTCTGGGCGACCGGCTTCTTGTCGGGCTTTCTGGATAACGCTCCGACGTACATGACGTTTGCCGCAATGGCGTCGGGCGCAGTCGGCGGCAGCGTGGAGAACCTGAGCACGCTGGTCTATTCCGGCATCGGAGACAGGCTGCTGCGAGCCATTTCGTGCGGTGCGGTGTTCATGGGGGCGAACACTTATATTGGGAATGGGCCGAACTTCATGGTGAAGAGCATCGCTCAGAGGGCCGGTGTCCGGATGCCGTCGTTTGGCGGCTACATGGTGTATTCGGGCCTGATTCTTGTGCCGGTCTTCGTGCTCGTGACGATCGTCTTCTTTCGCTGAAAGAGGAGCGATGTTATATTGAGGGCAGTAATGAGCCGTCCTCAGATCTGTAATTCGAACGATCATTTGTTTACCCCCATACTTGAGGTTTCCATTCCGCTGCTGCGATGCATTCACTGCAACGTCTATGCCTACCATGAAACGGTGAAGCAGCTTGCAAAGAACCGGTCGTATAAGGCGGATCATGAAGAACCTCGTGTTATACCCGTCGCAGTCCCGTACTGGCGGCGGATCTGGTTGGGTGTACGCCGTAGAATTCCTCTTTTAAACTAGTTCCATCGCGAATCTATGAATCCCTTCGCTGCAATTCCCATCGAAGACCGGTACGTCGAGTTTCACGAACGCTTTCCCGCGCTGAACCTCATCGGGAACACGCGGATGGTGGAAATTCTTTGCTTCAAGGAAGAGTTTCCCGAAGTGAAGGTTTACGCCAAAGCCGAATACACCAATCCCGGAGGAAGCCTGAAGGACCGGCCTGTGCGACGCATGTTGCTTGAAGCGCTGATCGCGGGACAAATCGGCAAAGGGCGCGTGGTTCTGGATTCGAGTTCGGGGAATGCCGGCATCGCTTATGCCATGCTGGGCGCAATGATGAATCTTCCGGTCCAGATCGTCGTACCCGGAAACGCGAGCCGCGAACGAAAGCTGCGCATACAGGCGCACGGCGCCAAACTGATCCAGACGGATCCGATGGAAGGTTACGACGAGGCGTTGAGAGAAGGGCACCGGATCGCGGAGGCCGATCCCGACCGGTACTTTCATTGCGATCAATATGCGAACGACAACAACTGGCTGTCGCACTATCACACCACCGCGGCGGAAATCCTGCTCCAGACGGAGGGACGGCTGACGCACTTTGTTTGTGGTATCGGAACGGGCGGAGCGATCACCGGTGTGGGGCGTCGGCTGAAAAAAGACGTGCCGGGCGTCGAAATCGTTCAGATTGTTCCCGAAGACTTTCCCGGTGTCGAAGGATTGAAGCCGCTCGAGAACCCGGGTGACATCATTCCGAAAATCCTCGACTCGAGCGTCGTCGATCAGAAGGTTCGTGTTTCAAGCGCCGATGCCGCGCGAATGTGCGCGCTGCTGGCGCGTTTCGGCATCTTTGCCGGACAGTCGTCGGGCGCGTATCTGCAAGGCGTTTACGAAACCGCAAAACGGATTCGAAAAGGCGTGATCGTCACGCTTCTGAACGACATTGGCGAACGTTACATGAGCACGGGGTTGTGGACATAGGAAGGGGTAGGGCTCAATCCGGTCATCTGCATATCACGTTGGAGATGGGACATCCCAACGTCTGACATATTCAGAAGCTTCGTCCGAAGATGTTCGATGTTGGAATGTCCAGTGTCCAACGTCAAACGCAAATAACCGGATTCCTGCACATCAAAACGGATTCGAAAAGGCGTGATCGTCACGCTTCTGAACGACATTGGCGAACGTTACATGAGCACGGGGTTGTGGACATAGGAAGGGGTAGGGCTCAATCCGGTCATCTGCATATCACGTTGGAGATGGGACATCCCAACGTCTGACATATTCAGAAGCTTCGTCCGAAGATGTTCGATGTTGGAATGTCCAGTGTCCAACGTCAAACGCAAATAACCGGATTCCTGCACATCGGTCAAGTCTCTGGAGCCGGCTCATTGGCTCGCCGCTGCAGTCGATAATTGTTATAAACCTCCTGGCCGATCACCTTCAAACTCGCCGCAACCGGTATCGCGATCAGCAACCCCAAAATTCCAAGCAGCTCACCGCCGATGACGAGCACCAGTGCGACCGTCAATGGATGTAGATCAACGTTGTGCGACAACACGAGCGGCGCAATCGCGACATTGTCGACTAAGTGCGCGGCGAGGGTGGCGATCAAAAGGCCCCAAACGGACGACAGAGGAAGACCGTACGCAGCGACGTATAACAGCGCGCCGAATCCCGCGCCCATCAGGGGTCCGACGTAAGGAATCAGATTCGTCGCTCCACAAACCACGGAGATCAAAAAAATCTGCGGTTGGTGAACAAAAAAAGACGCAATGCCCATGGCAATCATCTGCGTCAGCGCGACAAGCGAACATTCAATGAGGCGTCCACGCAGATAGCCGCCGATCTGTTTGTCGATGCGATGGAGCATGATCAGCGTCATCTCGAAATACCGGTTCGGCACAAGGGCGACAATCCGGCGTCGAAGGCTCCTTCCATCTCGCACCATGAAATACGCGATGAACGGGACGAGCAGAAGATTCAGGATGAAATTCGAGATCAGTCCAGGCAGCGCCTCAAACAAGCGAGTGGCGAGATTGCCGGCCGTGTTGTTCACCATCGACGCAAAGTGAATCGCCTGGAACATCGGCAGCTGGTCGCTGATGCGTTGTTCGATACGTAACAACTGAGCTTCGAGCCGTTCGGAAGAGCCTGCCGCGCTGGCATTGAGCGCTTCGAGCCGCAGGCGCGACGGAGCCAGCGCGAGCAAAGTCACAAGGACGACGCCCGAAGCCGCCAGCAGCAGCAGAAAAGCAGTGCCTCGCTGCATTCCGCGCCGCTGCATCGCGACAATGGCCGGCTCGAACAGGTATGCCACAAAACTTGCGGCGACGAGCGGTACAAGCAGAATCTTCAGCGTGAGTACGGCGAAAACGAAAATGGCCAGCAGGATGACGAATGTCAGGATCCGTGTGGAGGAGTCACCCAAGGCTCGTTTCATTTGTACCTCGGATATCCCAGATGCCGCGGAGTTGCGAGTTGGTGTAACGCAATCGCTCGGCTAGAGTCTTGGCGAGGCCCAGGGCAATCTTGGCTCCCACCAGCGGATAGAGACTGAGGATTTCCTGAAGATCGGGATGAAAGAAACCAATCAACTCGGAAGGTTCGCGACAAACGGCCGTAGCCGAACGGGCTCCGTCGCCGAGCAGCGCCATCTCACCAAAGAAATCGCCGGTCTGTAACTCCGCGAGCACCAGCTTCTTTTCGGCTTCGTCGTTCAGCCGGATGTCGACGCGGCCGGAGCGAATCACGTACATCCCCGCGCCGGGTTCGGTCTCGCGAAATATCGGTTCGCCCGCTTCATAGCTGCGAACGTGAACCAGGCCCTCGAGGATTTGGAGTTCCTTTGCCGTCAGATCCTGGAACAACGGAACGGAATGCAGCACCTGGGCCAGCGATTCCTTCTTCGGCGTTAAACGAAAGATGTTTCCCCAAATTCCGTCCAGCTTCATGGCCGGCTGTGAATGTACACCACGGCTAATTTGGGACGGAGGAAAATCTCGCCGGCTGAGCATCAACTAATGTTCCTCCGTCTCAAATTATGTATCCTGCAACTATGAGCGGAAGACTCGAGGGAAGGGTTGCGCTGGTGACCGGCGGATCACGCGGGATCGGACGGGCGATTTGCCGGCGGTTTGGGCGCGAAGGCGCATCGGTCGCGGTGAACTTTACAACCAGTGAGGAGAAAGCGAAGGCGGTTGTCGATGACATCGTTGCCGCCGGCGGTCGCGCCATGGCGATTCGCGCCGATATCGCATCGAAGCCCGCCGTAGAAGCGATGGCCGCTCAGGCGGTGAAACAACTCGGGCCCATCGACATTCTGATCAACAACGCCGGAGTGCTCCGGACCGGAAGCACGTTGAAACTGACGGACGACGATCTCGACGAAATGATCGACGTCAACCTGAAGGGCATGATCTACGCCGTGCAGTCGATCGCGCCGGGAATGATCGAGCGGCGTTTTGGAAAGATCGTCAATCTTTCGTCCATCGCGGGACTCGGAACCTCCGTCGACGGGACGACTCCCTACGCGATGACGAAAGCGGCCGTGATCTCCCTGACCAAACGTCTGGCTCTGGAACTCGGTCCGCACAACGTGAACGTCAATGCGATCGCGCCGGGATTCATTCGAACCGAGATGCTTCAGTTTCTGGATACGGACGCGGATCGCGCCCGCCTGGAAGCGCTGAGCCGGAAGGCGGTGTTGAATCGTGTGGGTACTCCGGAAGACGTCGCGAATCTCGCGCTCTTTCTCGCGTCGGATGAGTCGAGTTATATGACCGGGCAGGTATTGACGCTGGACGGCGGTCGAACCGACTTCCTGTCCCACTCGACCTGAAGTTAATTCAAAGCCTGACTGTGCTCGAACGCCACACGCGTGGCGCAGTCCAGACAAGTATCGAGTGGAACCGTGCCGTCGGGATTTTCCTCCAACTCAAAATTCTTGTCCTGATTTGCAATCAGCACCATCAGGAGTTCCATGCCGCCGGGCTCCGCGTCAAATCGAACGAACTGGCCCATAATCACGCGGCGGCAGCAGAGATCGCACGTCCTTACGCAATTTCGCATCATGTAGGTTTAGACGCGAATGGATAAAAAAGAAAGCCGGGCAAGGCGCGTCAACGGCTGAGCGCGCTAGCGAAGAGCGCTGGAATTACCGGTCACAACGAACCCGGACCAGTAGTAAGGGTGAGCGCGTTTCGGATTCGACTTGAGGAATGCCAGTTGAGCCTTGCGCATCGCGTCCGTGACGCTGAGTTTCTCGGACGCGAACGCCCGGTGAAACGCCACCATGAGTTCCGTTGTGCTTGTCGATTCGACCGGCCACAACGAACCGACGACGGAACCGGCGCCGCTGATAAGGAACGCGGATGTAAGACCGCGAATGCCGACGCCATCTTTGGAGTTCCCGACCGAGGAATCGCAGGACGACAGCACGACGACGGAGTTCGACAGCAGCTTATGGCCGACGATATCGACTGCCGTCACACTGTTCGGACCCGGCTTGTCGCCGTCCAGGAGGATCGACGATCGAAGCGGGTCCGACGCATCGTGCGCGGAATGTCCGGCATAGTGAAAAACGGGCGCCCGTTCCATCGCCTGAAGGAAGCTGGTTTTCGTCACCTGCGGTCCCGCGAAGGGAGAGACCTTGCGGTAAACAGCTTTCATTTCGTTGATTTCCGCGTTTCCGTCGATGTCGTCCGCTCTGGACGCGAATGCAACCACGCTGTCTCGCGGGGCTTTCACACGCTCGCCGGCAAGCAAATGCGTCAACGTCGGACTCTCGACAAGAGAATACCGTTCGACAAGATAGCCGTTTTCCGGAAGCGCAATCGCCGCAAACGGCATGCCGTGAAGCGCTCGATCGGGGATGATGGCGAGCGCACGATTGGTGTCGAGCAGGCCCTCAATGGGAGCCACCAGCACCCGGTATAGATCCGCGGCTTCATCGGAGACGGGTTTTTCCGTGCGCAGCTTCGCCAGAAAATCCCGAACCTTTTCTTCGAGCAAATCCCGGCTGATCGAAACCGAACGCGTTTCGAAACTCTTGTTTGTGACGACCCAGATCAGCAACCTGTCGGGCAACAGGGCATATTCGACGACTTGCAGATTGTCCGGAATCGCGCGTTGCACCTGGCTCCGATCCAACGCGATCGCATGAATCCGCTCGATGTCGGGATTGAATTGCGCCAGCTGTTCGATGAATATTTTCGCGCGGTATTTTTGAAGGTAAGTCCACGCGGCATCGGTCGAACCATGGACGTACTCGTACGCAATCGCGGAGTCGTAAAGTTCCCGCCGCCCATCATCAAAGGCAACGCGAGTACGCTCCGTTTTGGCGAAATCGTTGTCCTTTTCAGCGATACTGATCGCCTGTCGAAACGCATTTCCCGCGTCCTGAACCCTCTTGTTCTGGACGTACGCCTGGCCCAAAAGCATCCATGTTTCGGTTCGAAGCCAGGTAACGACGGACAGTTGTTCTTCAACCGCTTTTCGGTTTTGTTCCAGGAGTTGTTCAGCGCGTGGGGCGTCACGCCGATGCAGCAGCACGCGGGCTTTGGCATTATCGATATTGGCTTGCGAAGGAACACGCTGCTTCTCGTCGATCGCCCGGATTGCCTCTTCCGATCGCCGCAAAGCGTCATCCGCACTCTGCGGTTGACCCGATAATTCATTGATTTGAGCAATGGACGTATTTGCGCCGACGATCAACGAAGGAATTTGACTATCCGCCGCTTGGGAAACGGATTCCTGACCCACCATACTGGAACTCGAAACGAACCCTCTCTTGTACAGCATGGGGGTGACGACCCCCAGAACACTCGACAGACGGACGTGATCTCGCGGATCGGCTGCACGTAAAGATCGGACGGCGGCTCGAAGCGCGCCGTCGTAATCTCCGCCCAATTGGCGCTGGCCCATCACATAGAACGCAGGCCGCGCCGAAGCGTTTGGTGCGCCGATGCTGTCGTAAATCCGAATCGCCTCTTCCAGGCGCTCCATCATTTCCGCGAAGGTTGAATTGAGGGCCGCGAACGCGCCGTAGGATGACTGGGCTGACGCGAGAATCCATTTCAAGTTGTTCTTTGTCGCCTGGTTTACGACGTTTTGAAGTGTGGTTCGGGCCTCGTCCGTTTGGAACAGCCGGATTTCGGTATTCGCTCTGTTCAGATCGATCCACGCATGATCGAAGGGTGAGTCTTTGTCTTTCGCCAAATCAGCGGCTTTATCGAATGCGATGATGCTTCCGGTCAGATCACTCTTCAAATAGAGTGCGGCGCCCTCGGTGACGAGCTGACGCGCTTCGATGAGATCGGATCGATTGCTGGTTTCAAGTGGTGCCAACATGCGAGCAACGGTGGCATCGTCGTAGCGCTGTTGGATTGCCGCGGATACAAATAGGGCGACTTGCTCGCTGTCAACAGCTTCTATGGGATTCATCGCGTACTGCATGGCGATTTTTCGGCAAACCTCGGGCGCCTTGTCAAAGATGTCTGCGGCTGTTTTTCTGTCGTTGCGACTCAAAGCCATCCGCAATTGCATTCCGATTTCTTCGTCGGACGGGCTCCGCGTTAATATTTCGTGCCGCCAGGATTCGTCGCGTTCAGTTCGCGAGTATTCGCTTTCTTTCGATTCTGCCAGATGGGTCAAATGGAGTTGTTGAAGAACGAGCAAACGATTGTAATGTGCTTCGGGCGCAGCCGGGTTCCTTTTCTCGGCTTGCTCAAATTGATCGAGTGACTTGAAGGTGTACATCGCATCACGCTCGGATAATTCAAGGAAAACGACGCCCAGGTCGTTCAGGACGGCCTCATCCGCCTCGGTCATGTTGGCGAGATAAGTCAGTTCTTCCGCTGCCCGCTCCCAGTTGCCCGTGCCAATGTCAATCAGACTCCGCAAATAGCGGCTGCGCCACGAGTCGTCCAGCTTGAGTGTCAGTAGCTGCGCGCGCCCAAGGTCCGAGCTTGGGCGCGAATTGGGTTGGAACGCTGCATAGGGTGCACCCGAAAGCCTGCCTATCGTATTTCGTGCCGCCGTTCTGGATTTCTTGATGTAGCGTTCGATTTGATATTGAGAATACCGATTTTGAAGGTTGCGTCCTTCGGACACGAACAGAACCAGGGTGGCCAGTATCACCAGGATTCCGGCCACCCATGGACCTATCGGGCGCCACGAATGGGGTTTACCCCTCTTCATTAATTACCCATTGTGCCGACAACCACGACAAAGCACCACGGCGTGCCCGCGATCATAAACCGGTTTCCGAGTCTCGGGGTCGGTGCGCTCACCATAGCGTTGGTCTTTTTCGGTTCAGCGATGAAGTCCGCTGCCGGGGGCCGGTCCATGTACTGAACATAGTGAGCGAAGTGATCGACGATCATATCCGGGTAGATGTCTTTCGGTTCCGGCGCATAGCTGCACAGGATTTCCTGCGTGGACTCCAACTTTACGAGTATCTTACCGCCGTCGAGCTTCAGAACGCTGTTCGACATGAGTTCGAGCTTCAGGCCTTCAGCGATCTGCCGTGGACGGAAGGTATCGATTTCCTGTTTACTATCCGATCGCACGAAAGTCCAGCGGTCCTTCGTCAGGCTGCTGCTCGTGATGGACTTGATCGCGGCGTAAGGAATCTCAATGATGTGGGGACATTTCTCAAAGTTCGCCTTCACCCCGGCTCCGTAGATTTCCGACATCTGGACCGCTTCCGGAGCGAAAACCTTCGGACGCCCATTGGCCGGCGCCGCAGTTTCCACAATCCCATTTCCCTTGACGGCGATCGTTCGAGTCGAACCGTTAACGGGTACGATTTTCAGAGTGCCCTTGTGACCGGCCGCCTTGGGAAACCCGACCCGCAGGCTGTGGTCTTCGAAAGAGACCATCAACAGTCCGTTGAGGTACAGGTTTGTCGTCTGTTCCGCAGCGAAAGCCGGGCGAATGCTCGTCATCGAAACCACACTTGCGCCACCGATGAGTGTGAAAAACTCACGTCGATTCATTGTAAGCTCCTTGAATTGTTTAAGTTACGGTTTCACGTCCAATCCTTGCCCTGTCTCAGATGGGGGGAATTCCTACATCCGTACAAGAAGACGTTTTTTTGAGCCGTTGCCACATCGGAAATCCAAAAAAATATTTTTTTTCCCGATGTGGCAACCGGCAAAAAAAACGTCTTCTTGTAGGGAGGCAGAAAACATATGACCGACTCCGCATCCATATCAGGTCCATGCGTTGACGATGAACGGTTGACGGGTTACCTCGAAGGGGGGCTGGATCCTGCCATCAGGGTCATCACCGAAGCGCATCTCGTGGCTTGCGATCGATGCCGGGTGCGCCTTGCCTTCTTCGTGCGACTCCTCAAACAGGAAATGAAACCGGAGGAAACGGCCGCTGTTCAAGGCATTCAGGAAGCCTGGATACGCTCGCAGAATGACCGGCGAATCCAAGGCAATCGCCTCTCAGGCTATCGCAAACTCAAAATCGCGTCCGGTGGCGCTGTCGCCGCGATCCTGATTGCCGTAGGCGCTCGCGCCGTCATGGATTACAGAGTCGAGCCCAGATCGGCCAACGAAGTGATTCACCTGCTCCTCACTCAATCCCGGCCTTTTGAGGCCCGCATGAGCGATCAGACCTATCTCGTTTACAACTTGACGCGAGGGGCCTCCGATCCTGGAGTGACTTTTGGACTGTTGGCGGGGCAAATGAATCGATTGGGCGCCACCACGTTCGAGATGGGCCAGTTCAACCTTCTTCAGAAAGATTTCGCAAACGCCATCAAGTATCTCGAACTCGCCGCCCAGGAATCGGGAGCAACGCCGGCCGCGTACAACGATCTGGGGGTCGCGTACATGGAAAGCGGCGATCCCGACAATCGATCGAAGGCGGTCGGTGAGTTTCGGCGCGCATTGGCGGCCAAACCAGACTATCTCCCGGCCGCTTTCAATCTGGCGACGTTGTATCAGCGGATGGGGAGAACCGAAGAAGCGGAAACGCAATGGAAGCAGTATCTGGGGCGCGAATCGGATCGTGCCTGGAAGGATGAGGCGAAGACGAAGCTGGAGGCGATCAGACATTGACCTATGAATGAATCCGATCGGTTTCGGTGGAGGGGATCGGCCGAAATCTCGTCGGCGGAACTGCTGCGACAGTGCGGCCAGAGGCTCGGAGATTCGAAGTTATGGGAACTGTTTCAACAGCGTTTTCGCCGGCTGATCTTCCTTTACATCCTTCGCGCCCTGCAACACCACAGCAAGCGCGACGATGTTCAGGAACTTGCTGCCGACCTGGCTCAGGAGGTTTATCTCCGGCTGGTTCGGAAGAACGGGAGCATGCTGCGTGAGTTTCGAGGAGAAAGCGATTTTTCAGTCACCGCGTTTTTGGGACGCATTTGTGCGAGCGTCGTCAGTGATCACTTCCGGCAGCAGGAAGGGACCTTCCGGCGGTTTGTTGAAAACGTTATCCCGATCGAGCAGGCAAGGGAAGCCATCGAAAGCTTCAAACAGGATCGTGACGGATTCAACGTCGGTGCCATCCTTTCGTGGATCGACGTGCAGCGAGTCATCGACTCGGATCCGGACCAGAAGAATGCGCAACGGAATGCCTTGATTTTCAAATTGTTCTACATCGACGGATTGACTGCTGAGGAGATCGCGGCCTCGCCGGGATTCGACATCAGCGAGTCGGGAGTCCATGGAGTACTCCTGAGGATTCGCAGAAGGATTAACACATGACCAAAAACCCAACTGAAATACTTTCAATGAGCACGAAGCGTGGACCGGCTCCCGAAACATCCGGTGTCGATTCCGCCCTTCCCGTAGGTGCTGCGGTTCTGGAAAATCTGCTGAGCCGTGAAGACATGCTGCACATCCTGCGTCTGGTCACGATCGGCCAACTCGCCGCGAGCTTTGCGCACGAAGTAAACAATGCCCTTTCGTTGATCGACGGCAGCGTGATGCTTGCGCGCGAAGCCCTGCCTTCCGATCACCCCGTGCAGGCGAATCTTGCCGTCATCAGCCGGTGCGGCAAGCAGATCGATGACATGTCGAAACGCATGCTTGCCTTCGGACGCACGCGCTCGGCGCGCGAGCAGACGTACGACATCCAGGAAGTCGTCTATGAAGCCGTCGAGCTGATGCAGCCGCATTTCCGTTGCAACAACATCGCCGTACGGATGGAAGTCCCCTCGTGGATCCCCAAGATGCGCGTGGAGCGATGGCAGATTCTGCAGGCTCTCGTGAACCTGTTGCGCAATGCGTGCGACGCCGTCGCCAAAACGTCGCGGCGCGAGGTTTCGATTTCGGTGGTCCACGAACGTCAGGAAATACGCATGGCCGTCGCCGATACCGGCTCTGGAATTCAGCCGCAGAGTCTGCCGCTGATATTCGATCCGTTCTTCACGACGAAAGGGGATCGAGGTACCGGGCTCGGATTGTACGTCACCCGAAAGATTATCGAGGACCATCACGGGACCATCGAGGTCCAGACCGGCCCGGAAGGAACGACTTTCACGATTTCCTTGCCGCTCCTGCAAGGAAACGGCGCGACCTACTCCCCGTAGCCGCGCCCGATGCGGGGTGGGGGTTGCAATAAGCTGGGGCTCTTCCACCACCGGCGACACTTAACCCTGTCCTTCGCCGGTTGCTCCAGAACCGCCACCCTTGCATCAACTAATAAAGACTTTATCCGGCCGTTTGCATTTGACGTTGGACGTTGGACATCCCAACATTTGAGATATTCGGAAGCCGCATCCGATGGAAGCTTTCTGAATATGTCAACTGTCAACCGTCGGGATGTCCGACGTCAAATGCAAACGGTCGGATCTATTCCCGTAACCTCCGGCGCCTGAAGACTGTCGTAGCTACCGTCAGCGTTAGAAGAGCGATCACCGCGATCGCCAAAACAGCGCCCGGCAACGACGCGGGATAGGCACGACGGAGGCCCTCCCGCAAAATCGTGAGTGAACTGACCGTCGCCGCCAGCGGTATGATGGCGCGAGGCTCGTGGCGCAGGACCAACACGTAAAGCGCCGCGAGCGCCGCTCCAATGATGACTCCGCTGATCAGCCACGAACTTACCGTTTCGATACCTCGCGTTCCCGCCATCAACAGTCCCGCCATCAGAAGCAACGATGAGCCGTTGATCAATCGGCGCGTCCAACCCTCTGTGGCCGTGTCGATGAAATAGAAAATCAGCGACAACAACAGAGCTTGCGTCATGAACGTCGACACAGGCGCGAGCGCAGCCGAAAGAATCGGAATCGTCGCACCGGCCGGCGCATAATCCGGCCATGACGGGCCCAGTGACGGAACGACCAGTCCGGCAAGCGTTCGCGTCGCCGCAAGAATAACGCCGGCCGCAATACCGAACGGGAGCGCTCCCCGGGCTCGCTGGCCGGAAGAGCCGCGTTCAACGTCCTGAAATGCTTTTGAAATGAACCCTGCGACCAGAGCCAGTGAGCCGGCGATCACAAATGCGGTGATCAATGTTCCAACCACTCGGACGCCGGCTTGCAGCCGGTAAGGTTGAGCCGTAGAAAACTCCGCAATCGCAGTTCGCCAATTATTCGGCAGCGAGATGAGATTCAAAAACAGGACCACCCCGCCGATTCTCAGTGCGTCCCGAGTCGAAAACCCGCGCCCGCGACTCCATCGGATGGCGGCGACGATCGCACCGCACAGAATGATCCCGACGGTGAACACGGTTGTCATCGCGACGAAAATATCGGGCAAGTTCCGCTGCCGGCGTTCGTTTCGTTCCCATTCCTCGGGAACATGAACGTATCGATGCGCGTCCGCGACCTGATCCCCATCGATCTCCACCGCAATTCTCGGTTCACCTTCATTCAGACCGTAATCGCGTGTGTCTTTGAATTCGAACGACCAGTCGCCGCGTGCCGGACGTTTGTCGGCTTTCGCGGAGACCTCGCTGATGCCGGGCCCGGACATCTGGAAACGCTCGTCGATTGCGGTCTGCGCCAGCGAACGCGCGGCGTTTTGATCGAGCGCCGGTCCGGGCCGCGCTTCGGGCACCTGATGCCGAACGCGAAACGCCCGGCCGTCACCGGCGACGAGCACTTGATACTCTTCCGCCCGATCCGCGACATCCCCCTTGAATTTGACAAAGCGTACGAACCATCGCGGCGGCGCGATAAAGGTTCCGACGAGCGTGGCGTATCCATCTCGTCCGCGCTTTTGCCAGACGAATCGATCGTCTTCGTCCGTTTGCGAACTGATGCGGCTCAGAACCGTCCAGGTCGAGTCGATCGAGTAACCCTGCTTCGTCACGGCTTCACGCGCCGCGCGCTCCGCCTCGTTTCGTGAAATCGTGATCGGCGGCGCTTCGGTCTTGAACTCCGACGCCGCGACCCAGGACGCGAGCGCCGCGGCCGCGATCACCGGAAGCGCTCGAGCAACACGAGGGTCCATCGCATACGTCCGGTCGACGGCCGCTTCGCGTTGCGGTTCTTCACGCGCTGCCGGAGGGGTCCAGCCTGCGTTTCGTTCCTGGGCCGACAGGTCCACCCATTTGCGCTGCCGGACGCGCGCAATGAGGACAATCCATAGCGGTACGAGAATCAGAGCGATCACGAGCACCTGCTCCAGGTGCGCGCGGGCCGTCGACGCGGCAAATATCGGCAGCGACATGAGGACCGCGTCGAATGTGTAGTGCATCACTATGCCGGGCAGCAAGCCGAAAGCCAGGTAGTAGCCGCCAAAAACAAATGAGGGAACGATCAGTTCGACCACGCGCGCGTATGACGGCTGATTCGCATAGCCCGCGTGACCCGAACCGAATACGAGCGCCTGGACGATCAATCCGATAACGAGAAAAGCCCGACGCTTTCCGAAACGATCGCCGATCAGCGCAAAGCACGCCAGCGGAACCGCGCGGAAAAGACTCTCCTCCCAGAAGCCGGCCTGTGCCGACATGGCGATTGCCGAAAACGACGGCACATACGCCGCAAAAACGTCCGGACTGATCAGCGAGTCCGAAGGGCTCCACCATCCGAACCGGCTCTGCATGAAAGAATAGAAAACGATGATGTACGCTACCGAGAGGCTGACCGTCAGATAGCCCGCCATCGTTCGACCCAGCACTTCCCGCGAACCGGCCGTGCGTTTCGACCAGATGTTCCAGAACTGAATGTGATGTGGAAAAGCCCTGCGGGAAATGGTTTCCGCCGCGACGAACGACAGGGAAAAGAGGAGCGTATATCCGAGGAATTCCAACGCGATCAACGCGGCTCTCTGGGCCGCGAAACCGCTCGTCGCGAGCGCCGTGTCGTAATCCATCCAGATCTGCGGCCAGGAGTTCACTTCAACCAGCGAGGCAAGGGCGGCGATCACGACGCCGCACAAGAATGCCGGACGCCACAGCACCCATCGCTGCCTCATCAGGAAGAAGAGGCCGCCGCCGCAGAACGCGATGAGGTAAACCACCAAACCTACCGACGCAATAATGCTGATCGAGTTGTTGGCCGACCGCATTTCTTCGTAGCGTCGAGTGAACGCTTCGGGAATCTGGAGAAAGTAAGTCAGTTCCGTCAGTTTGTCGCCGGACACAACCAGACGCAGCCGATAACGGCCTTCGCCGGCGCGAATGTCCTGGCGTTCGTACACGAACGTGTGATCCTTGCGTCCTCCCGGCCGCACCTGTTCGGAAGACTCGGCAAGCGGATACCTTGAAAAATCGGCGTGCCAGTCGTCTCGCGCCGTAAGCTCGGCGATCGCGCGAGCCTCGGCGGAGTCGAGTGCGGCGCCCTTTTCCTGTTCCGGAATGTGGACCGTGAATCCGTAGGGTTCGCCTTCGGGCGTGAAGCGGACGGCCGACTCGTGCGTCTCGCCTTCCTTGAAGTTGCGAACAAGCCAGGTATAAGGCGCAAATGTGTGGTCCGCAATGATCTGCCGCAGCGCTTCTTTGCCGCCGCCTTCAAGTTCAATGAAGTTCTGAACGGACTGATCCGTGGTGAACGACGCGGCTTGATCGAAATCCGCCGGCGGCCAGGAGTGGCGCCGGGCGAGATCGCGCGCTGCATCGAGAGCCGCGCGCCGGTCCATCCGGAGATCGATCGAAACGAGCGGAAATGCGGCGGAAAAATTCCTGACGGCATAAAAAGCAGCGCCAGCAGACACGAGCCCAAACAGAATCCAGAACGCCGGTTTTCGAAACATAGATTTGACGCGGATTGTATCAGAGGCGAGTGACGCGCCGGCACGAAGCCCGTCGCTGCGCTCCGGGTTCTGACAGCATTCGCATGTTTGGAACGGTGTGCAGAACCCGGAGCGCAGCGACGGGCTTCGTGCCGACCACGTCAGGTTTGGTGCATGAATTCCGCGAGATCTTCGATGCGGCTGGTGATGACGTAATCCGGCAGGCTCGCCAGGAACAGCCGTCCGTAGCCTTTCGTGGTGAGCCGATTGTCGAGGATGGCGAGAATTCCCCGGTCCGATTTGGACCGGATCAATCGGCCCAGCCCCTGTTTCAGGCGCAGCACGGCGTTCGGCACCTGGTAGTCCGAAAAAGCGTTTCCACCTTCGTTCTCGATCTGAGCGGATCGCGCCGCGACGAGCGGATCCGTCGGAACCTGGAAGGGGAGTTTATCGATGATCACGGCGCTCAGGGCCTCGCCCTTGACGTCGACGCCCTGCCAGAAGCTGGAAGTCGCGAACAGCACCGCGTTCGGCGTCATTTTGAATTCCTCGAGCAGCCGGCTCTTGCCCGTGCCTTTGCTCTGGATCATGCACGGGTAGGGCAAATCGCGCGACACCAGCTCGAACGCGGCCTGCATTTGTTGATAGCTCGTGAACAACACGAACGCTCGGCCATGCGACGCCCGCAGGATGGTCCGGATTTCGTCGACGGCACGCTGCAGATACAACGGATGCCGATAATCGGGTATCTGTTTCGGGACGTACAGGATGGCCTGATGATTGACGTTGAATTCCGTCGCCAGCGCGAGCTCTGCACCTTCCGACATGCCGATTCGCCTTCGGACGTATTCGAACCCGTCGCCGACGGTCAGCGTTGCCGACGTCAGCACGCAGCTCGGGATGCGCGCGAAAAGCCGCTCGTATAGCATGTCCGAAACATCGACCGGGCAGGCTTCCAGAAAGATGCCGCGGCCGCGGCGCTCGATCCACGAGACGTAATTCTCCAGTTCACCGTTGCGAAAGATTTTCAACTCGCCTGCCAGTTCGCCGGCCCGCTGGCCGAGCGTCTCCCATTCCGGCGATTGATCGCGCAGTTTCTTGAGCGACCTTTGGGACTCCTCGAGCGACCCGATGAGGCCGTCGATGCCATCGAGGTGGGGAATCGGCTGGCGCCCTTCCCGGACAAGCGCGAACCCATTAAAGAAGTGGTCCGCGGCGCGTGAAACGCTTTCGATCTCACTCTCGACATACCTTTCTTCCGAGCGGTCCATCGATTTGCGCGCGTCGTAGACGAGTTCGTGGATGCGGTAATTGCTGACGTGGTATCCGAAATAGTCGGTGGCGATGTCCTCGATCTCGTGAGCTTCATCAAAAATGACGGCGGTGTAATCCGGAAGGATCGCGGGAACATCGTCCGTGCGGATGTTCAGATCCGCAAAAAACAAGTGGTGATTCACGACCACGATGTCGGACTCCAGCGCCTTTTGCCGCATCAGAGTGAGAAAACACCGGTCGTAGTCCTTGCACTTCGACCCCAGACACTTGTCGCGGCGCGCATCGATTCGCGACCACAATTCCGAATCGTCGCCGACGCTGCCGAGCTCGGCGCGATCGCCGGTTTCCGTTTCGGCGGCCCATTCCACGATTTGCCGGAACGCTGGAAGTTCGCGGGGAGTGAAAAGGCCGTCGGCGAACTGGCCTTCGAGCTTCAACCGGCAGAGATAATTGTTGCGTCCCTTGAGATACGCCGCCGAGATCGGCCGTTCCACGATGGTTTCGAGCAGGGGGATATCCTTGTAGAAAATCTGGTCCTGAAGCGTCTTCGTCCCGGTCGAAACCACAATGCGGCGGCCGTACAGCAGCGCCGGCAATAAATAGGCCAGCGTTTTGCCGGTTCCGGTGCCTGCTTCGATGATGACGTGATTCTGCCCTTCGAGCGCGCGGGCAACCGCGTTGGCCATGCGGATCTGCGACGGCCGGTACTCGTAATCCGGCAGCCGCTGTTCAAGGATTCCACCAGGGCCGAAGAACTCGCGCATAACCACGAAAGTGTAAACCAGCCACGTCCAGAGGTGGTCTCACGAAGCCCGTCGCTGCGCTCCGGGTTCTGACGTTGTGCCGTTAATACGTTTGGGTGGTGAAGCGCGCAGAACCCGGAGCGCAGCGACGGGCTTCGTGACGATACCGGTGTGTCAACGCCAATCGGGCTAGAATACGATATGGACTTTGCCTCATTGACGATTGCGCCCGAGTTCACCGGCGCCGCGCGTATAGGAATCCTCGAGATGGCCGGCGTCCGCGTCAACGAATCGTCCGAGGATATTCAGCGATCGCTCAACGAACTCGCAGACGGGTTTGCCCGGCGTTACAAGGACGCGTCCCTTGGCGAGATCGACACGGTGCGCAAGATCCGCGCGATCTTTCACCGATCCGGCCTCGATCCGACGCGATATCGTCCGTCATCGGAATCCCTGCTGCGCCGGGCAGTGAAGGGAAAAGGACTGTACTTCATCAATTCGGTCGTAGATTTGATAAATTACTTTTCTTTGAGAATGCTGTGCCCGATGGGACTGTATGACGCCGATCTCGTCAAGCCTCCGATCGAATGGCGGATCGGCCGCGAGGGTGAAACTTACGAAGGCATTGGCCGCGATCGGTTGAATCTCGACAAGTTTCCACTCCTCGTCGACGCGGAGGGCCCTTTTGGCAGTCCGATCTCCGATTCCATGAGAACGCGGGTCACTGAAGTGTCGTCCCGCATTCTGTGGATCACTTTTGCGCCGCCGCGCACAACGATCGGGCTCGATGAATTTGCCGAGACGATGCACCGCTTCAACGGTGGCGATGTGGTCGTTTCCAAACAGTTCGACGTTTAAGACATATGCTGAGGATTCCTGCAAAGGTTCTGCGAGAGATTTGCGATCACACCGAGGCCTCCTATCCGTACGAATGCTGCGGATTGATGGTCGGAACGTCGTCGAACGACACGCGCGTGGTGCATACGTTTCGAAAGTGCAGAAACCTGAACAAAGAACGGGCCAGAGATCGCTACGAACTGGATCCCCTGGATCATTTGCGCACGCAGCGGGAATTCGAGGGAACGGAGTTCGAAATTGTTGGAATTTATCATTCTCATCCGGACCATCCCTCGCGTCCGTCGCAGACGGATACGGATGCGGCCCATCAGGGTTATTCATACGTCATCGTCTCGGTTCAGAAGGGAACCGTGGCCAGCGTCAACAGTTGGGTGCTGAATGAAGCGGAGAGGAAGTTTTACGAAGAGGTGCTGGTCAAAGATTAGAAAATCTTACGGGTGAATATCACGTTGGAGATGGGACATCCCGACATTTGACGTATTTCGGACGCATTTTCTGGATATGTCAAATGTCGGGACGTCCCATCTCCAATGTGATATTCACCTGTGCAATTCTTGGTAAATGGAATGGGAGAAGAAATGAGCGTTACCGTGAAGATCCCCACACCGTTGCGACCGACGGTTGGAGGCCGGTCTGAAGTCCGAGTCGAAGGCGCGACGGTCGGCGAGGTTCTCCGCCGAGTCGATACCGAGCACCGGGGGTTTGCCGAAAGAGTGCTGGAGGGCGACTCCGTGAGGCGGTTCATCAACGTGTTTGTGAACGAAGAGAATATCCGCGATCACAAAGATCTCGCCACACCGGTTAAATCGGGCGATACCGTCTCGATTCTGCCCTCAATCGCCGGCGGGTCGCCTTCGAGCCCGTCGCTTCGCTTCGGGTTCTGAACGCTGCGACACCACTGTCAGAACCCGGAGCGAAGCGACGGGCTCGGTGACGGCATTTTACAGGTCCGTTAAATCCGAAACCAGCCGGCCCAAATCCTTTTTCGAGATGTGCAGAGCGGAGCCGCGGCGTTCGAATGAAATCGAGTTTCCTCCGCGGAGCATGACTTCAATGAAACCGTCTTCAGTCGGTTTGTCGCTCCGGATCTGCACCGCATTCGAAATCCCGTCGATTTCGAGTATCCTCATCGCGTCGATGTAATCGAGGCGATCGACGATTGCGGCGGATTGAGTCCGGAGAACACCCTTCACATCGCGGGGTTTTGTTCCCAGATCGACGTGGAGACGTTGTAATAAAACTCCTAATTTGTCCGCCGCCTCCAATTCCACGCGGACCTTGACGGCGCCGAGTTCTTCCTGGAAGCTCAGCTCTCCGTTTTCGATTCTTTCGATAATATGTGCGCTATCCATCTAATTTCCTCTCGACATGTTTCTCGCCGTCGAAGGTGAACATCTTTGTCTTTCCTTCGACGGCGGTCTTCAAATGCACCGGCCTGGACCATATCCGGTGCAAATTCCTTAGAGTGTCCTTCGCATAATCGACGCGAAGGTCGATGCCTTCGTGGCGATGTTCGAGCAGCAGCTCTCCACGATTCTCAAAATTGGCATCGGTGACATAAATGAACGGCTGTCCGAAATTCGTGAGGCCGGCGAGCAACTTCCGCTTTACGCTCTTCCAATTCCGGTCGGCGATTTCGTAGACGCCGCGTTCCTGATTGAACTGATAAATGAAAAACTTGTGCTCGTTGCAGAATTCTTCGGTGAAGAAGGCGTCGATAAACGTGATGTCGTTGTGGACGCGCCGTGTTTCGAAGATCTTGTCACGGCCGAGTCCCACGTTTCTGTTCCATTCGCGTTTGCTGACGTAATCGTCGCAATCGTCGTACTCTTTGCCGAACTTGCCTTTGTTCCACCGGTCTTCGATATCCTTCCAGAGCTCGAAGCCGAGCTTGTACGGATTGATCTGGCCGGGATGCATCGCCACGGTGCCGGAGTGGTGATCGGCGAAATCGATCACTTCGGCGTCGGTCAGGGCGCGTTCGGTCATGATTTTGGCGTGCCAGTACGTGGCCCAGCCCTCATTCATGATTTTCGTCTGGCCCTGCGGCGTGAAGTAATAAGCCTCTTCTCGAATCATCCATAGAACGTCGCGTTGCCAGTTTTCGACCGGCGCGTTTTCGATGAGGAACAGCAGCACGTCTTTCTGCCGTTCCTCGGGAAACCGCCGGCGTTTCCGGCGGCCTTCCTCGAGTTTCTGCTTCTGCTGGGCAAGAAACTCTTTGGGATTGATGTACTCGTCCATGTACTCATTGGACGCGAGTTTCTTCACAACGAGCGGTTCGTCGTGCGAATCGCCGCCGGCCTTGGCGCGCCGTTCGATGAACGGCGAATGGTGATCGATCAGATCGTCGATCGAGAGGCAGACATCGATGAAGGATTCGACGGCGTCCAGTCCGTACTTGTCGATGTATTTGCGAATCCTCGTCGCGTGATTCGCCATCATGTCCATCATTTTGCGGTTTGTCTTCGAGAACCAGATATTGTTCTTGAAGAAGTCGCAGTGGCCGTACACATGGGCCATCACGATCTTCTGGTCGACCATGAAGTTGCACTCGAGCAGGTACGCATAGCACGGGTCATTGTTGATGACCATCTCGTAGATCCTGTGCAATCCGTAGGCGTAACTCTTGTTCAGCCGTTCGTACTCCATGCCGAACTTCCAGTGCGGATACCGGTTCGGAAATCCGCCGTACGCCGCGACCATATTCATCTCTTCGAAGTCGAGGATCTCGAAAATCGTTTCATAAAAATCGAGGCCGTACTCGCGAGCGTGCTGTTCGATTTCGCGCCGGATGCGTTCGAGTTCCGGCGTCAACAGGTGATTGCTTGTTCGAACGGCCAACGACATGGCTACTTGCCCTTTCCGAGAAAGTCTTTGATCGACTGGTAAATGTCGTCCTTGTTTTCGATGCGCGACGTGACCAGGTTGTCGATGTCGGAGATGTTGTTTTCCAGCTCACGGATGAACTGGCCGCTGCCGTACGTGCTTTCAACCTGGCCGTATCCGAACAGGTTCACTTTCGGGAGCAGTTCGCTCTTGAGGAGATTGATGCAACGGTCGGTGTCGCCGCCCGACCAGTTGTCGCCGTCCGAGAAGTGGAAGACGTAGATGTTCCAGAGTTCCTGCGGATATTCGTCCTCGATGATCTTGTTGCAAAGCTCGTACGCGGAAGAAATGACGGTTCCGCCGCTCTCGCGCGTGTGAAAGAACGTCTCGGCATCGACTTCCTGCGCCACCGCGTCATGAATGATGTAGCGCGTCACGACGCCGTTGTAGTTGGTTTTGATCCAGGTATCGATCCAGAACGATTCGATCCGGACGATTTCCTTCTGCTCGTCGCCCATCGATCCGGAGACATCCATCATATAAAGAATGAGCGCGCTGCTTTCGGGCATCGCCTTGGTCTTCCACGAGAGGTAGCGCTTGTCCTCGTGGATCGGAACGATGTACGGGTTCGTCGGATCATAGGTGCCGGCGGTGATCTGCCGCTTCAGCGCTTCCTTGTAGGTGCGCTTGAAGTGACGCAGCGACTCGGGACCGGTCTTGGAGACCTGCGAGTAGCGATCACGCTCGGTTTTGATGCGATTGGTTCCTTTGGGCTGGATGCGCGGAAGCTCGAGCTCCTCGGCAAGGATCTGCGCGAGTTCTTCCATCGTGAGATCGACTTCGAGGATGTGCGCGCCGGGCGCGTTGCCGGCCTGGCCGGCGCCGTCGTCGTCGACGTCGCCCGGAGACAATGCGGTTCCCACTTCGCCGTCGCCTTGTCCGACGCCGCCGGCATTCCGGCGGCCGAAGCGGAAGTTCGGCAGTTCGATCTGCGGGATCGGGATGCTGACGAAATCCTTCCCCTTCTTCCCGATCAGTTCGCCCTGGGAGATGTACTTCTTGAGATCTTCCTTGATCTTCCCGCGGACGATCTGTCGGAAGCGCAGATAGTCTTGTTCGATATTCAGAACCATACCTAAGACCGCCAACTGCCTCGCGAACTCCCCTCCTAAGTTAGGAGGGGTGGCCGAAGGCCGGGGTGGTTACTCTTTCGCGTCTCCTCGCGCAAAGATCGACGCGACGTAATTCAGCACATCGGTCGCGCAGATATCGCAGTAGCCATAGTTCTTGATGAGCCGCGACTTCACGACGTCGATTTTTTCCTGGGTTTCCCTATCGACGACGTTCGAGACGAGACTCGTCAGCTTGATCGAGTCCTTTCGATCTTCGAACAGCTTCAACTCGAGCGCTTTGTACAGCCGCTCATTCGTGCGGTAGTTGAACGACTTTCCTTCGATCGCGAGGGCGCCGATATAGTTCATGATCTCGCGCCGGAAATCGTCTTTGCGGCTTTCGGGAATGTCGATCTTCTCCTCGATCGAGCGCATCAGGCGCTCATCCGGCTCCTCATCCTGTCCGGTGTACTTGTTTCTCACGCGCTCTTTCTGGGTGTAGGCCTTGACGTTATCGATGTAGTTCGAACAGAGCCGCGAAATCGCTTCCTCATCGGCGGAAATCGCACGCTGGACTTCGTTTTTAACGATGTCTTCGTACTCATGCTTGACCACGGTCAGAAGTTCTCGGAAATTCTTCCGCTGCTCGTCGGACTTTATCAATGAATGATTCCGCAGGCCGGATTCCAACTCGTTCAGAACCATGAACGGGTTGACGCAGCCCAGGAACTGATCGTTGACGAGCGCGTTCGAGATTTTGTCCTGAATGTAACGCGGGGAAATTCCGTCCATGCCTTCGCGCGCGGCTTCCTTTTGAAGTTCCTTGACGGAGTCTTCGGTGTAGCCCGGCAGGGTCTTTCCGTCGTAGAGCTTCAACTTCTGAAGCAGTGTGAGATTGGCTTTCTTCGGCTGCTCCATACGAGTCATGACGGCCCACATGGACGCCATCTCGACGGTGTGCGGCGCGATGTGTTTGCCGCGAATTCGCTCGGAGTTGTAGTCCTTGTCGTAAACCTTGATTTCATCGCTCAACCGCGTGATGTATGGAATGTCGATCTTCACGGTCCGGTCGCGCAGCGCTTCCATGAACTCGTTGTTCTGAAGCTTGCGGAACTCCGGTTCATTGGTGTGGCCGATGATCACTTCGTCGATGTCGGTCTGCGGGAACTTCTTCGGTTTGATCTTGTGTTCCTGGCTGGCGCCGAGCAGATCGTAGAGGAACGCGACTTCGAGCTTCAGGACTTCGATGAACTCAATGATGCCGCGATTGGCAACGTTGAATTCGCCGTCGAAGTTGAAGGCTCGAGCGTCCGAGTCGGAGCCGTAGATGGCGATCTTCCGATAGTTGATATCGCCGGTGAGCTCGGTCGAATCCTGGTTCTTTTCGTCCTTCGGCTGGAAGGTGCCGATCCCGATGCGATCTTTTTCCGAGAGCACCAGGCGCCGCACGCGGATATGGTCCATGACCTTGAACCAGTCTCCTTTATATTTGCGCGTCAACTCGCGGTACATTTGCCGGCACGACGGGCAGAGATCGCCTTCCACCTGAATCCGGAATTTCGGATCCGCGCTGTTCTTTATGATTTCCTGAATGATGGATTGGCGCTGTTCGGCCGGAATCAGGTGCAGTGGTTCCTCGCGCATCGGGCAGGGAAGTTCGTCGTTGATGATGGAGTAGACTTCCTTCTCGACGTCATTGCCAACGTTGACCCACGCGAACGTGTACATCGGGCCATCCGGCATGCGCGAGTATTCTTCGAGACCCTTCTTGAGCAGCCGGACGATCGTGCTCTTCGCGCTGCCCACCGGTCCGTGCAGCAGGATCACCCGGCGTTCGGTGCCGTAGTTGCGGGACGCCGCCTTAAAGATATCGACCAGATGATTCAGACTCTGGTCGATACCGTAGACTGCATCGCGGCCACTGTGCTTCACGTCGCGGAAGAAGCGATAGCGTGAATACTTTTTCTTGTGCTCCACGACTTCCTCGACGCCGAACGAGAGGATCATGTCGTAGATCCTCTGGAAAGCATTTCGCGTGACGCGGGGATTGTCCTGAACCAACTTGAGGTAATCGTCCAACGTACCTTCCCAGTTGAGTTCCTTGTATTCTTCTGCGTTTTGAATACTCGCGATGGCGCTCAGAATACTTACGGTCTCTACCTGATCATTCATGGTCATTACCTGCCAAATAAAAAAATCGGAAAGTCCACCGGCGAACGCTAGGTTAATTCGGGGTCAGACTGCCTGCGTGGAATTATCTGGATTTTCCGCGGCGGGCAATCGGGACTTCGAATTCCCTAACGGCTTCGGTTTTCTTTCCGAGTCCTGGTTTTCAAACTCTCAAACAGTACCTGGCTGACTAAATATAGCGCAGTGTCAGACAGCTCAGGTCCCTTATCTTTAAACGTGCTATCTTGAAAAACGTTTCAAATATGCACACTCGCCCGCTCATCGCTGTCGTTGGCCGCCCGAACGTCGGCAAGTCCACACTCTTCAATCGCTTGATTGGACGTCGCCGCTCGATCGTAACGGACGAGCCGGGCATCACACGCGATCGCATCTACGGATCGACCTCATGGAATGGCCGGATATTCGAAGTCGTCGATACGGGCGGTATCGTCCCGGGAGAAGAAACGGAAATCCCGCAACGTATTTTCGATCAAGCCCAAATTGCAATCGACGAGGCGTCGCTGATTTTCTTCGTCGTCGATAGCCGCGCCGCCATCACTGCTTCCGACCAGGAACTGACCCGACTGCTCCGCAAAACGAGCAAACCGGTGTTTCTTGTCGTCAATAAAGTCGACTCCGCCCATAAACAGTCGGCGGATGTTGCGGAATTCCACCGGCTTGGATTCGCGAAGGTTTTTCCTGTTTCTGCTGAACATGGACTCGGGATCACGGAACTACTCGACGAAGTAGCAATCCTGATTCCGCCGCCCGAGGCGCCGGAAAATGATTCGCATAACGAGATCAACGTGGCGATCATCGGGCGTCCAAACGTCGGTAAGTCCACGCTCCTCAATCGTCTGGTGGGAGAAGAGCGCGCCATGGTGTCTCCCATCGCCGGCACGACTCGCGACGCTGTCGACAGCGTTATTCAACATGGCGATACCACCTTTCGATTTGTGGATACTGCCGGTATCCGACGAAAAGGAAAGACCGAACTCAAGGCCGAGAAACTGAGCATCGTCATGGCGCGCCGCCATCTCGAGCGTAGCGACGTTGCCATTCTTGTCATTGACGGAACCGAAGGTGTCACTGCGCTCGACGCTCACATCGGCGGATACGCTCACGAGGCAGGCCGGTCCGTTATCATCGTTGTTAACAAATGGGACATCGTGGAGAAAACACACAGAATCACTGCGGATTTCGATCGCGAAATCCGGGAACGCCTCAAGTTCCTGTCCTTCGCCCCCATCCTTTATATATCCGCGAAAACGGGCCAGCGCGTTCAAAGGGTTTACGAGGCGCTCATGGAAGTCTATCGATCGCGATTTACCCGGATTCCTACAAGCGAACTGAACGAATTCCTAAGAGGTGAGGTTTTGGGGAGAGGGGGACTTCCATCGGACGTTAAGATTCGTTACATCGCGCAGGTCAAAACCAACCCACCGACCTTTGTGATGTTTTCGAACAAAAAAGCGAAACTTCACTTTTCCTTCGAACGTTTCATCGAAAATCGTATCCGCGAACGATTTCCATTCAAGGGAACGCCGATTATAATCAGGCAGCGCATGACCAATCGGGAGAACGCTTAACTGTAGCGGGCTGGGGACGAGCGGAGCGAGTGTCAGCCCATAGGGCGAACCGTAAATAAAAGCTCAACCGCTGCAGGAGAACCCATGAGTCGTTCGTCAGTTCCGGATAAACTTTTCTTTAAGATCGGCGAAGTTTGTGAGATCGCGGGAGTCGAACCCTACGTGCTCCGTTTCTGGGAAACCGAATTCCCGAACCTCGCCCCGCGGAAAAGCACTTCCGGCCACCGGATCTACCGGAAAAAGGACGTCGAGACCGTCCTTAAAATAAAGGAGCTTCTGTACGAGCGCGGCTTCACCATTCCGGGCGCGCGCAAGCAGCTCACGGGGCGGAAACGCGAAGAGATTCTGTCGCATGTGTGCGATGAATTGAGGGAAATCTTGGCTTTACTTGCAAGAAAAACGTGAGTACTTTGGTTTAATCGGGACGTAGCGCAGCCTGGTAGCGCACACGCTTGGGGTGCGTGTGGTCGGAGGTTCAAATCCTCTCGTCCCGACTTCAGAATGAATTAATGCAGCCGTCAATTCTCCTCACGAACGACGACGGAATACACTCTCCCGCCTTCGATGCTCTGGAATCCGCTCTTGCGACCCTCGGTGCGGACATCACCATCGTTGCGCCCGATCGCGAAATGAGCGCGTGCAGCCAGAGTCTGACGCTCAATCAGCCGCTGCGCTATCACCAGATCGCGCCGAATCGCTACGCGGTTCAGGGCACTCCGGCCGACTGCGTGATCCTGGCGTCGATCAAGATTCTCGAGCAAAAACCGTCGCTCGTGATTTCCGGCGTCAATCGCGGATTGAACATCGGCGACGACGTCGCGTATTCGGGAACCATTGCGGGCGCTCTCGAAGCGGCTCTTCAGGGACTGCACGGAATGGCGGTTTCCACTTATCCCCGTCCCGAACCCGATTTCACCAGCGCGTCGAAAATCGCTGCACGCATCGCCGCAAAAATACTGCGCGACGGCCTGCCGCCCGACGTCATCCTGAACTTGAATCATCCCGAACATTGGAACGGCGAAATCCGCGTCACACGACAGGGCCGCCGCGCCGGCAAAACCGTGCTCGTGGAAAACACCGATCCGCGGGGCCGTGAATATTTCTGGCTTCACGAAGAACTCCACAAGACCCACGAGTCGAGTCATTCGGACATCGTGCTGACCGATTATGCGGCGATCCAGTCCGGCTTCGTCTCCGTCACGCCGATCCAACTCGACCGAACCGCGCTCTCATTCGTCGACCGCATTTCGTCGTGGCTGGCCTGAAACAAGTCGTCGGACAACTTTCCCGGAAGCGGGAGAACTTCGAAGCGGCCCCGCAACGTTGGACAACGCCCGAAATCATTTCGCACCGCCTGCACAAAACGCATTCGGGATCGGTAGAACTTCGAATCGTCCGCACCAATTTCGAAAAACCGGCGAAAAACTGACCCGCGCCGCGCCCCATTTCGCACAGGCAATTAGAACTTCGCGCAAATGATTACAATTTCGCACAAACGATTAGAACTTCGCAGAGGCGATTAGAACTTTGCGCGGCATGTGCACGGCCGGTCGCAGACCCGCCGCGAGACTGTGCTAGACTTTCAAAGTTTGCCATCGGGGAGTGGCTCAGCTTGGTAGAGCACCTGGTTCGGGACCAGGGGGTCGGAGGTTCAAATCCTCTCTCCCCGATTCGTGATTTCAACGATATGGCGCCGCCTTCGGGCGGCGCTTTTGCTTTCGTGGGCGATTTGTGTAGACGACGGCAGCCTCGGAGACGTGCCCGCGCTGACGTTTTCACGGCGGACCGGCCCACGGATTGAGTAGATATCAACGTAGATACCGGAATCTACTGACTCCTTCCTCGATCTCCTTTCCGTTTCACTCACATCACCGGCGGCGCTGCCGCAGGCTTAACTACTGTAAAGCTCGCCTCTCCTACTGGAGAGGACTCGCTGACGGGGGAGGGATGAAAGAGAAACGCCTGAGGAAAGAAAAACCGTGATTCATGATCGACAACTGGACCGGACTCTTAACCGAGGATGGCGAGTGGATGGCGAGGACCTGATTTGGCAAGTGCGTTTGTAATATGGCGGTGAGGGGTAATGTGACAAATGTTGGGCTCGCACAAGAGGTTGAGCCCGGAAAGGAAAAGGCATGGCAAAAACACCGCCGAATAACGGTAAGCAATGGACGCCGCAGGAAGTCAGGCAGTTAAAAGACCTCGCGAACCAGAACACGCCAACTCGTGTCATTGGCATAAAGCTGGGTCGGACGCCGGAAGCTGTTCAACAGAAAGCAAGTCAGGAAGACATCTCGCTGAAGCCGACAAACCAGTCACCCTATAACCGTCAGAAAAAATAGTTAAGACGGAAACATCGCTTGCTGGAGCCCCGTCAATCCTCCGATCAGGGGCTCTTTTTTTAACTAACCTACGGGACACACCCGCGAAGTATGAATGACCTGAATCATAATTAAGACCAGGATGCCACGATCCAGCTGCCTAGAGATTCCCGAAGTAAGGTTGCTCTTCGAAATGGGAACCAAACAGACTTGGAGCAAAAGTCCGCATTATTGTTGCAGCGAGGCGACAGTACGTTGTGGCAATCGATAAGGGACTGGCGTATCAAACACTCGGATATACCTAGAACACTCCGCGGCCGAAACTACTCAAAAAAAAAGGCTCTCGGGAGAGAGCCTTCGGCTACCGACGAGACACAGGTACCTCAAACGCTCAGACGGCAAGAGTCGTGGACTATAGTCGAAAGGGGAGGGGATAAGGAAGGAGGGACCGGGCTAGTGCGGCTTGAAGGGTGCCGCTTCTTAGTTTATCTTCCTGCGATCACTCTCAGCCGGTGGCGAGAAGAAGCCGCTGTCGCCCGGAATATCGACAATTACTAGGTTCATACGTCTTGCGGCAGCAAGCTGATTGGTCAATGCGTCAGCGAGATCCCGCCCGGTGCGCTCGCAAGCTGTAGTTAGTGCCTGCCGATTTGAAACCTGAACAGAACAATATAGACAACCCATTAGGTGATCTTCGAAAGCGGCTACTTGAGGTTCCGTCAGCTTGTGTTCTAAGTACTCGTCGAGAAGACAGCCCGCCTTACGGTTCTTGCATTGCGCTTTTGTCCGCTCGAAGAACAATTTTGGAGCGGCCTTACCCTGATCCATCGAAATTACCTCCTTTAGGATCAATGTGATACACACCGTCAGCATGGCAAGTACGGATGGTCTCGTCAAGAGCCGTGCGGTCGCCTTTGCGGCGGTTTTTAATTGCATGTTTCAATTTCACCAGACAATACAAAACCCTCGACACCGGTAGATTCTCGGTGCGAAGGGTCAGCGCAGGTCTGTTATCCGACCCGAGCTCGAATTAATTTGTCTCTCACGGCTGCTGCCTGTCGATACATCGTCTTTACGGAGCGTCCTCTCATTGCTGCCAGCTCTGCTATCGAAAGCTGTGGATCTAAGTTCGGTCGCCCCTCCAGGAAAGGCTGCAGTATTTGTCTAAACTCTTCGGGGACGGTCACCCAGACGAGTTCGATTTCATCGTCAGTTAATCTATCAACAGCGGTACGAAGGACTTCCGCCGCATTAAGTGCCTCATCGGGAGCAGGCGAGGCGAAGTCGATGAAATCCAGACCGTCGGTTCCGTCCACCCTAATCTTTTCGGATTTGTGTCGCCGCAGATCGTAATAATTGGAGATGGTCCTTTTGTACAGATCCGTCGTGTATTTGATACTTCTGGCAGCGAGAACCGTCGCGTGCCGCGGCATTATTCGGTCGATTTCGTAATAGGTTTGCGCCGCCACTTCTGCCGGTTCGATTATCGGATTTGTCGGATCGCACCACTTCGATGCGAGAATTCGACTAAATTCCCACGAACCTTCTAGAAACGGGGCAATCATATGGGCACTGGGATACCTTCCACCAGTGGCTGCGATGGCTGAACACTGAATGTTCAGCCATTCCGTAAGCCTTCTTAGTTTTCCTGCTCCACTTCCCATATGGAACCTTTTTAAATAGAACGACGGGACGATAGGTTTTTCTCGAAAAATTGGTTTCTTAATCTTACGAGTTCGAAGAACGCAAAGTTACGTTGACTGAAGAAAAAGAATTTCAATTTTGCGAAACGCTTAGTTCAGCATCGTTCTTCTTAATGAGAACGGAAGCAGGCCGACGGAGACAACCCGTCAGGACCTCCGAGGAGCCAGCAATTTCCCGTCGCTCCGCGGCCACTCCGGCCGCGCTTCGAACTGCTCGCCACACCGGCTGGCAGTTCTCCCATCCCGGGGCGCCTCGATCAGCAGGCGCCCCCCGGCTTGGGTAGAATCATTGGACCCCCCATATTGAGAAGGTTGGAATTTATGATTAGGATTTGGTCCGAATCGCCGGTGGACGCGAAGTCCGAGAGAGTTGATGATTCACTTGTTAGTATTGATGGATACACTGAAGAGGACTGGAACAATTCAACGGAATTCCCGATGACGATGGTTCTGTTCAAAAACGCCGAAACTTTGCTGCTGCGAAGTGAGACACTTTCGTATCACTTCGAGCGCGAACTACCTACGGAGCGAATCCTGCGCGGGTAGCATCTTGGAGATTTTCACACAAACTGGCTTGAAGCAAAGTTAACCGAGACCCAAATCACCCCGACGTTGACCATTTACCCCATAAATCAAGGTTGAATTCCTCAGCGCCCCTGAGCGTCCTAAAACAGCCAAGGAGTCGACTGATGCGAAAGACGGATCCATTGTTGCATCTCAAAGTTAGACCGAATGGAGAGTACGAACTCTCGATCGGCGCAATCGCAGTTGGTGCAGTATTTCTGCTTATACTGTTTGCCTTGGCCATCACAAATCACCTGAGCGCGCCAGAACTGGCCAGTATCTTAAGAAAACGGTTCCTCCTCTTCTGACGAGCGCAAGATGGGTCCTTGCCATAGATGAGGTTAGTTGTGCCCTCACCTCCTTTAGGTTTACCCAAAAAGGCTACGTCGTAAAAGCGAGCGGTCTGTGGATCGCGACCCGAACGCCTTAGTCCAACCTATGAAAATTTCCAAGCGCGTCAGGGTCCAATGCGACTCTACAATTCCGTCGGTCTGCTGCCTCGGATCACTGCGAGGAATCAGGATGCAGGCATCACCGGCTGTTTCCCTCTTCGCCTCTCCGTATCGCTGGCAGGATACAAAATCAACCCAACGTGCTTTCTGCCCTTGCTCGTTCCGATTTTAAGCCACCATCCCGCGCCTTCAATGCTGTCGGAAGGTGCCCGCCTTTGGCGGTAAGCGGTAGTCGCGGTCTTTGGCCCCGAGCCGCTCTATTTTTCCTTATGGTGAGCAAGGCAGACGCAACATCGGGCACGAGAATTCAAGCCTGCCGGGGACAGAAATATGTCCGAAATCAACAGCTGCATAAGGCGACGGCAATCCTCCAAAAGTGCGGATGCCCCTTCTCCGTATTCCCGCCTCAAGAGCAGATCATTTTGCTTTTGGTGTTCTGCGGCGTCACGCACAACCTGAATACGAATTGCCGGGAACTTCGTCGTTCCGGCCGCAAACGAACGCGCAAGACGTCGGGCGCCAGGGTGAGCACGCTGGATTTCACGTAGGGTTCACAATTCCGGGGAAGTCGGCAGGCTTTTCGTGCAATGTCGGCATTGTCGTGGCTGAGAAGTCGTAAAATCGAACCCATGAACCCGCACAGAATACGCTGCCATGAATGCGCCGAGATTCTTCAGGAAATGATTGATGGTTTCAGGGCTGATGTCGAACACGGTCGCAACAGCGCGCTGGCTTACATGACGCAATCCGGACAAGATACAGCCGAGTTCCGAAAGCAGTTGCTCGCTCAGTTCAGCGAAAACGTGTACGACGAATTGCAAATGGCCGAACTGATGCGGGGTTCCTCGCCGCGTCTTTACACGGCTCGCAAACGCAAAAGTGAGCACGAAATCCAAAGTGGCCATTCCGTGTTCCTGCAGGGCTGGCCAGACGGATCGTTAGGTCCGCTCGGCAACTGAATTCGAACGCGAAAAATTCGATTCGCTCGGGCTCCGGCCTCGCTTGAGTGCAAAACGAAAAATGAAACTGCATTCTTGGCCTCCTTTCCCCCTCCTCCCTCTGCCGCCCGGGCCGGGACGGCAGAAAAAACACGAAACACCAAACACGCTGATGTCTTGCTCACCTTCTCTCATTTTAGCGGCCATCCCTCGGCTATCAAGGCCGCCGCAAGCACGACGTCAAACGTAGCTAGCGGCAGCGGCGGCCTATGACAGCCGATGGCACCGTGGCCGCTTGATGAGAAGAGCGGTGAGCAATAGCCAGCGCCTCCCGCCCCAAGATTAAAAGCTGGCCGAAAGGGACAAGAATATGTCCGAAGAACAAAAATCAAGCTCAAGCTTTATGCAGCAGCTTGACCAGTGGACTGACTTAAATGTCATCCTGCCACTGGGCGACGCCTCTCAAAAGAGTGATGAGGCGTTTGAGGAGGCGGCGGTCATGGTCAAAAAGGCCATCCGCGAAAAGGTTCTGCAGAGTTATAAGAACGGGCGAATGACCCGTGGCGGCAATCCGCCGGAAAATCTGCCAACGCACAGGCGCTATCCGGTGCCCATGCGCAGCAGATAAGAGCGCTTGAGCTTGAGAGCGCAGCCCTCTTTTGTCGGGCTGCGCTCTTTCTTTTGTTCGCACAAAAAACGGAAAAACGGGGGATCCCGAAAATCAAAAGATTTTTGGGGAACAGGGAGGGGATTGCGCGACATCCTTTGGATTGGTCGCGCGGTCCCACCCACCCCCGTCCCGATGAGATCGGGACGGCAATATGGTTAGGCCAAGAATGAGAGGATCGTCATACTTCTGGGCAACCACGTTGGTGACGGAACGCGTAACTGTTGCGCCCTCGATAAAACTTCTCTTGAATGACGGATCAATGCGATCACCTCTGTCCCGTTCCTAAGCCGCGGTCTGCTCGTTTCGTCTTGAATCCACTTTGAGCAAACTAATCCCTTTCCCTGATGAGGCTCGCTGCACCAAACGGGGTCGACAGCTGTGAAGTTTTGAAAATGCAATGAAGTGTCTGTCAGCCGTCGTCAATGTCGTCTGACGCACTTCTCACGTCAACGATTTGCAGCGAATCCAAATCTGGGTCGTCGTAAATCGTGTCAAGGTCGAAAAAGAGCGGACACGCGTAATACACCTCGGCATTTTGAACTGAGGCCAAGCGCCGTAACGTTTCATGTTGCGACCACCCAGTATTCGGATTACGCCAAACCGACAATTCGGATCGGAGATAGGGAGTCGAAAAGTCGGGGGAGTAAATCGGCTTCTCCTGCTGAGACTATTTACGACCTTAAACGAAAGGAAATAGCTCCGAGTACTTCTCTGAAGCGGTCGACTATTGCTCTGTGATAGTGGAGCTCTAGCAGCGCCTCCACGATCTGTTCATTCATGCCGGAATATCGCGACATCGTCGGTGATCTGGCGCAACTTGTCAGGTGAAGTCTGCACGGCCGGACTTAGCTTAGCGGTTGTTGGCGATGGTCAGCACCTCCGCCAACGTAAACTCCAGCACCGTCTCCGCGGGAATATTCAATTGCTCTCCGCGAATCATCATCGCGGTTGCAAGTCCAGCGCCGCCCCCAACTCCAGCGCCGACCACGGCACCCTTGCCTCCGCCCTTAAGAGCTCCGATAATTGCTCCTGCCGCTGCAGCGCCCACAGCACTTCTTACTGTGCTTACAGCCTGCCCTTTACCACGCAGTTGGTAATCGCCGGTATTGAGTGTATATTCTCGCTCCCCAATAGACAGCTTCACCAATTGCAGGGCTAGTTCAGAACTACCGGAAACTCGGCCCGCCTGCTGAACTCGCATAATTTGCCCAAGAACCGCCGATCGGGCGGGAGCCACTTCAACCCCGTTTACCAACAGCGGCTCTTGTATCGAGGCATCAAAGAGATCGCCCTCTTGCAAATTCGTGCTGACGGCTTGATTGATCACCACGACGATTTTGGTGCCAGCAGGTATCGTGTAATTCCGTTGTTGTGGCTGCGGAGTTTCAAACCGAGCGGGGGAAGACGGGTTGGAGCTTGCAACTTGTGATTGTGCCGGCACCGCTCTCACCGTTGGTTCTGGAGGCGACGGTTGTTGGGCTCCCTGGACCGGAGGTGTCGGTGACTGAACTGGTGTTTGTGGGTCAGGCTTCGCTGGAGCCTGCGCGCCTCCGGCCTTGGCGGTTGCTAACTCTTCTTCGAGTCGTCGTCTTTCAGCGGCTGCGGTTTCGGTGTCTTTTGCTAACTGTTCCTGCGCGCGGCGAGTTTGCTCTTCCAGGTCTCGGAGTTTTTGCTGCGTCGCTTCACTTGAACTGCGCTGCTCGTCAAGTTGCGTTGTGAGCCTTTCAGTCTCTCGTCGTGTTTGTTCGGCCTGTTGCGAGAGCTGTTGTGGTGTTCTCTGCGCCAGTCCCAAATATACAGCCAGCGCAACCAGCACAATGCTTCCGACAAACCATGGCCAGGGTTTCATGACGCGGCATCCTAGCACAGTTTTATTACAATAACTATAATGAAACCATTTGCGTTTTTTAACTATTCAAGTACAATTTCGCGCGCACGAGCAAACAAAAAAGAGAGCGCTGGGAGGTGTTAGCACCAAGCGCTCTAGTAAGTGGGGTCGGCCTCTCTTAGTCAGCGGCGCTCTTTTGATCGGCATAAGTTTTCAGCCAGTCGGCAAAGGAAAAGTCCGGGTCCATCATGTTCACCTGTTGTTCGATATTGATTGCTTCCAGTATCTCTAAGGGTACTTTTGCTCGCTCAAGAAGCTGCCTTGTTCCCCAAGCATGCCTTCCGGCCACTTCTTCCCATTCCAAAACTCGTTTTTCGAGAGAAGCGATGCGAATGTACAGGGTCTCGAGGGCGATTAGTCGGGCTCGCCGACGCAGTTCAACAAATTCCGAATCTGTGACGACCTTTAAGTCGATTTCAACGCGGGGGTTAAAGAGTGGATCGTCCCACAAAAAACAAAAAAACTTCCAAGGCGGCGTCGCTCGCTATGGTGGGAAATTGCTTAAGAACATCAGATTTTGTCATTTGGCGACCTCCTTTGTGTTTGTCTTAACTATAACACATACAGGTATTTACAGGAAGACGTAGGGGATGCCGCTATGGTTAATCTTCAGTTTGCTGGCCGCCGCGTGCGTGTTGGTCGGCATTGGGTTTACCTTCGCAGGCAAACAACCAGCAACTAGCAGTGGAGGTGTGCTCGTGCGCCGCAATGTTGAACAACTAACTTCCTGGGATGAGGCCTCCGGCTTTTTAGAGGAGCTCCGCGGCCAGCCCCCCTCTGTCATCCAGCACACGGTTGATGCGATCCTAAAGCGCTGGGTAATTAACCAGAATGACAAGACCGCCGCTTCCCGCACCAGATTTCTCAAAACCAAACTTGAGCAGTTAAAGCTTGTCAAAGAAGGCCAACAGCTCCAAATCGATCTTGAAGTAATGGCCTTAGAGCGAGACAAGCGGATCAAGACGCTGCAAATCGAAAACGACCGCTTGGACGGACAGTTAGCCTCGCAAAGCGAACTCGATCGCCTCGAGCAAACTCGACAGCGTAAAGAAAAAGAATTGGAGATCGCCAAACTCGACCAGCAAATAAACGATTTCAAAAACCGAAGTCCCAAAAAGACCGCCCAACAGGAACGCGCGGAAAACCGAAGCTTTTGGGAATCAGAAGTGTCGCGGTTAGAGGACGCTAAGCAGCGCGCGGCCAGCGCCGTCTCTGCGAAAGATGAGGCAGGCCGCAAACGTACCGAGAACATGTACGACAATGCCATTGAGAATGCGCGGCAGCAGTTAAGCAAGTTTCTATGAACTCGCTTTTCTTAGGCTACGACGCCGCCCAGCGTCCCATCCGTCTGCAGCCAAACGACCGCACAGTCCACACCCACGTCATCGGCTCCTCCGGCTCCGGCAAAAGTAAGCTCATGGAATGGCTTATGCGCGGTGATTTAAAAAACGGCCAAGGCTTTTGTCTTATCGATCCTCACGGCAGTCTCTACGACGAAGTCGCCGAATATTGCGCTCACTACGTTCTGGAACGCGAAGTGATTTTGCTCAACCTATCTGTGCCTGGCTCTGTAATTGGTTTCAACCCTTTCCAAAGGGCAACTGATGGCGATGTTTCGGTGCAAGTGGATCGGCGCATCAACGCCACCATGCATGCCTGGAATGTCAAAGACACTGACCAAACACCCACGCTTGCCCGAACTCTCCGCCTCATTTATACAGTTATGCTGGAACTCAACCTCGGGCTTCCTCAAGTCCAGCACCTCATCGATTTCAACGCGCAAAGAATACGCTCTCACCTGGTTGGGCAAATCAACTCCTCGTTAATTCAAAAAGAATGGCGCGAATTGCAGAGCCTTGATGCAAGAGAGTGGCGCAAAGAGGTGCTGTCGGCCAAAAACAAACTCTTTAAATTCTTAACCTCGCAAACTTTCGCCCGCTTCATGGGCGTGCCTGGCCGCAGCATTGATTTGCAGGAAGTGATGGATAAAGGCAAAATCCTGCTGGTCAACCTAGCTCCTTCGGATTACCTATCACAAGACAACGGCAGAACCTTTGGAGCGCTGTTGGTCAATCAGTTCTTTGAGTGCGCTCTGCGCCGCCGTAAAGACGCACAGGGGCGCGGTCCCAAGCCTTACTATCTCTACCTGGATGAATTTCAAAACTTTGTGAGCTTGGACATTGCTGACATGCTTGACCAAGTTAGAAAATTCGGCCTCTTCATGGTCCTCGCTCATCAGCGTTTTGGTCAGCTGGATGAGAATTTAGTCGATGCCGTTCTGACCAATTGCGCCATCAAAGCCGTGTTCGGCGGCCTCTCGGTGCCCAATGCCCGTCGGATGGCCGAGGAGCTGTTTATCGGTCAGCTCGACCCACAGCGTATCAAAGTCGCCATCTATCAAACCAAGTTCTGGCCAACGTATTCCCGCGACAAAGTCTACAGCAAGGGTTCCTCGCATACTTCAACTGCGGCATCTACTCACAGCACAGGTGTGGGCAGCTTTGCAGGCAGCGTTCATGGCCAAAGCTTTATGCCGACGGATTGGTTTTCCGGCAGCTTTTTCTCTGGTCCGACACTGACGGGCACAAGCGACAGCTCCAGCTTGGGCAGCAGTTCGCTTTACGCTTCTGCCGACTCTCAGGCTGACACGTTTGGCGACACCGAAAGCGTAGCCGACATTCCTATTCTCCTGCCTGTTCCCTTTGAAGAACTCTCCAGTGTTCAGTACTGCACGCCGGAGGAACAGCTCATTGAAGTTACGGCAGCTCTCAAAGAGCAGTTTCCGCGCCACTGCTTCATTAAAATCGGCGCGGAGCCGACCCAGCCCATGCTCGTGCCATTTGTTAAAAAGGAGTACACCTCGCCCGAAAACCGGCAATGGTACGAACAACGGGTGGCGAAAAAACAAAACGCGCTTTCCGCTCAAGACGTGGACGAAATAATTTCTGCCCAAGAGCAAAATTTGCTCAATAACGCAACTTTTTCTGCGTCAGCCGAAGTTGAGGTTGTCAAGCGCTCATCCAAGCGCGTCAAACGCAAGAATTCGCTTCATACGCCTGCTTCCGTCATCCAACCTCGGTCTATCGCACAAGAGATCGCCTTTCAGATGGACAAAGTTAAAGCGCAGCAGAGAGAACAAAAAGAAAAACCTGCTAGTTCGTTCGACCAAATTATGCGCGATCGCGAAGATGTTATCGGCAAAGAGTAGACCATGCCCATTCACTTGTATTCGGATAACGATCGTGTCGAGCGCGATTCGATCAAAATATATGTGGAGCTCATCCGCGATACTTTTCCGTGGGCAAAGCTTATTCACAGCCAGTGGCCTGAAAATCCGGGCTCCATTGATCGCGGTAATATCTACGGCATCGGCTTTCCGAATCCGCTTTATTCCAGGCACTTTGACGCAATAGGCCGTTGGGCAGTCAAGTATCTAAATCTTCCTGGTTTGATCGTCATCAGCAACCAGATCAAGAATGGGGCAAATACTGTTCTGATTCCTGGATTCACACTTCGCGACTTACCTCTAAGCTTCATTTCTACCTATGGTTTGTCTGCAGTGGATCGGGGATCGCTACTTCAATCCACCGCCCTGCATGAGATCTTGCATATGATCCATGACTTAACAAAGAACAAACAACGAGGATTTGAACGAATATCGCCACTGCATATTCGCGAACTGCGTTCTTAATGACGCCGCCGGTTCATCAGACGAAGATGTTCTTAAAAGAATCAGGTGCCGATCGACAGCGCCTTGTGCGAGGTGTTGTTCCTTGGCCGAAGAGATTCGTAAGTGTGGTGTATGGGCTTGAACTCGCAATTTATGACTGGAGACTTATGAGCTCATCGAGCCAGAAGCGCCTCTCAAAGTTCCACCGCGACCCGAAAGCCGTCGAAGGCAAGAATCTCACCCAAAGAGGCCTCAGCATTATCGCTACTGTCGCTCGATATCGCTTTTTGCCCACTTCGTTGCTTGTTCGTCTGGTTGAAGGCAACGAAGACGTCACTCACCGCCATCTTCAACTGCTTTACCACAGAGGATTGATTAATCGCTTTGCCTTTCCCAAAACCGGCGGCAGCAACGAATTCAATTATTACCTAGACGAAACCAAAGCGCTGACGCTGCTGGCCGATAGGGGCATGACGAGCAAAGAAGATGTGGATTTGGAAGGAGTTCGAAACAATAAGGACAAGGCATATCACAAAATCAGTGTTGGCGATGAATCTGGCGGGAGAAGGCTTTTTCTCGAACACGAGCTCATGATCAGCCGGTTCCACTATATGTTGGAACTGGGCTGCAAAAAATCAGATAGCCAGATGGAATTGGCCGCATGGCGGCAGGGAAGTGTTCTGCACAATACGGTTGTTGACACTCAAACCGGCGAAGTTAGGCCTCACCGACCCGACGCGTTCTTCACGCTGCGCTTCCCAAACGAAGAAGAAGGCCAAAATCGTTCTAGCTTTTTCTACGAAGCCGACCGCAAGACCACCAGCATTCCCAAAATGATGGATAAACTCCGGGCCCACTTTGAATTCATCCGGCAAAGAGAACATCAGGAAATGTACGGCATCAAACGCATCCGCGCCGTGCTCATTGAAACGCTGGATATCGGCTGGGCAGAGCAACTGCGACAAGCCGCGGCCGACATTTGTCCTGTGCCGCTCTTTTGGTTTACGGCTTCCGAAATATTCGCAACGGTCAAATCAACGCAGGATAAGAAGGGAAGCTCACATCTATTCTTGAAGCGGCCTGAGATCATCCTGAAAGAGCTTTGGTTGACGACAAACAAAACCACAATTGGGCTGGCAGACTAACACTTTTACTTTTGCGCGCCTTTGTCCTTATGTTTTCGATAGTGACTTTCATGTCCTCTTAGCTTCCGTGCGTTAACGAGGCGCACGAGGCTGTCCGAATGGCAGAAGTTCACAGCTCGTTTTTTGACCGATTCTGTGGCAAAATGCCCCATCCAAACTCAGGAGGAGTCGCCATGGTCAATTCTGCCGCCCGGATTAGCTTTTTTTTCGTGCTTTTACTCGCTGCCAGTAATACTACCTCCATCGTCGAAACAGTTCACGCCGCTACTCTCTATACTGTGACCGATATTGGCACGCTGGGTGGCACTTGGAGTATCGCTTTTGGAATCAACAGCAATCGTCAAATCGTAGGCGCTTCCGACACGGGTCGTTTTGGAAATGGTTTTTTTTATAATTACCATATCAATCGTGCTTTTGTTTGGACCAACGGCGTCATGATCGAGCATGGTGGACAGGCCTTCAATGGTGAGGGTTATAGCATCAACAAGTCTGGGCAGATTGTTGGTGTTTATAGCTACCCAGTTATTGATGTCCATGGCGCATTCCTGTTTGACGGAACGATTGAAACCGATCTAGGCAATAATGTCACGGCCACCAGTGTTAACGACGCCGGTCAAGTAGTTGGTGGAAAGAGCGGCCAGGCGTTCGTATATAGTGGCGGGCCCGGCGGCACATTTACTTATCTCGGAGCGCTGGGCGACTCAACCAGCAGCAGTATTGCTAATGGGATAAATAACCTCGGTAGAATAGTTGGCTCCTCGTATATTTATAGCCACAACAGTCCACCGACCGTTCACGCCTTCCTGTATGCCGGCAATTTAATGGCGGATCTTGGAACGCTCGGTGGTACGAACAGCTTTGGCCCGGCAATCAATGATGGCGGAGAGATCGTTGGCACTTCACAAATTGTGGGTGATTTAGCTGACCATGCATTTTTGTGGACTAATGGCCAGATGACTGACCTTGGCACGCTGGGTGGAACTGATAGCCAAGCCTATGCAATTAACAGCCATCATGAAATTGTTGGCTGGGCTAAAACAACAGCCGGTGAGCAGCGCGCGGTCTTGTGGGTGAATGGCAAAATTAGTGATTTAAACAATTCCGTCCTACTCAAACCCGGAGTGTTTCTCGTGGACGCCACAGGGATAAACGAGGCGGGAGAGATCGTTGCCAACGGGTCAGACGGGCGCGCGTATCTCTTAACCGATCCGCCGGCTCACAGCGGCACAATAACTGTCTCGACCAATCTCGATGAGGCGTCTTTTTTGATTAGTGGGCCGGCGACATATAGTGGTAACGGCAAAACCTTTAGCCAAAGCAATGCCCCAGCTGGAGAATACACAATCACATACGGGAGCGTTTCGGGTTGTATAACTCCTCCTTCTGAAAAGAATTATGTCAAAGGTGGCGGCACCGTGACGTTCAACGGAGTTTATCAGTGTTTCGGGACGCTCAATGTGAACGCAACTCAGGCCACCGAATCTTTAAATGGTGCGCCCTTTACGTTGATGAAAGACGGGGTGTTCTTAGGAAACGAAACAACGCCATACTCCAAAACTGTGCCAATCGGAAATTACACGATTAATTATGGAGACGAGTCAAGTTGCACGACCCCATCACCAGATAAAGCAAGAATAGGACGGAATGATGTCGTCACTTTGGTAGCCCAATTCCAATGTTATGGTACGATTCTAGTCAGCTCGACGCCCGGTGGCGCATTCTTTCAGCTTAGCGGGCCCGGGCTAACATATTATTCGGGTAATACTCCGTCAGACGGCTCAGCCATGACGATACCGAAACTACCAGTTGGTGATTATAAAATCACATGGAGTATTCTGATTGGTGGCTACGAAACACCCCCCGTAGAGGGTAAGCCCTTACTACGAGGCGATACTGTTTCTTTTGTCGGAAGATACATCCCATTCCCGTTATTGAATTCCATTAGTCCAACTTCAGGTGCCATTGGTACAAAAATAACGTTGCGAGGTGATCGATTTGGGGACGTCCAAGGTCTTAGCAGTGTCAGGTTCAATACTTTAGAAGCCGCTGTCCTTTCATGGACTAACACCGAAATTGATCTTAGGGTTCCACCGGTGCCAACGGTTGATTTTGGATATGACGTAACTGTGTCGCTGTTGAACGAAACAAGTTCTGCAATTCGATTTGTGGTCACAGGCACACTAACCCCTGCTGACGTAAATTGTCCCCAGCCAAAGAAAGGACAATTGCTTTTGACGACAAGAAGCACGACTTCCTTTACCGTCCTGCAGGCGAGCAAACAGCAAGTGTTATGTAGTACCGCCGATCAGTTAACGGCCGACATCACTATCGAAAACAATTGGAATGCGTGGTATTTTGTGTCCATCATACCGTCGGGGACCGTCGGGCGTGGCTTGCCGCCGCATTTTTTGCTGCCTCCCAACAGAAGCCGCGTCTTCCGTCTCACCTTTCAACGGGGTGAAACTATTGCTTTCTTTGCTGATGCGACGTTTAGTGCTTTGCCTGTTGAAACTAAGGATTGTCAGTTGCTCGGAGCATTTGCAGCAGAATTCCTGTGGCGTGCTACTACTGGGTCACCATTTCCAACAACGGCGGTCGAATGGCTAGAAACGTTCGTCAGCGCCGCATTGCCTACGTCGCTAAGACCACTCTTCGCGTTAGGGGCGGCAGTTGCAAAAGGAGATCTCGGCGGAGTTCTGACTGCAGTTGATGAATTGGAAAAAGACCCGATACTCTCGACGCAATTGACCGCTTTGGGATTTTCGGTCGAGAAATTCAGCATAATTCAATCGTCCGTTCGAATCTTTCGTACGCTAGAGTTTTTGTCTTTCGAGTTCATAGCTGCAAAGTCATTCTCAACTGACACGCTTACGATATGCGCGACAGGCTCAAGAGGATGCGTTGTCCAGTGACCTAATATTATCTCTTCCGATGAGACTGTTCACGGAAGTACTCGAAGAAATAACCAGGTCTGGGATCGTTGAACAGCCAATATCTCCAGCGAGCAAGATCCTCTCCCGCTCGTTCTCGTTGCTTGATGTCAGAGTACCACCATACCCACATCCCACATTGCCCACATAAGAATACGCCAGCTATTGCCAAATACCATGGCAGCTCAGCGACGAAAGTGAACCACAGGACAAGAGCGATGGCGATCAATGCAATACCGATCGCAATTTTCTTATATAATGAGTATTTCATACTGATGTGTTAAGGTAGCGATCTTTCAGAGAGGCTCTTTGTCGGTCTAGGCATAAAATACGCAGCCACGTTTAACAAGGTTAGGGCCGTCGTTAGTATTGGATCAAAATACGCACATATGACAACGTCCAATCGGTAGGTAGCGAAGTACGTCCAAAAAGAACAGACAAAAGTCAAACCTGAAAAGGGGCTGGTGCATTGCCCATTGTAGGTGACTGCGGCCCATGATATGCCATAAAGCACTTATGACAAGAAAAGTCGCGGCGTGATGTATAACAGTCTCGGCAATAAGCGCGTGTTTGTAGCGGTATATGTCATGGTAAGTAAGATGAAAACGCTAAAGAATATTAAGGTAATTATAGGGGACAGCTGTGGATCAGTCCAGCCGTGTTATCCACAATTGATATTAAGTTAGTATGCTGTGTCGGTCAGGTGGAGTGTGCATTGTGTAAGTCAACAGCTGGCCGTGTTAGCTGAACTAGCGGCCGTCCACACGGATTGCGCAAGAACTCGGTTTTCCTCGGACTGAGTTCTGACCGAACCTGGACGCAGCTCGTATACGCGTTGGGAAAGGCATTAGGACATCAAAAGTGTGCCGAAATGAGATTTGTGTAAACATTGCTTAGCCGCTCCGAGGCCAAGGCTCGGCATTCAGTTTCGTTCCATGCCCCGAGCTCGGCCCACGGTCGATCAGTGGTGCGGACATGAAATCCGTCTTCGAGTTAGGCTTTGTTATCGTCGACGGCATGTTGCTCGATTAGGTGCAAGGTCTGAATAATAGCGGCAAAGGTCGCCACGTCTGTTATGAGAGTGGAAAAGTGCGGAACTACTGACGAAAACGAAAGATGTTGGAATAAAAAGGCTCCGAAGGGCAGTTCGGAATTCGCCAGTCGAACCTCCAGGACGGCGGCGCAGCTCGATTCAGATCTCGGGGCGGATCGCAAGAGGAGAGCCAGTCGTCAACTCGTAATTAGCCCAGGAGGAAAACCCAATCCTCATTGTAGCCGCTCCAAAACGGCAGGAGCATCACGGCACGACCATCAGACGGGATTTCTGTTGCGTAAGGAAGCTTTTTTAGTTCCTCAACTGGAATTCGTGAGTCGCTAAAAGGTGCAGGTGTTCGATCCTTGGTTATTTTTTCGCTGCTCCGGCTCTTCTCGCCGTCCACCGCGCTTTCATCATGTCCGACAGCTTCTTCCGGCCAGCGACCGTAAGTCCGGTGCGCTTTGGGTGTCGTCTTGCGCTGACCGTGGAATCGCCACTCCGTACGGTGGCGGATTTCGCCGGCTGCTGCCGTGTTGCCCAGCGAGCCTTCACCTGCTCCGAGATCTTTCGGAGGTGAGAGGCAGGCAGTTTGCCGCGCCGTCTATTCTTAAACGGAGTCGGCATCTCGCCTTCGCTATCTGCGGTGCGGCCGTTTGCTTCCGCACGCAATTCAGATCTCCCGATCAATCCCATCGCGCTCCGCTTCCAATCCCTTTATCGCCATCTCCAGTAATCGGTTGTTCATGAGCAAAGAAGGTAACATAATCTTTCTCACCGACAACAGGAGCGAAATGGCGATGTGGGATTTAATAATCGACAAAGTATCTATTGATGTTGCATCTGACCACTCTGACGAGCGTTTTACTATAACTATGGATCAGTCGAGCATTTGGGTTACCGGAGAGGAACTGCATGGCGAACCTCGCAAAATGCCGCTCGGGAAACTCGCATTGATCCTCGAGCGCGCTCTTTATCCAGAGAAATGATAGAAATGATCATCCAGTGTGGACTTATTACGGAGCCAACGGTTCCGGCATCCACGACCGAAATGTCCGGTATGCCAAAAGGCAAGGTAGGCCTCGGTCATAAGGGTCGAGAATGATAGGTGACGGGGAGAGATGGGCAACAAACTAACAGGAATCGTGCTTCGGCAGGGCGCTTGGTACGCCGTCGAACAAGGCGGTCGTTTACTGCAGTCGTCTGGCCTGCTTCTCAAAGCTGGCGATTTCTGTACTGCGGTCGGATTGGCAATGTTTGCCGGGGAGGAACTCGGCCGGTCAACCATACTTCGTAAATTGGCAGCACGCGCCGACTCCGGCGAATCGATCTCGCCGCAGGCCGTGCTAAATGCCTGTGAAGATCACGTCGAAAAACAACGGCTGGGAAACTTTGGCATTGAGTTCAACACAAATCGTGAGACCGGGCTCGGCAAGCTACTTGTGAAATCTTTTGACGCTCCAGTGGGTTCGAAAGAGCATCAGGACGCCGAAGCACAGATCAAGGAAGCCATGCAAGCCAAAGAAAAGCGACTGCCAAGCGAGCGGCACGATCTTCGTATGAGTGCCTTTTACGTCGACCTAACTGGCTCAGGTCAGTGGCGAAGGCCAAGCAGTATTGATCAAGAAACGGCCCAACGTGCAGTCCAAGAAGTGTTGAACAACTATTTGCCTGAACGCGACCGTCTGCTCACCGGGTTATCTGCTGCGGCGGATGTCAGCGAAATGGCCGAAGCTCTTGAGAAAATGAATCCTCAACCAAACCTTCCGGTTGTAACTCTTTAGCGTTCTCGCGAGTTGATTTCAAGGCAAACGGCGCCAGCTTGGTACGGCTGCTGGTCGAGCGGTCGAGGCTTGTTCGAGGGTCTCACGGATCCGCGAAGCAGGTTCTATGATCGAAAAATCATTCTCATTATTTGTGGCGATTTGTAACCCTACGACGGAAATGACACCCTTGATTTGGTCAAAATAGAACACAGGGCTTCCGCTGGTTCCCTTCTGGACAGCTCGATCAATTAAGAAAATGTCTTTTTCGTAAAACGCTTGTTGTTCGTCCGCGATTAGCCGCTCACCGGGAACTAAAGCGACAATGGCGGACCGATAAAACGGCCGTTGTTCCTTCAGCTCATACCCGATGCCGCCCGGAAATCCTGTAACAAGGACCGAAAGTGGTGCTTTCGGATCCACTTGTGCAAGCTGGCTGGTTTCTCCTGCCTGACAGGGACTGCAGGATCCAAAGACCCGCACATCGGCAAAGCTCGGAACGCCCGGCAATGGCGCCACGGCAACGTCGACACCATGCGACCCTTTCGAAGGACCTTCAGAATGAAATACCCACGCTCCTTTAGGGACCCAGAGCTCAACAGGCTCCAGAATTCCAGTATCGCGACGCGTTAAGGGCACACGTGCGCGAAGATTGGATGGAGCTTCCGCCACATGTCGCGCACTTACTAAATAAATCTTGTGATTATGCTCAATCAGGAAGCCTGTTCCGTTAGGGGAATAGCTACCGTCATATACTGCCTCCATCCGGAAGACAGCGGTCTTTAGCTGATCCTCAAGCGGTGGCGGCGACTGCGCCGCAACTACAATGGCCGTGGAAAAGATGACAAGGAGATTTCGGAATGTTGTTATCATCTGTACCTCGCAGGAAAAGTGCTTCAAAGGCTAATAAACAAACTAGCAATTATCGAGTTGTCTGGCCCGGACTTGGCTAATGGAAACAATTTATTAAGGTCACGGGACAGTTCGGGTCCGTTAAAGCGATTATCGGTTTGGCCCAGACCAAGCACAGCAAAGCCAGTCTTCATGCCACTAAAACGCCACCTCATCACGCAAATCCGTGACATGCAAACTCGTGACATCCGGATCCGTTTGGCGTATATCGTCCGTCCGCCACTTTGGAAGGGAATTGAAGCAGTGCAGGTAAAAGTCTTTATTCAAACGAAGCCGGCTCAAACGAAAGTAAACGGCCGACAGTCCGAGCTCGTAGGAATCGTTAATTGACGTAGGAGCATCGAACTATATCGTCTCCGGAATTGATGCTCGTCAGGCATCGGCCTTTATCATGTCATAAAATGGTTCATTACTCAGGCGTGCCTTGATCTGGACAAAATCTGTTGATGTGGTACGCTAATCATAAGGCTTTGCAATGACAGTTTTGGATGTTTCGTGTCGACTTGCTAGTCTGCAATCTTCTGGGGTCCCTGCGCTATGGTACACTGATCGTATAGTTTTCCTAGAAAACGGCTCTTGTTGCGTTCTTGAAAGCCTCCTTTCTCTTGTCGGATGATCAAAACTAAAATTAAGGAGGATTTGAGGTATGGACTTGCTGCCCGATGAGCTGCTCCACACGCTTCCGCCCCTGTTCTCTCATGAGAGCGAGACTGATCCGGTCGTCTACATAAAGGTTATTTGGCCGCCTAACATCGTTTACGTTACCGAAGGTGCGAAAGTCAGTGGTGACTTTATCTTTGGCGGTTACGAGTCAGGTTCAGAAGAAGGCTGGTGTTATTTTGCGCTTTCCAAACTGTCTGGTCAGGTTGCCCAATTTGGCTCGCATATTCGAAGAGAATCAGATTTTTTACCTCTTCCATTAAGCCAAGCCATCGCCCAACATCGTTCACGCCTGTAAACACAGGCTAGAAAGGAGCGTTTTTGCCCTTCGGCAGAACACTCCTTTTAAGTTTACGCGCGCGGCAGTGCGCCGGTGTGAGCGTCCGATGAACGTCTACCGGACGCGGCAGTTTCAAAAAACTCGAAATTGTAATCTGGCGATCCCGGACCATCCCGGACCACTGTTTACGCTGCGTTTTGAGCGTAGCTGTCTTCAACTAAAGATAGGATCATATCTCGGAACCGATAAAGCAAGAGGTCGAGAGCAACCACCGATATCTCGGCAAAGCCCGCCGTTGCTTCGTCCTGCATGCCGATACGTACCTCAACGAGCGCCTCTCTGACGATGGTAACGAGCCGTTGGCTGGAAATTTTGCCGACATGAGGTGCGAGATCTGCGACCAGTTTGGGAGCTATTGCCCAATCACCCGGCCAAATGCCTCGGGTCTTATTCATCCGATACGACTTATTTATAGTCTCTCGCATCGAACTCTCGAAGAGCGCAATTACGGACCGTACGCCGACGATATCCTTGACAGCCGCGTCTTCGTGCCAGAGGTCCTCAAGACCGGACAAAGTTACGTGGTGGAATTCATATACTGCGCACTCGCACACTTGTTCCTTTACTCGATCCGTCGCTGGATGATGCGCACGAGCGTAGTTTTTGGCTGCTCTCATGCCACTTGACACGAACTGTATAAGCACGCTGTTATCCACCGCGACCTTTTTGGCGACAGCTTCAATGACCTTTTTGCCTGCGGTGCCGGTGACAGAGAGCTCGCTCTCATTGCCTGTCGCCAAATATTCGACGACGGCTTGTTTGATTGTTGGCCAGGTGTCGCGATTGGCGTCCCGCAACGCGACAATTTGCATCGGGCACAAATCTGCTCCTTGCGAGTTTCTTTTCTTCCGCCACCCCGTAGGCCAGCTGAGTGCGCGCCTGCCGCGTTCGATTATCCAAGAGGCAAGGTGTAAATCACCGAGCCATATCCACACTCGTTGAACTAACAACAGTACAGCGGCTGAAAGTCTGGCGCCTGCCAACATCTCGATCTCCTTTCGCAAGTTCTGGGACTGATGCGGTATTCGTGCTCCCGATCGAATGCCTCAGAAGTGCACCCAACTTGTTTCTATGAGGCCTTTATGTAACCCCCTGTCGTGAAAGGAAATTAACGAATTCGTTACAATTTAACGAGCGCTTTTAGCTTGGCTGCGGCAAACAATCAAGTCTGTGGGGAATATAAGGACATAACAAGAAATGGCCGGTCAAGAGTGGACAGTGAGCGACATTGCTAGCTTTAAACTCCAGTGATCGGCGAATCTATGTAAAAAGTTTGCAATAATTTTGCTCACGATTTGAGTGGCGCTCACATACCTGACGACTTCAGGGCTGGAAACACTTCTTCGAATCGCAATTCCGGTTTTTGCTGCTCGCGCCGCTTAGCATTAAGAGCGTTAAGATACCGGTGATAACTGACCCGGCTGGGGCCTTGAGACTCCTGTTCGATGCGCGCAACCGTCTTAACCGATACCTTTGCCGCCAAAGCAATTTCCACCTTCTTAAGCCCAGCGTCCTCTCGATAGTGCCATGCATTGTTTGGACGGGGTTTTGAATTGGTCAATTCATTCGGTCCGGCCGAACTGGGTACCGCGCCAACAGCGGTTTGCTCCATCGGTTGTTTTGCTTCCGATGTTCGAGAGTTGCGTTTTCTAGCCTTCTTCGGCGCCATAGATTTCATTTCCGGTTTTATCTGTAACAAACTCTCATTATCTTTCAATGTCCGCCATTGTCCAGTCAAGTCTTGTTTTGACTCATCACGACTGGCGTTTTCAGCGTTTGGCTATTTAGTTATGACAACACAGAATCCGGATAAATGCAGCCCGGTTCCATATTCGACTTCTAATATGAAGCGACCTTGTCAAGGGTGACGTAATTTCAGCCTGGTTTTCCTTTTGGAGGAGAACCAGGTTGGAACAACGCAAAGGGATGACAGGAGAGAAGCAGTTGCGACGATGGATCACTCTAATATCCGCGGGTCGAAACCGCATAGTTGTGATTCGTCGGGAGCCGCCTCGAACTGAGTACGCGGGTTGGGTCCGAAGACCGGACCGCACAAAAGTTAGGAGGATTCTCCTTTTCGTGCGCCCTCGTCCTGTCATCACTTTGCTTCCTGCTGCCGACAGCGGTGTGTCAGCAATTCGGATTCAGCCATTCCCTCGTAACCAGAAAAGTCTTCGGCATAGGCGACGGGACCAGTCCAGGCCGAGCGCAGCGAGCCGAAGGGGCGCCTGGACGGGCGGCGCCGGAGCCGTAGGATCGAGAACGAGGGAATGGCGGTCATGGCGATTACGCAGCAGGCTGGGTTTTCAAACCCGCCTCCGTTTTAACCGCAATGGCCCATATGAAACCCAGCAACTCACGACCAATCGCCGTGACAATCTGGGGCTTGTTCTTACCCCGAGCCTTTTGTCTCTTCAGCAGGAACCCGCAGATATTGGGGCGATGCTGGTAGCACCACGAACTCTCGACGACAATCCGTCTCAGATGAGCATTACCCGCTTTGGTAATGCCGCCCCGCAGGATGCGGTTCCCGCTGGAGTGTTCGCTGGAAACAAGACCGCTATAACTCATCAGTTGTCGCGGGCTGCTGAAGCGGGACAGCGAGCCGAGTTCGGAAACGATACTGACAGCAGCAAGCTGGGCGATGCCGCGGAGGGCCTGCAGCGATTCCACAATCAGACGGATCTCGGTGGGTGCGACGCGGATGGCATCGTCGATGGACTTGTCGAGCCGTTGGATCCGTTCGGCCGTCCGATCGACTTCATAAACGTAATCCTGGAAAGCCGCCTCCTGTGCCGGTTGATCAAAGTGAACGTGAGTCCTCAGCCAGGTCATGTGTTTTTGCGTCCAGTACTTTTTGATGTCCGCGGGCGGTTTGAAGCCGTGTCGAAGGAGAAACTTTCCCAAACGTTGACGCGCTCGTTGTTGGTCTTGTTTGGCGTCTTCCCGAGTTCGGACCAGATCGCGCAACGCTTCATGGGCCGCATCGGGAATCCACACTGGTGTCAGATCGCCGGCGCGATAGCTTCGAGCCAGCTTTTCCGCATCACGACGGTCCGTCTTGACGCGATCTCCGGGTTTGCTGGGTATCAAACTGGGGGCAATGACTTCACAAGCGATGCCCAGTTGCGTCAGCTGCCAGTACAAGACATAGCCGGTTGGCCCCGCTTCGTAACACGCGCGGAGTTGGGAGGCTGGACCCAGTTTGTTAACCATCTTTCGGATCGATTCGAGCCGATTCGGAATGACTCCGACCGACCGGACTTCACCCTTCGGCTCGGCTATAGCAACAGCAATCGTGTCCGCATGGACATCGAGACCAAGAAATCGTACTTTCGACATGCGACCAACTCCTTTCGTATGCGGCTCTGCGCCGCCGGTTCCTATCCGCAGCGTAATCCGCGACTAATGCGCATAGGTAGTTGGTCGCTTCATTGAAACTGAGTCGGCAAAGCATGCCTTGAGCTTTGTCGTAGAAGACGTCCCTGCCTTCCAGCGAGTTGCCCCAATTCATCGTCGGCATCCATCACCGGCATCCTTAGAAAAGGCGTTTAAAACGAATCAAGGTCGGAAGCGCTATTCTCTCTTTGGGTGTTAGTGTTAATTTGGGCTGACCATGAATGTAAGGACCCCTGATATCATTCCCGACCGATGTCGCCACTGTCGGGCCAGTGTCCTCAATGCCAATCAACTAAAATCAGACGTTCTGAACCGACTTGGTATGAGCGGATATTATTGTTTATTCTGGTGCCGCTGCGCTGTCGCGACTGCCGCCACCGCTTTTTTCGGCTTCGGTTTCATGTTCGATCCTAAACCTGACCTCGGTCGAAGAACTGCTCGGGTTCGCCGGCATACATAAACCGATTCCTCCGTAACAGTTAGTCGATCAGTCCCGTTTTGAAAGCAATACGCACGAGATCCGCAACGCAATGAGCCCCGAGTTTACGCATCAAATCTGACCGATGGTGATCTACGGTTTTCGGACTCACACTCAGCAGCTGTGCTATCTCCTTACTCGATCTTCCGTCGGCAATAGCGTGCAAGGTTTGGCGTTGACGGGGCGTAAGTAAACGGTTATAAGCAAGATCGGCTTCGGGTTGCGAGTCGATCCCACATGAATTCATTTCAGGTGTGATGTAAACCCTGCCGGCAATGACGCTTCGGAGTGCGATAGCGATTTCTTCTGGACGCGAGCGCTTTAGAAGATAGGCGGCCGCGCCGGCTTGGCGGGCCATTCTGAAGAGCTCTGGGTTCGTATTCGCCGTGAAAACAACGACACGAGGGGCTGGCCAAGCCTTGCATGCTTGCTCTACTAAGTCGATGCCGCTTCGCTCAGGAATGTCCGTGAATAGAATCGCCGGTTTTAGCTCTTTGACATAGTTTATTCCATTCAGGCAGTCACTAGCCTCACCTATTACCTGCACATCTCCTAGCTCATTCAGAAACCCACAGATCATTTTCCGAATTGCATGCTGGCTTTCGATCACGACTACCGTCAATGGCAAATTCATACGTCGCGCTGTCACAGGGCGAATGACGACTGACATTGTGAACTGTTGATTGACCTAATCCGTACCGACTAAAGGACTACGTGCGACGTGAATCGACGACTATCTGTGGCGCAGCATTCGTGGAAAGTCGTAATCTGTTAGCCGTCCATGACTGCCGCTCGCGATTCATGCCTAGCTTGGCCTAGTTCATTCTGTGATGTTGCAGAATTCGTTTCTGGATCAAAATTCACAAGATGCGCACTCGCTCCCGTGTGCGAACCCTATCAATCTTGTGTGGTGAGAAATGTCAGGTACAGTAACTCGGCGGAGGATTGTTGTCAACGGTAAAGTCGCCGTTGTTTCGCAAGCCCGCGGAATTCATCGCAGGAAATCATAAAGCTAGTCGTCGATCGAAGTGTGTGTGTGTAGCAATGCAGACGCTGTTGTGAATAGTGCAAGCGGCGCAATGAAGCATGCTGTGCAGCTGCTATGTACATCTTGTCTGCGTTGTTCTGTGATATTAGCAGCAACATTTGTCGGACGATGTAATAATGCACAGTCGAGTGCCGAAGTGTCGTGCGAGGCGCACCTGAAGGTGAGCTTGCACCTTAGCTTCGATACATGGGGTATTGACCCCATGGGGTATTGACCCCATTGCGCTAAACGAATCTGTTGGCTATTCTGCCTCGCAGAACCAGCTTTTCCAGTAAGTGTTTGCTCGGAAGCATGCACATGCAGCGCAGAGTGGAGGTGCCTATGCGTTTCGATCGCTTGGTCGCAATACTGATTGGTCTGACAGTTTGCCTTCAATTAACGACATTGTACAAACAAACAGCACGCGCGCGGCCGCAAGAGCCGACTCGGTCGGTGCCTGGCGGAACTGTCATAGACGTGTCCGGGATGGCGGCACGTGGCAATCCGGAAGCACCGATTGTGATGGTCGAATTTTCAGATTACGAGTGTCCTTTTTGCGTCAAACACACAAATACTGTTGGTGTGGAACTCAAACGTACGTATGTCGACACCGGCATTGTGCGCCACGTCTTCGCAAACAACCCACTTCCGATACACTCTCAGGCGCCTCAACTCGCTGCTAGCGCGTTGTGCGCAGGAAGAAACGACCGGTTTTGGGAAATGCACGACGCGCTGTTTGCAAGTGCCGGAAAGGCTCCGCAGGAGGCGCCGACGATCGCCATGAAGCTCGGAATCGACGCGGCTAAGTTTGAACAATGTGTTAATGACGATGGCCTGATGAAGGCTGAGATTCGCAAGGAAGCCAGCATAGCCCAGTCTTTAGGTGTTTCGGGCACCCCGGCGTTCGCAATTGGAGTACGCCAAAACGATGGGCGAGTGGCGATTAAAATTATCGTATCCGGCGCGCAACCGCTTACTGTGTTTGATGAGGCAATTGAGAGTATTAAGCAGAGAATCGCCGCTAAACTTTAGCGCGCACCTACAAAGCTTAGAATCGCGCGCGACGTTGTCACGCGATGTTATGTCCGACCGACAAAAAGAGATGGAGGGCCCATGACCGACAAAATTAAGGTGATCGCAACGGCTATGATGTTCGTGCTCGCGGTGTTTACATTTGTTCAACAGTCCACGATTGGAGTGTTAGCAGACAGTTGCTATGACGATGCCATTCAATGGTGCGAAAGCCGATGTAGTGGTGACTGCCTTGCCCATTGTATGGAATGTGAGGGATGTCTCTGCTACCACGACTGGGATTATTGCGCGCCTAACTGTTCTTACTAAAACTTAAGCGCGATGGCTGCGTGTAAAGCCAATTGCGGCTTAACGCATCGATTGTGACAGTCGGGGCCGGGGTAAACGAAGTGCCACTGGCCCTGCATAGTTTGGGTCGATCGTTAGACTCGGTGACCGAAGCACCGGCGATCCCGCGCTCCCGGCAGCTAAAGTGGTTTTGTTTGCGTTGTCGAAGCAAGCTTTTCTTTGAAGCAGAAAACGTCCAGGGCCTTTTTACCCACCACAAAACCCAGAAGGTCCCCGTAATGTATGTTAATATTACCCATCATTGTTGACTTTGGCCAACCTGAGATAATCGATGCGCTGCATCCGCCGACGAAGGCGAGTCGACCGAGACGAGCATTTCATGAATAAAGATTATTTTTGTATGCCGTTTGCCATTCGCTTCTTCGTTTGGGTAATCATTTTAACTTGTATGGGCGACGGGTTATGCAGTTTAGTGATTGCGGGCGCTTCACAAGACCATAGTTTGAGTTTCGACGTAGCAACGGTAAAGGTCGTAAAGCGATTTGATCCGACAGCCCGTACCATTGCGGGATGCCATGGCGTAGACAAAGCACTCACCGAGGGACTACCCGTAGCTCGTGGCCGGTGCCGATATGAGGGTTATACCCTTAAGTTGCTGATCGCCACCGCCTATGGTGTTCCCTCTGACAGAGTTGTATCGTGCCCGTCGTGGTGCGAGACAGACCGATACGATGTCGAGGGAATCGCGGAGAACGTCGGCAGCGTTACTCAGGGGGAATTACTCCTAATGATGCGTCAGCTCTTAGCAGAAAAGTTCCAACTCCAATTGAAAGCGGAAACCAGAGTCGTTGCTGGATATGACCTGATCGTCGCAAAGGATGGTCTGAAGTTAAAACAGCTTTCCGGAAACGAAGCGCGCAAATACACACGCTACTTTCCCGGTATTATTAACCTGCAAGGCAGCATTACAACCCTGTCGAGCATGCTCTCGGCAGTCATGCATGCTCCTGTGAGGGACAGCACGGGACTATCGGGCACTTTTGACATCACCATAAATTGGACTCCCGATGCAACTTCGGCAGAGATGCGGAGCGGTCAGCCCACCCCCGAGAGTACAATATTTGACTCACTGCAAGAGCAGCTAGGGCTGAAACTGCAGCCCAAGAAGATATCAATCGACGTCATGGTCGTTCAAGCTGCGGCCAAAGCCCAGACGAACTAATAATCATATTTGGCGTTTTTCATTGCTTTATCCCTCAGAATTTTAGGATTAGCGCGATCCGCTCTCACAAAGAGCACAAATGTTGCCGCTACTCCCGCCACCAGTTCCGGCGCTTCCGCTTCTTCCTCCGCACCAATGCTTGACTGTCAGCCCTCGCCCTTTATCTGTTCCAAACATCCAATACGCGTATACGCATATACGCATGCCTAGCTTTGCGCATCGCATCGAAGCGAGGGACTTCCTGCTGTTCGCTACCCAAACCGTTACCGGGTTACGCAAATCCGTGACATGCAAACTCGTGACACGCAAATCTCCGACAACCATATATCGGACACCGGCTTAGGCTTGGCGGAAGTCAAGCCCACGGATTTTTCTGCCTTGTAACAGCTCCAACGCCCTATTAACGGCTCTAAGGGCTTTTAAGGGAGGCAGGCAAGGAAATTTAGCTTGTGCAGACTGTCACTGGATTAACTTTTCTGTTGACAAGTGAGTTATTACGCGCCCAGTATATCGTCGCCTAACATAACATCTTGAGCTAAAGCCAAACCTCGCGTGAGCAGGGACGGAAAGCTACGGGTCTTTCGAAAGATCCAAGCGATTGTAGGATGCAAAGACAGCCGGGTTGCCGCAGATGGCGCGAAAGAGCCGTCGGGTAACCCGGCTGTTTTGGTAAAGGGGCATCCCCGTAACAGATTCTTGTGGCAATGTCGTCAAGGTCGTTATCAGCGGGCCGTTTTTACTTCTACTTCTTGAATCGCAAAGGGAACATAATGAGCAGGGATCGTATTGCGATGGGATTCGCTTCTAAGATACTTGTCCTCTTGAGCTTGATTGTCTTAATCACATCGATGATCTGGGCAGCGACCGCTGCTTCTGGCTGGTCCGTGTCTACCTTTGCCAGCGGTTTTATTAACAATACTGCTTACGGTCCCATCGGCATTGCTTCGGATGGAAAAGGCAATATATACGTTCAAGATTACGTCAGTGGAGGTCTGTACAAGTTCGGCCACGCAGGAGGCGCTGCCTCTGGAACCACCCTGGTTGGAAGTAACCCAGCTTTTACGATATTTGGCCTGACGTTCGCTAAGGATGGGCGCTTGTATGCCACCGACCTAGGAGAGAATTCCGTCGTAGAACTCGATCCAACGAACGCGGTTAAATTACGTTCCGTAATCTCGGGCCGAACGGGTTATGGAATCGCTACCGACCCAATTAGCGGCGACCTATTCATAGCCGGCACAAACGGTGTCATCTACCGTATCTCAGACTTCACTAACGGGCCCGGTATCGTCGCGCCATACTTCAATTTACTCGCAGATGGGCTCGCCTTTGGTCCAGATGGCAGCTTATATGCTGCGAACGCAAGTTCCGTAGGCGGTGCCAGCAATATTTTCAGGATTGGGGGTACAAGCACGAGTCAACCACCAAGTGCAACGGTAATCGCGCAAGTCCCTACATCTGACGGTATGGCTGTCAGCATCGATAATACTTTCCTCGTAACGAACAATAACAACGGCACAATTTCCAAAATCGACCTGAAAACATTCACCCAGACTGTCATTGTGAGCGGAGGTTCACGGGGTGACTTCGTAACTGTTGGAAGCGACGGGTGCCTCTATGTGACGCAGACAGACTCCATTCTAAAGGTGACATCGTCGGACGGGACGTGTCCCTTTACACCTTCGAGCATTATCGTGCCGCCGTATACAATTAGTTACTATGTAAAAACGAAAGACTCATCCGTGTTGAGAGCCGCAGGGTTGAAATTAGCGAAAGATCAAGCGGCGGCAGGAGTTGCTCAGGACAGCGTAGTAGCACTTCTGTTTGGCGCCCAAAAGGTAGTAGATGGACAGCCTGGCGCAACACTATGGAACAACAATGCTACTCTCGCAGATGTCGCCTTGCTTGTTGAAGATTTCATTGTTGGCTATTACAACTGCTTTGGAACTGTTGATTGTCAAGGGACCAGTCAATCGAACCAAAACATGCATGTTCGTGTTGTCGTTACGACAAATAATTCCGGCAGTCCTACTTATGATCAGGGCCAGCAATGGGCTAATATGGTTAACCTGATTGCTTCGCGTGTTCTTGGTCTGCGGTATTCTGGTCGTGTGGACATTGCTGGTGGTAACGACATGGAAACGGGTTATAACACTCCGGCAGTGACTAAGGCTTGGGTCAAGGGCTATGCTTCAGTGTCACGAAAGTATCTGTATAACCTCGGTGACGCCAGTTGCCCGACGAGCGGAGCGTCCACCGCGATCCCAGGGTCTTCGTGCGGAACTAGTAATTATCCCGAGTGGACGCAAGAGGACGTTTACTACATTTCTTGGGGCGCAGATCCGTCCATTCCACTTCCCGAAATCTATTGCGGTCCCTGCGGTAAGATACCGTCTACTCATGCGAAGCAATGGACCAACCTTAGTCTTTACGGGTACTTAGCACATGGTAGCGCAATGTACATGGCGGGTTCTCTCACGGAGAAGGGAGCCTGCTTGCTAGACCCAAATCAACCTACTTGTTTACCGAGTCCGAATGCGCCAACCGATGGATGGCGGGAGCTATATCAGACGGTGAATTCGGATAGCCGTACAAAGCAAACGTTGGCGTGGTCGACTGATATTCGACATCTTAGAACAGCGAAGGATCTGAACCTTAACGGGTTTTAGCTCACAATGAACTAACCCGCCACCATTCTTGTCTACCGGATTGGAATGAGCTATAATATAGCCAAAACAAAGGGACTTCACATTTCCTACTCCTATGACTAGAAACATATTGAGTGCTGTAATTATCGTTGTTGTAGCAGTGGCAGCGTTACTGTTCGGTCAACTTAGTGGTTTACCCCCAGGGAAGCAGGCCATTGAAGACCAATACGCTCAAGAACGTATTGCGGGCAACCTAAATCCAGCACTCAGCGATCCAAACGCGTCGGCACCGATTGTCTCTCCGGGTACGCGCGAAATGGGCATCCTTGAAGATTGCACGCCCTTTCCGGGACAGGGCGTTACAACAATTAACTGCTGGCAGGGAATTGTCAACAACGTCGAGACTACTGTCTATGGCGGTGCTCAAACTGAAAAGTTCAACCCTCAGCAGGGGTTGGTGGTCGTGGAGCCGAAAGAAGGTTCCATAGAAACAAGATCTACGCCTGTTCAGGCTGGTGGCGTGCGCATCGTGGCCGAAGAAGGGACACTTTTGACGTTGGTGTCGGCATTGAGCCATTATGTGTTCACATTTGATGTGAAGACAAGAAGCTTCACTAGTTCACTAATTGACAATACGCCGCCGGTTATCAATGGCATGCCATCGAGCAATTGTAGATTGTGGCCGCTGAATCATAAGATGGCGCAGGTGGCCGTAATTCACGCGAGTGACGCTTTGGCAGGAGTCGACCCGAACTCGTTTAACGTAACCGCTACAAGCAACGAAGTACAAGCGAATCCACGTGAACCGGACATCGTTGTCACCAAAAATGGCGCCGATGATTACGTGGTGCAACTACGCTCAGAACGGCTAGGCACCTCGACGGACAGAATCTATTCATTGACGGTCACCGTGAAGGATTTCGTGGGGAACACCATTATGGAACAGGCTACGTGTACAGTGCCACACGATCAAGGCCAGTGACCAGAAAAGGTACGCGTCATCCTCCTGAATACGGTGAAGTACGGTGAAGGTACACGCTACTAAAGTGTCAGCAGTGGTATTATGATCGCGCAGTTCCTCTGCCGGAACGAAGTTCTCAACGCCCGCCATATCGCCAACGAAACCTGCCATGAACCTGACTGCCGTCAGTATCCCAGTCGGCTATATAACCACTCGCTGCCCGTATTGCCTAGGCCGGCAAATTGTGAGCCAAGGAGTTCGAAAGAAGAAACGAAGAAACTGGAGACAGTTAAGCTGTGCGCTGCAATCAAAGCGAAGTAGTGTTCACGCCCAGCGCAACAAGACATTCCCATTGCCGCTCATACTTCAGGGACTGACTCTTTACAATCTTGGGTATTCCGCGTCCGCTGCTTCTCGACTGCTCGAAGAGCGAAGTGGTTTGACGCTTACCGCAAGCTCTGTGATGCGGTGAGTGCAGGAGCATCAACAGGTGATCCGGTCGGTCAAGCTCTACCACCAGCAGGTATATGAATTCTCCATTCACCGTGGCAAGCTCGATCTACTCATTCGCCGCAGCGAATCAGGAGCCACCTATTTCACGCCGTTGGCCGACTACCTGTCGGAGATGATGCGCATTTGCCCGCACGAATTATTTCAAACGACTCAACGAGCCTCGCAAGCCAAAACAAAGGCGCGTTTCGACCTTCACCAGGTCAGCGTGACGGAAAAGCAGAACTTTCCGACACGTGACGGCTTGCACATCTGGTCGTGCCGACATCTCCGTCCAACAAGCAGCGGCATGAGACGATTCAACGATTCATGCTCGCCAACGATTCAGTATCTGTGACAACCGAGGTGCCGATCTACTTGATGCCGGAAGACCTTGACCACATGCAAAACCGATTGGGGTTTGCGATCCCGATACAAGCATCCGAACCACTCACCGGACTCATTGATTCTGTACCGGTTGGAAATGGGAGCATTTATATTCTGGATTACAAACCAAACGCCAAGAAAGATAAGCCGATTGAACAATCTCTGTACGCATTGGCATTGAGCTGTGCGACAGGACTGAAGCTCTACGACTTCAAGTGCGCCTGGTTCGATGAACACCATTACTACGAATTCTTTCCTCTGCACGTCGTGCACAAACTCAAGTAAGTTCTCTCCAGACGGCAAGGGCCGGAATCAACGCCGTGGCTCGAAAGACATAATTCGGCGGGACTACTGTCGGGAACAAAGAATACCTCCCCCGTCAGCGACTCCTCTCAGGTAGGAGAGGCGAGCTTTACAGTAGTTAAGCCTGCGGCAGCGCCGCCGGTGATGTGAGTGAAACGGAAAGGAGATCGAGGAAGGAGTCAGTAGATTCCGGTATCTACGTTGATATCTACTCAATCCGTGGGCCGGTCCGCCGTGAAAACGTCAGCGCGGGCACGTCTCCGAGGCTGCCGTCGTCTACACAAATCGCCCACGAAAGCAAAAGCGCCGCCCGAAGGCGGCGCCATATCGTTGAAATCACGAATCGGGGAGAGAGGATTTGAACCTCCGACCCCCTGGTCCCGAATCAAAAAAATTCAAATTTGGGTCGCGACCGCGCCATTTTCTCACAATCGGCCGGAAATAAATCAATCATTTTCAAATCGGGGTGACTCAAAAGCGGACGCTAACTAACGCGCAGCCGCTTGCGGGACTCAAGCAGCCTGCAAACTGAACAATGACATTTCCTCGAAATACCGCTGTTTCGTCCTCTGAGGTGCGTTGGATACCGGTGGTGGCAACTTGGAGCTAAGCTCGAACTCGATCGTTAAGCAATTGTGTTCTGCAAGTATTGTATCGCGGGGCGTAACGGCACTGGGTTGCCGAGGTGAAGTGTCGCCAGGATTACCCACTGGAACTTCGATTCTCGCCGATATACGAATGAGAGAACCACCAATTGCAACCTGCTTTACTATCCTCCTGACAATATCCACCTTTGTTTCATGTGTCGGGTTCTCGAGCTGTTTTGTTAACACTCGACAGGCCGCTTCGAACGAGCGGACAACTTTGTGCCGCGGAATCGGAGCTGGTTCACGTTGCCGGTTCCGCAATGCCTGCAGTTCATCAGCCAGCTGCTGGCCGGAAATGTTGCCGCTCCGGTACTTCTCAAGTAATTGAATATCTGCGTCTGCGCTAGCGGTCGTGACAGGCGGAACGGAGTGGGATTCGACTCGTCTCGCCATTTCTACTTGGGCCGTACTGATGCGGGTGCGAATCCGAGCAGGGTTTAAAAGCGCCTTCGTAATGGAACCCCATACGGTCGTTTCAACCGCCGTACTTGAACTCCAGCGGCCCTCCTCGCATTTGCGGTTCGTGCAACGATAGTACAGGTATTCTTTCGTGCGCCATGTTCTACGTATGCCGCACATCGAATAGCCGCAATACAGGCACTTTACCAACCCTCGAAGCAAATAATTGACCTTGGAATTGCGAGGCGAGAATTTCTGGTTTTGATCGACGCGTCGCTGGACTTTCGTCCAGAATGCCGGTTCGATGATAACGAGTTCTGGTGGAAGCTCTACAAAGATCCATTCGGAGCGCGGTCTCACACGCGTGCTGCTTTTGATCTGCCTCCGATAGGGGCCGGCGTGTTTGGGCTTAACTGGCTCGCAAGCTTCTCGTCTGCCGTATGGCCACATCCCTTTATATACCTCAGAGCGAACGATTCGATGCACTGTGGTACCAGACCATCCCTTGGCGCGTTTGGGGCTGGATATGCCTGCGGCGTCCAGACGGTCAGCGATTCGGCGTAGGGCTACACCTTCCAGCGCCCACTGATATATTTGCCGGACTATTGCTGCTTGTTCAGGAACGATGTCAAGACCAACGTGGTTCGGTCGGTGTTCATTTGTTCCAACGTAAAGGTAGCCATAAGGCGGGGTGCAGCCGACGAATTGTTTACGAACCTCAACTTTATGCCGCTTGCCCCGGCGCATCCGGTCTGCAATCATCTCTCTTTCAAATTCCGCAAAACTGCCGAGAATGTTAACCATCAGGTTATGAGTTGGACTCTTTTCGGCCGGGAGCTTGCAAAAAATGAGCGTGACTTTCTTCTTTTCCAAGTCTCTTTTGATAATTCCAAGATGCGTAACGTCGCGCGCCAGTCGGTCGACGTCATTGACGACGACCGCATCGAATATGCCTTTGGCGCTGTCATCGCGTAGGCTGTCCAATTCTGGGCGGGCGAGCAGACTTCCGCTCCAACCTTGATCTTGGTATACACCGGCAATCGTCCAACCTTTGTTCTGGCTGAAGCGTGTCGCTTCGGCAATCTGCGAATCGATGGTCTGGCCGTCGCGCTGCTCCTCGGTCGAGACACGAGCGTAGAGAGCAACCCGTATATGGTCCAAGGGAAAATTAGTCATTAGAGTGGGATTGATGGGATCTAAGTAATTCAATAGCCGGCAAATTAGAAACTGTCAAATCGAGTTGTCCACAGCGTCCGTATCAGCCTGTTCGAGCAGCATTACGAAAATATCCCGTAAGACACTTTCGGAATCTGGGCTGGGATCAACTTCCCAAACAACTTGGAGGGGAACACGTTGCAATTTCATCTGGAAAGAATAACGGCAACTTGAGCTCTGCGGTAGACGGGAAAACTTGCATTTCATTCTTCGAGTCGTCGTACTGTTTCTTAACTGCTTATCCACAGGAACTGCACGCGACCTGACTTGCCGTGCAAGTTTTCCCGCCTTTACGAAATCCGTGGGCTTGCTAGAGTGAATTTACGACCATGGAGGAAAAGAAAAACACAAAACAAAATAACCTTCTCCTCTATCGACGACGGATGGGATTTTCACAGAAGCATGTCGCCTTCTTGTTAGGTCATTCGGATACCGCAATGTTGTCTCGCTACGAAGCCGGAAGTTCTTCCCCGCCGTTGATGACTGCTCTCCGGTTGGAGATCATTTACCGCGTGCCTCTTGCTTTCCTGTATGGCCCCATCTTCGACGCTTTGAGGGAGCAAATTCGTAAACAGGAGGAAGAACTGGCCGTCGCGATTGAATAGGCCGTCTCTTTTTGGTTTACCTCACGATCATTAACTACGAGTCCATGACGAACATCCTTGATCAGGTTGCTCGCGGCTTTCGTGAATTCCGGCCCGAGACACAGCAGGAATTCTTTGCGCTGCAACTCGCCCGCAAACTCAATGACGTTAAAAGCGCCAGAAACTACGCCGAGTTGATCCAGCGTTTTTCCGAAGACCTTCTCCTCCGCTGTTATCGCAATTGCATCGATCAAGGAACGCAGAATCTAGCGGAACGATTTCGCGTGGAGTTGCGTCGCTTAACTCGGGAGGATTGAGCTATGAACGGTCAAGCAAGGTTGGTTGCGTTCAGGATCGAGCGGCGGTCGGTAGCTGTCGCTGTCTTTCACGGGACGCATCTCGATTATGCGGATGCCAGGCAACTTTCATCCGTTCACGATAAAGCCGAAGCTAGTGCGCTTGGCTTTGTCGGCTGGATTGTCCAATCGTTCAAGGTTACGGTCGCAGTTCTCGAGGCGTTTGAAAATGGCTCTGAGATGCTGAGAGCGCACCTCAATAGTGCAATCGAGCAGATGTTGCGTCAGAGCGGCGCTGCCATTTACACCGTCCGCAGAACTGACCTGCTCGCCGCTTTTGGCCATCCACCATTAGCGAGCCGTAAAGAGGTTCGTCAGGTGGTGACTACCATCTGGCCAATCTTGCTGGCCAGGCGGGGCGCGGGAATAAAGCTCGATGCCGTTGCCCTCGGGCTTTACGTCCAGACCGAACGGCTTTTTGTCAATTTTTAATCCAACCATGATCGGACCATTACCGTACATTGGCGGCAAGAACCGCCTGGCTAAGAAAATCATTTCGCTATTCCCATTACACACGACGTACGTCGAGCCGTTCGCGGGTGGTGCGCAGGTCTTCTTTCATAAAGAGCCGTCGAAAGTCGAGGTTCTCAATGATTTGAATGAAGAGGTCGTGAACTTTTTCCGAATCTGCCAGTGGCACTACGAAGAGTTGCTGCGATTTCTCAAATACTGCTTGATGAGCCGAAAGCTATTTGAAACCCTCGCTGCCATGCAGCCCAATCATCTGACGGATGTGCAGCGGGCGGGCCGGTTCTTCTACCTTCAAAAGAATTCCTTTGGCGGGCTCGTGGTCAAGCAAAACTATCATTACACGGTTGTTCATCCGGCCAACTACAATCCAGAGCGCGTCCCTCAAATCATCGCCGCCGCTCACGAGCGCCTGCAGCGAGTCCAGCTGGAATGCCTTCCCTATGAGCAGATCTTGGAAAAATACGATCGAGCCGCCACGCTATTTTACCTTGACCCGCCGTATTGGGATCGCGAGCTGTATCGGTTTAACTTTTCCGAACAGGATTTTATTGAACTTAAGGACAGGCTGGCGCGCCTCAAAGGTAAGTTCATCCTTTCCTTAAACGACTGCAAAGAGGTTCGAGAGCTCTTCCAGCGTTTCTATATCCGCAGAGAAGAAATGGCGTATTCGGCGCAGAGGAAAGTAGGCAACACCTATCGGGAGTTGTTGATCGCCAATTTCCGCCTCTAATCATTAATGTACCGTTGTCGTGCCCAACCGTTTTGAACAACTGCTTGCTGTTTTCTGGAACTGGCTGGTTGCGCGGCCCACTAAAACTGTTTCCTCAGATCTTGCCTTTGGCCGCCGTATCCAAGACGGACAACTGACGAAAGTTGAATGGTCCATACGCGAGCACGAGCGGGCCGAGCATGTTTGCGTTTTGGGAAAGACAGGCACCGGTAAGTCTTCACTGCTCAAGCAATTTGTTCTACAGGATATCGCTGCCGACCGTGGGTTCGTGTTCTTTGATCTACACGGTGATGCCCAGCGCTTTATCCTTTCCGCCATCGCAGAAAAGGAGCGCGCTCGGAATGTCGATTTAAGTGAGAAGCTGATCGTCATCGAGCCAGCAGACCCATACCGCTGCGTCGGCATAAACATCTTGGAACGTGCAAGCGGCCAGCGGAATTTTGTCCAAATCTCCGAGTTTGCGCAGATTCTTAAAAGCCGCTGGCATCTGGACTCCTTAGGAGCACGGACCGAAGAACTCCTCCGCAATGCGCTGTATGTGCTTTCCCATAGCGGTTGGACACTGCTGGAGATTATCCCGCTGTTAACAGAGCAGGCATTTCGCAGCGGCCTCGTCGCTCAGTGCGACAACCCCGAAGTCCGCGGTTATTTTGAAAATCGTTACGACGCGTTGACGCACTCCATGCAGGCGACGTTTCGGGAAGCGGTATTAAATAAGGTTAGTGCGTTTACCGCGGATCCGCATTTCCGCCACATCGTTGGCCAGCGACAGTCCAGTTTTTCGGTCACCGAGGCAATTGACAATGCACATTGGGTTATTGTCAACCTCGACAAAGGCCGTCTGGGCGAACACGCCTTTCTGCTCGGAAGTCTGTTGCTGTCCAAGCTTAAGAACGCCGTTTTTGCCCGCCGGCATCAGAATCTCTTCACACTTTACTGCGATGAAATTCAAAATCTAGTCGCCTCAGACTCCTCACTGGACACGTTGTTGAGCGAAGCGCGCAAGAAACGCATATCGGTCGTGTCCGCCAATCAGTTCTTGGAACAATTTCCCGCCAGAATGCGAGCTGCCGTACTTGCTGTCGGCACTCACGTGCTGTTTCAGCTGTCCACGGACGACGCCGCCAAAATGTCGATTGCTCTGGCCGGAGGCAAACAGCTGGATGAATTGTTGCGACATTTGGCACACCGGGAGTTTGTGATCAAAAGTGGCCATCGCCGTTGGGGCCAGGGGCGCGTTTTGTCACTGCCTAAGCCGGACGGGAACTCTACGGACCTCTATCAGCGATGCCGCAATCGATGGGCAAGAGGCCGGGCCGAAATTGAAGGGGACATACACAACCGCCAGTCGGTCATCGCGCAAAGGAAGGAGGCGCTGGGTGACTGGAACTGATGGTTTCGTCCTGCAGGAGCGCGACCGCCGGCTTTTGGAAGCGCTTTCAAGCATGCGCGTTATGGATCGCGATCAGGCGATGGCTGTTGCTGGGTTTCATTCCATTGCGCGGGCAAACGTGCGCCTGCTCAAGCTGACCACGGCGGGTTTGCTTGTGAGGCTCTATGTTGGCAGTCGGGCAGGCAATCGCAAGGCACTCTACCTTCTATCTCGAAAAGGAGCTGCTATTGTCGGCGCAAATTTGCACTACTTGCACCGGCGCTCCGGACTGCGGTTGATCATTGACCCGCTGCTTGAACATCAGTTAGCCATCAATACGATCCGCGTGTCCGTCTGCCACAAGCCATCGCCCGAAGGGGTTGCTGTGAAATGTTGGCGAACCTTCCAAAGCGCGATTTCCTCGCTCGTGCCGTTACGTCCAGATGGATACTTCGAAGTACAAAAAGACAGTGCGATTTACCCGATGTTCCTTGAGGTCGATCGGGGAACAGAGGGCCAAAAGGTCTGGAAGAATAAAATCGAACTCTACTTGCGCTTGGCTCTTTCCGGCGAGTTTGCTCGTGTATTTGGCCAGGAGCAATTCCGAGTGCTCGTTGTCACCACCTCCACACGCCGACTGCAAACGATTCGACAGTCGGTGGCCGCTTACACCGATAAGATCTTTTGGTTCGGCGTCTTCGAAATTATTAATCGCGATGGCTTCTGGTCCGAGGCTTGGCATCGCGCCAAGCCGGACCAGAGGCGATCCCTCTTCTAATCCCTTATTTATGCGCTACTGCCAAAATTGCGGCCGTGTCACTCTCGGCGAGCCGATGTTCTGCAATTTCTGCGGCAAAACTTATGACTACAAACTTTGCCCGCGGCTGCACGAAAATCCGCGGGAGGCGCAGGTATGCTCGGAGTGCGGCTCCCGCGATCTAACGACACCTCAGCCCAAGCTGTCGTTCTGGCTGCGTATCGTTCTGTTTCCGCTGTCGCTCTTTCCTGGGTTTGCCTTGCTTTTCGTTTCTATTCTTTTCCTCATCGCGGACATTTACGTGGTCTTTGTCCGTCCTGATCTGCAACTTCGTTTCATGCTGCTCGGGCTTGTCTTGGGCCTGCTGTGGCTGCTGTATATCCATTTGCCGCAGCGTTTCAGACGTAACGTAAGGCGCCGGATGCGCAAGATGTCCAGGAACTGAGTTGAAAGCTAAGACGTATTTTCGGCTTTCGCCGACCTCTGCAAGACCGCAGTTTTGTTCCTCATTCGGCCATTTTGACTAGGGTAGTAGTGCCCTAATGGGTACCCGAGCTGCTGCCCGAGCCGTGCATTTTCAAACACTCTTTCCAATACAAATAAAAGGAGGCGATGTGTGAGTCTCTGGAAACGCGGCAACGTGTACTGGACTTACGTCTATGTCAACGGTGTCCGCCACCACAAATCCACGAAAACCGGCAATCGGCGGCAGGCGGAATTGTGCGAACTGGAGTTCAAAAAGGAACTTCATGAAAAACAATCTCGCCCGCCGCAATTCAATCCCGACATGTCCTTTGGCGAGCTGACAGCCCAATTCATTGCCAACGGCACTGTCCGTCCATTTCATTTAGATCGTCTACGAATTCTACTTCCGTTTTTCTACGACATGTCGCTCAAGACCATTAGCCGGGCAAGCGCCCAACAGTACCGACAGGAACGGCACCGCCTCAAAACCGTATCGGATACGACCATTAATCGCGATATCGAGGTCTTACGGCACATCCTGTTTTGAGCGGTGGATGCCGGTATCCTGCTGACCAATCCCTTAAGCCGCGTGCGGCTTGAAAAGGAGCGTCGCCGGTTTCACCGGGTACTCACGGTCCGGGAAGAGAAGGCATTGCTTAGGGCTGCCTCTTCCCATCTGCGAATCATTACCATGGCGGCGCTCGATACCGGAATGCGGCGTGGCGAATTGCTGTCCCAGCTATGGGAGCACGTCGATCTTGAGCGGCGGCTGCTGACCGTAACTAAATCAAAGACCGCGGGAGGTGAAACGCGCGAGATCCCGCTTAGTGATCGGTTGTTTCGTCTGTTGCACGCCCGCGAGAAAAAGAAAGGGATCGTCTTTACCTTTAACGATAGTCCCATTCATCGACTCAAAACCGGATGGAAAGGCGCGTTGAGACGATCGAACATCAGACCCTTGCGCTTTCACGATCTGCGGCACACGTTCAACACGAGGTTGATGGAAGCTGGAGTTATGCAGGAAATTCGCAAAGCTCTGATGGGTCATTCCAGCGGAGAAGATGTGAATTCCATATACACGCACGTCGAATTACCAACCAAGCGGCAAGCTATCAAGAAGCTGGAAGCCTGGTATGCCGCACAACGTAAAAACAAAAGGAAAGGAGAAAATGAGAACACTAAAGCCGTGTCCGCCCGAGCTGTTGGACTTCTGCAGCCGGGAACTGGACGCGATCCAGGTCCGGATTCAGCAAAGTCTTGAGCATTTATCCGAAGGGGAAACGCTCGCCGCAGCGGGAGCCGCCGACGGGTTGCAAACACTTATGGCGTCTGTCGTGTCGGCGCTTCAGCTCATTGCCCGCGTCTATCCCAGTCTAGGTAAGAAACAAGGTTCGTTATCGCTGACTTAAAAAGGAGGCATGTTATGGCAGGAAAGAAATCGACCGGAACTGCACAGCCGGGAATTGCGGCTGGTGGCCGCAAGCCCTGGAAAAAGAAGACCCCGATCGAAGTTGTTCTAGAACAGACTAACAAGCTTCGACAGCAGATCGCCGAGAAGGAGGAAGAAATCAAAGAACTGCGCAAGCAGCTTCAGAAGTTCGAGGAAGCCCGCAAGATTTTCGAAACTTAAGAATCCCGCTTACCCACGCCACTTTTCCTCCAATTCACCAACTCAAAGCCCACCGATATTGTCCCCGGTTATTCCGCGTTGGGCGGACAGCCTGAAATGTGTAAAGGGGCAGGACTGCAGTTTCCGGGGACATCCCATCAAACCAAAACAAAAGGAGGACATTTATATATAGAATTGCTTCCAGCGGAGCTGCGCCAAAAATTGCCCTCGCTTTATTCGCAAGGAAATGAAAGGCCGCCCGGCCATCCATGTCAAATACTCACGCCGGACTCGAACTGGACGTGGTATGTAACCGAAGGATCGGCAGAGGGCGACGACTTCATTTTCTTTGGCTTTGTTATCGGGTTCGAAAAGGAGTGGGGATATTTCTCACTCTCTGAACTTACCGCCGCCCGTGGGCCGATGGGACTGGAAATTGAACGCGACCTGTATTTTGAGCCGGGGCCGTTTGAAGTCGTTATGGTTCGGGAGTGCCGCTGATGGTAGGATACTAAAGCAATTTCGTGTGGATTAGGAGTCTGTCGCTTCTGCGATCGACTCCTTTTTTCTGTTGGCGACCTGCCTCAAGGACTTGATCCATCTGCAAACCATTGTCCTGGGCAACGGGAAAGATCGTTGGAAAACTGGAAAACTCTCGTCAGTTCTTTAAGCAAATGGCTGCGTACGGATCGGTCGCATTACCGCATTACCGAAGGTTTTCTAAACTTCAATACAACTTCGCGGCGAATTCGTACATTCATCGTGGCCGGTGTTTTTCTTTGAATCGGCGGTGGTAGGTAGCGACGATTTGCTGGTAAGGCGCGTGTCCGCCGCTCCTCAAAATTCAAACCGACGACGCGAGCAATTGAGCAAAGGATCTTTGAATTCCGAACGTATGTACCTTTAATTGTGTTTTCGCCGACCACGTAAACGGCGACGCCACCCGGCTTCAAGACACGCGCAACCTCGCTAAGTGCTAAATGCATATCATCGATGTACCGCAAGAGAATTGATTCGTGTCGCCCGCTCAACTTCGGAACTAATTTCAAAGACCTGACGATAGTTTTTGCGTGGTCGTTTTCCTCCGACCCTTCTCTTCTGATCTCAGCACCCACGCTGTTTGTACGCACATCACGCAATTCACCAATTCGATATCCCATCCATATAAGAGAAAACTTGCTGCAACGCATGTAGTCGATCGCATTTAGGTACGGTGGGGACGTCAAAACCATGTCCACAGAATTTCCTGCGACTGGTATGCTTCTAGCATCACCGTTGATGACACGTGCTGCGGGCCCACGGTCTTCATCATCTACGTCGATACAGTTCTCGCAGACGCGATCGACGGCAGCAATGAATTTGTTGAACGGCTTTATTGGCGCAGATTCAAAAGCCTTGTGCGGTCTGCTATGCGAAAGGTCCATCGCCAACGATGCGCCTGATTGCTTGGTGATTATTAATCGAGAAAATCCACACCACAGTACGTCCCGAACCCTTTGATCACCGACGCGGCTAATAGCCGTTGCCAGAGATGCTAACTGCCTTCGAGCATATGTATCAAACCAATACACGACAAAATCTTTGGTCTCAGGGTCTGCATTTATTGGATATGCCGCACGTAGAGACAGTTTTTCGAATATTTTCTTAGCTCGTCTGAGGACCTTTAACGCTTTGTTTCGAACGAAATCTTTATTAATAGCTGTTGTCCACACGCGAGCGATAAGAACCGCGAGTGGGTCCAAATCAACACCAACGGCCCTGTGCCCTTTCGATCTTGCAACAGCCAGCACTGTTCCGGATCCTGACATTGGATCAATGACAAACAACCGTTTTTCGTTGCCCGAAAGCAAATCGAGTGCAATTCCGGGCGCCATCCTGGCTGGAAATGGGTGGATTGGTTGTCGCCCTATGGCTTCAACAATGGTTTTATTATGAGATCGAATCATAGGTTATTGAATTACTTCTTAAGTGAGAACGAAGCCATGGAATCGATTTCCTCGTAATCCCTCGTCGCACCTTCAATCTCCGCCAGAACGTTAGCCGCGCTTTGGTCGAGTTCAACTGCTTGGTTAGTTGCGAATATTGCCCCGGGTGCCATTTGGGCCATTCCTTTACAAAGCTCGATGAGTGGGTCATCAGTGTCGTATTCAATGGGCGGCGACAAGTGCGACAGTTCAACGCGCAACGCCCCGTAGTCTACCGACATCTTCTTGAACTTGCGTTGAAGAGACTCGATAGTCGTTACGATCTTCTTGTATGGTGCCTTCTTCACTTTTCGCAGCCGAATCGCTTCGATCCATTCCGCGCTTTCTTCGGGCAGCCTACACTTTCCAAATAGATGCCGGAGCTCCTTTAAACCCAGTTGTTTTATCGGTCGCAGCCTGACAAGGGAGGCGAGGGCATCAATCGTGACCAGAGTTATCGTTTTCGATTCGCCCAACGCAACAGTTTTTTTCCTATCGTCCTCGATTTCCTTAGCGAGTGCTGACGTCTCGCCCTGGGACGTGGGAAATGCACGTCCAAGTACTAACGCATGCTGACACCTATATTCATCGCGTTGCCTAATAACCGCGGAGATTTTTACTTTTTCGGCGCTTACCTTACCGGTATCTTTTTCTTTGCTCTTCGCTTCGAGACTTACTGCGTACTCGAGGGGCATACCTTTTTCGTTTCCCGAAAGGACTGCGCGAGCAACGCCGTCCGGTTTCCCTTTCCCACCGATCGGTGTTACATCAAACCCCAGGCTTCTAAAAGCGGCGCACAGCTTTTCTTCCAGGGCGTCCGGATTGTTCCTAGCTTCCTGTAGACTTGCGGCTACCGCAAATGCACTTTGTCTCCCGGATTCATTGGCAAGATTTCGGAGCAATTGATCCCTAAGAATTAAGAACTCTTCAATGTGCTGACGTTTAATGCCGATGGAGTGGAGTTGTGCCTCCGTAACGATTTCAGCCAGCGCCATTAACTCAAGGGGCTGTCCCGCACCTCGGCTGACGAATTCATCATGGAAGGTCGCTACAAATGGATGCCATGCATTGATGCGAAGTTGACCAGTTAATGTGTCGTACAGGGCGATGCCTTGATCTGTAGAGCCGTTATAATCAACCGACACACCTGTAATAAATTCGTCCGGTTGCGCTATACGCTTTTCTAAAGTGTCGAGAAACTGAGTACGCTTAACTTCCGAATCAAATTTGGGAACGAGTAAAAAACGTGATTCAGTTTTTCCTTCAACAACGGCTCTAGCCAAGTCGACTATTGGACGTCGTGTTAGACTCGCTGGACTGGCCGCCAGCTTTCTAGACAGCTGGGCACCCGGCAACTCCGTTTGATCGTGTTTATCGATCGTGGGGCGGACGGCATTGAAGATAGCCCTTAATACATCTTGTGACGTTGCGAGCAAGGGCCCTTCACTAATTGCCTCGCGGTTTGACCGCAGCGCTGCATCGAGCCCATCCATGTGAACGACAAGCCTGAATCGCCCAAACGTGCCGTGCCTCAATTCGTCCGGAGATATTCCAAAATGCCCATCCGCTACGTTGATCAATCGCCCGTAGACATAGACAAAGAAGCCGTAGCTGCGTCCCAACTCATCAGACTTACCAGTCAGCAGGTCTTTATAAGCCTCGGCATATCCTGTAACCCGACCCAAATCGGGAACATCGAGGCCAAAACGGTGAACACTTGACACTGCTTGGGTTTTATCTTCCGATGCCGTTGTGAGTTTCGGGCCGGGCTTTGGCAATGCGGTAATATCTTTGCCGACTACCCATTTACCTAATAATCCCTTTCCTTGTTTGCTGGGAACCAGCTTTTTCCCGTTCAACCAGACTGCAAAATCGGGACGTAATGGAAGTGCGGTACGCAATACCCACTCAAGAATGCCCGGCTTGATCTCGTGAACCTTCGGTTTTAAAGAAGACATTATTGCGACCGTCCATGTGCTAGACGCGCCTTTTCCAAAGAGAGTCATCCTGCTGGCTTTGAACGGCGCAGACTCGATCCATGCGGCTAAAGCCTTTCGCGCTTCCGCTTCTGTCAATTCGCGAACTGCGAGTCTGATTGGGGTTTTCGGCTCCACTTCTTTGTCAACTCTTTGGTCGATCGAAGCGTAATTCATTGAAGTGGAATAGTATTTCCCATCTCTATTGCTTATGTGGCTGAGCCTGTCGGCCAGGACGTACGTCGCAAGTTTTCCAATGCCGAATTTTCCTATCTGTTGACGATCTCTAGGTAATTCGCCCAATTTCCGCTTGTTACTGATCCCGATTAACCAATGCTGTTTTAAACCTGAGATGTCCATTCCTTCACCATCATCAATGACAACAATGGACGCGTCTTGATCGTGGAGATTCGACGAGAGGAGAACTTGGACTTGTTGTGCTCCGGCATCAAAGGAGTTCGCAACCAATTCCTCGATGGCTTTGTTCGGGCTCGCATAAAGACCCTCTGAAAAGAGTTCTATGATCCGATAGCTGAGACGGACATCAATGTTGCCGGCAGCCGTACCTATTGTGGAAAAAATTGGTTCTTTCAACATTGCCCTTAATTTAAGGCGCTTTGCGGAACGTGCAAAGCTTCATCGAAGCGAATTGTCCTTTAAATATGCTGATGAATGAAGTGTTTTTTCAGTGAGTTACGGCAGAATGCGTTGCATCAGTGTTTAAGAGTGATACGACGGAACGGTCTTTTCCAGATATCCTCCTTTTGAATTCTGGTCGAAAATCGGAAAGTCGTCAACTGTGTGAACGGTTTTGTGTGACGTTTGGGAGGCATGTGAACGATCGCGTAGATCTCAGCATCGACACGCGAGAATGCATGAGCATGACCCAAGTGCCTACATCAGTACTCTAAACGAAAAAAACTGAAATACGGGACCCAATTCGTCTCGTCGATCTGCTACAGACATGTGAGGCTGATCCCATGTATAGAATCATTGTACGAGAGCTGAAACTGTAACAGATTTTACTTGGTGTTCTTCTGCTTGCCCTCTCAACACTTTTCATTACGTTATCTTCAAAAGTCAATAGACGGCCTCGACGCGAGAAGTTGACCTCATCTGGCCCACTTATCAAAAGAGAGATGGCCTCGAATAATCTCTAAACTTCTAAACACTGTTGGTTGCCGTTTGAAACGCACCCTGTCAGAATGCTGTGCTGCGGACACTGAGCTTCGGAGCATTGTCGGAGATCAAGGACGCAATCAATCAATATGCCCATCACTTACCCCAAGTTCTTTGACGGTCTTTTGCAGCAACAGCGAGGATTGCGCGCTGGGATCGATGCAATGGTGGCAACATTCGACGACTGGCTTATTTCTAGCCGACTACCTTTCTTCACTGATTACACTGATCACGGCTTCGATCACCTTAATTGTGTGCTTGCGACTGCAGAATCCTTAATCACAAAATCTGCACGTCCGTTCTTTACAGCAGGCGATGCGGCCGTGTTGATCGCAGCTACATTGCTGCACGACACTGCAATGCATATCAGCCAAGCGGGGTTCTACCAGCTCATTCATGGTGAAGCCTCTGGTTGGAGCACTCCTGGATTTTCTGATCAGCCGTGGCCAACCTTGTGGGACAACTTTCTCTTTTCAGCACAGCACTGGGATGAGCGTCGCCTGCGCGACGTCTTGGGCGAAACACCTACCGGCGCACCCCGAGCGGCGGTCCGGGATCCGTTCGTCGATTTTGAGAATCTGACTGACACAGATACAAAGCTGATCGGCGAGTTTATTCGAAAGTACCATCCGCGTATGGCGCATGAGTTCGCATGCTATGGTATCCCGGGACAAATAATACTTAACCTCAGCAATACACTCGATTTCGATCTTCGCGATCTGTCTGGACTGGTGGCGCGTAGTCATGGATTGCCAGTGCGCACCTGTCTGGAATACCTTCGTGAACACCATCATAGGCGCGAGTACAAAGGTGTACATGCAGTCTATCTGATGACTCTACTGCGTATCTCTGACTATCTACAGATTCAACCGGGCCGTGCGCCAGGTATTGTGTTCAAGTATCGGCACATTCCGAGCAAGTTATCAGAATTGGAATGGAAGGCTCACAATGCGATTACGAACATTACTCTTACACACGACGATCCCGAATCTATCGAAGTCCAAGCCAATCCAATGGACGTGCGAACGTTTGTGCGAATTAAGGCATGGCTGTCTGGGATACAAGAGGAATTGGATGCTTCCTGGGCCGTACTGGGCGAAGCCTATGGCTCCCAGCCAAAGCTCTCACGCTTAGGCCTGATCCTCAGGCGCGTTCGATCTAACCTTGATGATCTAGAAACTTTTTCCAAGCGAATCCAGTATGTACCAGAGCGAATCGAGATGGCCGTGGCTCGGCCGGATCTTCTGAAATTATTGGTAGGACCCCTATATGACAACGAACCGACGGTTGGTGTCCGGGAACTGATACAAAACGCCGTGGATGCAGTTCGGGAGCGTTCAATTCTGCAGGATAAGAACTCCGATCTCCATGATGTGCCGCTCATCGACCAGGATCACGATGTTGAGATTTGGCTCGGTAGTCAGGATGATTACGGCAATGCTTGGCTCACAGTGAGTGATCGAGGTGTCGGAATGTCCGTCGAAACGATTCGAGATTATTTTCTTACCGCCGGTGCATCATTTCGAAACAGTGACGCGTGGCTTCGAGACTTCTACCGGGACAACATTGTCAAGAATACTCCACACTCCCGAGTATTACGCTCGGGGAGGTTTGGTATTGGAGTACTTGCGGGTTTCCTACTTGGACCGCAGTTAGACATTTCAACCCGGCACATTCGCGGCACAACGGGAATTCGCTTTAGCGTGACATTAGCTCTGGATCCAATTGAATTGAAGTACGACTCGAGTCTACGCGTTGGCACAACCATTCGAGTGTTGATTGGCCAGTCCGTCTATAAGAGACTTGTTGAGGGCGGTGAGCGGACCTCGTATCCCGACAGATGGTCATGGTACATCTATGACTCTCCTACGGTAGTCCGTTATATCGGTGATGAGCGAAGAGAACTTAATAGCAAGTATTCCGTACCTCCACCCCGCCCGACCATACCATCAGATCTGCGTCGAGTGCGCTCCAAGGAAAGCTATTCAGTGTATTGGACCTACCGTGATCTACCCTATTTGAACGTAAATGGGATCTTCGTTACTCAGAGCAGCCGTCGAAGCCGTTTTGTTGATCGCGACAGCTCTTTGAAGGATGACTGCTTCGATGTCAGAATCGATCACCCTAAGCTCTGTGTGGACGATCCGGATGGTGCCTTCCCACTGAATCTACGTCGCAGCGACATTACCGAGCAGCGATATCCTTTTGAGTCGGCACTATTCACTGACATAGTCGATGATTTCTTGGCTTATTTGCTTGTCCACTGCCCGTTCGAGATATCAGCCAAGCCATGGCACGCGATCGGCACACATCAGGGTGTCGATGTCGACACAACATTTATTACTGGAGAATACTCTGCTCTGGCTATTAAGCAGCCCATAATGGCCGGCTCAAATGGATTTAGTCTCTTTTCAGGAGGAGTGTTGTCTGCGATCAACAATCAGTCTCTCTGTTTTATAGTGCCCGAGGTTCACGAGCAGAGAAGTCGTAGAGGTATGTGGCTTGAGGCCACTCAGACGACACATTATGATTCGATTGTCTTCTCAGCGCGATCCAACGCGATGTTTGCTCACGTTTCGCCCAACGTGTTATCTAATTGGGGATTTGCTGAGTTAGACCTTGCCTATCTCACTGCGCTCGAAGCCGCTAAATTGCTCCTTGCTGGGCCAAACGTGGGAACAGCAAGGAGGCGGGAGGCTATCAAACGCCGAAGCTTAGACGCGGTCGTCCCTAAGAATAGAACTGTTGACGGCATACGCCTCATTGTGCCGAGACGTATTGAGACCAAAATAGCAAAACCGAGTTTGTGGATTAAGGAGATAACGCGCCCATCCAAGGTACAGGCAAGCTACAGTCCCCCTCACAAGTCTGCGCTCGACGAGTTAAGGCGAGTTCTCCCCAACCTCTGCGCTGGATGGAAGAATGAGACGACGATTTCTGACTACACCGTGCTTGCGACCCCAAGGTGTCCGAAAACGCAACTGGATCTCGGGTATCTCAGGGAAAGCCGTGCAGGGTCGGGCTGTGTTTTGGAAGTGTGCCTATCGCAGGTAGCGGGCCATTCAGATTGGGACCCGAGCGGGCCAATTACAACTCGCTGGAAGGAGATTATCCAGGATCCAATCATCCCATTCGAGCAGAATGCCCGCAGAAAGAAGTTGAGGCATGCGTATGAAGCCTTGGAAAGCTTCATCCGCTCCCACGAGGCGATGAAAGGTGATGGTGTGCTGTTTTAGAGGAATGAGTATTAATACCAGCAGCTCCTTAGCCCGCATTTCTCACCATTGAGTTAGTTTGGCCTCGCATTTGGTTTGAGAATCCGGGTGCGTTTGGTTCGTTCTACGGTTGGTGGCTGATCTTTGCGTTCTGACAACCTTGTTACCTTGTTGAAAGCGAGAAATTTGCACAGAGGCATGAGTGCACAGGCCAATCGTCATCAGAATCGACGAATTTATGCGAGCGAAGGTAAAGCGGCCAGGCAAGGACGTTTGATTTAGTCGCAAGGGACGTTCAGCAGTGTAGCGGCATACGCTGAAGGTTATGCAACGCCTGTCGAAAGACCTCGGCGTACGGGTAGCTGGCAGCCATCCGAATCCAAACTTTGCGAACCGTCACCTGAACCTGCGCGCCGATTTTCAAGAGCTTCAAACGGATGGACGTACATTGCGCCGTTTCCAGTTCGGTCCCTTTCAGCGCGAGTCGCCGCAAATCCTGCATCACGATGTAGGCAATCGAAGAAAAATACAGCCGTACTTGATTGCCGCGCATCGTTGCTGTACTCGTGCGGTCGGCAAACAATCCGAGCTGTTGTTCCTTGATCCGGTTCTCCATTTCCCCGCGTTCGCAATAGATGGTTTCATACACGACCGCCGCCGCAAACCATCTTCTGGGCAATGACGTCACCACGAATCGAGGATTACTCCCCTGTTTCAAGTGCTCGGCTTTGGCAACAACGCGCCGCTTCCGGCTCCATGTGTCTTGCAGCGTTTGGTATTGAATGTTCTTGAACACCCGCGCCATCTCGCCACTCTTCAGCGAACGCGCTTCCGCTGTTTTGAGTTCTTGCGCGATTTCCTTGAGCAGCCGCGGGTTCTTCGCCATCCCCAATACGTAATCGATACCTTCCGATTCACACCAGCTCATGATGGCATCGCGACAGAATCCTGAATCGCCCCGCACCAGGATCGGCACGTGATGCCATTTGTTTCGGATCTGCTTCACGACCCGCTGCAAATCCGTCAATGCTCCTTTCGCAGGATCAATGCCGGCACTCCTCAGTTGCGCGCTGACCAGAAACTCTCCGCAAAAGATGTACAACGGCAGATAGCAGTAGCAGTCGTAATAGCCGTGGAAGAAACGTCCTTCCTGGTGTCCATGAATCGGATCATCCGTCGTATCCAGGTCCAGAATAATTTGCAGCGGCGCTCGTTCGTGCGCTTCGAGAAAGTGATCGACCATCAGTTGGTCAATCGCTTCGGGCTGCATCGCGATTTTCTTGTACCGTTCATCGGCACTCGCGTCGGCCACTGTCCCTTCCAACCGGTTCAGTGTGCTCTTGCCAGCCAACGCCTTGCCACGATCTGCTGCTTCGCGCCGGTCCTCGCCTTTCGGATCTGCCTTGCCAACCATCACCGCCAACAGCGGATCGCGCCGTAGTTGGTCGTGGTCGTTGAGATCTTCATACCCCAAACACAAACCATAGACCCGCTGTGCCACCAGATTCTCGACGGTGTGTTCAATTGCCTCCGGCTTCCGGTAATCCACGAAGCAGGCCGCGAACTTCTTCAGAGTTTCCGTTCGCTCTTCGAGCTCCCGTAGCAGTAATCCCCCGCCATCCGACGTGATGTCGCCACCATCGAATTGCGCCACAACTTCTCTCGAACCTAATGCGTGAAATTCGATCGCTTTCGTTTTACACTCTGTCATCAGAAAGGCCGCCTCCGTTTTAGCGTTTCAGATTTGTCGCAAAACCTGAATGCCACACGGGGCGGCCTTTTCCGGTCTCTCTACTATTTATTCCTTTTCTACAAAAATCACGAAAACTGGTGAGAAATGCGGGTTAGAGCTCCCTAGCTCTTCTAGCAGCCAGCAGAGCAAAATTTCGCATAAAGTCCGCGTGGCACTCCCATTTCACCATACCCGTCGCGTAGTCGATTCCGTGGATGGTCACCGTCTACAGCGGAAAGTACGTGCGCGCGGCTACCGCCGCGTTATTTGGAAGATTGAAAGTTTGTGATTTATTTCCGGCCGATTGTGAAAAATGGCGCGGTCGCGACCCAAATTAGAATTTTCTTGATTCGGGAGCAAGGGGCCTACCGGCCCCGTTCCGGCGCCATTTTCCCGTGCCGGAAATCGATGGGCTGAACTAAGTTGTTGGCCGCGGATCATTTAGATCGGCGGCCAATACGGATGTCCCACCCACCCGCCCGTCGGAGCAGGTAGGCCCCACTTTTCACGAAAATGGTCACCGTCTACAAAAATCGACAAAAATCGACCACAATTGAGCTTCTTGTCGCGAAGCGCGCCTGTAAGGTATCGCGTTTAGATTACTTAAAAACTATATCGGCTTACGGCAGACCACCTGGGTTTGACCCAGATTTTAGTGAACTACCCAGACGCTCGCTATTTCGAGATCTAACGCATATCGGCATATCGATACCTAGCGACGCGTTGCAGAAGCAACGTCGGCGGTCAGCGAATTTCCATCATCAGCATCTGCGCCAATGTTCCGATGCTTCGCAACGTTTCCTGTTTCATTTCAACGTGTGCTACGTTTTCCCATTCACTCATCTCTAACCATGGGTACTCTTTGGGTGCAACGAGCACAAGCCGTCGTCCTTCTGCGCTCCACTTTTCCCATATTTCTTTCATTTGTTGGAGACTGTGAGGCATCCCGGCGGGATACTTCGCTGGGATCCCTTTGGTGCCTTCCATTGCAAGTGGATGAGCGGCCGCATCTGTAAACAATATTATTAACTGACGCAACCCTCTGCTTGGCTTGCTCCATTCCGAACTCATTGCAAGGGAGACAGACTCAAGCCCATTCTCTGGTGCGTCTCCACCACCCTCAGGTTCCAAGTTGGAAACTATGGATTCGAAGCGGTCGCGTTCATTTGGCAAAGAGAAAAAGTCGTATTGGCGAAATGCGTCTGTAGCATCCACGTAAACATCTCGAAAGGCTATTAACTTAACCCGCAGAGACCGGATCGTGTCCCCCTGTTCGGTCAGTGCTTGAAGTTGGTTGATAAGAATTTGAGTTTCCTGTTTCACTCGATCAAGAATCGGCGTCATGCTAGAAGTCGTGTCCAAACAAATAACCAATTCCAAGTTGAGGGGATTTCGTTGGGGGCCCCATCGTACGTCGTTTGCAAGTGCGGTGACCCGCGCGCGATGGTTTTCACCACCCAAACGGCGAATCGACAATGCTCGCCAACTCATAGGGATTTGAAGACGCGGTGGCGCTGATTCCAGGGCGATCGGAATGAGCCTGGAACCACCGAAGCTTTTTTCGCTAATCCATTCCGATGCGAATCGATTTGTCCAAGGATGCAGTCCTCCGGAACCGATAACAATGCCAGTCGCAGACGGAATTCCAAATAAGGAGTCAGACGGTTGGCGGGTTTCATAACCTTCGGTTGGCAATCTCCGAAGTCCAACGGATAATCCCTCAGCAGCAAGTTCTTCAGCATTTACAAGAGTGGCGTCCTCGTCTTCCGGTCCATATGCAAGAACAGTATCTAGGGGAATAGGGGATTGAAGAGTTTTGATCTCGTCTGTTATTAGAATGGTTGCGGATCGTCTGACTCGAAATTCTTCTAAATCCCCTCGGCGAATCGCACCCGCTAGTGATCGACTGCCCGACTCGGTTAGTTCCAAAACGAGCTTTATGCTTCCACTTCCAGTAAAGTGGACTCTAACGTCCGTCGTCCCGATGGATTTGATACGGTCAACTAGCTTTGACAAGAATGATTCAGAGACATCAGAGAGCATTCCATCAATCACAATTTCGACGAGCACTCGGCGTTCCGGTTCCGCTGCTATCTTTCGAAGCTTCGCGGCAGCAGACTTCGCGAATCTTTGGCCGGATTTGTTGATCCTTAATTGCGCGCTTTCGCTTTTGACTACGGCTCGGCCTTTGTCGACTTTGAACCAAAAAGCCTCTTCAGGTTTTTCGCGAAAAAAGACAATGATCAAGGGAACCGAACCGCTTCTCCAATAGGCCATATCCTTTGGTGAGGGATAGTAAGTGAACGAGCGTTTGTCTTCCGATTGGAAATAGCTCGGGCCCGCTTTCGATTGAACCTTGATAAACTGATTTTGTGCTTCTTCAGTTAGAGGGTCGCAAATCTCAATTTCACCATCAATTCCGACATCAGCTACAGTCGTAGGCTGCCATCGAAAACCCATTTTGAGAACCTGCCGCTCAATGTAATTGATCCCTAGTTGAGCAAGTTTTGCTGATTGTGTTAGTCGGGCCATATGGTTCAAAAGTGATTCTCGACGATTTTATTTAGTAAACACAAGGTGTGACCAAATCACGTCGGCACAAAAGCCATCGTGATTGCTTAGCGACCTCCAAAGCACAGTAGACGACAACGTGGATGACTGCAACAAAGCGCACAAATTTCAACGGCGGCTACCGCCGCCGATAAAATTAAGTTGCTGAAAATGATTGATTTATTTCCGGCCGATTGTGAAAAATGGCCCAGTCGCGACCCAAATTTGAATTTTTTTGATTCGGGACCAGGGGGTCGGAGGTTCAAATCCTCTCTCCCCGATTCACAAAATCAGTATGATGACGCCGCCTTCCGGCGGCGTTTTGCTTGTGTGGGCCTTCTTCTGGCCCCTATCGTTCGATTCATTTTGCGATTTGCCGACTACACATCCGCATAAGGCGATAGGAAGAATTGGCGGCAGATTGCCGAGCAAGACGGGAGCCAAGAATTGATCCGTAAGCCAACCCGACCGGTTGCGGGATTGATTACACATTTCTTAGCGTAACGAATCTGCCAATAAAACCGGCAACCGGAGTTTTGACTTGTGCGAGTAATTACCGTTCTTGTTGATCGCCGGTCTATTCCGCGCAGCGCCCAAGCAGGCGTTCGATGTTGCCGTGCGCTATCAGGTCCTGCGTCTTGCGCGGCAGCGGCGCCAGTGCCTTGCGCGCAGTCGCCATCAGGTCAGCGGCGATCGTGTAGCGTGGGCCGAACGAGTTGATGTCGGTGGCGAACAGGAACCGATCGGGATGGCGATCGATCACGGCGCGCCACGCGGGCGGAAAAGTCTCGTCCGCTTGCAGCACAGAAAGATCGAGCCCCCTATTGCGCCACGGCAGTGAACCTGGTGCATCCAGCCGGATCGACACGTCGGTATAGAGATTGGAATGCGCGTCGAGCAGGTGGCCGATCAGGTCTGGCCCGGCGGTCCAGCCCAGATGGGCCAGCACGAACTTCATCTTCGGATAGGCGGTGAGCACGGTCTCCACCGCCGCCACGGTTTCGGGTTTGGCCAGATCGATGTGAAAGATTATCGGCGCGCCGGTGTTCTGCGCCGCGACATAGATGCTGCGCAGCGGGGCGCTGTCAGCGCCGAAATTGCCGCCGCCGATTTCCCCGATGGCGCAGATCCGATGCTCCTCGTAGAGCTTTTCGACTTCCGCACCGGTGTTTTCGTTTAAGGCCACGCTATTCGGCGTTGGCCGGGTGAAGCTGAGCGAAGGGATCACGAAGCCGGGATATTTCCTGGCAATCTCCCTCAGCCTGTCCGGCTCGTTGTGCATGAAGACCGCGCGCGACACGCCGACCTTCTTCATCAGCGCTATCTCTTCGTCCGGCGTGATGTTCTCAACCATCATGTGCATGTGCACGTCTACGAACTTGATCGGCTGCGGATCCTGGGCCAGGACTGGCGCAACGAACGCCGCAGCGGCGGCGAGAGCGACATAGAGAATGCGCACGTCAGTCCTCCATAACCAGCCCATGCTAACTCGAACTCTTCCGCTTTGCCACAATGCCCTCAAGATCCAGTTTACAAATCTTCTCGAAGAACCTGCGGCCCTGCGCGTCGATGTGATCAACGTACAGGATGCGAGACCGCTTACGGCGCAGCAGACGTTTCAGTCGCGCTTTCCGCTCCAGCAATGGCAGTCCCCGTAAATCTTGTCCATTCAGGAACAGTAGATCAAACGCAACGAACACACTCACGGCGGCGAAACAACAGGTCATTAAAGAGTGACCGCCCGGAGTCGTCAAAACACGCAATTTCACCGTCCAGCACGTCGTTTCGACGCCCACGCTGTGGGCGATCCATTGCGCCAGGTTTTTAAAGTTGCCGAACGTGTTTCCATTCCGTGAGACAAGACGGCATTCACCGTTCTCGATGTATGCCAGGGAACGAAAGCCATCGATCTTCAACTCGAAGATGTATTCATGGGAATCGAAGGCGGCAACCTTCCGTGAGAGCCGCATCGGGGCGATGTTTCGTGGCAGCAGCACGAGCGGAGTATACAAGCGGTAACTGTTTGGGAGTCGATGCGTCGGTGGTAACGGCTCGAAGCCAACTTTTCGCGTGCTGCCGTTGTCCAGAACGATGGATTTGTCACATCCATTTGAGCTACATTACGCCGCCTATGACGAGGTTCCGAACACTGGCGATATTGGCGACGTTGTTGTTCTGTCTCATCGTTTTTGCGGATGCTGCTGTAGATGTGACAGCCATTGTTAACGTGCGGATTTTCGACGGTGTGCGCGTCATCCCGAAGGGTGCTGTGATGTTTCAGGGCCGCACCATCACGTACATAGGGGCAAAGCCAACCATTCCTCCTGGCGCGAAAATGATTGACGGCAGCGGTAGCACACTGCTGCCCGGCTTAATCGACAGCCACACACATGCTACCCGTACCGCTCTGACGCGGGCACTCGTTTTTGGGGTGACTACCGAACTCGATATGTTTTCGCGGCCAAATACAGCGGCGCAGTTGCGAACCGAACAGAAAGAAACTGGCGCATCTCAACGTGCGGACGTCTATTCCGCCGGATTTGTCGCAACAGCTCCAAAGGGCCACGGCACAGAATACGGATTCGAGATTCCAACGCTTACGCGGCCAGATGAAGCAGACTTGTGGGTGGAGGAGCGCGTTAAGGAAGGTTCCGATTACATAAAAATCATTATTGAGGACGGTAAGTTGTATGGAGTCCCGTTTCAAACGTTGGATAATGCTATCGTCGCAGCCGTCGCAACAGCCGCCCACGGGCGAAAGAAACTCGCCGTCGCTCATATCAGCACAGAGCAAGCCGCTTCGGATGCTCTAAACTCAGGAGTCGATGGGCTTGTCCACATCTTTTCTGATCGACCAGTCGAATCCACGTTCATTTCATTAGCGAAAAAGAAGAAAGCATTCGTAACACCGACCTTGACGGTTGTGGAAAGCCTCTCAGGGATGGCGAGCGGCAAGGATTTGGCGGATGACCCATTTATCAGTCCGTACTTGACAACCCCGGAAGGACAGACTCTGCGCGGTACAGTAAGTCATCCTGGGGGACTCTTGAAGAACGCGTTAGATGCAGTAAGAAGTTTGAACAAAGCCGGCGTTCCAATTTTGGCTGGTACGGACGCGCCGAATCCCGGCACGGCGCATGGTGCGAGCATACACCGAGAGTTAGAGCTTCTCGTGTCAGGCGGTTTGACGAACGCTCAGGCTCTTGCAGCGGCAACGTCGATACCAGCGTCGATATTTGGCCTGAACGACAGGGGGCGGATCGCTGCCGGATTGCGAGCGGACCTGATCCTCGTTAAAGGTGATCCGACGACCGACATTAAAGCCACACGCAGAATCGTCCAAGTTTGGAAGATCGGACAAGAAATTTCACGATCTCCGGCTTCTCAATGACGAGAATCCTTGACTGCGGCGCATTTGTAAGAGTCGGCTGAGCGCGATTGCAATTGTGGTGGCAGGTGAAATCACCCCTGTGATCGTTCGACAATGACCCATTCGCTCTGAATTGCGGTAACGAGCAAAAAATTGAGATGGTTTCTGGTACGAAAGGAGTTCGCATCGTCGTATGTGGCGTGATTTTTCTAGTGACGTGCGCCGCAATGGCGCGACGATTCTGGTTAACGATGTACCCTTTGGGTTCGCATCGCAGGTGTCGGGCCACCGCTTTTCGTCCAGTGCCCGGGATGGGGAACCGGCTGCCGATATTTGGAGGAAACCCTCCGACCGCTCTTTCCAAGAAACGATAATTTCCATAGACGCGATTTCAGATCTTTACAAGTCCCAGGCTGATCGAAATCGCTTCATCGACCTTTCTCATTTGAGGTTCATTCACTCGACCCAGTTTCTTTAGCAAACGCTTTCGGTCGACGGTCCGAATCTGGTCCAATCGAACGGTGGACGTTACGGCGAGGCCTGATGCAGCAGACTCGATGACAACTTCGTTGGGATATGGGGGATTCGAAACACGACTGGTGATTGCTGCGACGATAGTCGTCATGCCGTAGCGGTTCGTTACATCATTCTGGATGACGAGAGCAGGTCGAGTTTTCTTGATTTCGTGGCCTAGCGCTGGATCGAGCGCCGTGATGTAGATTTCGCCACGCCGCGGGAAGTCTTCTTGCCGGTGCGTTCTCTTCGGTCGAGTTTCAGCCATGCTTCTTGCTCCGATGGAAACCATTCTTCGGCAACTTCAAGATTGAGATCCGCATTCGCCACGGCGCCTTCCTTCAGGCGTTCTCGAATGTTCTTAGCGCTCTTCGTTCGGACGTAATGAACGACGGCTTCAGAGATAAACTTGCTTCGATCGCCTCTCTCAGCCAGTCGGTCGAGCAGACGAACGGTCGAATCTGGAAGAATGATATTCAGACGTTTACTCAAGGGTGCGCACTCCACGGTTCATCCCTATGATACACACGAAAAGTATGTATTACCAAATCGGCATTTCGTACTCAGGTTCGGGCTGACTGTAGATATTTTTGTAGACGTGAAAGCACCTTCCTGAACTGGCTGCAGACGTTTTTGTAGATAAGACTTCCTTTCTGATCATCAAACTTCAATCCGTTTCTGAAGCTAACGCCCATCAATGCTCGGCGAAGTCGACATCGTCATCGCCAATGAAGAAGACATTCACATGGCGCTCGGCATCGAAGCCGCGTCAATGTTCACGCCAGTTGTTATCGCTCGTGGCTTTCATGCGTCACTAATCTACCGCAACTTCCCGCGTCACGGGTTTGGCGCGGTGGTCTGGAAAATAATCTTTCCGTCGCGGAAGACAAAAATGTCGTAGCCCTTCACTTCCTTCGGCGTGCCGGGAAACTGCGTCCAGCGGAACAGCATGGTGTTGAGGCCGACAACCTCGTTGGTTGTCACCATGCTCTGTGCTCCAGGCAGTACCGCTGGGGTTGCCAGCCACACGAAGAACTCTCGGACCTTGTTCTTGCCGACGAATGTGCCGGCAGGCGTGACGAGCCCCGGCGGCGACACGAGAATGGCGTCGTCGGCGTAGTCGGCCATCACGCCGTCAACATCGGCCGCCTTCACGGTTTTGACGTGGCGCGCGATCGCCGCTTCCATGTCGGCGGTCGAGGTTGCGACAGCGGGCGCCGCGGCCGTATTCGTCGGCTGCGTAACGGGCGAACAGGCGGCGACAACGAGGCTCAGGAACGCAATAGAAACGAAAGAGCGTTGGTGCATTATTGGGTTTCCTCCGAAACGGATTAGAAAGCAACCTATTCTACAGGTCAGCTGCCTAAATGAATAACGATCTGCCGAAAATCAAACAGTCACAGGCTAGCGGGGCCCCCTAACGGCAGACCCTTCTGGATAAAAGTCGATCGTGGAGCATTCCTCACTTGCGCGAGCGAAATAGGCAAATAAACCTGTACTACAGGTTTCGGTAACGATATAGTGCCCGCAAGAAAAAGTTCGCACGCAACAACTCAATGGTGAGTATCCGATGAAGGGGGCGAATATGGTGACGAGGAAGTACAGTTTTTGTTTACTAATGAGGCGAAGAAGGTTCGGGTTGCAAGTCCTGCTGGCGTTGCTAATTGCGCTTGCGACCTTAAGTAGTCCGCTATTTGCGCAAGTAAA
>CAZPBY010000005.1:0-55304 GCA_964584785.1 uncultured Solibacteraceae bacterium
GAAATATATCACCCGTGCAGTCACCACATCGCCTCGGACTTTGACGTTACCCTGTATGCACGCATGTTTACTTGCGTTTAGACGCCGCGTGACATAGCATCGCGCCGCGGGGAATCCGTCTGTAGCGTAAGGGAAACCAGCAAAGACGATGAAATCGATGATCGTGTGCCCGGCCTGTGGCCATAAAAACTCGGTGGGTGCGAAATTCTGCGACCAGTGCAGCACGGCTGTACCGCAAACCGTTGCGCCCGCCTTCGGCAGCATGGCCACGCTGACGGGCGAAACGCCGGTGACGCTGATCGAGCGAGGCACGTTGTTGTCGGGCGGCCGTTACGAGATTCTAGAGGTTCTCGGCCAGGGCGGAATGGGAGCCGTCTACAAAGCGCGAGACCGCGAATTGGACCGGTGGGTGGCCATCAAAGTCATCCAGCCGGAGCTGGCCAATTCACCGGCCATCATCAAACGGTTCAAGCAGGAGTTGATCCTTTCACGTCAGGTTACTCACCGAAACGTCGTGCGAATTTTCGATATCGGCGAAACCGATGGAATGAAATTCATCACGATGGAGTATATCGACGGAATCGACCTCAAAACGAGCATCCTCAAGCGCGGAAAAATCCCGCCGCAAGAAGCCGTCGATATCGTCCGGCATATTTGCGACGCCCTGGACGCCGCGCATTCGGAAGGGGTCATTCATCGGGACTTGAAGCCGCAAAACATCATGATCGACACGACCCATCGCGTCGTGGTCATGGACTTCGGCATCGCACACTCCAAATACCTCTCCGGTGGAACCATGAGCGGCGCCGTGATGGGAACGCCGGAATACATGGCGCCGGAACAGGCCAAGGGCGAAAAGGCCGACATACCGACCGATATCTTCGCGCTGGGCATCATCTTTTACGAAATGCTGATCGGTTCCGTGCCGTTCAAATCGGAAACCGCGCTCGATACGATGTACAGACGCACGCGGGAACGCGCGCAACCTCCCGTCGAGCTCGATCCGTCCATTCCGGTCCAGGCGAACAATGTCGTGATGAAGTGCCTGGAGACGCAGCCCGAGAATCGCTATCAAAACGTAAAAGAGATTCTGAAGGACCTCGAGAACTTCGACGCGGGCAAGAAGATCGGACTGGTCGAAAAGGTGAGGAAGCGGGTTTTTCGTCCGCTCGCGTCGGTTAAAGCGATTGCAATTCTCGCCATCATCGTGGTGGCTATTCTCGCGGGAGTGTGGATCAAAAGCCGGCTGGGACAAGGAGAGAATGGAGCCGTCCCACCAAAGGGGATGCAGGTTTTGATCGCCGACTTTTCGGGTTCCGCAACAGGATTGGCGGGAACTGTGGAGCCCGTTCTCGGCCTCGCTTTAGAAGGCGCGTCATTTATATCCAACTTCGATCGCGTGAAAGCTCGCAGCACCGCAAAGAGTTTGCAGTCGGATATGACGGTGTTCGACGAGAACGCCGCCCGGCTCGTGGCAGCCCGCGAAGGGATCGATGTGGTCATCTCCGGATCGATCATGGAAGCCAAACCCGGTTATCGAATATCGGCTAAAGCGGTCGAAGGTATCTCCGGAAAGACTCTGGCATTGGCCAGCGCTACAGCCTCGGGCAAAGGTGAGGTTCCAGGCGCGCTGACCAAACTGGCTTCCGACCTTCGCAAGGCGCTCGGCGACACGGCGTCTGGAGAAAAGGAACAAGCCGACGCTGAAACGATCAGCACGAGCTCGTTGGAGGCGCTTCAGAGTTATGCACAGGCGCAGGACATGCGAAGCGCCTCAAACTGGGAACAGGCCATCCGGTATTACAAGGCGGCACTGCAGCTCGATCCGAACCTTGGACGCGCGTATTCCGGCATCGCTGCCGCGAACGCGAACCTCGGCCAGACAGCAGAAGCCAAGAAATATTATGAACTCGCGCTAGAGCACTTGAACCGCATGACGGAGCGTGAGAAATACCGAACGCGCTCGGGGTATTATCTCTTCACGAATTCGGACAATGCGATCGATGAAACAAAGGCACTTGTTGCCCAGTTTCCCGGCGATACGGCTGGACGTGCCCTTCTCTCTATGGCTTATTTCAACAGGCGAAACTTCACCGCCGCCTTCGTTGAGGGAAGTAAATTCGTCGAGATTTATCCCAATAATGTTGCGGCGCTCAACAACCGCGCTCTGTTCGCGATGTATCTCGGCGACTTCGAAACCAGCGGGCGTGAAGCCGCGAAAGTACTCGAAAAAAATCCAGCCGTCGTGAAAGGCTACCTCGCAGCCGCAATGTCCGAGCTCGGCCAGAATCGACCCGATAAGGCGGGCGAGTACTACCGGAAGGCGAAGACCGTCAGTACCGCCGGCGCGTCTCTCGCGGCTTCGGGACTCGCGGACATCGCGCTGTTTCAAGGCCGATTCGATGAAGCGATTTCGATTCTCGAAGGTGGCGTAGCAGCGGACATCGCAGCCAACCTGCCCGGAAACGCAGCAGACAAGCTCGCAACGTTAGCGACGGTTTATGCCGACGTCAAGGACACTTCCCGGGCGGTCTCCGCAGCGGATCGCGCGCTCGCTGCCAGCCAGGACGACAGCGTCGTATTCAGGGCAGCGCTCGTTTATATTCGGTCGCGACAAGGTGCAAGGGCGAAGCCATGGATCGACAAACTGGGCGCTAAACTCCAAAACGACTCTCGAGCCTACGCGAAGCTGCTGGAAGCCGCCATACTGCGCGAAGATGGCAAAACGGTCGAAGCCGTCGCCAAAATCACCGAGGCCCGGGCGATCACAGACATGTGGCTGGTGCGCTTTGAACTCGGACGTGCGGATATCGACAAACAGGCGTTTACGGAAGCGTCTTCAGAATTCGACGCCTGTTTCAAGCGTCGCGGCGAAGCCACTGCAATATTCCTGGATGATCGTCCCACGTATCACTTGTTCCCCGACGTGTTGTATTACCAGGCGCGAGTTCAGGAAGGATTGAAGAGCGCAGGCGCCGTGGATCAGTACAAGGCGTTTCTGGCTCTCAAACAAAACGCAAGCAAAGATCCTCTCTTCCTCGACGCCTCGAAACGCCTCAGCCAATCTGCCGGACATTGACAAAAACCCATCAAATGATTAACGTCTGCGAGCCGTAACAAGACGTACCAGCGTAATTGTCCGCTTTGAGCTTCCGTTCATAACACACAGGAGGTGTTCACTACGGGCCCGATGAGAAGGATTCCCTTTTTCCAGGCAAGACGTCCGTCCCGATCCATCTGGCGGCTTTTCACCATCATCTTTGTTTTCGCTCTCGCCGGATTTGGTGACATGTGTGAGCGCGCGCTGGCTCAGCTCGCTCAGCAGGGACCGCAAGCCGGACGAAACGTCAACATGGTTTCCGGAACGGATCTGCCGGGAGGCGACCCCTTCCGTCAGCGTCAGGATGAGCCTTCGGTCGCTATCTCAACCCGAAACCTGCAGCACCTCGTTTCGGGCGCGAACGACTATCGCACCGTCGATTTGCCGGGCGTCGCCGATGCCGCAGTTCATCGGGATTCCTGGCTGGGGTTGTTCAAATCGTTCGACGGCGGCAATTCGTGGAACAGCACGTTGATACCCGGCTACCCGCAGGACAGATCGCCCGAAGGCATGGCTTCCCCGCTCAAGGGCTTTCAGGCCGGCTCCGATCCCGCTGTCAGAGCGGGAGCCGGCGGACTGTTCTATTACCTCGGAATCGTTTTCAATCGGACAGACGACAAAGACGGCGTCCTCTTTGTTTCGCGCCTGGTCGACAACAACAATAAGGAAAGCGGCGACCCGATCGTCTACGTCGACACAAACCTTGTTCACAAGGGCAACAAGAAGCACTTTCTCGACAAGCCATGGTTGGCCGTCGATATTCCGCGTGCGAAAAAAGATTCCTGCACCATCCGAGTGCCGGACGGTAAAGGTGGCTTTTCGACGCAGACTTTTCCTGGCGGGAATGTTTATGCATCCTACGCGGACATCGACGACGATGATCCGAATGCGACCCGATTGATGTTCACGCGTTCCACCAACTGCGGCGTGACCTGGGAAGGTGCGGTCCGGCTCAGCGATCCTCACACGGTGAATCAAGGCTCCGTCATTGGGATCGACCCGAATACGGGCAACGTTTACGTGGCGTGGCGTCAGATATTTCTTTCCAACGTCTCGAAGTCCGCGACTGACGCGATCATGATCGCGAAATCGGTCAACGGAGGAATTGCATTTGGAAAGCCGGTAACGGTTTCGAAGATCGTTCCGTTCGATCTCGCTACTCTTCCGTCGCCCGCCGACTGCACCGGCAATTCATGTTACCGGCGGTTTCGAACCGATACATTTCCGACGCTCACCGTAGACGCCAACGCCGACCCGAATCGCCCGGGCCGAGTCTATGTCGCATGGTCCGAACTTGGCCGGGGACCGGTCGGCGACGCGCGAATCGTTCTTTCCGTTTCGCAGGACAATGCCGGTTCGTTTTCGGCGCCGGCCGTTGTGGACAACGCGGACGGAAAACCGGGCCATCAGATGATGCCGTCGATGACGTTCGCGGCCGGCAAACTGATGCTCATCTTTTATGATTTCCGCGGAGACCGTCGACCCATTCCGCAGGAATACCTCGCGGATCCCGTGAATCCCAACTCGAACAGCTGGCACACTGCCGACGTGCGGGCGGCGCAGGCGGATCCGGCAAACAATCCCGTTTTCGTCTCATCGCAGATATCGCGGTATCTCTACGTTCTGGACTCCTCGGGAAAACCGGTACAGGCGCAGGCCAATCCGGTGAACTACCCGATGTTCAGTCAGGGAAGAGTTCCGTTCATGGGAGACTACATCGATGTAACGGCTCCACTCATGATCCAGGACAAGAGCGGCCAGTGGAAGTTCAACACGCAGCCCACGAGCTCGCCGGTGTTTCAATCCGTGTGGACCGATAATCGCGACGTCATTCCACCACCAAAGCCTCAGGACTGGACGAAGTACACACCTGCCGGATCGCCGGGAGGGACGCAAAGCATATTCGACCCGAGCAAGACTGTGGCGGCATGCGTGGGCGGCGTTGCGGGAATGCGGAATCAGAACGTTTATTCCGCACGCATCACTCAGGGGCTCGTCGTGAGTTCGCCGGGAAACGCCAAGCCTCTTGGAAAGATTCAGCGCGCGTTCGTTGTTTACGTTGAGAACACCACGAATAAAACGCGTTTCTACCGGATGACCATCACCGAACAACCGGTCGGAGGAAAGGCGTCATTCCTGCAGTTCGAACAACGGAATTCTCTGGACGTCACCGTCGCCCCACGGTCGAGCATTTCGCGCATCGTTTTTATGACCTCCGGCAATCCGCGCGCGAGCGCGAAGGTGGATGTCACCGAGATTCTGTCCATCGGCGGGGCGCCGGTCATTGGAGGGAATCAGTCCGCGGTCGTTTTGAATCCGGACATCTTGAATCCGGACATTCTCAATCCCGATATCCTCAACCCGGACATTCTCAATCCCGACATTCTGAATTTCGAAGTTTCGAATCCGGACATCTCGAATGCCGCTCTTACAGATCTTAATAATGATGGAAAGCCGGACGTCATCAATCCCGATATCCTCAACCCCGACATCCTGAACCCGGACATCCTCAATCCCGACATCCTGAATCCGGATATTTTGAACCCGGACATTCTGAACCCGGACATCCTCAATCCCGACATTCTCAACCCGGACATTCTGAATCCAGACATCCTGAACCCGGACATCCTGAATACCGATCCGGACGTCGTGAATGCGGATAAGTCGAAACTTCAGATCAATGATCTCTTCTGGAACGTGACCAACAAAGGCAACACGACGACGGTTTTCACGTTCAAGCTGGCGTTTCCGAAACGGCCGAAGGGATTCAAGTTCCAGTTGCTGCTGTATCGCACGACATCGACTCCGGCAGTGGCCGGCTGTGTGCCGGTCCAGCAGGCGCACGAACAGCTGGTGGCCAACATCCAGAATCCGGACATCCTGAATCCGGACATCCTGAATCCCGACATCCTCAATTCGGACGTGCGGAATTCTTCGATCTTCATCGCACCCGGCGAAGCAGTGAAAGTTCAGCTGCGAGTATTCGATCTCGACAAGTTCGATTCCAACGTGATTCAGATCAAGTCGACCAAGACCAAGGGCGCGGCCATCCGAAACTTCACGGCGAATGCGGCCGAGTCCCTTGATCTGGATGTGTTCGAGGATGTGGAGATCGGCGGCGAACCGTTGACGGCCTCGGTGGTGAGTCAGTCCGTCGATACCGCGGACGCGCAAGCGGGAATCACTCAACCCAAGGCGTCGACAACGCGACTGACGGTGACCACAACAGTACTTGCCTCCGGCCGAGTCGGCGAATTCTTCTTATTCCAATTAGACGCCAGCGGCGGCACCGCCCCGGTGGTATGGGGTCTGGCGCCAGGTTCGACGTTGCCATCGAGCCTGACACTGTCGTCGACCGGACTGCTGAGCGGAACGCCCACTACAGTCGGAACATTTGCTTTCACCGTGCTGGCCTCGGACGCCGATGGACAAGTGGCGGCTCGCGATCTGACATTGACGGTGTTGCCGCCGCTAGGAACGCCGTCTCTCGGGTTTGTGACGCAGCCGGATACCTGCACCAACACGGCAACGCCGGACGCCAACTGCGTCCGGCAAGACGCGACGATAACGCCGCCGGTCTCGGTGCGTGCGCTCAATGCAGCAGGCGCGCCGGTAGCGAACCTTGCGATCAGCATTGCTCTCGGAACCAACACCGGCGCCGGTGTGTTGACGGGTACGACCACGGCGCTGACGAATGCGAGCGGCATTGTGGCGTTCGGTGATCTGCAGATCAGCCGGCCCGGAACATATACGCTCGTCGCGACGGCATCCGGTTTTGCTGCCGTCTCCACCAGTGCCTTCAATGTAATTCCCAAAATCACAATCACGACTACGGCCCTGCCCAACGGTACCGTCGGCGCCGCTTACGACACGACGATTTTCGCATTCAGCGGCATTGGTGCAAGAACGTGGTCCGTCGCCTCAGGCGGATTGCCTGGTGGATTGTTCCTGGATCCCGATGCTGGACGAATCCTTGGGAGCCCGGCTGCGACGGGTACATCGAACGTCATGGTAAGCGTGACGGATTCGGGGAACCCGCAGCAGAGTGACACTCGGGCGCTGTCGATAACCGTTCTCGACAATCCTCCGGATCTAGCGCTTACGGCAACGGTATCTTCCGGCGCTTTCCCGCGCACGCTGGCGGCCAGCGGATTGATGAGCTATCTGATTGTCGTGACAAACCAGGGAACCGGCCCCGCTGCCAACGTCACACTGACGGATGCGCTGCCCGCCGGATTAACCAACGTCACATGTGTCACTACTGCCGGAACCTGTCAATCAACACCGGGAGCGGTGACGGCTTCGCTGGGAACGCTCGCGGCCGGCGCAAGCGCAAACCTGACGATTGCGGCTTACGCTCCGGCGGTTGCGGCACAAACAACGATTACGAACACCGCCACTGTTTCTACGTCAACGTTTGAGCCTTCCACCGGAAACAATCAGGTAACCACCAACTCCATTGTCAACCCACTGGCCGGACCACCGGGAGCGGCGGTTCAGACGTTTACTATCGATCCATCGAATTCCAACATCATTTATGCGGGCACCGACAGCGGCGGTTTGTTTAAGACCTTTGATGGAGGATCCGACTGGATCTCATTCCTTCCAACCATCGTCCCCGTCAGAGGTACGGTCTACAGCGGTAACACGGTGAACGTGGGCACTTCTTTCGGCTTATACAGGAGCACGGACGCCGGCGCCACATGGACGGTGAACGTTACGATCAACAATGTGGCGTACATCGTAATGGATCCGTTGAATAGTTCGGTGATCTATGCGGGACGATCCGGCACTTCACCCAATACCGTCTACAAATCAACGGATACCGGCGCTACGTGGGTCTCATCCGGAAACGGTTTGCCGAGCTCCCAGGTCAATGCGATCGCGATCGACAAGAACAATACCTCGGTTGTCTATGTGGGAACGGGAAACTCCGGCGTGTACAAGAGCACGGACGGCGGCGCGACATGGAATCCGGTGAACAACCTGATCGTCGGCTTGAGTGTGCAGACCATCGTCATCGATCCCTCGAATACCAACATCGTTTACGCCGGGACGACTACTGGCGTGTCCAGAAGCATCGACGGCGGCGCAAACTGGACGACAGTGAACAATGGTCTGACGTCCGTCGCCGCGCTGAGCGTGTTCGCATTAGCCATAGATCCGTCAGCGACAGGAACCATCTACGCAGCAACCAACGGTGGCGTTTATAAGACCACGACTAGCGGTGGCACTTGGGTCGTGATGAATACCGGCCTGCTCAACTCCGTCGGCCGGGCGATTGCGATCGACCCGATCACACCCAGCAAGGTTTATGTCGGAACAGGTTGGGGCGTGTCCAGAAGCACCAACGGCGGCGGCAACTGGACCGAGATCAGCAATGGCTTATCCGGAATGAAGATCTCCTCACTGCTTCCAGATCCGGCGAACCCGGGCGCACTCTTTGCCGCCAGCGATGCTCTCGGCGCTGTCTGGAGAACTGGTGATTCCGGCGCGACGTGGGCTCGCGCTAACGGCACGGGCGTGAATGTACAGGCTCTGACTCTAGATGCCAGCGGCATGCTTTACGCAGGCGCGACGAACGGCATGTACAAGAGCAGCACGGGCGGCGCGAGTTGGGCGCTCATCAGCACCGGATTGCCTAAGACCAACCAACGTGTGTTCGCGACGGACCCCGGGAAGTCCGGAACGCTGTTCGAAGGAACGTGTCCCGGATGCTTGTTCAAGCCGTCCAATGGCGGCGCGCCATGGGCCGCCAGCAATACCGGCATCTCCGCAGCGTTCAAGACTTCGGCGCTCTCCGTGACCAACACCGCCGTGTACGCCGCTTCACAGGGTGCGGGTGTGTACAAAAGTATCGATGGCGGTTCAACCTGGACGTTGATCAATAACGGTCTGTCGAACACCACCGTGAATGCTCTCGCGATACATCCATCGAATCCGTCGACGATCTATGCGGGAACGAATAGCGGCGTCTTCAAAACCGTCGACGGTGGCTTGAACTGGGCTGCAATGAATACCGGACTCGCGGCTTTAAACACGCAAGCTATCGCGATCGATCCAACAAACACCGCGACCCTTTATGTAGGAACGACATCTTCCCTGCTCGCTCAAATCTTCAAAAGCACCGATGGCGGCGCAACCTGGGCGGGGTCATCGACCGGATTGACGAACCCCATCGTCAAGGCATTTGCATTCGACCTCACGAACTCGTCGATTGTGTACGCGGGAACCGTCGGAGGCGGCGTTTTCAAGAGCATAAACGCCGGAGCGAGTTGGCAGCCGAGCGGGAATTCCATCGGTGCGTTGCCGGCTCAACTCACCGTCAGCATGACACAGAGTCCTGCAGTCGTGTCGGTGCCCGGAACCGTGTTGTACACCGTTACGATCAGCAATATTGGCGGCGCCGCGGCAAGCAACGTCGCTGCGACTATTCAGTTCGCAGGAAACTTTGTCTCGTGTACCACATCCCTCGGAAGTTGCCCCGGTTTCGGCGGGGCCGCTTTCCCGTCCATCGGCACGCTGCCGGCAGGTGCTGTTGTTACGGTACTGGTGACGGCCGAGCTTCAGTCTGGTCAATCCTCCGGAAGCGCGTCGGTGAACGTGACCACGTCGAGCGCACAGGCATCAATGGTTTCAAACCAAACAGGCCTGAACCTACTCGTGAATCCTCCGGCGGGTCCATTGGGTGCGCTGGTGCAGGCCTTCGCAGTCGATCCCACTAACCCGAATACGATTCTTGCAGGAACAGACGGTGGCGGCGTGTTCAAGACCACGGATGCAGGCGCCGATTGGTCGACAGTCAACGCCGGGTTCGCGAGTCTTTCGACCCGGGCGCTTTTGACGGATGGGGCCAGTCCCGGGGTCGTGTATGCGGGGACGGGCTCCGGCGTGTACAAGAGCTCGAATACGGGCGCCAGCTGGACGGCGATGAATTCCGGGCTCACGTCTACGAATACTTTCTCTCTCGCAATGCATCCGACGGCGCCCGGCACTCTTTATGCCGGAACAACCAACGGTATTTTCAAGACGACGAACGGCGCCGTTGTCTGGACTGCATCGAGCACCGGGCTGACAACCACGTTCTCCTTTGGATCGATAGCGATCGACACTACGAATCCGAATACGCTCTATGCCGCTTCGTCCGGTGCGGGCATGTTCAAGAGCTCCAACGCCGGTGCGAGTTGGACCGGCATCAACGTTGGATTGACGAGCCTGACGGCAAGGGCCGTTGTGATTGATCCTACGAACTCCAATGTGATCTACGTCGGAACAAGCGGCGGAGTATTCAAGAGTATCGATGCCGGCGCGAACTGGACACTGATGAACAGCGGTTTGGGGAATACGACCGTCTTTGCGCTAAACATCGATCCAGCGTCTGCTTCGACGATTTACGCGTCGACCGGCGGCGGTACGACTCCCGGCGGTGTTTATCGCTCGACCAATGGTGGAACGTCGTGGTCCGCGCTCAATTCAGGCCTGACCAGCCCGGTTATCCGCGCCTTTGCGATCGTTTCTTCCAACAACACAGCCGCCCTATACGCAGGCACTGCCTGGGGTGTGTACAAAAGTACAGATAACGGAACGAACTGGAATGAGGCGAACTCCGGTATGTACGGGATGCGCATCAGCAGCGTCCTGATCGACCCCGGCAACTCGTCCGTGATCTACGCGGGCAGCGATGGCGGGGGCGGCGTTTTCAAGAGCACCGATAGCGGCGCGACATGGGCGCGCGGTGTGACGAACCTCACCAATACGTTTGTGCGCGCCATGGCATTGGACGCCTCGGGTTTACTCACACTGTACACGGCCAATGCGAGCGGCGTGTCCAAGAGCACTATTCCCGCCGTCAATTGGACCACCTTCGGCACGAACGCTGGACTAACAAACACGGACGCGCGATCGTTTGCGTTGGATCCGTCGAACTCGTCGATCGCTTATGTGGGGACGCTCGGCGGCGTGTTCAAGACAACCAATGGCGGTACCAGTTGGACTGCGATGAACACCGGGCTCACCACGACGTTTGCGATCGCAAGTCTCGTTATAGACCGCACGAATACTTTGGTGAGCTATGCGGCGTCGCAGGGAGCCGGAGTGTTTAAGAGCACGGACGGCGGTAGTAATTGGACTGCAGTGAACGCGGGCCTCACCAACACGACCGTCAACGTGCTGCTCCTGGATTCCGTGAACAACCTCTATGCCGGGACTTCCGGTGGCGGAGTGTTCAAGAGCACAGATGGAGGCACGAGCTGGAACGCAATGAACACCGGGCTCGGGGGCTTGACGGTCAACGCGCTAGCGCTGCATCCAACCAGCCCCGGCACCATCTTTGCGGGCACCACCGGAGGCGTGTTCAAGACCACGAACTCCGCAGCAACGTGGAGCGGCTTCTCAACGGGACTGACGCGAACCGATGTCCGGTCGTTTGCAATCGATCCGGTGAATAACTTGATCATTTACGCCGGGACCTCCGGTGGAGGTGTGTTCAAGAGTACGGATGGCGGCGTTACGTGGCAGCCGACGGGCTCTTCGTCTGGTGTCTTACCAGCCCAGCTGTCGGTGAGTCTGACGCAAACTCCGAATCCAGTCACCGGCGGCGGAACCGTTGTCTATACCGTTACGGTTACTAACCTGGGCGGGACTCCAGCGGAAAACGTGACCATGAACCTGGTTCTGCCTCCGTCCATGACCTTCGTCTCATGTTTCACATTTTTCAATTGCGTCAATGAAGGAAGCACAGTCAGCGTATCGCTGAATCCGCTAGGTCCTGGTGGCGGTAATGTTGGATTTCAGGTAACCGCGGCTGTTGGGCAGCTAGTCAGTCAAGTTTCTGCAACCGCAACGGCGAACGTTTCGACGACAAGCACTCAACTCTCTACCAGTACGAATCAATCCACTCTTACGATCACGCTAAACCCTCTCAGCGGACCACCTACTGGGGAAGTCCTGACGCTAGCCGTTCATCCAGTGAATCAGAATATTGTGCTGGCTGGGACCAACGGTGGCGGTGTCTTCCGGACCACGGACGGTGGCGCAACGTGGACTGCGGTCGACGGCGGCCTTACCGGGCTCTTTGTTCGTTCAATCGTGGTTGATAACCAAAATCCGTTCATCGCTTATGCCGGTACGAGTGCAGGCGTCTTCAAGAGCGTCAATGACGGCAACGGTTGGTTTGTTGTCGGTAATTTCAATAGTGGTCTCACGAATTCTAACGTGTTCGCACTCGTGGCCGATCCTACCGCACCCTTTACCCTGTACGCCGCGACAAGTACAGGCGGCGTGTTCAAGACCACCAATGGTGGCAACACATGGATCGCTGCAAATACTGGAATCACCACGGCGACTACCATCGACACCATCGTCATTGACCCCTTCAATACCCAGATACTCTATGCCGGCAGCCAGGGAGGCGGCATATTCAAGAGCACGAACGGTGGTACCACGTGGGCTGCTGTCGGCAGCAACCCAACGAATCTGGATATTCGAGCGCTGGCCATCGATCCTTCGAACTCCACCATCATGTATGCGGCGACAAATGGCGGAGGAGTGTTCAAGAGCACCAACAGCGGTTCCAGTTGGACCGCGATGAACAACGGCATTCTCGCGGCGACGGTTTCTGGCAGCAACTTCCAGGCATTGCTCATCGATAGATTCAATCCTGCTGTCGTCTATGTGGGGACGAACGGGCCAGGCGTGTTCAAGAGCAGCGATGGAGCCGCGAACTGGACAGCGGCGTCGTCAGGCATGACGAACCAGAATGTCCTGGCCAATACCACCATTAACGCATTTGTTGCCGATGCGACCGGCTCGACGCTCTACGCGGCGACACGCGGCGGCGTCTTTAAGAGCGTGAATGGAGCGGCGAGTTGGACAGCGGCGAGCGCCGGTTTGGATGCCGCTCCCGTCTCTTCCGTAGTCCTCGATCCCAAGAACCCCTCGACCATTTATGCCGGAATTAATGCGGATTCGGTTTACAAGAGTACGGATGGTGGAATGACCTGGAGCGCATCGAACTCCGGCATCCGCAGTTCCGCTACCCGCGCTCTGGCGATCGATCCGTCGAATACGTCAACGCTGTATTTGGGACGTGGCGCCGGCGGAAACGGTCTCCAGAAGACGACGAATGGCGGCTTCAGCTGGAGCAGCGCGAGCACCGGCCCTCTGGCCAACACGCCGTCAGGTATTGATGCCTTCGTCATTGACCCTTCCAACACGTCCACGGTCTATGCCGGAGGCGCGGCCGGCATCATTTCAACCACGGGGTCGCCTTTCCTTCCTGGTGTCTTCAAATCCACGGATGCAGGTGCCACCTGGTCCACCATGAACGTCGGTTTGACGAATACCGACGTTCGCGCAATCGCCACGGATGCTTCGCCTCTGTTGACGCTCTACGCCGGAACCTTCGGCGGAGGCGTGTTCAAGAGTACGGATGGTGCGGCGAATTGGGCATCGATGACCGCCGGTCTGACGAACCTGAACGTGCTTGCGATAGCCATGGACGCATCGGCTCCGTTGACGGTGTATGCCGGGACGTCGGGCGGCGGAGTCTTTAAATCGACGAATGGAGCTGCATCCTGGTCCGCGATGAATTCCGGATTGACAGGCCTAACGGTGCAGGCTCTGGCCGTCGAGCCGACAAACGCTTCCGTTGTGTACGCAGGGACGACCGGCGGGTTGTTCAAGACCACGAATGGCGGCACAACCTGGACGAACTCCGGCTTCGGCCTCACGAATTCCAACGTGCTGTCGCTCGCGATCGATCCGCTGACTCACACGACCCTTTATGCCGGCACAAACGGCGGCGGCCTGTTCAAGAGCGTGGACAGCGGGGCCACATGGCAGCCCACCGGTGCGACACTTGTCCCATTCTCGACGCTTGTTTCAATGAACGATGCCGTGTTTGGGCAGGGTTCTATTACGCGCGACGTCCAATCCGGATTCGACTGGCTGGATCTGACGAAAACCACCAACAGGTCGGTGCAGAACGTCGACGCACAGCTCGCACCGGGTGGACAATTTCAGGGGTTCCGTCGCGCCACCGCTGCTGAGGTACTCGCGTTCTTCTCTCACGCCGGTATTCCCTTCATCGATACCGCGCCGTTTACGCTCACCCCGCATGTCGAAAATGCCGGTCCGGTACAAGCATTGATGTCATTGTGGGGCATCACCGGTTCATTCGGAACGTTCGCGGGATCGAGTTTCTCCCAGGCATTCATCGCCGACAGGGCAGATCTGGAAGCGCCGGTCTACTACCAGTCGCTTCTATCGTACGTACCGCAAGTCAACGCCGGCTTCGCGAGTACCCTCGCGTCATCCGGCAACGACACCACATCCGATGGAACAATCGGCCACGCACTTATAAGGTATAGTTCGCCGGTCACGTCGTCGGTGACAGTCACTGCAGGCAACGGTCAAAACTCGGCTGTCACTACTTCTTTCGCGACAGCCCTCCAAGTGATCGTCAAGAATTCGAATGGACTTCCGGTCGCCGGCGTCGCGGTCACATTCAACGCGACTACAAGCGGCGCGAGCGGTACTTTTGTGGGTGGATCATCGACTGCCATCGCAATAACCAACGCGAACGGATTTGCCACCGCGCCTGCATTTACGGCGAACAGTATCGCCGGGACATACAACGTCAACGCGACCGTAGCCGGCGTAGTGGCTCCCGCCACCTTTACTCTGACTAACACGGCGGGTCCCGTGAGCACGATCACAGTATTCGCCGGAAGCGGTCAAAACGCGATCATCAACTCTCCATTCGCGATCGTATTCCAGGTTTTGGTGAAGGACGCTTTCAATAATCCAGCCAGTGGTGTGAACGTCACTTTTGCCGCTCCAGTTTCCGGTCCCAGCGGAACGTTTCCGGGTGGAGTGACGAATGTTGCCGTATCCACCAACAACGGTCTAGGTTTCGCCCCCGCGTTCACCGCAAACGGCTTTTCCGGGAACTATACCGTCACGGCGAGTGTGACGGGTGTTGCGGTTGCAGCCAATTTCAATCTGACGAACATCGTTACCTTGAGCAGCCTGTCTTACTCGATTCCAAATCTCGGTGGATTATCGGCCACTACAGCGGGAGTCGCGGCATTTGGCACCGGATACGCCAAAATCATTCCCGACGCCGGCAAAACAACACCCGCCGGCGCCGCTATTCTGGATTACCTGACCAGTGGAGTGTTGGTTGACGAAGCAGCAGTGCCAGTCTCGGGGACTCTTCAAAATGGCAGGATGCGTCTGGAAGTCAACGGTGTGGTCGATACCGGCCTGTTTATTGCCAACCCGAATCCACAGTCGGCAACCGTTATGATTACCGCAACCTCAGGTGGTGTCGCCGCGTTCACAAGTACCTACAACGTTCCGGCAAACGGTGGAAGTTCGCTGCTGGTTTCACAGCTTCTGCCAGGCATCAGCAATTTCCAGGGTACGTTAGATATCAGTTCCGATGTTCCCGTTGCTGCTACTGGAGCGCGGACATTCACTAACGAACGGAGCGATTTCATATTCACGTTCATTCCCGTTTTTGAAGTGGGAGGCGCAGGTGTAACCGCTCTCGCTCATTACGCGGACGGCTCCGGAGGGTCGACGCAAGTTGTCATGGTCAATCTCAATTCCACGACAATAGCCGGTAACGTCCAGTTCCTAAGTACGACTGGTACGCCCGTCACACTAACCGCGAATGGCCAGACCGCGAACAGCTTCTCGTACGTCATTCCTCCGCAGGGCTCCTTCAAGCTCACAACATCCGGGACAGGTTCCCTGACGTCGGGTTCGGTACGGATTAACCCTCTGGATAGCCCGCCGCCGGCCGCTTACGAGATCCTGGATTACCGGGTGAATAATGTGTCGGTGAGTGAGGCTGCGGCAGTTTCTGTTTCGGGCAATGCCTTCCGAATGTACGCCGAAACTTCGGGAACGCTCGGTTCCATCCAAAGCTACGTCTCCGTCGCGAATCCTTCGCCTACCGATGGGTTGGTGACTTTCGAGTTCACGGATGTTGCCGGCAATTCGCTGGCGACTCCGGTCTCGCGCAACCTCGCAGGCAACGGTGAATTGACGACAGACCTCGGCCAGTTGTTCCCGAGTGTGACGTTCGGCGCCAAAGGTGTCTTGCGAGTTTCGTCTACACTGAGCGGATTATGGGCGTCCGAATTCCGCGGGCGATTCAATCAACGTAACGACTTCCTGCTTTCCGGTTTACCGGTAACCAGCGAAACACTCGCTGCGCCGTCCACGGCGATGTTCATCCCGCTTCTGGAGGTCGATCCCTTTTTGGTCGACCAGTTTGTTTTGTACAGCGGCTACGCGAATCAATCGACCACCGGTCAGATTCAGTTTTTTAATCAGTTCGGGTCACCGCTGAATGTGGACTTGCTGCCAACGAACGTAGTCGTACCCGGAACTGCCGAAGGCAACGTAAACAACATCATACCTTTCAGCCTGGGCTCCCCTTTTGAACAAAACATCACGGGCCGGTATCAACAGGTGTACAGTTCCGGATCTTTTCCTGCTCAATCCGTGACCATAAGAGAATTGGCATTTCGACTCGATGAGATTACATCGACTCTCGCCGGTAGCAGCACTTTGGGCAATGTGATCATCAAGCTCTCGACCACCACCAAGGCCGTTGACGGTCTGGACGCCACGTTTGCAAATAATGTGACCAGCCCCGCGACGACGGTTTATTCCGGAACCTTGAACTTCTCGTGGAGTTCCAGCAGCGGCGCAGAACGTCCCTTTGATTTGAAGATTCCCTTACAACAGGCGTTCGGCTACAACCCCGCACAAGGGAACTTGCTTCTGGACATCACGGTGATTGTAGGCAACGATCCGGCCACCAGTTCGACCCCAACCTTCGACGCTGCCTCCGTTGTTGGTGACGGTGTGTCGAGGGCCTGGATCCGGTCTGCTTCGACCACCGGTTGGCAGACCACTACCGGGTCACTCGATAGCTTTGGCCTGGTGACGCGTTTTACCTTTTATTAGTATCGCGGAACTAATCGGATTTCGGAATGGACTCGCTGCGAATTCGCCTTGCTGTCGCCAGGGTATTCTGAATCAGCTTGAACGACTGTCGCACTCGTTCATGGTCCTGACTGCGTTCTGCGTCTCTCAACTGCGAGATCGATGCCGTCAAGTCGTTCGTCAGGAGCGAAAGAAGCGAACGATACCTGTCGAGATATTCGGATAGCATTCGATTCGACGCTTCGTACTCTTGTTGCACATCATTGAGTAATCTCCCCGCCAGGAAAATCATGACAAGGGTCATCAGAAGAGCCGCTACGAATGTGGCGGGCCGGTCTTCGGGAATTAAGACGGGAAACAGCTGGTATCGGATATTCACGAAGTACACAACATACAAACCCGTCAGGGTCGTGATCGAGAGAAGGAGTCCCGTGCGGAACCCGACCAGTAGAACGGCACCAAGAGCCGCGGCGGGAAAAAAGAGAAAGTGTCCGGCTGCTTGCGGTGCGTAGAATGAGCGCACCGTAACCATCGCAATGGCGCTGAACACCGCGAGAAGTAATCCCGACCGCCGAGCATTTCGATCGTGATGATTCAGGATCCAGATGCCGAGAAACACCACAAAGAACGGGATTGTCCGTACGGCAAATTCGGCTCTTCTTCCGCTTTGGAGAAGGCTCGTCACGTCACTGCTCAAAGAAATGATCAAGCCTGCGACACAAATGCCGCGGACTGCTTCATACCTGCGCGTTTCGATGATTTCCCAGACCGATCTCGGAAGTTCTCCGGATCTTGCCGGCAACGCTCGAGCCGCCCCTTCAAACATCACATCAAGTTAAAACCTTTTTTTAATCTCTGGCAAATACGCAGACGAGTTGCGCTAGGATATTGCCGCAAGGTGGGAAGATCTTTCCGATGAGATTCCGGGAAAGGTGGCGCAAGAAGCTTCAAATCGCGACAGATTCTCCTTCACCGTTTCTGACGCTCGACACCTCGGCGATCCTCGAAAAATACAAAACGCAAACGCTGAAGATGCTGGCTGTTTTGGGACTGGCATTCCTGGTCGCGTTGGCCATCGCAATTCATTTCGATTTCGATAACGATCAACTGGCCGTGAAAAGAGTCGCTCCGGCTGCCATCGTGATTGCGCTTGGCTGTTATTTTCTGTGGCGTGACGGCGGCAGCAAACGGGCGGGTCCGATCTCGGTTTACGGATTTGCGGCGGTACTGATTCTGAATCGTGCCCTGTCGACGCCAAGCGCGGCCACGGTTTTTCTGAATTCCCCGCCCTTGTGCATCCTCGCGATTCTCATATTGGGTTTCCGCACCGGCACCGCCTTTACGGTGGCCCTGTTTTCGATTCTGATTTCCGTCTACCTGATCTCTCTCAATTTCGGTGCCCTGCCTATCGTGTTCGTGCGCGAACCGAATATTGCCTATTTCAGCGGCCCGGTTTTCACATTGTTCCTGGTCATCCAGGTCGGCCGCCTGCTTCGCGCGCTGGCAGCGGAGGGAATGCTTTCCAACCAACTGCTCTCGCAGTACGTAGAAAGCCACCGGCATTTGTTTTCGGTCATGACTCATGATCTTGCGAACGTCCTCTTCGTCGGAACCTTGAGCTGGGAATCGAAGGCGCAGCCAAGATTTGTGCAATCGATCGAAGAGATGAATGAGCTGGCGCAGGCTCTGAAACAAATCCACGAGGGAGTGGCCGAACAGTCGCCGGTTCGAAATCGTGTGGCGCTGACGGACGTGATCCGAACGGCGCAGTTCGTTTTCGCCGTACATCTGAAGTCGAAGGGGTTAAAGCTTGACGTCGATTACGGAAACGCCGAACATGCGTTTCTTTGGACGTCGAGTCCGATACTCACTCACGTCATCTTGAACAATGTCGTCTCGAATGCCATCAAATTCTCGCCGCCCGAAGCGGTGATTCGCGTTTCGGCAGCGGCGTCGCGTGACCGAATCGTCATCGAGATCGCTGACGATGGTGAAGGCATTTCCGAAGACGCATCCCAAGCGATCCATGACGGCCAGCAGGTGAATTCGCAACCCGGCACCCGAGGCGAACTGGGAACCGGCTTCGGACTAAAGAATGCGTGTGAAATGGCTAGGCGTCTCGATATCCAACTGGAATTGAAAAAGGCGGGCGTCCGAGGAACCGTCGCTAAACTGATCATCCCTGCCGCGACATGAAAAACTAAAACGGCGGTGCCGTCCTGGTCCGCCGTCGATCACAAGTTAAAGCTTCTGCGCTATCTCTTCAGCCTTAGCGACCGTATTTTCGAGTTCATCCGCCTTGCTCTCCAGAACCTCGACAAGGCCCGGAATAGAGTCGATAGCCTGAACGCGAATTTGTCGCGGTGCCGACAACAAGAAATCGTGCTGAACGTTGACTGTCTTCCAATCCGTCGGGTGACCTGCGTGCCACTCGGTGTTCACGGTCGTCTCAGCGCGAACAATCATTCCCCACTTATTACCGATTTTGCCGTAGCCGAGATAGTAATCAATCGTTTTCTCATTCCCCGAATCGAGCTTCCGGCAAGCAAACTTGTTGTGACAGAAAGCTTCGATGCCGAGACTCAACGAATTTAACTTCTCGTTGATGACATTCATGGCGGCCGTCAAATCATCAGACTGCTGGTTAATTTTTTTGGCCTTCTTCTCCAGGCGGGAAAGGTCTAATTGAATGGAAATTCCTTCCGGGCTGCTAGCCCTCTGTTTTTGTGCCTCAAATCAGACACGGTTAACGTTTGGGACTCTTCCAAATCCCGATAAAAATGCTATCACCGAAGCAAATTGCAACCAAGCGCTGATCCAATCGAAGAATGGAATGAGAGGCGCCGGGCGGATTCGAACCGCCGCATAAAGGTTTTGCAGACCTCTCCCTTACCGCTTGGGTACGGCGCCATCAGACAAACCCGCTCATTATACCCGAATCTTTCGATTGCCGAGCCGCGCGGGTAATCCGTAATCAGAGTTCGTAGAAGTGAGGGTCGGAATTGGTTCGGAGTTTGTAGATATAGAGAATTTGTCCGAGGTGATAAGAAAAGTGTTCGATCACGTGGTAGATCGCCTGCATTTTGGTGACGTCGTACTTCTGGATTTTCAGGCGCGTCAATAATCCGGCCTCCTGCACTGTGGCCAAAACAGTGTCGACGTCGCCGACGACCTGTTCCAGGTTCGCGAGCAGCGCGGCCTTGGGAATGGGGCCGCGCGCGGCGAATTCAGCATCGCGATCGCGATCAAAGGCAACGCCGCCGACACTCGAGACAATCCACTGGCGCAGGTTTCCGCAAAGATGGAGCATCAGGTTACCGGCGCTGTTCGAACATTCATTGGGACGCCACCACAGATCTTCTTCCGACAGCTCTTCGACACAGCGGCGGAGTTTCGGCATGTAGTCGTCTCGGAGAAAAACACGGGAAGCTTCAATGAATTCGGCGGCGGCAGTTACGGCTTTTCTTGTTGTGGTTTCCGTAGAGCGGGACACGGGATTCGAACCCGCGACTTCAACCTTGGCAAGGTTGCACTCTACCACTGAGTTAGTCCCGCAAATCAGGAACTAATATATATTCCGGCCAATCCGCGAGGCAAGCGCGAGTTTAGTCTTGCCGAAGCAGCACAGCGATGTCCGTTCGGGCAGCGGTCGGTGCACGCGGAACGGGACGACGCTGCGACCGGGGTCTTTCGGACTTGCCGCAGAACAAGAGTGATCTCCTTTTCTGCTTAACGTCACTGCGCGGATTTTGTTAACATGGCCCCCTAAACGTTTTATGGGAGAAACCGATAAAAAGGCTGCGGACATCCTTCAAGGTACGCTCGACCTTCTCATTCTGAAGGCCGTCACTCGCCGCGAAATGCACGGTTACGAAATAGCGGAGTTCATCCACGCAATGTCGGAAGAAGCACTATCGGTCGAGGAAGGCGCGCTGTATCCCGCCCTGCATCGACTGGAGCTTCGAGGATATCTTTCATCGAGCTGGGATGTTTCCGCCAATAACCGCCGCGCGAAGTATTACCGGCTGACGGCATCCGGACGCAAGCGTCTGAAGGAAAACGTCGAGTCGTGGCGGCGCACAAGCAGGGCCATCAATCGGATTATCGAATCCACCTGAGCGGAGGCGGCAATGCGGGAATGGATGAAGGCGCTCGGACAACGGGTCCGTACGATCACGCGGCGGCGTCAATTGGAAGAGGATCTCCACGACGAACTTTCATTCCATCTGGAGATGCGCGAACAGCAACTCCTTCGGAATGGAGCACGCGATCCTCACGCTTCGGCGCGACGGCGATTTGGAAACGAGACGCGCCTGCGTGACGACTTGCGCGATGTATGGACGTTCGTCGCGTTCGAACGGCTTGTTTCAGATATCCGCTTTGGCATTCGATCGCTGCGAAAGAAACCCGGTTTCACGGCAGTCGTCGTCATGACGCTGGCGATCGGCATCGGGGCGAACAGCGCGGTTTTTTCGGCGATCGATGCCATTCTCCTGCGGCCGTTGCCGTTCCCAAATGGCGATCAACTCATGACGCTGGAGCAATTCGACCCAAAGAACCCGAATACGGTTGTCGCTCCGACTCGTCTCTCCGATTGGGATCGACTGAATTCGACATTTCAGGCGATCTCAGGGTACTACACAGAGGACGTGTCGGAGACTTCGGGCGAACTGCCTGAAAAGGTCACGCGAGCGTGGGTGGCGCCAAAATTTTTCCAGGTCTGGGGCGTTTATCCATCGATCGGACGAGCGTTTGAACCTCAGGAAGAGACGTATCGCGGACTCACAGCGGTCGTCGTGAGCGATCGCTTTTGGCGGCGGCGGTTCGGATCCGATCCGGCGGTCCTGGGCAAAAAGCTCCGGCTCGAAAGAGCGTCGTTCACGATTGTCGGAGTCATGCCCGCTTCGTTCCTGTTCCAGAATCGGGAAGTCGACGTCTGGACTCCAAGCCCTCTGGACGCGCCGTACGCGCAGAGCCGCGAGTCTACATGGTTCATAACGATTGGACGTTTGCGAGCCAGTGTCACTCTGCAGGAGGCGCGGGCAGACCTCTCCGCCATTCAATCACAGCTCGCACAGCAATACCCGAAGACGGACGGGAGCATCGGCGTCCGCATCGAACCCTTGAAGCAACAGACCGTTGCCAAATCGGCTGGTTCATTGTGGATGCTGTTCGCGTCTGTTTCCGTGCTGTTATTGATCGCGTGTACGAACATTGCCGCATTGCTCCTGGCGCGCTCTGCGGATCGTGAACAGGAAATTTCAATCCGGCTCTCGATAGGCGCGTCACGCGGCTCTGTCATGAGACGGTTGTTGGCCGAAGTTTTTCTGCTCGCTCTGGCCGGTTCAATGCTCGGGCTGCTTGTTGCCGCTGGAACATCAGGCCTGTTCAACGCGCTTGCCAAGAACCTGCCTAGGGTTGAGGAGATTCGCTTGAACTGGACGCTCGTCGCGTATTCGTTTTTGTGCGCTGTCGGCGCGACGTTCATCTGCGGACTGGGTCCGGCGGCGCGAATCATCCATCGAAGCGTCGCGTCATCGCTGGCACACAGTGGGCGCAGTTTGGTATCCACGCGCAGCCCGTTGCAATGGGTCCTCGTCGGAATACAAATATCACTTTCGGTCACGTTGCTGGCGGGGGCCGGATTACTGGTGCGAAGTTTTCAGGAACTTGGGAGAGTTTCGCCGGGCTTCGAAATAGGGCATGTCTTGACGTTTCGAATCAGCGCCAACTGGGCGGAGACAACAGATCTGAAGGTGCTATGGAGGCGAATCGATGGGATCATCGGCTCCCTGGCAACCGTACCCGGCGTGGAAGCCGCGGCCACAACGCTTGCGGTTCCCGGCATCGCGTTTGAACATCCGGCTGAGCTTCGCATCGTCGAACGCCAAAGCGATCCAGCGCGCAAGATCTTCGCTCATCCCCGCCTTGTGTCGGAAGGTTATTTTGAAACGATGCGTATTCCATTGCTCGCTGGAGAGCTTTGCCGCGCGGGTGAGGCTTCGATGAGTGAGGTTCTCGTGAACCGCAGCTTCGCCGACACGTATTCGCCGGGCTCCTCTCTAGTCGGACTTCACATCGAGAACGTGCCCCCTCGCCCGTACCTCAAAGAAGCCGAGATCCGCGGTCTCGTCGGCGACGCTCGGGAAGAAGGATTGAACCAGCAACCGGCGCCGACTGTTTACTGGTGCGACAGCGCTGCGCTCCCAAGCCCACTCTTTGTGGTCAGAACGGCCGGCAGCCCAGGCGCCATGGTCAATGCGATCCGCGCGAAGGTTCACGAGCTGGAACCGGCGCGCTCAGTTTATGACGTCGTTCCCTTACAGGATCGTCTGGATGAAAGTTTGGCTGAAAACCGCCTGCGAACCGTTCTCTTGAGTTTCTTCGCTGTGACTGCTGTGTCTCTGGCTTGCCTCGGTGCGTATGGCACACTGAGCTACTTCGTCAGCGTTCGCCGGCGCGAGGTCGGCCTGCGCATTGCGCTTGGCGCAAAACGTACAGAAATCGCGACTCAGTTTTTCTTCACTGGAATGCGCGTCTGCATCGTGTCCGGCGCTGTTGGGTTGGGTCTGGCTCTCGCCGCGGGGCGTGCTTTGTCCGCAGTTCTCTACGGTGTTTCGCCCTCGGATCCCACGACGCTTATCACCGTCTTGCTGCTGGTGTTCTTCACCGCCGGCGTTTCGTCACTGGTACCGGCAGTTCGAGCCGCGAGAGTGAATCCCATGCAGGTCCTCCGCGAAGAGTAGAAATATTGCCGACTGCGGATTCGCGATCTCCAATTGTTCTCGCCAATGCTATAAATGTGGGTTCTCTTTATGGCTAGCCTTCTCATCCTCTCATCCAACACCGGCGAGGGCCACAACAGCGCGGCAAGCGCGATTCAGTTTTCCGCAAGAGCCGCGGGTCTGGATGCCACGATTCGGCGGCCGCTCGAGGAATCGGGGGCGCTGAATCGTGCGCTCGGCGGGTTCTACAACACGCTTCTGACGAGGCGGCCTCAATGGATGACAGCCTACCTTTGGTTGATCGATCGCGTGCGGCCGAACGACCGTGAATTTCTATATCGCCGTGAGACCAGGTTCATCGCGCGCTTTCTGGATTCGGCGAAGCCTGAGATCCTTCTGTCCGTTCATCCGATGCTGAACCATTTCATTCAGCGCTTCATTAAAGAAGAGCGGCTCGACATTCCCTGCTACACGTTTGTGACGGATCCATTCCCCCCGTTCTGGCGCGGGTGGGCCTCACGGTTTGTGGATCGTTTCTTCGTTGTTCGGGAGGAGGCGTTTGATGCCTTGCGTTCCCTTGGCGTCGACCGCGAACGGATCGCTCAGGTGCCGATGCCGGTCCGGCCTCAGTTTGCGCCGACAACATTGATGAACGTCCGCAAGTTCCGCCGCGAACTCGACCTCGACGATTCGAGCACCATTCTCGTCAACGGCGGTGCCCGCGGTGGCGGTCCGATTTCCAGCATCTATGAGACCGTCCGGCGCGCGGCTCCGGATTCGAACGTCGTGGTGATCTGCGGACGCAATCGGAGTCTCCTGCGAAACATCGAACGAAAGGCGCATCCCAAAACGAGGGCGTTTGGTTTTGTCGACGATATCCACCGATTCATCGCCGCCTCGGATCTGGTACTGACGAAACCGGGTGCCATGTCGAGTTACGAAGCCATTGCGTGCAACGTCCCTCCTGTTCTGCTCGGGATTCTGGCGTTGATGCCGCAGGAATCGGGAATGTTCGAGGCGGCGAAACGCTACGGATTCGGTTACTCTGCTTTGACTTTGGAGGAGCTCGCTCACATCATTCGCCTGGGACCCGGCGAATGGAATCGCCGGCGCGAGGTCTTCTCGCGTTTCTATCGACGAAGTTCCGGAGAAGAACTCATCGAAAGGATTCAACCCGCGCATGCCGGCATCTAAAAGCGTTTTCGTCACCGGTGCGACCGGTTTCGTGGGCAGCCACCTGACATTCCGTCTTCTCGAACAAGGCCACCGCGTGCATGCCCTGGCTCGCGGATCAAAATCGTCGGCACGAGAGCGTGTTGACGAAGTTCTTCATGAAGTGAGCGGCTCCGACGGATCACTCGGAGCGTTGCTTTCGCGGCTCGAAGTGATGGAAGGCGATATTTCGCAGCCGGGACTCGGGCTGAGCGACGATGTGTACGGAAAGACCGTCTCCCTCACGGACGAAGTGTGGCACTGCGCCGCATCGTTGTCTTTTGCGGAGGACGATCGCGAAGAGATCTTCCGGACGAATGTCGGCTCGACGAAAAACATTTTGCAGTTCGTCGCGCGAACCCCGTCGCGACGGCTTCAGCATGTCAGCACGGCGTACGTGGCGGGAAACCGTCCGGATGTAGCGATGGAATCCGATATTGACGTCGGGCAGAGTTTCAAGAACCCTTACGAAGAATCCAAGTGCCGGTCGGAGTTGCTTGTCGCTGACGCTCATCGGCGAGGGATCGCGCGCGCTTCGGTTCACCGTCCGAGCATCGTGATCGGCGATTCCAAAACCGGACGCGTCACTCATTTTCATGGTGTGTATGCCTTCATCCGTGGCTTGTGGTCCTCACTCGAACGGATTCGCAGGCGGTCGGCGACGCGCGAGGTCATTCATCTCCCGCTTCGAGTCCTCGGGTCGAAGTCCGGCACCCTGAATTTCGTTCCGATCGATTACGTGATCGACGGAATGCTCCACATTGCATCCGACGACTCGAGTGTGGGACACACTTACCACCTCTCGAATCCACAACCCACACCCAACATGCTCTGGCTGCCGCACATCTGCCGAGTGCTTGGTGTCGAAGGCATCGATCTGGTGGAGTCGTCGCAATTTGCGGAACACCCGATCACCAAAATGGAGATGCTGTTCCAAAAGCAGATGTCGTTCTATTACCAGTATCTGCAGGGCGAGCCGCAATTTGACTGTCGCCACGCGCTGGAAGCCTTGATGGGGACTGCAATCCGTTGTCCTTCCGTGACGATTCCCTTCATCGAAAAAATGACCGGCTGGTACGTCGACTACCTCAACAGGCGGCAATAGCCACTCCGCGTGCACTCCGTTTAATGCAGTAAGTCATCAACTTCAACTGGAGGAGTACAAGTCTTATGAAAGCGACGTTACTTGTGTTTTTGGCTGTAGTCAGTATCGCCGTGCTGCCGTCAGGTCTGCGTGCGCAACAGGTTGAGGTTCATCCGTACGCCGGTGGTTTCTGGCCGATGAAGAGTGACACGATGGGAAAGTTCAAATCCGAGGGCATCTATGGCGCCAAAGCGGGCGTGTTTATAGGACCGAGGTTTGAACTCGGCGGCAATCTTGGTTACATGAATCACTTCAAGCCATCCAACGACATTTCCGGGGCAAATGATGTTTTGGGAATCACGAATCAACCGATTCGCGCTTTGGTGTGGGAAGGAACTGCCGACTATAACTTTACTTCCCAAAACTTCGGCGGTCATGCGGTGACACCCTATCTCTCCGGCGGCGCCGGCGGTTTGACCACGCTCATCGCGAATGATGGAACGTCGGCGATTTTCATGGGCGGCACTACGGTCAGGGACGGCACGCCGGTTGCACGCAGTACGCATGTACTCGATAACAAAGACACCTTCTTCACGATCAGTTATGGTGGCGGCCTGAAGGCCCTTCAATTGTGGGGCCCTTTTGGTCTGCGCGCCGACATTCGCGGCCGCACCATGCCGAACTTCTTCGGTGAGGCGCTGACGTGGGGCGAAGCCACGGCGGGCCTGACGTTCAGCTGGGGCGAGCGTTAAGGGCTCGTTGCCTGACCTGCGGCACGAAGCGAGGGCTTGTGCCGCACTTTCCGCGTGATGCCTTTTTCAATATGATAGTGAGCTTCTGAACCCACAACCGGAGGCAACCAATTATGTTGAAGAAAGCATGCGTCGTCCTGGGCTTCCTGCTCAGGGCGACGGCGGCGTTCGCTCAGGACTACGATCCCAACTACCTTTCGACTTTCTCCATCATCGCCAGAGACCCTCGAACCGGAGAGCTTGGAGAGGGCGTGCAGTCGAAAGCATTTGCACCAGGAAATCGTGCCGTCCACATCAAAGGCGGCGTTGGAGTGATCGCGCATCAGGCGTCGGCTAACCCGATGTACGGCGAGTTGGGCCTGAAACTTCTCGAAAGCGGAATGACGCCGCAGCAGGCGCTCGACTTCATGCTCCGCGCCGATGCAGGTAGAGAACAGCGTCAAGTGTCGATTCTCGACGCGCAAGGACGAGGCGCAACCTTCACCGGTACCGGCCCGTCAGACTGGAAGGGCGGGCGCTGCGGTCCGAACTATTGCGTTCAAGCCAACATCATGGTCGGTCCCGAGATTGTCGACGCGCTGGAAAAATCCTTTCTCGCAAGCGATGGTAAAAAGCCGCTCTCCGATCGGTTAATGGATGCGCTTGACGCCGGGCAGGCTGCCGGCGGCGATGCCCGAGGCATGCAGGGCGCCTACCTGGTGGTAGCGCGTCCGACGTTTCAAGATCCTAATGTGTGGAACGATCGCGTGGTAGACCTTCGAGTAGACGATGCCAGGAACCCCTTCGTCGAGCTTCGCCGCCTCCTGAACATCACGCATTCCGCGGATCTGATTACGCAAGCCAATCGCAAAGTCACCGATGGTGATTTAACCGCGGCTCTCAAGCTCGCACAGGACGCCGTTACCATCGCGCCCGGCAACGATAATGCCTACGTCGCTCTCGCGAACATTCAAATAAGGAACAAGATGAAGCCTCAGGCGCTCGACACGCTGAAGAAAGCGATCGATCTGAATCCTGCAAACAAACGTCAGCTTCCGAAGAATGCGAACTTCAAAGACTTGATGAACGATCCGGACTTCAAAAAGATTTTCGGATTGTAAGGAGACTTCAATGATGCGACCCGCTCGACTTCTCATCATCATGACATTGCTTCTGACATTCGCCGCAGCCATCGTCATGGCACAGGATCGCGGCGCCGCGGGCGGACAGCGAGGCGGCGGCCCCGCGATGGCGCTGACGACTACAGCCTGGCCCGATGGCGGACCCATTCCTGCGAAATACACACAAGCCGGCGACCAGGTCTCTCCGGAACTGAAGTGGGCAAACGCTCCGGCGGCGACTCAGAGCTTCGTGCTTCACATGCATGACCCCGATGTTGCGCAGAATCGCGGTACCGAAGATCAGGTTCACTGGCTTGTTTGGAATATTCCGGGAACGTCGAAGGGACTTCCTGAAGGCTTTCCGATGGGCGCGACGCTGCAGGACGGTTCACAGCAGATCAGCGCGACCGGTCCGCAGTACAGAGGGCCCGGCGCTCCGGCAACCGGGCCGCAGCATCACTACACCATCGAAGTGTATGCGGTGGATACGATGCTCGACGTTCAGCGATCGACGAATGCGCAGCCTGGTCCGGCTGCAGTTGAGACACGAGCGAACGTGATGAAGGCCATGCAGGGCCACGTCCTCGGAAAGGCTGTGTACGTGGGACTGTTCCGCCGCCCGCAGTAGCCGGTCACGCATCACGATTCATGACATCGGGAAAAAATGGCAGAGCATCTCCACCGGTGGACCAGTGATTCCCCTCAAATGGGGCTCGGTCCGATATGTCCTTGATTTCGGTCGTGAGTGCCGGAATCCGTTTTTCTGAATCTGTGCCTCAACGGCACGCGATTTGCACATGAGTTCTTCAGTGATTCGCAAAAGGAGAACTTATGAACACCGACATTCTCAAAGGCAAGTGGAATCAAATTAAGGGCGATCTGAAGTCCAAGTGGGGTCAGATCACCGAGAACGAATGGACGCAGATTAACGGTGACAGGGAGAAACTCATCGGCAAGCTGCAGGAAAAATATGGCCACACCCAGGACCGCGCCTCACGTGAAGTCGATGAATTCCTGAATCGATACCAAAGCACGGATCCGAATCTGAACCGCAAGATTTCGTAACCGGCATCGCCTCGCCGGCCGCGCCTGCCTTTGGCGGGCGCCGCCGCGTGGCGGCGGTTTTGGTTATAATCAGCCGGCATGCGCCGGCTTCTCACTTCGCTCTCCGCAGAAGCTCGAATCCACGCCGCCATTGACTTTTTGGCCCCTTATCCCGGCCAGGAAGTCTTGTTGGTCGCACCGACGCGAATGGCTGCCGACGAGATCGTGCGCGAATTCGCGGCACAGACCGGCCGCAGTTTCGGCGTTCATCGGTTCACGCTTGCATCGCTCGCCGTTGAGATTGCCGGCGCCCGCCTTGTGTCCGATGGTTTCTCGATTCTCTCCGGCGTTGCCGTTGACGCCCTGGCCGCGCGGGCAACGGAAGGCTCCAGAGCTCAATCGACGCTGCGCTGGTTCGAACCTGTCGCCACCACGGCGGGTTTCTTTCGTGCGCTCGCCTCGACGATCACGGAACTCCGCATGAACGACGTCGACTCGACCGCGCTTGCGGCAAGCGGCTTGGCCGGGTCGGATCTCGCCCGGCTGCTCCGCGAATTTCAAACTGCTCTCGACGACGCGCGCATCACCGACCTGGCCGCCATCTATCGAACCGCTGCGCGCGAGCTGTCACGATATCGAGAGATGCCGCTTCTGCTCGCCGACATCTCGCCTCAATATGCGCTGGAGCGATTCTTCGTCGAGGCGCTGGTTTCGAACTCGCCGGACGTCATGGCCGTCTCGCATCCGAAGAGTTCGGCGCCGTTCGATATCTCGCCGAGCCCGATGGACGCCAGTCCAAACACGAACGCTCTCGCCAGACTGCGCAATCAGATGTTTTCGATTGGAGCGCCTGCAGCCGGCGAAATGGACCCGAGTATTCAGTTTCGATCCGCGAGCGACGAGAACCGCGAGGCTGTCGAGATTGCGCGATCGATCTTGGCGGCCGCCGCTCGTGGCGTGGCATTCGATCGGATCGCAGTACTGCTGCGAAATCCCGACATGTACCAACCGCTCGTCGAAGACGCCTTGCGTCGTGCTGGCGTTCCCGCGTTTTACACTCAAGGCAGCCGACGTCCGAATCCATCCGGCCGTGCGTTTCTTGCGCTTCTGGCGTGTGCGTCCGAAGGGTTGTCTGCGTCGCGGTTCGCGGAGTATCTCTCGCTTGGCCAGGTCCCCGAACCCGAGAAGCCTCCCAGGCCGGTGTGGGTTCCGGTGCAAGGCGAGTTGTTTCCCGAAAACATCGAGCCGATCATGAAGACCGAACCGGCGCCTGCTGTGGACGCCGTCCGCGCGCCTCATGCGTGGGAGCGGCTGCTTGTGGATTCCGCAGTCATTGGCGGACTCGATCGATGGGAAAGGCGGCTTGCCGGTCTCGACCACGAACTCCAAAAGAGAATTCAGGAACTTCGTTCCGATGACGACGTTCGACTGCATCAGATTGAGCGGCAGCGCACGCGGCTGGAAGACCTTCGTACGTTCGCGCTGCCGCTCGTCCGGAGGCTTGCGGGTCTTCCCGCCGCGGCGTCCTGGGGCGAGTGGCTCGAACACCTCGAAGACCTTGCGGCGGCCGCGCTGCGACAGCCCGTGGCGGTGCTGATCGCACTCGCGGAACTGCGTCCGATGTCGGATATCGGACCGGTGGCGCTCGATGAGGTGCGAGAGGTGCTGTCGCATCGTCTCACGTTCCTGCGTACCGAACCCACCGAGCGACGGTATGGGAAGGTGCTGGTCGCTACCATCCCCGAATCGGCAGGAATGTGGTTCGACATCGTGTTTCTTCCCGGACTCGGCGAAGACATTTTTCCGAGACGCGCCTTCGAAGATCCTCTTCTTCTGGACGATTGCCGCAGGAGCATCAGCACGTCTCTCAAAACGCAGACAACCCGGGTCGAGGATGAGCGGCGTCTTTTACAGATCGCGGTCGGCGCGGCGAAAGAGTCGCTATGTGTGTCCTATCCCCGAATGAACCTCGCGCAGGCACGTGCGCGCGGACCGTCGTTTTACGCTCTCGAAGTCGCGCGCGCCGCCACCGGCCGCGTGCCCGACTTGCTGACCTTGCAGCGGTTCGCGGCCGAGTCGTCGGAAACACAGGCGGGATGGCCATCGCCGAGGCTGGCGTCAGCCGCCATCGACGATGCCGAATATGACCTCGCGCTCGTCAGCAGTCTTCTTCGCATCCCTTCCGAGGAAGCGAGGGGCCGCGGCCGATACCTGGTCATGGCAAACGAGAGTCTGGCGCGCTCGCTTCGCAATCGATCCGGACGATGGAAAAGGAAATGGACGGAGGGTGATGGACTTCTTGACGCTCCGGCCGGCGCCGAACTCGCGAAGCATCGAATTGCCGCTCGTCCGTACTCGGCGACTGCGCTGCAGCAATTCGCGGCATGTCCTTACAAGTTCCTGCTCTACGCCATTCACAGGCTGACGCCGCGTGACGAGCTGGTCGCGATCGAGCGCATGGACGCTCTCACGCGCGGCAGCCTGTTTCATTCGATTCAGTTCTCGCTTCTCGGTGAACTGCGCGGCCGCGGCTTGCTTCCGATCACTGCTGCGAATCACGTTCCTGTCGTCGAGGTAGCCGATACCGTCATCAACGCGGTCGCGGCCGACTACCGTGAGGAACTGGCTCCCGCAATCGGACGCATATGGGAAAGCGAAGTGGAAGACATCCGATGGGATCTGCGCGGCTGGATCCGGGAGATGATTCAGCCCGAGACACCTCCTCACTGGACACCGCAATGGTTCGAGCTGTCCTTTGGTCTCAGCGCGAAGAATGAACGCGATCCCTCGAGCTCGGTGGATCCCGTCCATCTTCTCAACGGACTGACGCTGCGCGGCTCCATCGACATGATTGAAGAGCGCGCCGGCAGAATGCGCATCACCGATCACAAGACAGGCAGGGCTCCGTCCGTACCGCCGGGAATGACGGGTCGCGGAGAGGTGCTGCAACCTGTCCTTTATGCGCAGGCGGCCGAATCCGTTCTTCGAAGACCAGCGGAGTCGGCGCGACTCTTCTACTGCACGGAGCGCGGCGGCTATCGCAGTGTCGACGTCCCCTTCAACGACGAGTCGAATGCGGCTCTCGACCGCATCATTCGCACGATTGATGAATCTCTCGCAAATGGCTTCCTGCCCGCCGCACCGCGGGAGGGCGCATGCCTCTGGTGTGACTACAAAGTCGTGTGTGGACCACACGAAGAAATGCGCATTCGCCGCAAACCTAAAGAGCGCCTGGATGCTCTGGATCAGATAAGGAAAGCGTGAGCGGAATAAACGTAAACGCGCCCACCGACCAGCTCGCGCGAGAGCGGATTCGGACATCGCTCGATGAGTCGCTCATCGTCGAAGCGGCTGCCGGTACAGGCAAGACATCCGAACTCGTGCAGCGCATCGTGAACATCCTGAAGAGCGGCCGCACGACGGTGGATCGCATCGTGGCAGTGACGTTCACCAGGAAGGCAGCGGGAGAATTGCGGCTTCGATTGCGGATCGAACTGGACCTCGCGCGAAACACCGCGGCGTCGTTTGACGAAACGCAAAACCTCGAATCCGCATTGTCGAGGCTCGAAGAAGCCCACATAGGTACTATTCACGGGTTTTGCGCCGAGCTGCTGCGGCAGCGTCCAGTCGAAGCAAGGATTCCGCCGGGGTTTGAAGAGTTGGACGAACATCAGAGCATCCGGCTCTACAACCGCGCCTTCGACAAGTGGATTCAAGACGCGCTGCAATCCATGCAGCCCGGGCTTCGGCGGGCGATGGCGCGGCTCGGTTCGACCGCGAGCTACGACCTGGAAGGAAGTCCGCTGCATCGGCTGCGATGGGCCGGACGATCGCTCGTGGAATGGCGCGATTTTCCTGCTGCATGGCGCCGCGAAACGTTTGATGCCGTCGAAGAAGCGGAGCGTCTTTTACCTGAGATTGCGGAACTCGGGAAGATGGTGTCGACCTGCACGGATAGCCGGAACACGCTTCGCAGGCACCTTCAATGCGTCGCCGACTTCAACGCGCGATTACGCCGATCGGACGAAATGCGGCATCGCGACTACGACGAATTGGAAGCGATGCTGATCCGTCTCGCCCGTGACCTTCACAGGTATCACACCAGGGGGCCGAAGAAATTCTCAGCGCAATACGCACGAGACGACGTCGTCACAGCGGCCAACCGCCTGCTCTCCAATCTGGATCAGTACGAACGCCACGCCGGAGCGGATCTCGCGGCGCTCCTTCAGCTCGAAATGCGCGGGCTTGTCGACACGTACGAACAAATGAAGGCCCGGGCCGGCAAGCTGGATTTTGTCGACCTGTTGATCCGCACGCGCAATCTTTTTCGAGACGATGCGAATGTCCGGCGATTCATGCAGCAGCGTTTCACTCATCTTTTTGTGGATGAATTTCAGGACACGGATCCGATTCAAGCCGAGATCCTGATGCTCCTTTCCGCGGATGACGCCGGCCAGACCGACTGGCGTGAGATTCGTCCTGTCCCCGGAAAGCTGTTCATGGTTGGAGATCCCAAGCAATCCATCTATCGATTCCGGCGGGCGGACATCATCATGTATCAGGATCTGTGCCGCAGGTTGAAGGCGAAGGGCGTCGGCGTCGAATACCTCAGCCGAAGCTTTCGCTCGGTTCGTCCGATCCAGCAGTGCGTCAACGCGGCGTTCGCTCCGGAAATGAAAGGGGATGAAGTCACGGGTCAACCGAACTACGTGCCACTCGAGGAATACGCGGGAACGCCCGAACAGCCGTCCATTATCGCGCTGCCGGCCCCGCGTCCGTACGGTGTTCAGCGGGTCAGCAACGATGCGATCGATAAGTGTCTTCCGGAAACTGCCGCCGCTCTTTGCGAATGGCTGATCCGCGAGAGTGGTTGGCAGGTCCGCGATCCGCTCCACTCCGACAGGCTTGTTCCGATCGCGTCCGAGCACATCGCGATTCTATTCCGGCGATTCATGTCGTTCGGGGAAGACGTGACGCGCGGCTACGTTCACGCGCTCGAGGTCCGCAACATTCCTCATGTTCTCTGGGGTGCCCGTTCGTTTCATCATCGGGAGGAAGTCGAAACCGTACGCGCCGCCTTGAACGCGATCGAGTGGCCCGACGACGATCTTTCGCTGTATGCCACGCTTCGTGGGTCACTTTTCGCGATACCGGACAATCTTCTGCTCGAGCATTTTTCAAAGAAAGACGTCGAGCCGATCTCTTCCGCCGTGACACTGCTGCGGGATCTGCATCGCCGCCGGAACTGGCGATCGCCGGTCGAAACGATCAATGAACTTTTGGAGACGGCACGCGCTCATGCCGGGTTTGCACTTCGTCCTTCCGGAAACCAGGTATTGGCGAACGTGTATCGCATTTGCGATCTCGCCCGTACCTATGAACTGTCCGGTGGTTTTTCGTTCCGCGGATTCGTTGAACATCTCAACGCACAGGCCGAAAGTGAGGACACATCCGAGGCTCCCGTTCTGGAAGACGGAGCCGAGGGCGTCCGTGTGATGACCGTACATGCTGCGAAAGGCCTGGAGTTCCCCATCGTCATCCTCGCGGATATGACCGCCAACATCGCGCAACGCAGTCCGGACAAGCATGTCGACGGCGAGCAGCGATTGTGCGCGTCGCGAATCCTCAACTGCTCGCCGTGGGATCTCCTGGATCATGAGCCGGAGGAACACGCCCGCGACGAAGCAGAGGGTGTGCGCGTTGCCTATGTTGCTTCGACCCGGGCCAGAGATTTGCTGGTCGTTTGCGCGGTCGGCGACGAACAGCGTGAAGGCTGGCTGAAGCCGCTCAACAAGGCGCTTTACCCGTCGCGTGCCGGGTGGCGCGTTTCGACCGCCGCCGTTCGCTGTCCGGAGTTCGGAGAAACAACGGTGTTGAAGCGTCCCGTGGATTTCGACGGCAGCGCTGAGATGTCCGTCCGGCCGGGACTTCATCAGCCGGAGCAGGGAGAGCACTCGGTGGTTTGGTGGGACCCGGCAATGTTTCAATTCAATGTCGAGCCGAGTTTCGGCCTGCGTCAGGAAGAAGTGCTGCAAGAGAAACCGGTGGATCGAGCGATGGACAGCGTCGCCAGCTATGAATCGTGGAAAAACTCGCGACAGTCGACTCTTTCGGCCGGCATCCAGCCGTCATTTGAAGTGTTCGTCGCAACGGAAGGTCTCGAACCACCCGCCGGCTACGCCGACGCCGTGCGCGTGACGCGCGTCACGCGGAAGGGCCCGAGGGCGCGCGGACCGCGATTCGGGTCGCTGGTTCATCTTGTCCTTCGCGACATCGCGTACGATGCTTCGCCGGAAACTGTCTCGCGAATCGCGGCGACGCATGGCCGTTTGGTTGCCGCGACGGAGGAAGAAATCGAATCGGCGACGGATGCGGTCGCCGGATGCCTGAAACACCCGCTGATCGACCTCGCGCTTAAAGCGGGCACGGTTCACCGCGAACTACCGATCGTCATCAAGACCGATACCGGAGCGATGCTGGACGCCGTGATCGACCTCGCATTCGAAGATGCATCGGGCTGGACCGTTGTCGATTTCAAGACGGACGCCGAAGACGCCCAGCGCCTGATAAGGTATCGCCGACAGGTAGGGTGGTATGTTCGCGGCCTTGAAGTCATCAAACAGCAGCGACCGGTCGGCTGGCTGCTGCATCTGTAAATTCTGACCGCCTCCATTTTCGATCGGAAAACTCCGAACAATGGTAGACAGAAATCCGAAGACGTGATACAACCGCGCCACCTCAGCGGCTCACACTGCGGTCAGAACGTCGCTCGGCATGAGGCCCGGGCGAGACTGGTTGCGGGGAGCGTCAATTCTGTTTTGGAGCGGGCCCGTGAATACCTTACCTGGACGAGTGGGAAAGCTGTGTGTGCTGGGGGCTGCATGCACGGCGTTGTACCTGATAATTGCGGCATTCTTCTGGACCGACGCGATATTCGCGACGTCGCGCACGATTCAGACTTCGATTTATTTGACCGTCGGCGTCCTGACGCTTCTTTATTTCGTCGGCATTCCGATCGTCCGGCAGACGAGCGTCCGCACGGTTGTCATCTTTGCGGCGATTTTCGCGGTTGTGGGTTTCGTCGCCGGCCCTTTCGATTCGACCGACCTCTTCTTTTACATTGCGCAGGGGTGGGAGCAATCTCACTACAGCGGCAACCCGTATTCGCAGGTCCTTCGCGACATCCCACAAGGTCTGAACGATCCCATGATCGCGAGCCGATGGATGTCCCTGAATCGGAATCCCTGGCTCGATGAGCCTCTGCCTTACGGGTTCGCCTTCGCACTCGTTACGCGCAGCATCGCGACGCTCGGCGGCGGACATTGGTGGCGGACTTTTGCGTTGTTCAACCTTCTGAATCTCACGATTCACGCGTTGATGGCCTACCTGCTGTGGCGAATTGCCTCGCTGATTCCTGGAACAGACCCGCGTCTCGTCCTCTACCTGTATACGTGGAGCCCGCTGATCGTGCTTCAGTTCCTGATGAACGCCCACAACGACATCATGATGGCGTCGTTGATCCTGCTGGCGTTTTATCTTTTCGTTTCCAAACAGGAGGTGTGGACACTGCCGGCGCTTGTCACCGCGGGGTTTGTCAAATACCTGGCTTTCGCTCTCGTTCCGTTTGCTATCGCGTATTTCGTGCGTTCCCGCGCATGGAAGCAGCTTGCGAAGACAGTCGCGATTTCTGCAGTCCTGACCGCGATCGTCAGCCTTCCCTATATCGGCGGAGTCAACGCCTTCAGGTTCAGGCAAGTGTTCGAACAGTACGCCGAGAGTTCGGGCTCGCTCCACGCATTTCTGACATTCAGCGTTCGCGCTCTGGCTCGTGTGATACCGACGGAAGCATTTGAGCTTGCGACGTTCAGCCGGTCCTCGAACATTGTGTTGTGGGGCATTGTGGCGCTGTTCGCACTGTACCAACTCCTTCGGGCGTGGTTGGGCCGTCGATACGCACCGAATGACATCATTTCGCGTTGGACCTCGGTCTTGTTCGCGATCATTTTCGTGGGCAGTTCGCAGTTCTATTCCTGGTACATCGGCATGCTGTTTCCGCTGTCGCTGCTTGGGGCAGGACGCAGCGTGCTCACCGACATCATCGTCATGCTCTCGGGCACACACATGGCGTTTGCATTTCTCAGAAGTAAGGCCATCGGTTACTTTCTGATCTCGACTGCGTTGCCGATTGCGCTAATCCTGTGGCGCCGACGGAGGTCCAGCGAACCCGGAATTCCCCTGCTGGCGTGGGGATTAGCGGTTGTCAAACCGGCTGAAGGTTCGGTACCCTCTGTGCAATTCAAACGGGATGGTAATTGAAGGTTGTTAGTCCCCAGCAGGGCCCAACTCGAAGCAATAGTGGCGCTCACACAAGGAGCCGCCGGACTGGTTGATGCTCAGGGACGGCTGATTTATGTAACGTCGTCACTGCTCGGACTTCCGCTCGATACACCCGCCGATGAGCGCACCATATTCGCTGCGCTTGAGGCGGAGGATGTCGAGTTCGCACACCAGCAGTTTCAGAAATGCCTGGACCAGCCGGGCATTCCCGTCCACGTTCAAATCCGGAAAACTCACAAGGACGGCTCGCCGCGGATTCTGGATGCCGTCCTTCTGAACAGGCTCGACGATCCGGCGATTCAAGCGGTTGTCCTTCAATACCGGGACATCACGTCGGTAAGAGCTATCGAACATCAACACACGGCCGATCAAAAGAGAGCGGCCATGCTGTCGCAAATCACCGAACTCCTGGCCGAATCGTTCGACTCCTCGGACGTCCTCCAGAAGCTTGCTCGCAGCACAGTCGAGTTGTTCGCGGATTACTGCATTGTGTATCGCGTGCAGGAGGACGGACGTGTCATTCGCGCCGCAGCCGAACATGCCGACCCCAACGAGGCGTCGACGCTCGATCAGGTCGTGGGACACGCCGTCGAAGGTCAATTCGCGACAACCCTGAAGTCCATCATCGAGACCGGCGTGCCCGAGCTCGACGAAGATGTCGCCCCAACGGTGTATCAACACATCGCTCCGGGTCCGGTTCAGGAAGCCTTTCGAAAACTCGGAGCGAAGTCATCGATCGTTGCTCCTCTGATTGCACGCGGGCGGGCAATGGGCGCCCTGGCTGTCGTACTGACAAGCGGTGGCCGCCATTACACACAAGACGATCTCATGTTTGTTCAGGAGCTCGCACGTCGGGCGTCCATTGCGATCGACAACGAGCGGCTTTACCGGGAATCGCAGGAGGCCAACCGGCTTCGGGATCAGTTTCTCGCGACGATCTCTCATGAACTTCGCACACCGCTGACCGCGATCGCCGGCTGGGCTGCGGTCCTTCGCAAAATGGAGGTTTCGCCGGAAACATTCCGCAAGGCTCTGGAAAGCATCGAGCGGAATGTGAAGCTGCAAACGAGTCTTATCGACGACCTGCTCGACGGCTCGCGCATCGTCACCGGAAAGATGCGGCTCAATCTGGAAGCCGCCGACCTCGTCGCAATCCTCAAAACCGTTGTCGACAACATGCAGGTTTCAGCGGAGATGAAGGCCATCGACCTGGTCGGCGACTTCAGACTTTCCCACGCCGTCGCGAACTGCGATCCGGATCGCGTCGAACAGATCTTCTGGAATCTTCTGACCAATGCCATCAAGTTCACTCCGATGAACGGACGCATCACCGTATCCATCGAGGCGAAAGACGCAGATGCCGCCGAGGTCATCGTGACCGACACCGGCGTGGGCATTGCGGACGACTTTCTGCCACATGTTTTCGAGCAGTTTCGCCAATACGACGGTTCCAGCACGAGACGCACGGCCGGCCTCGGTCTGGGATTATCGATTGTGAAACACCTGGTCGAGTTGCACGGAGGAACAGTTCGCGCTGAAAGTCCAGGTATGGGGTGTGGCGCCACCTTCAGTGTTGTATTGCCCACAAGTGTGGGACGTGCAGGCACGGTAACCGGCGATCGATGACCCGATGAATCGAATGCTGATCCGCACCCTCGGCATCACCCTTTTTCTAAGCGCGTTCCTTCTTTTCTGGTGCCAGCCGATGGTCGGCAAGATGATGCTCCCCTATCTCGGCGGCGCCGCCGCAGTGTGGACGACGTGCGTTCTTTTTTTCCAGGCGATGCTGTTGGGCGGCTATATCTACGCTCACCTGCTGGGCCGTTTGTCGCTTCGAATCCAGATTGTTGTTCACGGGATCCTTCTGTTCGTTCCACTGGCATTTCTGCCGATCGCGTTCGACAGCTACGTTTTGGACCCGGCCTCATTCACGCATCCCGCGTTCGCACTTCTTCGACAACTGGCCTTCACCGTGGGCGTGCCGTTCTTCGTGATTTCAACGACGGCTCCGCTTCTTCAGAACTGGCTTTCGTCGACGGAAGACAGCGCGGGCAAGGACCCTTACTTCCTTTACGCGGCGAGCAACGCAGGAAGCCTGATCGCGCTCCTCGTGTATCCGTTTCTGGTCGAACCACGAATCGGCGTCGCCGCGCAGAGCAGCGCGTGGTCGCTCGGATATGCGGCACTGATCGCGATGGTGGTGTTGAGCGCGGCACTGCTCTGGAAGAAGGCTCCTGCGAGAGTTCGAAAAAGCATCGAACCGCCGGAAAGCCAAGCCGGGCAGCAGTCTCCTGTCGAAGTTTTGAAGTGGATCGTTCCGGCGTTCACAGCATCCGCTTTGATGCTCGCCGTGACGAATCACATCACGTCGAATCTCGCATCGGCGCCATTTCTCTGGATTTTCCCGCTGGCGATCTACCTGCTGACGTTCATTATTGCGTTCTCGCCGCGTCTTAGAATCAGCACCGACACGATCTCGCGTGTGATACCTATCGCGCTCCTTGCACTTTTTCCTTTTGTCTGTGCCGACGTGATCGCGCCGCCGGGGTTGAACTGGGTATTGATTGCGCTGCACCTTTCATTGCTCTTCATGGGCGCGCTTCTCTGCCACGCCAGGCTGGCGGAAAGCCGGCCCCACGCGCGTCACCTGACGCGGTTCTATTTCTGGATTGCGCTTGGAGGTGTGCTGGGCGGTGTGTTTACGGCTTCGCTTGCTCCGATGATATTCCGGACCGTCCTGGAGTACCCGGTCTTGGTTGCAGCGCTGGCATTTCTTCGAACGTCCCCCGACAAGTCGTACAAAGCCAACGACGCCGATTGGAATTACTCGGCTCTTGTCGCTGTCGGTGTAACCATCGTCTGGGTCGTCTTTCGCAAAACGAATATCGACGCCGACGTTTCCGTGCCGGCGCTGGCACACACCGTGTTCCTTGCCGTCGCGTACAAGTTTCGGCAGCGACCATTCCGATTCGCGCTGACCGTGACAATCCTCATGATCGCGTATGCCATCACCCTGCCTCAATACATCGAGGGCGCGGATCGAATCTTCGTTGCGCGCGATTTCTTCGGCGTGAAGAAAGTGTTGCAGAAAGGTGACTTCCGGAGTCTGCTGCACGGCGATACGACACATGGCGTGGAGAACACGACGCGTCCGGCGCTGCCGACGTCCTACTATCATCCGGCCGGAACCATGGGGCAGATCATGAACAGCATGGGACGGCCGTTGAATCGAGTCGGCGTCCTCGGCCTTGGAACGGGAACAATGGCCGGCTACGTTTCGCAGGATCGCCACATCACTTTTTTTGACATCGATCCTCAGGTTGAACAAATTGCCCGGAGTTACTTCTCCTACCTGACGCATTGCGGCCAGAGCTGCAGCGTCATCATCGGTGACGGACGTCTGGAACTCCACCGGATGCCTGATAACAGTTTCGACCTGCTGATGCTCGATGCTTTCAGCTCCGACGCCGTTCCTGCACATTTGATCTCCCGCGAAGCTCTTCAGATGTACCTCGGCAAGATCGCGCCCGACGGCGTTCTGTTGTTTCACGTATCGAATCGGTATCTGAACGTGGACAAGCTCGTCGAACAGCTCGTGCTGGACGCGGGGCTCATCGCCTTCCAACGGATCGATCAACCCGGCGACTTAATTAAGGAAGGCAAAACCAGCACGAACCACATCATCGTCGCCCGGCGCCTGGAGGATCTGGGCCATATCGCCGCCATGGACGGTTGGCGGCGAGTGACCGAGGCCCCTGGGATCCGCGTCTGGACGGATGATTATTCCAGTCTGCTCGATCTGGTACGATGGCATTAGGAACCCATTAAGGAGGTTCGACAGTTGAGTCTGAAAACACGAACGGAAATGTCCTGGGCTTGCCAGGGATGTAAGACACGCATTCGTATCGAATACACCGCGCAACCCACGCGAACCGGCGCAATGAGTACGGTCGACTGCCCCATCTGCGGTGCCAATAAGATGATTCCCGATCTGGCCGAAAGGATCTTTTATCAAAAGGACGGTCAGTGGAAGGAAGCTACGCCGCGAGCTTCCTATTAGGAGGTTGTTTGCGGTTTCTTCTTACCCTGGTCATTCTCTCAGCGTCTACCGCTACTGCCGTGTCCGCACAAAATGCGTCCGCCGGTAACCAGATCGAGGTCCGGCTTGAGCACAAGGTCACGACGGAGTCTGCGCACGCCGGTGATAACGTGACGGCACGCGTGTCGCGTGCGGTGAAGCACGATAAGGATGTTGTCGTGCCCGAAGGCAGCCTGGTTCAGGGTCGAGTGGATTTCGTGAAGAGCAAATCCACGACGGAAGATGGGTGGATGCGCCTTCTTTTCGACCGCATCGAGCTTCCCGGCGGACGCTCCGTCAACATGCTGGCTTCAGCCGCATTCCACAGGAACAGGCCGCGCGGCGCCGTGACTCGACTCGTCGTGGTGCCGGCGTTTGCCACCATTGGCGCGCTGCTGGGCGGCCACACCAAGCGCGTCGCGGGAGGGCTGGGCGGCGCGATCATCGGTATCGTGTTGGTCGAGAACAGGCAACGCTATGGTCACGACCTCACATTGCACACCGGCCAACTGATCCGCCTTCGATTGAGCGGCGATTTGTATTAACTGAACATTGCATCACCAGACCCGTGACCATTCATCCCAGCTCTGAATATCTCAAACGTCGGGATTGTCCCATCTCCAAAGTCAAATGCAGATGACCGGATTTCGGACCTCTTCAAGGCGTCCGCATAAGACGGTCGAGGCTGTTTCCGTAAGCCGCGATCAGCGGAAATGGATCCGGCTATCTGCGTATCACGTTTGAGATTGGACATCCCGACGTTTGACGTAATCGGACGCTGGGCAGATTTTGATGTTTAAACGGAGGCGGAATCCGTCATTGCAAGGCGCGGCAATGTCGATAAAATGAGGGTTCTATGCAACAACAAAAAGCCCCTTCACCCGAATTGATCTTCAGCCTGTTCACGGCATACCAGCAATCGGCAGCCCTCAAAGGAGCCGTCGATCTCGAATTGTTCACCGCCATCGGCGAGGGGAACAAAGACGTCAAAGCCATCGCGACGCGGTGCAAAGCATCCGAGCGTGGCATACGCACTCTGGCGGATTACCTGACGGTCGCAGGTCTTCTTACGAAAAGCGGTGGGAATTACGATCTGACTCCCGACTCTGCAATGTTTCTCGATAAACGTTCCCCGGCGTACATCGGCAGCGCAGGCCAGTTCCTCACAGCACCCGAACTGATGAAAGGATTCGCCGACATCGCGGGAACCGTTCGGAAGGGGGGAACGCTCGCAGCGGGAGACGGCACGATGGAACCCGATAACCCGATGTGGGTCGAGTTCGCAAAGGGCATGGCGCCGATGATGATGCCAGCGGCGCAGGCGATCCCGGAAGTCGCGGGCACGACGAACCAGGCAGTGAAGGTGCTCGATATCGCCGCCGGACACGGACTGTTTGGAATCATGATGGCCGTCAGGAATCCGAGCGCGCAGATTGTCGCGGTGGATTGGGCGAAGGTGCTGAATGTGGCGGAGGAAAACGCGAAGAAGTTCGGTGTCGCGGCTCGATGGAGAAGGCTTCCCGGTGATGGAAACGCCTTCACCGTCGACTTCGGCGCCGGTTATGACGTCGCGCTCCTGACGAACTTTCTGCATCACTTCGATGCCGCAACCTGCGTGTCCATCTTGAAAAAGGTCCACGCGGCGCTGAAACCCGGCGGACGCGCCCTGACGCTCGAATTCGTTCCGAATGCAGATCGCGTCTCGCCACCCGTTCCCGCGCAGTTCTCGCTGATCATGCTGGCCGGGACCCGCGGCGGCGATGCTTACACCTTCGCGGAGTTCGACGAAATGTTCAAAAACGCGGGGTTCAAGAAATCGGAGGTTCATGACCTGCCGGGTTTGCCTCAGCAGGTCATCACCAGTCACGCGTGAAAAGATGTACGAGCATCATTCCGAGCGGCTGCTTCCTCGGAAACTATTCGTTCGTCGAGTTGCGAAACATGGAGGGCTCACCGTCCTGGCTCTCCTGTTTTCTCTCGCGATCGGAACCGTCGGGTTTCATTTTCTTGTCCCACAGGAATGGCTCGATGCTTTCCTGAATGCATCGATGCTCCTCGGAGGAATGGGCCCCGTCGGCGCTTTCGAGCGGCCGGCCGGAAAGGTCTTCGCAGCGTTCTACGCTCTGTATTCCGGCATTGTTTTTATCGGCGCGGCTGCCCTGCTGCTGGCGCCGGTTCTGCACCGCATTCTGCATAAGCTGCATCTTGACGAACAGCACAAACGGTAAACGCCGGATGTCCGGTCTTTGTGATATGGTGTGTGCCAACTCCATATCCCAGCCAAGGGGGAAAACAAAATGAATCGGAAACTGGTCATCCTTCTGATTCCGGTTTTGATCTCCGGCGCGCTAACCTTCCTTTCCTTCACGTCGATTGCGCGAGCGCAAACCGCAGCAACCGGTGAACACAAGAGTGTCTGGGCCGGCGTGTACACCGACGAGCAGGCGGCCCGAGGACAAGCGCTGTACGAGCAGACCTGCGTCAACTGCCACGGGAATCAACTTGCGGGCGGCGCCAGCCAGGGCGGCCCTCAACTGGCAGGCGATAAGTTCGTTGAGAACTGGCGGGAAGACACCGTTGAAGATCTGTTCATGAAAATCCGCTACACCATGCCGCGGCGCGGCTTTCAGGGGAGCGACAAAGTGCTGTCGGACGGGGAGGCACTCGATCTCATCGCCTTTATATTCAAGCGGAACAGTTTTCCAACCGGCTCCGAGCTGAGCGTTTCAGGTCTCGGCAATCTTTGGATCGAACAAAAGGAAGGGCCAAAACCGCTGCCGAACTATTCGCAGGTGCAAGTCGTGGGATGCCTCGAGCAGGACGCCGACAATTGGGTATTGGCCAGGGCCGCCCAGCCGACGCGTCTCCGAACATCAGGCGAAAAGGTCGACCCTGAGGTTCTCAAAGCCGCCCAGTCGAAACCGCTCGGAAGCCTGACGTTCCGATTGCAGAATCTCGTCATGCTTGGCGCGTTCAGCCCGGACACGCACAAGGGTCACAAGATGCTCGGCCAGGGAGTTCTGATCCGTCAGGGCTCATCCGAAAGAATCAGCGTGACGCAACTCGAGATGGTCTCCGCCAACTGCGCCACCAGCAACTGAGACTCACGTCCCCGCACAACCGTTTCTATTGACATGATCCCCGAACCGGCTATTCTCTCTGCAAAAGTTCAACTGGCGGAGGATCCATGGGTCGAAGGGTTTCTATTCTGTTTGTAGTGGGACTGGTCGTTGCTGTTTTATTCGAAGCAACGAATGCGAGTGCGGCGACGGCGTGCGAAAAGCTCGCGAGCACAGCGCTGACGAACGCGAAAATCGATTCCGTTCAGATGGTGGAGGCGGGCGCGTTTGTGCAGCCCGGCGCGCAGCGAGGAGGCAACGCGTTCGCAAAGGTGCCGGCATTTTGCCGGGTGAAAGCGACGCTGACGCCCACCAGCGACTCCGACATCAAAACGGAAATATGGCTTCCCGCCACAGGATGGAATGGAAAGTTCCAGGCCGTCGGCAACGGCGGTTGGGCCGGCACGATTCCATATCCTGCGATGGCCGCCGCAGTGAGCGCCGGCTTTGCCACAGCCGGCACGGACACGGGACACGTCGGCGGCAATGCCGACTTCGCGCCCGGCCATCCTGAAAAAGTTATCGACTTCGCCCACCGTTCGATTCATGAAATGACCGTCCAGGCGAAAACCCTCATAACAACCCATTACGGCAACCCCGCCAGGTTCTCTTACTACAACGGATGTTCGCAGGGTGGAAGGCAAGGCCTGGCCGCGGCGCAAACCTATCCGGCAGACTTCAACGGCATCATTGCGGGCGCTGCATCGTGGAACCAGATGCGAGCGCACGCCGCGAGAGTCGCGCTGAATCTGATCGTGAACAAGGACGCCGATAGCGTCATTCCGCCCAGCAAGTATCCGATGATTCACGAGGCCGTCATGAATGCCTGCGATATGTCGGACGGCGTGAAAGACGGCGTCATCGAAAACCCGCAGATGTGCAAGTACGATTACTCGGAACTCTTGTGCAAAGCAGGCGACGGGCTGAATTGTTTGACGAAAGGACAGGTCGAGTCGGCCAAGGCCATGACTTCACCGCTGAAGGATCCGAAGACCGGTAAAGTCCTGTTCGACGGTCACCTTATGCCGGGGTCGGAGCTCGGTTGGGCGACGCTCGGCGGGCCGCAACCTCTCGGTCTCGCGGTTAGTGGAATGGGAAACGTTCTGTTCACAGATCGCACGTGGGATTACCACACCATGAATATCTCCACCGATGTTGAACGCGCGGCCGCTTCCGACAAAGGCGTCATGTATTCGGGTGATCCCAATCTGAAGCCGTTCTTCGACCGCGGCGGCAAGCTTCTGATGTATCACGGGTGGACCGACCAGCAGGTCAATCCCATGAACAGCGTCATCTATTACGACAGCGTCGTGAACACGCTGGGCAAAGACAAAACTGCGAATTCCCTCGCATTGTTCATGGTCCCGGGAATGAATCACTGCCGCGGGGGCGCCGGCACGGACTCGTTTGACATGGTTTCGGCCATGGAAAGCTGGGTGGAGGCGAACAAGAAACCGCCGCAAATCCTGGCGTCCCATTCGACGAACGGCCAGGTGGATAAAACGCGTCCGCTCTGCCCGTACCCGCAGGTCGCAAAATACAAAGGCACCGGCAGCACCAACGACGCGGCCAACTTCACGTGCGGCAACTAGCGAACTCACGAGTCACGTTCAGTACCCGGAGCGGTAGCGATGGGCGCGTTATGTACCACGAACCGTACCGGTTGGTGGACGGCAAAGTACCCGAGCGAAGCGAGTGGGGCACGCATCAAGATGCCCACTCGCTTCGCTCGGGTACTGTTTTTCGTTCCATCCCGCCAATTCGTCACATCCCACAATGTTGCGAATGACGAAGTGCACAGAACCAAAATGGCCGGGACAACGAAAGCACTCCGCATAAACTTATTCATGACGCAGCGCGATCGTGGGGTCCACAGAAACGGCCTGTCGCGTCGGAATGAATGATGCCAGCAACGCGATGGCGGCCAGTGCGACGGCCGCAAAAGCGAACGTGGCCGGATCCGTGGCCGTGACGCCCCAAAGCTGGTCGGCGATCAGGCGAGTCAGTGCCAGCGAACCGGCGACACCCAGAAGGAGTCCGACAACGATCAGCAGCAGCGCTCTTCGGATGACTAGCGTCGTCACGTCGCGGGCGCCCGCGCCCAGGGCCATGCGGATGCCGATCTCCCGTCTCCGTTGCGCGACCGAAAACGCCATGACACTGTAGATGCCGGTCGCCGCCAATATCGTCGCGATCGCGCCGAAGAGGCCCAGCAGGAACGTGTATTGGCGCTGCCCATCGAGCTGGCCGGCGAGATATTGCTCGACTGTCTGGATGTCGGTCGGAGGACGGTCGGGATCGATCTCGCGAAGTATCTGCCGGACAGGTGGAATCAGCGTCATCGGATCGCCGGAGCTGCGTGCTACAAACGTCATACCGATACGATCGTTGCCGAATGGCGCACGCCAGTGCGGGCCCTGCTGAAGACTTGGCACATACATCGTTGGACGGGGCCTCGTCTCCCATCGTGACAGCGGCACATCGCCGACAACCGCAATAATCTCGCGCGGCTGTTCATCGGTGACCAGGTCTATGGTGACTTTCTTTCCGATCGGATCTTCATTGGGCCAGAATCGGCGGGCCATGGTTTGACTGATGATCGCCACCCACGGCATGCCTGCGTCGTCACGTGATGTGAAATCGCGGCCTCGCAATGGAATCCGCATCGTCGCGAAGAAACCCGGTGTGATGATGAACGTCGAAGCGGTGAAATCGTCCTGAGCGCCGGGCTGAACCGGCGGTTTCGCTTGACCTGTAATCGTGAACGGTAATTGCATGGCGCCGCCATCCAACGGGCGGCGGCTGATGCCCGCGACGGATTGAATGCCGGTTGTACTCTGGAGCTTTTCGATAATCTGAGTGAAGACACGCACCGGAGCCGGATTGACTTCGAGCAACGGGAATCCATTGTAATTACCGACACGCTTGATCATCTGCGTATTCGGGAAACGATAATCAAAAGCAAGAACGCCGTTGATGTCGCAACCGACCCGGGCAGCCTGCACTCGCAGGAATGTGTTGATCAACAGGCCCGCGCCGATCAACAGCACCAGCGACAGGCCGATTTGTACAGCGACCAGCGCCCCGCGCAGACGGTCGTGCGCAAGGCTGTCGCCGGTCCGTCCGGATTCCTTGAGGGTAACGGCCAGGTCGAGTTTCGAACCCCGCAAGGCGGGAACGACGCCGAAAACCAAACCCGTCAGAATAGACAGTGTCAGCGTGAACAGGAGCACTCGCGGATGCATCCCCACCTCTTGAAGCCGCGGCACCCATCTCGGACTGTTGTGGACCAGAACGCGAAGTCCCCACCAGGAAAACAGCACACCGAGCGCGCCTCCAAGCATCGAAAGCAACACGCTCTCCGTCAGCAGCTGGCGTATGATGCGTCCGCGGCCGGCCCCCAAGGCCGTGCGGACGGCAACTTCAACCTGGCGCGAGGACGCACGGGCCATTAATAATCCCGCGACGTTGGCGCAAGCGATCAACAGGACAAAACCCACCACTCCCTGGAGCAAAAGCAGAGGGGAGCGCATCCAGCCAAACATCGCTTCGTGCATGGGCTGCAGCTTGATCTTCCAGCCTTTGTCTACGGGGTTGGTGCTCGCAAGCCGCTCCGCCAGCGCATCCATCGCCGATTGGGCCTGCTGCATGGAGCCACCCGGCTTCAGGCGCGCTGCAATCGTGACACTTCGCGCAGAGCCCTGAAGCTGCGCGCGAAAGAGGACGAACGGTCCCCAGAATTGCGCTGTGTCGTCGAAGAAATGAAACCCGGCCGGCATCACGCCAATGATCGTGTAGGGCTGACCGTCCAGCCGCACAACCTTATTGATGACGTCTCGGGCGCCCGCGAAGCGCCGCTGCCAAAGGTCATAACTGATCAGCACGACCGGAGCCGGCGAATCGATGGCGTCTTCTTCTTCGGTAAAAGTGCGGCCTATGATCGGCTGCGCCCCAAGAACTCGAAACATGCTCGGCGTGAACGTCTGCCCGTTGATCCGTTCAGCCGGCGCGCCGTTCTCCTCGGCGCCGAAATCATGCGCGGCGCCACCGACCGCCCCGTATGAGTCGAAGACGTCCGCAGAGTTCTTGAACACCATGTAGTCCGGCACCGAAAGGCCGTTTTGCTGGTCCGGATGCTCTTGCGGGATATTCCACACCATGACGAGCTGATCGGGATCGTGGAAATCCATCGACTTGAGAACAATCGAGTCGATCATGCTGAAGATTGCAGTGTTGGCGCCGATGCCAAGCGCCAGCGACAATGCAGCAACCGCGGTAAACCCCGGCCTTTTTGAAAGCATTCGCAACGCGTAGTGGAGATCCTGTCGTAGAGTTGTCATTTTGCAGGATCACGATAGCGCAATTCGGACTGTATTGACGAGCGTCGTAGTCACGCCTCCGCCCGCCGTTGCCAGCCATGGGTTCCTTCCCGGAATCCGGCTTCTCTCAGGGCTGCAGCGAGGACGGACAAGCCGGGGCTCTCGCCGTTCACCTCCATGATGAGGAGCGCTCGCCGGAGTCCGGATGTGACAAGTCCGGACAGGGCCTTGACGACGCAGCCGGCAAATCGATCTGCGGCCGAGCCGTCGGGATCGAAGAACGTCAGGACCGACTGCTCGGATTTGCTGAAGTAAGCCGCCAGTTCGCCGTCGACCAGAACGACCTGCGCTCCCGCGAACCGCCCAGCCTGACGGCTGTCCGGACGAACCGGCCACGGCAGCGCTGCACCATACGGATTTGCCGGATCCGCCGCTGCAAGCATGATAATCGAGGGGTCCTCCGAACTTTCCCGCAGCTCGCGTAAACGCTCGACGGCTCCGGGATCTGCAAACTGCGCTCCGCCACGACCTTCGATGAAATACCCACGCCGAATGCGGCCGGCCTCCTCCATGGCTTTCAAAATCGGATAAATGGATGCGAACCCTCCCGCGACGCCCTCCGACGCAACGGCTTCCCGCGTGACCACTCCCAAACGATCGAGTAACTGCGTGGCGATCGCCATCAGGCGCGCTGCCGGCGAAGGTGGACTGACCATTTTCGAGACGAGCGACCAACGGCCGGCAGCCTCCGGCACAATCGCAGGACGCGCGAGCTGTTTGGCCGGTTCTGTTCGCCGGCGCTTTTCATTCGACTTCCGGTCCAGCATTGCACGCAACGGCATCAACGTGTCGTTCGTCACTTCGCCGGCCCACACCAGATCCCACAACGCATCCAGCGCGTCACCGCGAAAACCGCCGCCGATTCCCGCGAGGATCTGTGGGAAAAACGAAGCGCCCGTCGAGGCGAGGTATTCCGAAATCCGATCGTGTACCGGCTGGCGGTCGATCGCGGCCATCGCGCCGGAGCTTCCGGGCAGCAGCTCCCCAGCCCGTTCGGTAAGGTAAAGCGCGACCCGTCCGTCGGTCGCGCCGATACGTTCAACACCGGTCCACATCACCATTCCCGACGACACCAGCCCATCGACGTCGCGGGGATCGTAGTGCGGAATGCGGGCGTGGAAAATCTGATCCTCGAGAACCGAAGCCGGTACCGGGCAGCCCTGAATCTGCGCAACAACCTCAAGGACCGCTTCAGGGCCCTGGCGATGCACACCGATGCGATGCCACACGGGAAGAAATCGTCCGTATGCCGCTGGTTCAACGGGTTCGATCTGGTGGCGCAGCTTCGCCAGCGTCCTTTGACGCACGGTGCGCAGCACATTCGCGTCGCACCACTCCCGTCCCGAGCAACCCGGACGAAACTCGCCTTCGAGAATTCGTCCTGTCCGTTCGAGGTTGCGCAACACACGCTGAACAACGCTGTCCGGCAATCCGAATCGTTTTGACGCCTCAGGAATAACAAACGGACCGTGGGTTCGAGCAAATCTCGCGAGCACATCGTCAAGAGCATCCGGCACCGCTTGCAGGAACGGCGGCGGCACACCTTTCGGTGGACGCAAACCCAACGCGTCTCGATAACGGCCGGTGTCTTCTGCGGCAATCCATCGCTGCTCTCCGGCTATCGTCACGGTAAACGCGCGGCTTTCCCTTTGAAGTTGCTCCAGCCATTCCGGCGTGTTCCGTGGAATGACCAACCTCGCGCGAACCTCCGCGTCATTCAGATCACCAAGCGTGCGTAACAGGTCATGCAGGGCATCGCAGCTTTTGACGCGGTGCGACGGATCGAGACGCTGAAGCTGCATCTCAACGGCCTCGATGACCTCCGCGTCGAGCAGCTCTCGAAGTTCGGTCTCGCCCAACAACTCGCGAAGCTGCGATTGATCGATGGAAAGAGCCTGCGCCCGGCGCTCCGCGAGCGGCGCGTCGCCGTCATAGATGAAGTTGCCGACGTAGCCGAACATCAACGACGACGCGAACGGTGACGGCGCACGCGTGTTGATCGTGACGACTCGAATTTCGCGTCGCTGGATTTCGCGGAGCAGTCCGATCAGCGCGGGCATATCGTACACATCGCCCAGCAGCTCGCGGAATGTTTCAAGAATGATCGGGAAGTCGCGGTATTGCGACGCGACAGCCAGAAGGTCCGCGGCACGCTTCCGTTGCTGCCACAACGGCGTTCGCTGCCCGGGATATCGTCGAGGCAAAAGCAACGCGCGGCTTGCGTTTTCACGAAAGCGGGAAGCGAACATCGCGCTGCCGCCGGTTTCGCGGACGACCAGGTCCTCGACGTCATCGGGTTCCGGAAAGATCAGGTTCATCGGCGGGGGGTCATCCGTTTCGGGCAGCCGGATGACGATGCCGTCGTCGCTCCACAGCGTCTCGACGTCCAGGTCCTTGTTCGCGCGAATGAGAGCGTGGATCGCCTGTGTCCACGGCGCGTGCACTCGCGCGCCAAAGGGCGAGAGAATGCAGACTCGCCAATCGCCGAGATCGTCCATGTAACGCTCGACGACAATCGTTTTATCGTCGGGAACGACGCCGACGGCTTTCAACTGATCGTCGATGTACGAAAGGAGATTCTTCGCCGCCATACTGTCTAGCCTGTTTTCGTTGACCAGAAGGTTCACCGCGTCAGGCCTCGACAGTTGCTGAAGACGGCGGACGAGGCCGCCGATAGCGCGTCCCATCTCGAGAGGACGGCCCGCGGCGTCGCCCTTCCAGAACGGCATCTTGCCCGGTTCCCCAGGCGCCGGAGAGACAAGCACACGCTGCGGTGTAATGTCGTCGATCCGCCAGGTGCTTGAACCAAGCAGAAATCGGTCTCCGACACGGCTCTCGAAGACCATTTCTTCGTCGAGTTCCCCGACTCGCGAGGAACCGGTCTCAGCGCCCGCAATGAACACACCGAACAGCCCGCGATCGGGTATCGTTCCTCCATTCGTAATCGCGATCTGTTTGGCGCCTTCCCTCGCTCGCAGCGTGTTCCGAACGCGCTCCCAGACGAGTCTCGGCCGTAATTCGGCAAAGTCGCTCGATGGATAGCGGCCCGCCAGCATGTCCAGCACGTTCTCGAGAGCGCTTCGGCTGACGTCCGCAAAGGGCGCGGCCCGCCGAATCACTTCGTGCAGGTGATCGACGGTCCAGTTCTCAACGGCCACCATCGCGACGATCTGCTGCGCCAGCACGTCGAGAGCATTGCGCGGATAACGTTGAGGCTCCACGGCACCCGCTTCCATCTGCGCCGTTTGCGCGGCACAGGCCAGGAGGTCGCCGCGATATTTCGGAAACAGAATCCCTTTGCTCGGCACGCCGATCCGATGCCCTGCGCGGCCGACGCGCTGCAGGGCGGCGGCAACGCTCGGTGCGGCTTCGATTTGAATGACGAGATCGATCGATCCCATGTCGATGCCAAGCTCGAGCGACGACGTCGCAACTATTGCCGGCAGGCGCCCCGCTTTCAAATCTTCCTCGATCGCCATGCGCTGCTCTCGTGCAACCGAACCGTGGTGCGCCCGGACCATCTCTTCCCCCGCCAGCTCATTAAGCGCTGCCGCCAGGCGCTCCGCGAGGCGGCGGGCATTGACGAAGATCAACGTAGTGCGATGTTGTCGAATGAGCTCGAGCACTCGCGGATGAATCGACGGCCAGATGCTCTTCCGGCTTCCGTCGTCCATTGCCGGATGGGTTTCGTCACGGCCGACCTTGCTCATATCCTCGATGGGCACTTCAACGCGGATGTCCAGGCTTTTACCGGTTCCCGCGTTGACGATGTTCACGGACCTTCCAGCTCCACCGAGAAACCTTGCCGCTTCCTCCGGCGGTCGCACCGTCGCGGACAGACCAATGCGTTGGAAATCGCGCGCGGTCAAAGCCTGTAAACGCTCGAGTGAAAGCGCGAGATGCGCGCCTCGCTTGGTTCCCAGCATGGCGTGGATTTCATCGACGATCACGTACCGAATCGTACGCAGCGCCTCTCGCGCGTTGCTCGTCAGCAGAAGGTACAGTGATTCCGGTGTGGTGATGAGAATGTCGCCGGGCTTGCGATTGAACGCAGCACGCTCGGATGCCGGAGTATCGCCCGTTCGGACCGAAATCTGCGGCCGATGAAAGCCGACGCCCAGACGTTCGGCCGCCGCCGAAACACCCTCGATCGGCGCGCGAAGGTTCTTTTCGATATCCACCGCGAGCGCTTTCAGGGGCGACATATATAGAACGCGGCATCGCTCGGACTTCTGCGGGACAGGCTCGAACATCACGTGGTCGATCGCAGCGAGGAATGCGGCCAGCGTCTTTCCGGAACCTGTCGGCGCCAGCATCAGCGCGCTCTCGCCGCCCGCGATCACGGGCCACCCGAGCCTCTGCACCTTCGTGGGTTCGCCCAGATTCTCGCGGAACCATGTCCGCACCGGTTCATGAAACGCTTCCATCAACGGTAGAATGCCACACCTTCGGAACGCGCCTCTGAATATGTCAAATGTCAATCGTCGGGATGTCCAACGTCAAATGCACCTGGACAATATTCACCAGGCGACCACGTAACTATCGCCGGTGGGGCTCACGCCGCCCATCAACACGTTCGTCTTCGGATTCACCATGATCGCTTTCACCGAACCCACGCCCTTCACGTTCTGAATCGTCAGCTTGTGGCCGAGAGCCGCCAGTTCGTCGAGGACGTGTTTCGGCAACGCGGACGGCACATTCAATTTTCCGCCCACCTCGTGAGGATAGTAAGAGCCGCGAAAGCTGGTGCTCAGAACGGCAGGTGCTTCGAGCGCTTCCTGGACGTTCATTCCAAACTCGACCACGTTCAGAAAGAATTGCAGCTGCGCCTGCGGTTGATTATCCGATCCCGGTGTTCCGAACGATATGTATGGCTTGCCGTCTTTCACTGCCAGTGCGGGGTTGATGGTCTGGCGTGTCCGCTTGCCCGGAGCCAGTGCGTTAACATCGCTCGGATCGAGATAGAAATAAGCCATGCGATTGTTCAGAAAATATCCGGCGTTCTGCACAACCATTCCGCTGCCGAAGGAACTCAACAGGCTCGACGTAATCGAAACCATGTTCCGATCCTTATCCACAACGCTGAGATACGTTGTAAGGCCATAAGTGTCTTCACGCGCCGGAACTACTTCGGTTGGTACCTCAGCGGGTTTATCGGCGTACACCATGAGCGCATTGTTTGAGCCGGACTGGCGCGGATTACCGGGCGCCGCTTCGCCTTCAATGGCTCTGCCCGGATCGATGAGCGTTCGCCGCGCCGCCGCGTACTCCTTCGATAGCAGTTCCTTGATGGGGATCGGCGGGACGAACTTCGGATCACTCACATACTTGTTACGATCGGCAAAAGCGAGCTTCAGCGATTCCGTAACGACGTGCAGGTACGGCGCGCTGTTGTGGCCCATGTAACGCAGGTTGAATCCTTCGAGGATATTCAGGGCCTGCAGCATCACGTGACCCTGAGAATTCGGCGGGCACTCAAACACATCGATGCCGCGGTAGTTGATCTTTATCGGCTGGTCTTCGTATGCCTGATAGCTCGCAAGATCCGGCTCCGCAATGATGCCGCCGTTCGCTTTCATGTAATCGGCAGTGGCTTTCGCAACCGTGCTTTTGTAGAAGCCCGCGCTGCCCTCTGCCGCGATCTTGCGCAGGGTTTGAGCGAGATCTTTCTGGACCACGCGATCACCCGCTACCAACGGCTTTCCATCGCGAAACCAGATCTGTGTCGACGACGGATACTTCGACAACAGTTCGCGGCTTCCGAGCAACGAATTCGCCAGATGATCGGTGACGGGAAATCCTTGTTCGGCAAGTTCGATAGCTGGAGCGAGCACATCCGCCAGCGGCTTCGTGCCGTATTTCTTTACCGCCAACTCTGCTCCGCCTACAGCGCCGGGCACGCTGATGGACAGCGGTCCGTTTGGTGGAATGCCGCCTTTCGATTTATAGAGGTCGATGGTTGCGGCCATGGGAGCGAAGCCTGTACCGTTGATGAACTTCACTTCGTTGGTTTTGGCGAGATAGATCATGACGAGCATGTCACCGCCAAGGCCGGTCATCATGGGTTCGGTCAGTCCCTGAACGGCCCACGTGGCGATCGCCGCGTCCACAGCGTTTCCACCGGCCTTGAGAATCCGCACACCGGCCTCGGACGCCAGAGGGTGACCGGATGCGACCATACCGTGATCCGCCATCACGACCGGACGCCATGTGGATATCTGCGCATTCGAGTCGCGCAGCACCAACAGGGTCAACAACGACACCGCGAAGAATCGGGACGTCCGCATATCCGCCTCCGTCATTGGGACTGAGTTTCAGGGGATACTACACCTGTTCGGCTGGTGAGGGCCAACTGTCTGAAAGTCTGAAAGAGACAATCCGGTAATTTGCATATCACGTTTGAGATGAG
>CAZPBY010000005.1:55404-186532 GCA_964584785.1 uncultured Solibacteraceae bacterium
AACGGCAGGCTTAGAAGCTGTAGCGAACTCCGAGTTTGAAAATTCTCGGAGCAAGACGGTCTGAAAGTCTGAAAGAGACAATCCGGTAATTTGCATATCACGTTTGAGATGAGACATCCCGACACTTGACACATTCAGACGGTGCTTCCAACATATGTCAAACGTCGGGATGTCCCATCTCAAACGTGATATGCAAATAACCCGATTGTTTCTTTTCACACCGGCGAGTGGTCAGGGCTACTGACCCTGACCACTTCATGAACGGCAGGCTTAGAAGCTGTAGCGAACTCCGAGTTTGAAAATTCTCGGAGCAAGGATGTTATTCGGCAAACCGAACGTGGCGATCGTCTTGCCGTTTACGACCTTGGTGCCGGTTGGAGAATCGCGGCCGGCTTCGGTATTCCAGTTGAAGAGGTTGTAAAGATCGAACATCGCCGCGATATTCTGCGACTCCGTAATCTTGAACCGCTTCTCGACGCGCATGCTCGTCAGACTCACCGTCGGGAGGTAATAGCCGTTGTTCACTATCGTGATGGCTCCCGTACCCTGACGTAGATTCGTCGTGCGGACGGTGCCGTTCGCGTTCAACATCGAACCGTTGGCGCCCGTGAATTGTTGGGTCCGATTGTAGGGAGCGCCGCGCTGCGAATTGAAGGTTCCGGTAAACACGAAACCCTTCGGAAGGTTGTAGGATCCCAGTGCTTTGAAGGTCCACTGCGACGAGTGGCCGTTCTGGAATGCAAACTGGTTGGGATCGAGCGACACCGGAGGCGCGTTGTTCAACTTGGTCCAATCCCATCCACCTTGCGCCTGCCAGCCCTTTGTGAAGCGCTTGGTCATCGTGAATTCGATCGTGCTGAAGTTCGAGCCAGCGTCGAAGTTCGTGAGGTAGCGATCGGTGTCGCGAGTGGCAACCTGGCGTTCGTAAATCGTGACGTTCGCGTCGTCACTCGTGCCTTTCACGCCGTCGGGACCAAAGTCAATCGCGGAAACGGGAAGGTATTCGCTCGGAAGGTACGTGCGATCCAGCGTCACGCGATCATGGTGTCCGATCTTTCGGACGAACAGAACCGACGCGCCGAGATCGTGAATGATCTCCTGCTCGAGGCCTGCCGTGTATTCATCCGTATAAGCGTCCTTCAATTCCGGATCGATCGCCGAATTCGTCACAGCAGAAGTACTTGTCGGCGACAGCGGCAGAATCTTCGCCGGAGTGATCGGCAACGTGGAACAGTTCACTACCACCGATACGTTGCAAAGCTGGTAGGTGCGCGTGTGAATGTTATTCGGGTTCAACGTGGAGGCATAGGTTCCCGTGTTCTCGCCGTAACGGCCGTAACTCGCCTTGACGGCCGTTCTGGTGTTGCCAAAAACGTCGTAAACGAACGCCAGCCGGGGAACCACACTCGTCAGGATCGGCATGTCGCGCCGGTCGTACGAATTCTTGAAGGACGGGAAGTACGTGGTGGAAGCCCACGGTCCCGTTCCCTCGTTCTTCTGAATCGGATAGTAACTGTGATAACGGTCAAACCGCAGACCCATATTAAATGTGAGCTTGCGGGTGATCTGCCACTTGTCCTGAGCGAACGCATAGGTGTTCAAAAGCTCATTACGCGTGTCCTTCAGCGGACCATCGGCGATGATCCCGGTGTTGGGACTGCCGTTCGTGTAGGTCAGCGTGACGCACGGCACGCTGCTGTGCGCATCGTCATTGAACTCGCAGTCGTTCTTTCCACCGTTGTTCTCGTAGATCTCGCCGAAACCCAATTTGAGGTCATGGCCGCTGCGGTTGTAAGCGATGTTTCCGTAGAACTGATGGCGGTTGCGGTACGTGTCGTTTTCACGGCCGAAGGCGCCGCGTTGAATCAGCGTGACGGTATCCGAGTAAGGCGTGGCCTTGATGTGCGCATATCGAGGATCGTACAGGTTGTACCATTGCCACGCGGTATCCAGCGTCATTCGATTGGTGAGGACGGACGTGAACTGCACTTTGTTCGTGAAGTAGATCGCTTCCTCGTTTTGCGTGGAGTCCACAATGTAGTTCTTCGCGTTCGCTCCCTGGCCGTTCCGATAGGGCTGGTCCTTGGTCGTCCGCTGATGAGACCACACCAGCTGATCGCGCGAATTCAATTGGTAATTCAGCTTTCCTGAAATGCCGCCCAGCTTCGTTTCGAACGGGCCGCCGCCCGTCAAGTCGGTTTCGGAGTTATTCAGTGCCGTGGTCAAACCGGAGTACTGATATTTGATGGACGTGAACCACCAGAACCTGTCCTTTTTAAAGGGCCCACCGGCATTGAAGTTGGTGTCGTTGTATCGTTTGAATTTATCGGGCTGAGTGAAACCTTTGTCTTTGAGGTCCTGCGTGATGTTGTCGCTTTGGAACGATTTGGCTTCCCAATCGACGTAGCCCGAACCATGAACCTGGTTGCTGCCCGTCTTCATCACCGTGTTCGTGTAAACGCCGGGAACCGCGACTTCCGCGGAGTTCGCGGCAGCCTGAACCGTGATTTCGGAGAAGGCGCTGTAGTCGTAGTACATTCCCGCTCCGCTGGTGCCTTCCGTAGTGGAGACGCCATCCACGGTGATCCACTGCTGGCCGTTAACGCCGTATCCGCGATAGCCCTTCTGGGTTCCAGCCGTCGATCCACCGACGTCGAAACCCGTGCCCGTGATCGCAACACCAGGCGTTTGACCGAGAACAGCCCAGACATCACGCGCGTTCGGCAAATCGCGCAGGAGTTTGGAATTGAAAGCAACACCGACGGTCGCGTTCTGAACGTCCACGACCGGTGATTCACCGGTAACCGTCACGGTCTCCGCCACGGTTGCCACTTCCAGATTGATCGGCAGCGTGACGGTCTTGCTACCCTCCACAATGATGCCTTCGCGTACGACCGTCTTGAATCCAGGAAGCTCGTATTTCACGGAGTAGGTTCCCGGCGGAAGCAGAATAAAACGATACGTGCCGGATTCGTCGGTGATTGCCGTTCTCGTACCCTGAATTGAGGGGCTCGTCAACGACGCGGTCACGCCCGGAATGACGGCGTTCGAAGTATCGGTGACGCGTCCGTTAACTGTTCCCGTTGTCGTCTGAGCGAGCAAGGGCACACTCAGAAACAATAAGGCGAGAAACGCGCAAAAAGCTTGTCGCGGAATACTCATCTTTTCCTCCATCATGATTGAACTTCAGTCTTTAACATCCAACTCGCGGGGGTGAGTATGTGGAAATGCAAACCCAATAACATCAAAGAAGTGGAGGAAATGTACAACGGTGTTATTGGATAAGTCAAACGCGTCGATTGACAACCAGCGTTTCGGCAATCATATCGTGCAGTGCCTGCTTCCGCTCGGTAAACGCTGCCATCAAAAATCCGATTCCGATAATTAACGCCGAGACCCATTTGGCAAAATGACGGCCCGTTGCGCGAGCAAAGGTAAGGCGCTTGCCGTTGATATCGGTCACCGCGATTTCGAGCGCCATTTTCCCCAGTGTCGCCTGTTTCTCCGAACTGAGCATCAATGCTTCATACAGCCAGGGCAGAACCAGAAACGCAATCGTTCCGACGCCGACGGTAGCTGCGGTGATCAAACCGGACGCGATGCTGACGACAACGGAATCGATGAGAAGAGCCGCGAATCGTTTCCAGAAACCGGCATACGCGGAACTGACCCAGGGCGGACTGCTTTCCGCCACCGGAGTCGTCAACGTCAGATCGTTACCGCACGACTGACAAAACCGCGCGTTGGGTTCGTTGTTCTTTCCGCATTTTGAGCAAAACACGACGTCACTCTACCATGGCTTTCGAGGAACGCACGCGCCAATCCACAGAGATTTCCCGGTGATTTCGCGATGATCGAGGCCGGCGGCTTTATCCATCAAACGGAGCCTCTCCGGAAGTTCGATTTTGAATCTCCACCGATCGTCGCGGCCGCCTTGCTCTTTGAATGCCGCAGCCCAGTCGTCCCACCAGTTGATGGGCCGTCGTGCGATCGGCTCAATCACGAGAACGGGCGCTCCCCGTTCGGCGGCCTTCAGAAATTGATCAAGAAAACGTAAGCGGGTCTCGTCATCGAGTTCGTTGATCGTGAATGCGGCGATGACCGCCGTGTCCGCGGGAACTCGCAACGTGCGGAGGTCCGCAGATCGCGACGCACCACGAAGGCCGAGAAGCTGATACGTCCATCTGGCTTCCTGCAGCGCCCAACTGTTCCGGTCCACTCCAATGACCCTCGGCCGCGGATCGCACGCGAGCGCCCACGCCGCGCCCGCGATTCCCGTACCACAACCAAGATCGAGGATGGTTTCGGGCACGCGCGTGCAGGCGCCGAGCGCATTCACAATCGCGCGGATGAGGAGGAAATGAAGCGGAGCATAAAACATCGCGAACGCTGCGCGCTTGCCGGCACCGGCCAAAGGCGCGCCCGAATCGAGCCGTCCACGCGATTCGACATAGATCGAGGACAGCGCCTGAACCGAGCGCCGGACTTCCTGGAAGGTGAGATTGGAGAGATGGCGCTTTTCCAACGCATCGTGCCAGATGAGGAAAGGGTCCGCCATGCGCGGAGATTGTAGAGGAGACGTTGCGGATTGGGGAACGGATTCATTAGTGATGGCTGATTGGTGAGATGTGATTGCCGAACTGCGGCCAGAGGCCATATACCGAATAGCTAACGCGAATTCATCGACGAAATCCTCCAGCAGTCTTGATAGAAGCGCCAAAAATGCGACAAAGTTCGCGGTTTTCGGCGATTATTGGCGCCATTTTGTCGGATGAAAACCATGAGCTCTCAACAATCAGGTTTAGCCACACTTCGGTCTCGTTCAATTCCTTCAGAACGATGCGCAGCTTGTGAATGAAATCTGCTTTGCTTTCTGCCCCTCGCACTTCACCGTAGTTTGCGGCCAATGCTGTGCCCGATCGGGTTAACTGTTTGGCAATGTGTTGGCCTTGATAGGTCTGAGGGAGCTGCCGAACGAGCTTCAACAATCGGCCGGAAAAGACAACAAGTCGCCTCTGCATTGCGTCGGCTTTGCTGACTTCGGGTACACCCAATGGACCTATGGCCTATGGCCGCAGTTCGGCAATCAAATCTCACCAATCCGCCATCACAAATGAAATCGTGTCATCATTGTGCATGGCGCTGCTCGAAATCTTTTCCGACTTTGTATGACCCTTCTGCTGGCTCGGCGAGCCGGCGATCCGGACCCTGAGGTCCTCCCGTCCCGAACTCGAAGTCCGCTGGCGTGCGTTTGAGCTGCGCCCGGCTCCGGTTCTACTTCCGAACCCGCGAGACGAGTACCGGCAGATGATGTGGGTCAAATCGATTTACCCGATGGCGGGAAAACTCGGCGTCAAGATGCGAATGCCATCGATCACGACCCGTACCCGGCTTGCGCACGAAGCCGCGGCGTGGGCAAAGACCCAAGGCCAGAACGACCGCATGAATGAGGCCCTGTTCCGTGCCTATTTTGAGAAAAGCCGGGATATCGGCCAAATTGACGTTCTCGCCTCCATCGCGAAGGACCTTGGGTTCGATGAACAGGCACTTCGCGATTCCCTGACCCGCCACGATAATCTCTCCGAAGTGCTGGCCGACGAGGAACAAGCGAAACAGTACGGCCTCTCCGGTGTTCCCGCATTCATATGCAACGGAAGGGCTCTCATCGGTGTCCAAAGTGTTGAAAGTTTGTCGAAGTTAATTTCCTAAGAAATCTCCTTCTGAATCGTTGTCGAACTGAGGACCGATGGATAACGAGTCGAAACGCCAATGGATTGAGGCAGCGCTAAGGCAGCACGAATCGAACCTGATTCGCTACACCACGTGGGTGATCGGTGATACCGAACGCGCTCGCGAGATCGTGCAGGAGGCCTTTCTGCGGCTATGCAAGGAACAACCCGAGCGGCTCGACGACCATCTGGCCCAGTGGCTGTTTACTGTTTGCCGCAATCTTGCATTCGATGTGCGAAAGAAGGAGAACCGCATGACTCCACTCAACGACCTCGCCGCCGCGGCCCATCCGAACACTGCGTCAATTCTCGAGCAGAAAGAAGCGATGAGCCAGGTGCTTCGAGCGGTGGAAACACTTCCCAAAAACCAACGCGAGGTCATCTACCTGAAGTTCCAGTGTGACCTCAGCTATAAAGAGATCAGCGACGTCACCCGATTATCGGTAAGCAACGTCGGCTTTCTGATTCACACCGCAATCAAATCGCTCCGAACGCAGCTCGTGCCCGCGCCGGAAACCGTCAGGAGGATCCAATGAACATCAACTCGAACGACCCGAAATGGACGGCATACGTCCTCGGCGAACTAAGTGATGTCGAACGCGCGGACGTGGAACGGGAGTTGGAGTCCTCGGCGGAAGCTCGCGAAATCGTCGACGACATCCGGATGATGACGACAATGCTGAAAGACGAAATGGCGAATCAACCCGCCGTGTCTCTGCGTCCGGAACAACGGGCCGCCATTGTTCCGCTGTTTCAACCCGTCCAGAAAGCGAGCTTCTGGCGCCGGCACTGGGTGTTCAGCAGCCTCGCGGCAGCAAGTGCCGCTGCCATCGTGCTCGTCGGAGTATGGACTCCGTCCATGCTGCGATCGCGCCAGGCGGCGAATGAAGCCACAGTTTACGGCTTGTCCAGAGCAGGCGACGAAAGCGCTCACGCGCAACCTTCAGGCTCCAGCAAACCGGACGCGACGTTGCCCAGCGTCTATTCGCAGGCGCAGGTTAAAGCGCAGGCTTCGCCAACCGACGCCGTAACCGTTTCCTCCCGCGATCTGGCGGATGCCGACGTTCGGAACAAAGATGCAAAGTTGAAAAAACAATCTGGTGACGAAGAACAGTTGGCCGCCGCGATCACGCGTCAGGAAGCTCAAGCCATTGGCCAGACGGCAGCGTCACCGCCGGCTCCGGCATCACCGGCACTGCAAAAAGAATTGGATGCATTGAGTCCAAAGTCTGAGCTTCGCGCCGCCGAAGCGGCCTCGTTCGCAGCCGGCAAAGGCGGAGCAGCAGGCGGTGCATTCCGGACCGCGATTGCGCCCGCCACTCCGGCCCCGGCACCGATCATTCGCGCGGATCGTCCGGCACGACCTGCGTTCAACACCGAAGCGTACGATCGCATTGAAGACAATCCGTTCAAGTCGGTTGTCGACAATCCGCTCGCCACGTTCTCGATCGACGTCGATACCGCGGCCTACGCCAACATGCGACGATTCCTCGATCAGAACCAGCTGCCCCCGAAAGACGCCGTTCGGATCGAAGAGCTGATCAATTACTTCAACTATGAGTACGCTCAACCGACCGGCTCGCATCCGATCGGTGTGTATGCGGAAGCCGCGTCGGCACCGTGGAAGCCGGATCACCGGCTGGTGCGCATTGCGGTGAAAGCCCGCGACATCGACATCAACCGGCGGCCGCCGAGCAATCTGGTTTTCCTCATCGATGTCTCCGGTTCGATGGAGGATCCCAACAAGCTTCCGCTTCTGAAGAGCGGCTTGAAGCTGCTTGTCGACAAACTGGGCGAGAACGATCGAGTTTCAATCGTGGTTTACGCGGGAAACTCTGGAATGGTGCTCCCGCCGACGCGCGGCGACAGGAAAGAAATCATCGTCCAGGCACTGGACCGGCTCGAAGCCGGCGGCTCGACAAACGGGGCAAGCGGAATCCAGCTCGCTTACAGCGTTGCGGTCAGTAATTTCATCAAGGGCGGCATCAACCGCGTGATCCTGTGCACGGACGGCGACTTCAACGTCGGCGTCACCAATCAGGGCGACTTGACGCGATTGATTGAAGACCGCGCGAAGAGCGGCGTGTTTCTGAGCGTGCTCGGTTTTGGCATGGGCAACCTCAAGGACTCGACCATGGAGAAGCTGGCCGACAAAGGCAACGGAAACTACGCTTATATCGACTCGCTGAATGAAGCCCGCAAGGTCCTGGTTGAAGAAATGGCCGGCACGCTGATGACGGTAGCGAAGGACGTCAAGATTCAGGTCGATTTCAATCCGGATCAGGTCAATGCCTACCGGTTGATCGGCTACGAGAATCGCGTTCTGCGCGATCAGGACTTCAACGACGACACCAAAGACGCCGGCGACATGGGCGCCGGACAAACCGTGACGGTGTTGTTCGAGATCGTTCCTCGTGGCGTTGAGATCGGTGTACCCGCGGTCGACCCTTCGAAGTACCGTCGGCCGGCACCCGCCGCGGCAAGTGCCGAACGCAACCGGCGCGACGCAAGCAACGAACTGCTGACGGTGCGCGTCCGATACAAACAGCCCGACGGATCGGACAGCACGCGGTTCGACATTCCTCTCAGCGATCGCGGCACCTCATTCGAGTCCGCAAGTCCGGATTATCGATTCGCAGCGGCAATCGCGGAGTTTGGCATGATTTTGCGCGATTCGCCATACAAAGGATCGGCCTCGATGGATCACGTGATCCGGACCGCGGATCGAAGCCGCGGCTCGGATCGGAATGGATACCGCGATGAGTTTATCCGGCTCGCGCGGAGGGCCGGTTCGCTGAAGGAACCGCGGTAAAAAAATATTGGGGATTGCGAATCGAAATCCGGGATTCGCAATCCCCAATATTTTTTTCTGGCTGGCTTACTACCAGCGGCCGCGTCCGCCGCTTTTCGCGCCGAACGCTCGATCCTCCCGGGGCGCCATCGGCCGAGCTTCTGCTACCGTCATTGAGCGTCCGCCATACTGTGCGCCGTTAAACTTTTGAATCGCGTCGGTAGCTTCCGCGTCGCTTGACATTTCAACAAACCCGAATCCTTTGCTCCGGCCGGTGTCTCGATCCATGATGATCTTGGCGGACTGAACGTTTCCGACTTGCGAAAAGACTTCGTGAAGTGACTCGTCACTGGCATTGAACGGAAGATTACCGACGTAAAGTTTTTTACCCATGGAGCCTCCAAGTAGCCGCTAAAGAGGACATGAGCACCATGCTCGAGGACTCTACGCGGTCTGGTTAGTGCAGCACGTTCTTATATCACATCGTTTGGACGCTTTTCAGCTAGGATCCATCCCAATCCTTCGCCGACCGCGATCGCTTGATCACTGTCCGTTTTTTCTTTTGCTGCATTCGCTGCTCGTGCGCCGCCCTCGGAATCTTTGTTTCGACACGCTCCACCGGCACTTCCAAAGCTCTGCGCAAAATTTCCGCAAAGCGCTGAACGGCGTCCTCGCGATTCAAATCCTGGCTCCGCGACCTTTGCGACACAACCCGCAGCACTCCGTCCTTATTGATCCGCGTGGCGAGTCTTGAGCGGATGAGCGTACGTTGCTCCTCAGACAGCAACCGCGACCTGACGACATCGAATGTCAGCGTCACCCGGCTGCTGACCTTGTTGACGTTCTGTCCGCCTGGACCGCCGCTGCGGGAGGCGGCAAATGTCAGCTCATTTTCGGGAATGGACAATCGATCGTTGATGAAAATCAAGAGCCGTACGCCTTCACGAGCCGGAAGAGGAATTCAAACGACTCGAACAACGCTTTCACGGTGACGCGTTCATCCTTGCCATGTTCCCGATTATCATCCACGTCGGCGAACATGCCCGAGACGCCGTAAGTCGGAATGCCCGCGTTTCGTAAATAGAGGCCGTCTGTCGCGCCGGTCGACATGATCGGTACGACGGGAACACCGGGCCACATCTCCGACGTAATTCTTTCGATCGGAGCCATCACCTCAGGACGCAAAGGCGACGGATCGCTCGGCGTCGGCGGATCCACCGGCGTCACGCGAATCTGCGGATCGTTCAGGATACGGCCGATCGTTGCGAAAACTTCCCGCTCCGATTCGCCCGGCAGGATGCGGCAATTCACGGTTGCGCGTGCGATCTGCGGCAGCGCGTTTTCCGCGTGGCCGCCTTCAAGCATGGTGGCGACGCATGTGGTTCGCATCAACGCGTTCTCGTACGGCGCCTGCGACAGGCGTCCGACAGCCTTGGGATCCGGCGGCTTTCGCGTGACGCCGCGCATATCCGCAGCATTCTGAGTTGTCGCGAGGTCGGCCATCTTTCGAAAGTACGCTGACGTGACTTCGTTCATCTGGACTGGGAAATCGTACTTCGCAAGACGCGTCAACCCTTCGGCAAGCCGGTAAATCGCGTTGTCCTTCGTGGGCCTCGAGCTGTGGCCGCCGGCATTCCTGACTTCGAGCCGATAGCTTTGATAGATCTTTTCGCTGGCCTGCACGGCGTTCAGCACACGCTTTCCATTCTTGAGCTGGCCTCCGCCGCCTTCGTTGAGCGCGAACTCCGCATCGATCAGGTCGCGATGCTCCTTCAAGAGCCATTGCACACCGTTGAATTTTCCACCTTCCTCGTCGGCGGTCAGCGCGAGGATCAAGTCGCGATTCGGCCGGAATCCTTCCTGCTTCAAGTGGATGAACAGAGAGACCCAGATTGCGGCCATATCCTTATCGTCTGAAGTTCCACGGCCGTAAAAGTAGCCCTCCTGTTCGTTCAGAGTGAATGGATCCAACGACCAGTCGTCGCGCCGCGCTTCGACCACATCCAGGTGGGCCAGCAAGAGCAGCGGCTTCTTCGCGCCGGTTCCGCGGAATCGCGCGACAAGATTGCCTTTTCGCGGGTCCGGTCCCATGACCTTCACGTCCTCATCGGGAAAACCGGCGGTTCGCAGTCGAGCGGCCATGGCCTCCGCCGCCTTCGTGCAATTGCCCACGGAGTCTGTGGTGTTGATTTCGATGAGCTCCCTGAAGATGTCGCGTGTGAGTTGATCGGTCGGGGACGACTGAATAGCCAGAACAACACTTGTTAGGAAAAGGGCTCTCAGGAATTGCATGAAAACCTCGGTCAGCTGAAGTCGACGTTGTCGCTCAACTCATTCTTGTCGGTTGCGGGATCATACGGAAAATGACTGGCCAACTGCTCGCCGACGGTGTCAATTCCGTGCACCAGACCGCCCGTAAAGTCACCGGCGCGAAATTTTTCGGAAACCGCTGCAGCGACAGTTTTCCAGAAGTCATCACCGACCTTCTCATGAATTCCCGCGTCACCCAGGACGACGAATTTCCTTCGGGCCGGCACGACGAAGAACAAGACACCATTGCGGTGACTCGTTCGCGTCATACCCAGCCGATCGAATGCGCGTTCGGCGGCCTTTTCGACGCTTCCCCAGAAAAGGTGCGAAACGGAAACGCAAATCTCTCCGGAGGTGCGGTGTTCCGCGCTGCGAATCGCTTCCTCGATACGCTTCGCATCGATCGTGCGCATCAGTTTTTTTCGAGTCATCACCATGAGCCGCTCGCGCCGCCGCCGCCGGACCGGCCGCCTCCGCCGCTGAAACCACCGCCGCCTCCGCCGCCGCCCCAGCCGTCGCGTGACCGGCTTCCCCCGGACATCATGCTCATCAACAGCCAGATTGCCAGAGAAGGATTTGTGGCCAGCACGATCAGGATGACGATTCCGATGATGCCGTAAAGAATGATTTGCCCCAACGTCAGCGGACGATTCTGCGGTGCGTTGCGGCCTCGAGTTGCGGGCGCTATCGGCAATCCCTGACCACTGATCGCGCTCACGATCGCCTGGACGCCGGCCGTCACCGCGCCATCCCGGTCCCCGGATCGAATGCGTGGCGTGATAATGTCGTTGATGATCCGGCCGGCGAGCGCGTCGGGAACCTGGCCCTCGAGACCGTATCCCACTTCGATTCTCAAGCGACGATCCTTCGCCATAATAAAAAGCGCGAGCCCATCGTCCATTCCCTTGCGGCCGATTTTCCATTTCTCGAACGCGCGGACGGCCCAGTCGTCCAGCGGCGCGTCTCCCGTGGTCTCACCGATGTACACAAGGATCTGATGACCACTGTCGCGTTCGTACTGACCGAGGCTGCGACTGAGTGAATCAACAGTCGACGGAGAAAGGAAGCCGGCGGTATCGGTGACGAACTTCGTGGGCGGGGGAGGAATCGGCGTCTCGGACGCCATTTCTATATGGCTGCGCTCTATCGGTCTTGCATTCGCGCCGCTCATGAAACAGACGGCCGAGACGACGAGCAGAACCGGGATGAGCTTGCGCAACTAGAACTTCACTTCCGGCGGTCTTTCCGAGCCGGCTGTAGCCTTGAAATACTGCTTGTCGGCGAATTTACTGCCGAACAGGCTGGCGATGATGACGGTGGGAAACGATTCACGTTTCGTATTGAACTGCTGCGCGGATTCGTTGAACCTCTGGCGCGCCACCGTGATTCGATTCTCGGTCCCCTCCAGCTGCACCTGAAGGTCGCGGAATCCCTGCGTCGCTTTCAATTCAGGATACCGCTCGGCGACCACCATCAAACGGGACAACGCTGACGACAGGCCCGCCTGGGCCTGCTCGAATCGCTGGAATGCCGCGGGATCGTTGATGATGTTCTGCATCGCGCCCTGGGTTACCTGTCCCACTTTGGCGCGCGCCTCGGTAACCGCGGTCAGCGTATCTTTCTCGAAGTTGGCCGCACCCTTGACGGTGTTGACAAGGTTCGGAACGAGGTCGGCACGCCGCTGGTATTGATTTTCGACCTGCGACCACTCCGCCTGCGTCGACTGATCGAGTCGTACGAGACTGTTGTAAGTTCCGGCGACCGTGGTACCGAGGATGATCGCCAACAAAACGATCGCACCCACGATGCCGAGTGCGACTTTAGTGCCCGTTCCCATTCTGAGCTCCTCTCTAACGTAAGCCTCGCAAATACTACTTACGTAGATATAACCCCAATTGTTCAGTGTGCAAGGTATCGCGGAACACCTTCGCCCGACCGGTTTCTCGGAATCGTCAGTGTCTTCCAGCGATCACCGGCGCGATGCTTGGCGATATAAACAATCTGGCCGGCGTGACTCGAGTAGTGACCGACTTGACGCACGAGCGCGAGTGGAACCGAATGCAGTTCACCGCGAATCGTGACGGTCTTCGCAAGATCATCGGCCGTCAACGGCTCGATCGCTTTGAACGTGCACGTCCAGCCGCGTTCCCAGAAGGACATCAGATCGGCTCGCGACGTGAGGGTGTCGACAAACTCGCCGTCGCGGTTGCGCTCGGGCTTTTCACCGTCGCTCGTCAGAAAGTCGGTCCACCGTGACAGCATGTTCCCCGCCATGTGTTTCATGATGATGGCAATGCTGTTGGATTCGGCATCCGGCTGCCAATGCAGATCCTCGTCAGAAACCTGAGCGATCCCTTTTTCAACCTGCGCTTTCGTACGTTTCAGGTCGTGAATGATTGATGTCAAAAAATCCATATTGAAACCTCGTCACGAAAGAATTCAGCACGTAGCCCGTCGCTGCGCTCCGGGTTCTGCACATTTTGTCGCTCGAGTCACAGGGTTCAGAACCCGGAGCGCAGCGACGGGCTCTATGCTGCCCTCCTCAGGAACCGGACTGAGCAACAGTCCCGACCTTCTGCAGGTCTTTGAACGGGCCCACTCCGCCATGGCCACCGACAACACGATCCACGCTCAGACCCGCCTTGTTGATCGCAGCGAGGAAAGCAACCGCGTTGGCATCACCGGGCGTGACCGCGGTCCCAGGGGTGTAGAGATCGCTCACGAAAATCAGCTTCTCCTTTGGTAAATATGCGGCGAGCATTCCCGCGGCATGACCGTTCGGAACGATGACGAGTTGCACGGTGCGTTCGCCGTCCGTCAGCGTTTTTCCCGCGTCGCCGACGCCTTCAACAGTCCCTTTGTTGCCTCCGGCTTTTGCCAGTGAATCCGGCCGCACTGTGTGTGGACGGTCCAGCGTTTCCTTCACGAATGGGACGATCGATTCCGGAGCAAGCAAGGTCGCGCCCTTTGCCGCGTATGCCCGCAAACCGCCGGAATGGTCGATGTGATAGTGCGTGATCACACCGAACTTGATGGGTTTTCCCGGAATCTTGTCTTCGATCGCCTTGATCACCGCCACCGACCGTTCCTCAAACAGAGGCAGCTCAACGACTATCACGTGATCCTTCATTTCAACCGCGAGACTGTTATGCGAGCTGCCCGTCACGTGGTAGACGCCGGGCGCAAGCGGATCGAGTTGAACTTTTTGCTCGCGCCCGTAGTCCTGATAACCGACGCCGATAATGAACCGCCGCATCGTCCATTGCGACACGATGGGTTCTCCCACTTCGGGCTGCGCTCGAACCTCATCCGGAATCGTGAAACTCGCCGGGTCGACCGTTCCGTTCACGATTAGAGTTCGCACACGTTCTTCCCGGATTTTGTTGCCGTTCAGGAATGTCACCAGCGTTTGCGGAAGGCGGACGCTATTCGTTTCCTTGAAGTCTGCATAACTGAGCTCGTTTTTGGTATCGCCGTAAATCGGATCGTCTTCGGTATAGATGACGCGGGCAGGCAGGTTGGTGAAGGCGTCGAGTTGGAGCTCCACGCCCATGCCCGAATCCTTGTATTTCAATACGTGGAAGGTTTTGTTGTCGACCTTGACGTCGGCGTCGCGTGTGAGGTCGGGAGCGGCTTTCGCGACTTTCAAGACCCGAAGCGGAAGCCGGTTCAGGTCGCGCAAACGCGTGGCGCGACGGCTGGGGTGGAGGCGTTCGTTCACGACCTTGCCGTCCGCGGTCATGCTTTGGAGCATTCCGACGTTACCATCGATGACTTCAATGAACTTCACCGGAGCGGGCGTCGGATACGTCCGTTTGCCGTCGTGAGCGAGTCGCAGTTTGTTCGTCTGAAGATCGACGAGAATGGACTGGCCGAAATTGTCGACGAGCCGCGGCTCACCCTTGGGCTCGACGGACTGCATCGGCTCCCAATCGGCACCGCCAGTCAGGAGTTCCTCGGTTTTGATCGCGTTGATGTTGTCCCATCCGCCCATCGCCGTTGCGGATGCATCGACGAGAGCCTTTCCTGCATCCGCTCCAGTCGGCGGCGCCGATGAACAAGAGGCGAGACACATCATCGCCAGAAACACAATGGCATAGCGGACTACGCGCATACGTTCCCTCCTCGGTCCCAATTCTGCCCTAAATAAACCACATCATCATATGAGAACCGTTGTTTGAATACGCCAGCATAAAGAAACGCGTCCATCGACACTTCATACTGCTCGCGCGGAATGACGGGATCGCGGCGCCACGTTTCAAGCTCCTGATATCGAGCGATCGCGGCCGACAGCGCGGTCCTGGATATCGACGCGAACATCGGCCACTCCTGCTCCGCGACTTCCGCGGCAGGCGCGTCATTGACCCAGCTCAAAGCTTCCCGATAGGCGCGCATGAACGCTGCCGCTTCGCGTGATTCCAAGAATGACGGCATGGCCATCAGGCTGCTGAACGCCAGCGGCGGCATGGCGTTACCCACGCAGGCCAGAACAAAGCCATCGCCGGCTTGTTCCAGCTGCTGCGCGGCCGGTCCCTGCAGATGAATGTACTCGCCCCGGCCGTTCCGAAATTCTTCAGCCATCGCGTCAGGTTCGCCCGCCTTCACGGCACGCAGACGGTCCCATTCCACGCCCTGCAGGTGAAGCGCATATTTGAACATCGCCAGCGGCTGCTGCGCATGGTCCGCAAGAACCTCGGCACCTTCGAGGTCTTTCCACGAGAAAGACGCGCTGTTCCTGCGCCCGACGATGAAGAAACCATCGCGTTGGTTGATTTGAGCGAAGTGTCGCGGAATATCGCGTATGCCTTTGGACAGCGGATCCCAGCTTGTGGACACCGCGGCCTGCATGATGTCCACCTCGCCCTTCCTGAACATGTCGTATAGGTTCTTCTCTTTGGGCTTGACGAAATAGTCCGCACGCAGCCCCTCTTTTTTCAGAAAACCAGCCGCGACACAACTCAGCAGCGGGCTATAAAATGCCGAATGGCGGTACACCATGATGCGGAGCATGATTGAGGATTGTAGCTTGTTAATACCGGGTGCGAACGGTCGTTTATATGGCTGAGGAGCAACATTTGTCGGCGACGACGGTACAACGCCCAACCCCACGCCCGCTGCCCCAGGATTTCGAGCGCATGTTCCAGGATCATCACGATCTGGTCTACCGCGCGGCATACCGCATCACAGGCAATGCCGAGGACGCGGAGGACGTGCTGCAGACTCTCTTTCTCCGCCTCCTCCGCAGGGAGTGCCCGCCGGACATCGAACGTAATCCCAAAGCCTATCTTCATCGAGCGGCGGTCAACATTGCCCTGGATGTCGTGAAACTGCGCAGCCGCAGCGTTCTGACGGATGGACAGGAGATGCACATCGAAGATCCTCGGCCGACTCAGGATCGCCAGCGCACATCAAGCGAGATTCAGGCATGGCTTCGATCGGCTCTGGCCGAGCTGAGTCCAAAGGCAGCGGAGATGTTCGTGCTTCGGCACGTTGAAGGCTACGACAACGCCGAAATCGCCAGGATCGTCGGCACATCGAAAGGAACCGTCGCCGTCATGCTGTTTAGGGCGCGCCTGCGCCTGAAGAAATCCGTTCGTGCTTCTCTGGGGGTAACGTTATGAGGAAGATTATCGATCGCGCTCTTTCCGAGATGCGTCACACTTCACCCACAGATGATCAGGTTCAACAGGCCGCCGCACGCGTGCTTGTCCAACTGCAGGCCGAACACAACAAGGTCGTGTTCCTCCCCGCATCCGCCGGGGATCGGATTCAAAGTTGTGGAGATTTTCAGGGATTGATTCCGGCTTACCGGTCCGGAAGCCTTTCGGCTTCACGAAAACTGCTGTTCGAGGATCACGTTCGGGATTGCGTCGCATGCCGGAACGCTCTTAAGGGCACCTCACATCCCGCACGAACCGCGACCATCCCCATGACTGCTCACCACACGCGCCGCCGGAATACTGTCGCGTACAGCCTGGCGGCTGCGGTGGTTTTGTTGGTGGTTGGGCTATCGCAGCGGGATGCGATTCGCGATTTTGTTTTCCCCATCGACGTCCACGCCGTGGCGGAGCGCGTGAATGGAGGGTTGTTCCGCGTATCCGGACAGGAGATTCGCAGCGTTGCGGCCGGCGAACGGATCGATCGAGATCAGGCGGTACGAACCGGCACCGATTCGGGAACGGTTCTGAGACTCACAGACGGTTCTCGCATCGAGATGGATGCGCGCTCGGAACTTATACTGGACCGTGCCGGCGACGGCGTTCGTATTCAGCTTTCCCGAGGCAGCGTCATCGTGACCGCTGCGAAACAACGTCAGGGTCATTTGTATCTGGCGACGACCGATTGCCTCGTGTCCGTTGTCGGTACGGTCTTTTCGGTGACAGCCGGCGCCAAAGGATCGCGAGTGTCCGTGATCGAAGGCGAAGTACGCGTTCAGCAGGGATCCGCCGCGCGCGCGCTGAAGCCCGGACAGCAGTTGGCGACGGACACCACCTTAGGCACCATTCCGATTCAGGACGAGATCTCGTGGAGCCGCGACCGGGAAGCGCATTTGGCAATGCTGAAGGAGTTCCTCACATTCGGTCAGGACATCGCACAACGCATCGGCACGCAACCGCCGCGGCATCCGTCCGACCTTCTTCCGCTGGTACCGGCAAACACATCGGTGTTTGTCAGCATTCCCAATATCTCTCAGCCCATCGCGGAGTCGTACAGTCTGATGAAGCAGCGCATTTCGGAAAACCCGGCGCTGCAGACCTGGTGGAATGAAAAGGCGGCGCACGAGAACCGCGGCATCAGCCTGGACGAAATTGTCGAACGGCTGACGCGGCTTGGCGCGTCCATCGGCCAGGAAATCATCATCGCGGGAAGCGATTCGCCGGTTCTTCTCGCCGACGTCGCGAATTCCGGCGCGCTGGTGAACGACTTCAGAGAGCTGGCGGGACTGAGTAGGGTTAGCGGGGGTCCCGGAATTCACATCGTTCAAACTGCGGAAGAACTGGCAGGGCTGGCCGGCGTGACCACCAATCTGGTGATTTACGTCGATCAAAAGGTCCTGGTGGTGGCTCCCACCGCGCGCAAAGTCCAGACGGTGCTTTCCGCGCCGGGTGGTTTTCTGACGACTTCTCTTTATCAGCGCGTTTCCCAATCCTATGCCAATGGTGTCGGATGGCTCGTCGCAGCCGATCTCAGCCAGATCACGCGTCAGGGTGACGTTCCGCCGGGCTTTGGAAACGTTCAACAACTGGTGATCGAGCAGACGATCGGAACCGGCGGCGCTTCGTATCAGGCGGTGCTTGGATTCAGCCAGGCCCGCAGCGGCGTTGCCGCCTGGCTTGCGGAACCCGGACCGATCGGCGCCACGGAGTTTCTTTCGCCGAATACTTACGGCGCCGCGGCCATCGTGACGAAAGATCCCGCATTGATCCTGGACGATGTCTTCCGAATGCTGCAGAACGACACGAGAGCGCTCTACGAGCTGAAGGAATTCCAGCAGGAGCATCATGTCGATCTGAAGTACGACATTGCGTCGCGAATCGGAAACGAGTTCCTGATTGCGATCGACGGGCCCATTCTTCCGGCACCCGCATGGAAAGCCGTCATTGAGGTCACCGACGCGGCGCGGCTGCAGAATACGATCGACGTCGCAATCACCGAGATCAATCGTGAGGCGGCGGCACGGCAGTTCGGCACGATCACGGCGAGCATGGAAACGATCGGTGGGCGAACGTTCTATGCGTTGAAGTCTGCCGATGCGCCAACCGAAGTTCACTACACGTTCTGGGCCGGGTACATGATCGTCGCGCCGACGAGAACGCTCGTCGAAGAGGCGATTCAATATCACGACACCGGAATGAACCTGGCTCGATCCGAGCGATTCCGCTCCCAGTTCCCAGCGGATGGCCGCGATAACGCTTCGGGCTTCGTGTATCAAAACCTGGAAGCAGCGGTGAATGCCATTCCGGTTCCCGTGCCGAATTCCCCGACCGTCCAGAGCTTCAAGCAAGCCGTGGGAAATGTACTGCCCTCGCTGGTTTGCCTGTATGGTGAGACGGATCGAATCACGGTCTCCAGCAAAGGCATGCTGGGAACCAACATCACAAACCTTGCCGGATTGACCGGCATGATGCAGGCGATAGGCATACATTGAAGGTTTTCGTCACGGAGCCCGTCGCTGCGCTCCGGGTTCTGCCAGTTTTTGCAACCAGATTAAGTGGTGGAAAGCGTACTGAACCCGGAGCGACAGCGACGGGCTTCGTGATGACACGATGGATAAACGGGAACTTTCCGAGTGAAGTATGCGTAGGAACAAGACGACATGAACGCGTTCATTGAACTGTCGAAACTCGACGTCTCACTCGGCGGCCGGCCGATTCTGAAGGAGCTGAACGGTACATATTCGGGACGCTGCATCGGGCTGCTCGGCCCGAACGGCGCGGGCAAGACAACACTCCTTCAAACCCTCCTCGGATTTCATCCGCCGACCCAGGGTACCGCCTTCGTCTTCGGTAGAGACGTCCGAACTCAGATTCGCGACATTCGTCACGAAATCGGCTACATGCCCGAAAACGACTCGTTCATTGCGGGTATGACCGCGATCCGTTTCGTCCGCATGATGGCAGAACTTTCCGGTCTGCCGGCCGAAGCAGCGATGGAGCGCGCGCACGAAACCTTGTTTTACGTCGGGCTCGGAGAGGCACGATACCGGAAGCTCGGAACGTATTCGCTCGGCATGAAGCAGATGGCGAAACTCGCCGTCGCGATTGTGCACGGACCTCGAATGATGATTTTGGATGAGCCGACCAATGGTCTCGACCCGCCGGGACGCCAGCGCATGATTCGGCTGGTGAAGGAAATCCGCGACACGCGGGAGATCAACCTGATCATCTCGTCGCATCTGCTGCGTGACGTCGAAGAATGCTGCGACGAAGTGATGATCATGAAGGACGGCCACATCGTCCAGTATTGCAATCTCGAAGAACAGCGACGAGCCAATCGCAAATTCCTTCAGCTCGAAACGCGCGGCGAGAATGCGCCGTTTCTGGAAGCGGTCGAACAGCTCGGCTGCGAATGCGCGATCGACGGCAAGAATCATCGAATCAAAATGGTCATGCCGGAAACGGTTGAGATCCGAAACCTGTATGAACTGGCGCAGGCACACGCCATCCAGATCCGCCGTCTGGATTACAAGCGCGACTCGCTGCAGGACATCTTTTTAAAGGCGATGGAAAACGGCAACGGGCGGCACTGATGGCAGTCTACAAACGCAACTACAAACGATACGACGGTCCAGTCACCAACCCCCGCTGGAGATTTGCGATCCTCCCGCGATACTCTTTCAAGAGCGTCTTCGAGTCGCGTCTGTTTCAATCGTTTTTCACGGCCTGCTTCGTTCCTTCTCTCGTGGCGCTCGCGATCATTTATATCCGCGCAAACGGAAGCATTCTGCAAACCGCGGGTCTGGCGAACGCCGACGGGTTGACGCGCGCTCTTTCGATCGACACCACTTTCTTCTACACGCTTCTTCGAGTGCAAACGTTCCTGACCTTCATTCTCGGGATGTTCCTGGGACCCGGCCTCGTCTCGCCGGACCTCGTCAACAATGCCCTGCCGCTTTATCTGAGCCGGCCGTTCAGCCGGTATGAATATGTCGTCGGAAAACTGTGCGTGGTGGCGGCGCTGGCGTCTCTGATCACGTGGGTGCCCGGACTGATCATCTTCTTCGTTCAATCGAATCTCGAACCAGGATGGATGTTTGCGCACCTTCGAATCGCGGTCGCCATATTTGCGGGATCGTGGATTTGGATCCTGCTCGTTGCGCTTCTGGGATTGGCGGCGTCGGCGTGGGTGAAACTGAAGCCGTTGGCGGCGGCCACAATGTTCGGTGTGTTCTTCGTGGCGGCGGCGTTCGGCGAGTTGTCGCATGAAATCCTCGGCCTCGACAGAGAGTGGGGCATGTTGATGGACATCACGGAAGTGATGAACATGATCTGGAACTGGCTGTTCGACGGCACCACCGTGTACCGCACACTGCCGGTGTGGACAGGATTCCTGTCGATCGGATTTTTTTATTTCGTGTCGATTTTCATGTTGTGGAAGAAAATCCGCGCCTGCGAGGTGGTTCGCTGATGCTTTCCGAAGACCGCCTTATCCTCTTTGACAACGTCTCCAAGTTCTACGGCGAAGTTCTCGGTGTCAATCGCGTCAGTCTTGCGATCGAACCGGGCATCACGAGTCTCGTCGGACCGAACGGCGCAGGAAAGACAACGCTGATGAATCTGATGACGGGTCTGCTGCACCCGACGAAGGGTTTCATTCGCGTGCTGGGCATCTCTCCTTCGGATGCCGAAGCCTTCTACAGAAACATCGGTTACTGTTCTCAGTTCGATGCCTTTCCGAAGGGCCTGAGCGGGCTGGAATTTCTTCGGTCCATGCTGGCGGTGCACGGCATGGGACGTCAACGGGCTGAAGATCTCGCATGGAAGGTCCTCGAACGCGTCGGCATGACGGAACCGGCTCGGCGCCGCATTGCGGGCTACAGCAAGGGCATGAGGCAAAGGATCAAGCTGGCCCTCGCGATCGCTCATGATCCGAGAGTCCTGGTTCTCGACGAGCCGTTGAACGGCCTCGATCCGATGGCCCGTGCCGAAGTGACCGAGCTGTTTCGCGACCTGGCCGCAGCCGGAATGCACGTTTTGATCTCGAGCCACATCCTTCATGAAGTGGACATGATGTCGGATCGAATCATCATGATGAGCAACGGATACGTCGTCGCCGAGGGCGAGATTCAGGGTGTACGGCAGGAGATGGAAGATCACCCGATACAGATCCTTATCCGCTGCGACAAACCGTCCATCGTCGCAGCCCATGTTTTCGCGCAGGATTCGGCCGTTGAAGTGAAGATTCAAGACGACGGGAAAGGATTAATCGTCGCGACGCGGGATGCCGATCGGTTCTATTCACTGTTGAACAGAATCGTTCTGGAAAATGCGGTCGGCGTCGAAGCGGTCGCGCCCGCCGATGAAAACGTCCATTCGGTTTATCAGTATCTGATCGGCACGACGGGGAGTACGACGTGAGCGGAGCGAACGCAAGCCCGACAGGGCGCAGCCATCAAGAAACGAGCGGAGCGAACAAGAAGACCTGGGATTTGTGGTCCAAACAGATTGACGCCATCGTCAGGCTCGAGGTGCGGCGCCAATTGCTCGGGCGCCGCTGGATCGGCATCTACGCGCTCATTCTGGCGCCGATCGGCCTGCTCACCATGCGCGCATTGTTCGCGCCGCCGAGAGCGCTCAACGTCAGCATTCAGAATCTGAACCTGATCTACGCCGGCTTCTTTCAGGCGTTCGTGCTGCGCCTGGCCGTTCTGTTCTCGTGCATGATCGTTTTCTCGCAGATGCTGCGCGGAGAAATCCTCGAGAAAACTCTGCATTACTACCTCCTCGCGCCCGTTCGACGAGAAGTGATCGCGGTCGGGAAATATGTTGCGGGAGTGGTGGCGGTATGCGCTCTGTTTGCCATTTGCGTCACCGCAACGTATCTGCTGCTGTTCCTTCCCTCGCGATCCGCGCCCGAGTTTCTCGCCAGCGGCGCCGCGATTCCTCATCTGGCGCGCTACTTGATCATTGCGATGCTGGCATGCGTCGGGTATGGCGCAGTCTTTCTTCTGGTTGGTTTGTACGTGAAGAATCCTGTAGCGCCTGCGTTAGCGATTCTCGGTTGGGAGACTTTCAACTTTGTACTGCCGTCGATGCTGCAGAAGATCAGCGTCATTCACTATCTGAACAATCTTTGTCCGGTTCCCCTGCCAAAGAGCCCATTCGCGGTTTTGACGGAACCGACGTCGCCATTTATTTCGATCCCGGGATTGCTGATCTTCACGAGCGTGATCTTGTTTATGGCGGCGAGTAAGATCCGGCGAACGGAAATTACGTACAGCGCGGATTAATCTTTAGAATCACAACGGGGATTCGTGCTTCGCGTTGCCCCTTAAATGCGACGGCAGAAACATTGTGGGGCAACTCGCCCCAAATTACCCCGGCGTGAAAACCCAATGTCGCGGCCGCCCCCGCCTTTGTTCTCCCGCTGCGAAAAGGATCCGGCCGCCAACCTCGATTATTTCAGCGAAAAGAAATGAATCCGATGCTGGAATAAGAACGTTCCAGCTGCGGCAAACATTTTTCGCCCGCGGATAATTTGGGGGCAACTCGCCCAAAGTACCCGCGGGCGATTTGGACTCTTTTCTTGCCTTATAAACATGGCTTCCAGATAATTTGTGAGCACTTCACGACAACCAATCCACAACACTTTTTAGTTTCTTCGTGAAACAAGGGGAGGAAGCCCATGACGAAACGAGAAACCAGGAAACGGTATTTGCATACCGTCACAGCAGCTTTTGTTCTGACATTGCTTTTCACTGCCTATCCGGCGCAGGCGCAAACGGACGCCTCCCGCCTCAGGATTCCTGACGAAATGCAGACAGAGGTTCCTGGACCCGCCATTCTTCGAAACGGAAACCAGGTGGAAGTATGGGTCAAGCTCGCGGATCCGCCGCTGGTCACGGTAAACGGGGCCAATGCGAAAAAAGCCGGCGGCAAATTAAACGGCGGGCAGCAGCGAGATTACGTCCGCCAAATTCATCAAAAACAGGATGCGTTAATGACGCAGATCCGCAACATGGGGGGCGTGGAACTGGCCCGCGTCGCCAAATCGTACAACGCCATCGCCGTCTCGATTCCCGCGGCAAAGGCGGTGGCGCTGTCAGCGCTTTCCGGCGTGGTCTCCGTGCAGGGAGTCAGGAATTACCAGGCCACTTTGAGCGCCACGCGGTCGTACATCGGCGCAGTCGATGCCGAGAATGCCGGATTCGACGGTACCGGCGTGACCATTGGCCTTCTGGATACGGGAATCGACTACACGCAGCGGGTTTCGGGCGTCCCGGAACGCCTGCCCGAATAAACGGCCGCGTACGGAACCTGGACAACCGAGGCCCGCAACACTCGCAGAGATGGTTTGTTCCCCACGTCGAAAGTGATCGAGGGCTATGACTTCGTCGGAGAGGTCTGGCCGAACGGGCCGCTCGCGCCCGATGACGATCCGATCGGCTGCGGCGGTCCCATCGCCTGCGACGGTGGTCACGGAACCCATACGGCGGATATCGCCGCGGGCCGAAGCGCCGACGGCACTCACAAAGGCATTGCGCCGGGCGCGTCGATCGTCGCGATCAAGGTTTGCAGCGCGGTCAGCAACGCGTGCAGCGGTATCGCCATTTTACAGGGCCTCGATTTTGCTCTGGACCCCAACGGCGACGGCGATATCTCGGACGCCGTGGATGTGATTAACATGTCACTCGGCTCATCCTACGGCCAGAGAGAAGACGCTCTCAGCGAGGCGGCTCAAAACACGGTCGACTTCGGTGTCGTCGTCGTGGTTGCGGCGGGAAATGATGGAGATCGGCCGTACATCGTCAGTTCGCCCTCCATTGCGCCCGGAGTATTGAGCGTTGCGGCGTCGTTTCATCCGACGGCGAAGCTATACCTTGTCTCATCTTCCGCCACTTCATCCAAAGGCGCCCTCTGGCAGTCCTGGTCCGCGTTGCCCACGCTCGTTTCCGGAGTTTTGCGGTACGACACCACGAATGCGAACACCAGACGCGGATGCACCAACGCCACCGGAGCCAGTCCATGGACGGGCACGCCACTGGCGGGACAAATCGCATTGATCGACCGCGGGACCTGCGCCATCAGCGTCAAAGTGTCGAATGCCGCCGCAGCCGGCGCGATTGCCGCCGTCATCGCGAATAATGTGTCGCAGCCGGTCTGCGATCTGCCGCTGACGTTCTCATTTGGCGGAGGCACTCCGGCTATCGCCGGTTATGTCATCACTCTGGCTGATGGGAACGTCCTCAAGGCGACAGCATTGGGTGCGACCGCAACGATTAATCCGGCCAACGCCGTCGGCCTGGCGGGGAACATGGCAGGTTTTTCGTCACGCGGTCCGACCATGAGTAATAACTCCATTAAGCCCGACATTACCGGAGTCGGCACAGATATCCTGTCCGCGGAAGCCGGCACCGGTAGCGGTGAAACGCCTTTCTCGGGAACTTCAGGCTCGACGCCGGTTCTGGCCGGATCGGCGGCTTTGCTCGTACAGAAATATCCAACCTGGGAAACGTCCGAAATCAAGGCGGCACTGATGAATGCCGCAGCCACGAACGTCGGTCTCAATCCCGTCGCGTGCGCCGGACTTGTGGCTCCGATCACGCGCACGGGCGCCGGTGAAGTGCGCGTCAAGAAATCGCTCGACCTTAAAACCGGCGTGTGGGACAACGACGATGGGAGCCCGAGCCTGTCGTTCGGATATCAGGCGCTCGCGGACAGGCGTTCCTTTCTGAAGAAGGTCCTGGTGCGCAATTACGCCAACACGACACGAACCTACGCCATCGGCGCCGCTTTCCGCGACGCAGCCGACGCAGCCAGCGGCGCCGTCACCCTCGACATGCCGGCGAGCATAACGGTCCCAGCCAATGGCAGCCGCGCGTTCAATGTCAAACTGGCGGTGGATCCTTCCAGGCTTCCGGTATGGACACTGAACGGCGGCAACCGTGGAGGTGATGGATTTCGTCTGCAGGATTTCGAGTTCGACGGCGCCATCACCGTCCACGACGCCATCGACAATGCCAGTATTCCATTCCAAATCCTGCCCCACCGGTCCGCTGTCGTGACACCGGCTACTACGGAAGTCCAATTGAAATCGGGCACCGCCACCTTGCCGCTCAGCAATGCGGAAGGCGCCGTCGATGGGAGCGTAGACGTGTTTTCATTGCTGGGAACGAGCGGCCGCGTTCCACCGCCTCGATTGCCCGGCCCAGGCGATGACTTTGCCGTCGTCGATCTGAAGTCTGTGGGCGCGCGGCTGGTGCCGCTCGGCGGTGGACAATTCGGAATGCAATTCGCGATGAATACTTTTGGCGCGCGCTCGCATCCGAACTATCCGGCGGAGTTCGACATTTTCATCGATGTGAATCGAGATGGCACGGACGATTTTGTGATCTTCAACGTGGAGAACGGAGGCTTTGCGGCGACAGGTCAGAACGTCGTGGCCGCGGGACCGCTGCCGAACGGACCATTCCGGGTGATGTTTTTCACCGACGCCGATCTCGATTCCAGCAACGCGATTTTCACAGTGCCTTTATCGTCTATTGGCCTGACTGAGACGACGCAGTTCAATTTCTCGGTGTTGGCCTTCGACAACTACTTTACCGGGAATCTGACGGACGCAATCCTCGGGATGACGTATACTCCCGCGACTCCTCGCTTCGTGGGCTCAGGGATTCCGGACACCGGTGTTCCCGCGGGCGGCAGCAGCACGCTGACGATCAATTCCGTACCGGGAGGTGACGCTGCATCGCCGTCACAACAAGGCCTGCTCCTGATGTACCGTGACGCGCGATCTCAGCGTCAGGCGGACGCGGTGACGGTCAAACCGTAGACTCGGCGTGCCGTCACGAAGCCCGTTGCTGCGCTCCGGGTTCTGACAGTTGCCACCAACGCCATTAGTGGCAAAGCGTGCAGAACCCGGAGCGCAGCGACGGGCTTCGAGACGCCGCCTTCAACGTTACACGGACTTCACTTGTCTTACACCCGCAGCAAGCAGGGCGCGCTCGACCTCGGCGGCCTCGCGAGGGTTGGTCACGCCGACCAGAATCTTGCCGTCCGAAATTGCCGGATCGTACAAACCGCCTTGCAGGTTCGGTATCTTCGCCGTAATCAGCAATGTGATCACGCTGGCGAATACGCCGCCCAGCATCGTCAATTCGAAGATCACGATGAGGTTCGTCCAATTCGAAACGATCGGCATTCCACCGGTGTTGATCGCCCAGGCCTTCTGCGTCAGCGAAGTCAGAAGGTACCCGGTCGTCAATCCGATCAGTCCGCCGAGGGAGGCAATCCACGTCATCCACGTGTCTTTATCACGCTGGGCAAACTCGTATTCTTCGAGCGGCTCGGAAGAGAGTATCGTGATTTCCCGATCGGCGATTCCCGCCTCGCGCAGCTTATCGACGGCCCTCTGGGCCCCAATCGGTGTGGCATACAACGCGTAGATCGCCTTCATACCAACTCCCCTGCCTCTTCGGCGATGCCCAGCGCTTCAGCCGCCTTGTGTTCCGCATGCTGTCCAACTTTGAGCTCCCAGATGGAAATAATCGGAACGACCTTCGAGAACAACGTGTAGAGAAGGACCATCGCGGCAAACGATCCGGCCATGATCGTGATCTCCGGCCATCGCGGCGTATACGAACCCCAGGAATACGGCAACGGCTTGCGCGACAGTCCCGGCACAATGATCAGGAACCGTTCAAGCCACATTCCCACGACGACGCCGCATGAAGCGATGACGCATCCGGTAATCGTGCGCAGCCTTCGAATCGCCAGGAACGGAAATGGAAGAACGAAATTGCAAAACACCATCGTCCAGAACAGCGGCGCGAAGTGGGTAGCCTGCGTGGTCCAGAACACGGCCATCTCCGACGGTGCGTTTCCGTACCATGTCGTGAGACGTTCGTTGAACACGAAGTAACCCCAGAGCAGGCTCATCGTGAACAGAAGCTTGCCGAGATTGTTGAAATGAATCGGCTGCAGGTACTCTTCGAGATGAAGCGTCTTGCGCAGGATGGCCATCGCAAGGATCAACGCGGCGATACCGCTGAATATGGCGCCCGCAACGAAGTACGGGCCGAAAATCGTCGAGTGCCACATCGGTACGAGAGCCATCGAGAAGTCGAACGACACGATCGTGTGAACCGACACGGCGATCGGTATGATCGCGATCGCCATGATGTGCATCGCCGTCTCGAGCCGGTGCCACTGCTTCGGATATCCACGCCAGCCCAGGCTCAAAAGGCCGTAAACCTTGCTCCTCCATCCCGTCGTGCGGTCGCGAACGATAGCGAAGTCCGGAATCATGGGGAGAATCAAGAACAGGAGGCTGGACGTGAGATAGGTATTGATCGCGAAGAAATCCCACGTCAACGGCGATCGGAAATTCGGCCAGATGCCGCGCGCGCTCAGCGAAAATCCAGTGAAGGAAGGGATCGGGATCAGCCACCAGGCGTACCACGGACGGCCGAGATGGATGAGCGGAAACAGCGCGCCGATCATCAGGGCAAATGCGGTGATCGCTTCAGCGCATCGCGTGACGGGCCGGCGCCATTCGGCGTAAACCATTCGAAGAATCGCCGAGATGAGGGTTCCCGCGTGGCTGATTCCAATCCAGAAAACGAAGTTGGTTTCGTGGAATCCCCAAAAGACGGGCCAGTTGTCGCCGGTAACGCCGAGGCCCCAGTACATCTGGTAGAACCACGTTCCCAGACCCGCGGCGACGAACAGTCCGAGAAAGACAACGCCCGAATAAAACTTCCAGGTGGTTTTCAGGAGCGGACGCAGCAGATCGTCCGTGATCTTCCTAGCTTTTAGTGTTGGATTCATGCCAGTTTTCTCGCGCCAGATACGTGACGTTCGGCTTCGCGCCCATCTCCTCGAGCAGCTTGCTTCCGCGCGGCGACCGCGACAATCGCGAGACCGCGCTTTCCGGATCGTTCAGATCGCCGAACACCAGAGCGTTCGCCGCGCACGACTGGACACACGCCGGTTTGATGTCGCCGTCCTTCAATTCGCGGCCCGCAGCCTCCGCTTCCAGCTTCCCCGCGTTGATGCGTTGCACGCAGAACGTGCATTTCTCCATCACGCCGGCTTCGCGAACGGACACATCCGGATTCAGTTGCAGGTGCAGCGGCTTGTCCCATTGCGGATTGTAGAAGTTGAAAAACCGCACATTGTAAAAGCAGGCGTTCGCACAGTACCGGGTGCCGAAACACCGGTTATAAACCTGCGCGTTCAAACCCTCTTCGGTGTGATGGCTGGCGTAAGTCGGACAAACCGGCTCACACGGAGCATTGCCGCACTGTTGACACAGCACGGGCCGGAACCGGACCTGAACCTCCGGGAACTCCCCTTCCCAGTAGCGCTCGATGCGTATCCAATGCTTCGCGCGGCTGCGTGCAGACTCTTCGGGCCCGGCGATGCCGATATTGTTTTCTGAATGGCAGGCCGTCACACAAGCTTCGCAGCCGGTGCATCGATCCAGATCGACCGCCATTCCCCAACGATGTGTCATTTATCTATGCTCCCTTTCACTCTCCCGCATGCCGCCGGCAAACAGGATCAAGCCACCATTGCCGGAAACTTTCGCGATGCGAACTCGGGTTGCGGCCCATGCCAGCGATCCGGTTTCGGATTCGACAACGGGGGCAAGAATACTAATTGGATTCGCACCTCGGCCGCTCGCGTACCGCGTGAAATTTTCGTGACCCTGGCCCACCGGCATCGCGATGACATCCGGCGCAATGCCCGGCGACAAGACCGCGGGCGATTGAACCTTTCCCTGACTCGACGTGACTTCCACCAGATCGCCGAAGCGGATTCCCAGCTTCGCGGCGCTTTGCGGATTGATTTCAATCCAGCTTGTCCACATCGCGGTTGTCAGAACGTCCGGGAGTTCCTGCAACCACGGAAGGTGCGCCAACGATCCGTCCAGGAACTGCTGCGAGGCGTACGGCAGAAAATGGAACGGATAGTCGTTCGCAGCGCCGTCGAATTGCGGCTCCGCGAATCTCACCGGCTTCGCCGATGAACTGTTCGCCGCCGTGCCTGTTGCTTGTGAGGCGCGCGGCGGCAACTGTCCCCACCATCCGCCTCGAGTCTGAGCGTCCTTCCAGGCATCCGAATCGGGCTTGGATCCGGCTGCAGCGGTGACCACAGACTTCAACATGTCCTCGAATTTTCCGGGAAGAGCGGGACTCATCGGCTTCGCCAGCGTCCGGCTCACTTCAAGCAGCACATCCGGCATCGCACGGGTTTGATGCAAGGGATGCATTGCGGGAGGGGCAACACTGGCGACCGCAACGGACGCGCCGGCTTCGGGCGTGTGATCCACCCACGATTCAAGGAACGAATGATCGGGCAGAATCAAGTCTGCGAGAGAGCTCGTCTCGTCATGAAAGCTTCCGAAGCTCACGATATAAGGAATCTTCGAGAGCGCCTCTTTCGCCCGCCACGCGGCCGGTGCACCAAAGACCGGATTCGCTTCGTAAAGCATCAGCAACTGAACCGACTGCGGCGAGGCATGGATATCGCTCGCAAATTTCGCGAACGCGGTCGCCGGTTTCGTGGTGTGCAGTTGCGGCGTGAACGTGATTCCTCCGGACGGACCGACGCTTCCGACCAGCGCATTCAACGCATTCACAGCGAGTGCGTTGAACATTCCATTCGTTTGAGCCAGCGGCGCTCCACCGATGATCGCGACAGCGGGTCCGTTCGAAGCGAATTCGCGCGCCAGGCGTTCGATGCGATCCGCCTTGACGCCCGTGATCTTCTCCACTTCCGCAGACGAGTACGCAGGGAGACCCGCAGACCATCCATCGAGTTGAGCACCGGCCCGGGCTGCCGCTGCGGCCGGTTTGAAGCCGGGAGTTTTCATGATGACGCGGGCTATTCCCAGCGCGAGGACGCCTTCGGTGCCGGGCCTGGCGGGGATCCATTCGTCGGCGTTCGCGCCGGTTTGTGACATTCGCGGCTCGACTTGAACGAACTTGCCGCGCTGGCCCGGATGACCCTGACGCATCTCACCAAACCCCACGTTCTGGGAAACCGGTGAATTCCACGTGCCCAGGAAGTCGGCGCCAAAGGAGAGGACGTAACGCGAGCGTGCAAGGTCGATCGTCGGAAGTTGGTCCTGCCCGAAGCTTCGCGCATTCGCGCGCCGCAGGACGTCGCTCGAGAAGACTTCGAATTCCACGAGCGAAGATGATCCGTAGCCGCTCAGAAACTGCGAAATCAAAGCGTGCCGCTGCCCACGCAGCGGTCTCGTCAGGAACGCCAGCGACTTCGGATTACCCGACGCCGCCAGCTTATCGAGCTGCGACTTGAGTTCGGCCATCGCGGCTTCCCACGAAATCTCCTTGAATTGCGCTCTTCCTCTTTCACCGGTTCGCTGCAGCGGCTGCCGGATTCGGTCGGGATGATAGGTGAGTTGAATCGCTGCCTGGCCTCTGGCGCAAAGCTTTCCCTGACTGATCGGGTGATCGGGATTCCCTTCGAGTTTCTTGGCGAGGCCCATCTTGATCAGGCCCGTCTGGCCCTTCCGGACAACTTCGGCTTCGCCCTGCATGACTCTCACCAGAATGCCGCACCCTGCCGGACAGAGCGGGCAGATGCCCGGCTTCCAGGCGGCGACACCGGGAATCAGTTCTTCCTCAGGAATAAAACGGGCGAGATGAAGTTCCGGATTGCCGCAACCCGCGAGCGTCGCGGTGGCGCTCGTTGCGGCGCTGAATTTAATAAACTGTCGACGATCCATCCTTAACCCAAGCCCTCAACTAATAGTGACAAGTCATACATTCGTTTGAAACCTTCCGCGCTTCGTGACAAGTCACGCAAAAGTTCATCGTGTGGTTCACGACGCGTTCGGCAACGGTCATGTGCGGAATGTCGCCGTGACAGGTCTTACATTCCACTTTGTTTCGAATGTGCGGAGCGTGATTGAACCGGACGTGCGACATCGGGGGAAAACCGTAAACGCGCTGCCACGGAATTTCTTCGCCGCGAACCTGGTAGTCGACGATCTTCTTGATTTCTTCCTTGGCGTGTGGCGATTCGCCCTCCACGGTGTCGTGGCAGCCCATGCACGTGTTGACGCCGGGAATGCTTGCGATCGGTCCTTTGTCGACGCCCACGTGGCAGAAGTTACAGTCCAGCCTCGGTCCCTGCTCTTTCAGCACATGCACGGTGTGTGTGTACGCGATCGGCTGCACGGGCTTCGGACGGATGCCGAAGAACTCCCGGAACGAGCTTCCAATCGTGGGATGTGCCGGCGTGAAGACGCTCGGTGAGGGAACAGGCGGCGGTGTGTTGCTTTGCCCGCGCAATGAAGACCACGCCCACCCGGCAGCCGTGATTGCTGTAAGCAATAAGACGGTCCAGCGAAACGGACTCTTGCCATTGCGATCTTTTTTCATTTCAAGGGTATCGACGTGGGTTTCCGTTAGCTCAGCAACTACTCCGGGATGACTGTCGAATGAAAACTCGCGGCTGACCTGCATCCGCGCGAAAGAAGCAACAATATAATTGGCGTCGAAAGGGATCGCAATACCTTCCTTGGCGGTTTGAACGTCTATATCTAGACAGTACAGCGGTTCGCGTTTGACTACACGTCGATCGAAAACGTACCATTCCCGTGCCTTCGTCGTTTTCGACTCATTTTTAAGCGAGGTATTGTTGTAATGGCGGATACGCCCGACGATAAAAAATGGCCTTCTTATACGATGGTCGATCCGCGCATGCGGAAGATCTACTTCAAGTTTTACGAGGAAACCTACCGAAAATCCGACCTCGACAGAAAAACCAAAGAGTTGATCGCGATTGCCGCTTCGCTGGCCAGTCATTGTAAAGGCTGCCTCGAAGGTCACATCAAGAAAGCGATCAAGTTCGGCGCCACGAAAGAAGAAATCAGCGAAACGATCGCGATTACCATGGGCGTCGGCGCGGCTGCCATCGTCGATCTAACCGACATCGCCGCAGAAAATATGCAAATCCGGCTTTTCGACAGCACGCGCGTGCAAGCCGAACCGCGCGACGTGTCTCCCGAGGAATAAGCATGAGACTACGGCGGGTTTTCGCGATCGGCTTTGTCTCGATAATCGCGATACAGGTATTGGCACAGCGCGGCGGATTCGGAATGCGCGACGTTCCGCCCGACGGGTCGCGCGTCGAGTACAAGACGTTTCAAAGTAAGTTGTTGAATCGCGACGTGCGGTACGGTCTTTATCTTCCTCCGTCGTACGCCGCGTCCGCCAACAGGAAGTACCCTGTGCTGTACTTTCTCCACGGTCTCAACGAAAACGAAATGCGTTGGAGCACCCGGGGCATGACTGACCTGAAGCTGGACAAGATGATCGCCGACGGCAAGATCGGCGAGTTCATCGTCGCTGTTCCGTTCGGCGCAACCAGTTTCTACACGAATGCGCGAAGCGGATCGGCACCCTGGGAAGACGCGATCGTCAAGGAGTTCGTTCCCTTGGTCGAATCCTCGTATCGCGTGAATGCGGCTCGCAATACACGCGGTATCAGCGGAATTTCGATGGGCGGCTACGGTGCGTTGAAAATCGCGATGAAGCATCCAGAACTTTTCGGATCCGTGAGCGCTCACAGCGCCGTTCTTTTGGCGGATCTCGGGGCTGCGCGCGTTCAGGGCGGGCGGTTGGGGATGTTTCAGGGATTGTTCGATCAGATTTACGGTATCTCCCAGGATCTGAAGTACTGGGACGACAACAATCCCCTGACTCTTGCACAGGACACGAAAAAGTTGAACGGCTTGAAGATCTACTTTGATTGCGGAACCGAGGACGACTACGGTTTTCAAGCGGGGACAAAGGTCCTGGATGACATGCTGACGAAAGCGAACTACCCGCATGAGGGACATCTTTATCCCGGCAACCATGGGTGGGATTACGCTATGCAGCACACCGAAGCCTCGCTTCTTTTCCACTGGAAAGCGTTCAACGGACGATAAACCATGGCCACCGCCACGGACCGCGCATCGCGTCACCATTTCGAGAAGCCGCAGGGTCTTCGAGAACTGACGCCTCGTGCGATCCTTTGCGGACTGGTCGTCGCCGCCATTATGGGCGCGTCGTATCCGTACATCGTTCTGAAGTTGGGTTTCGGTCCAAACGTCTCGGTCGTTGCAGCCTTCTTCGGTTATCTCGCCCTCGGGATTGCATTCAAGAATTACAACAAGTGGGAAAACAACATCGTTCAAACTGCGGGCACCGCCGCAGCGCAAACGGCCTTCATGTGCGTTCTGCTGGCGGCTTTCGACATGCTCGCGGCAAGCCATACGGTGTCGTTCAAATTGATACTCACGCCCATGCAATCGTTCGCGTGGCTCACCACTGCAGGACTGCTTGGCGTTCTGCTGGCGGTTCCGATGCGGCAGCACTTCGTCGTCGACGAACGGCTTGCTTATCCCGACGGCACGGCCGCAGGCGAAACATTGATCGTGTTGGATTCCAAAGGAAGCGAATCCAGACGGGCCGCGTGGACTCTGGCGGTTGGTGCGATCGCATCCGCAGCGTTGATGCTGATGACGGAAGATGCACGAGTTCTGAATTGGTTTCCGTCGGTGATGCTCGTCGGAACGGCGGCGATGATGACGACAGGCGTCGGCATTAATTGGAGTCTGCTGTCACTTGGATCCGGAATGCTCGTGGGCCTGCGGATCGACGCCAGCATGGCGCTCGGCATGACGCTGTCGTGGATCGTTGGGCCCTACGCCCTGCTGCATTACGGCGTGATCCATAACGGCTTCACCAAGAACGATGTCCTCTTCTGGGTCATGTGGCCGGCGACGTCCTTGATGATATTCAGCGGTTTTGCGACGCTCGTTTTGAAGTGGAAGATTCTGAAAAAAACGTTCACGCAGTTGTCGACGGCTCACGTCGGTACGGAAACATTTCCAATTCGATGGGTCGCGATCGGCGCCACGATCTGCGGTATCGCTTTGATCATTGTGCAGAAGGTCAATCTTGGGATTGAGGTCTGGGTGACGGCCGTCGCGATCCTGTTGTCTATCCCGATGATGCTTGTCGGCTTGCGCGTTCTCGGCGAAACGAACTGGGGGCCGATCAGCGCGCTATCCAACATGATGCAAGGGATTTTCGGCGTCCTCGCGCCGGGCCAGATCATGGCCAACATGGTGGCGAGCGGCACTACCGGAACCATTGCCGTCGAGTCCGAAGCGTTGATGCAGGATTACAAAGCGGGACACATGATCGGCTCGTCGCCAAAGAACCTCACGATTATGCAACTCATCGCCACACCCATCGGCGCTGCAGCCGTTTCCTGGATGTACCCGCTTCTGCGTGACACCTACGGAATTGTCGGAGAGCACGCCGGCCTGAGTTCCCCGATATCACGAAAGTGGGCCGGATTCGCGGAAATCCTTTCCCGCGGTCTGAGTGCGCTGCCGGCGGGCGCGGTCACGGCGTTGGTGATCGCCGCAATTCTGGGAGTACTGCTGGCCGTGCTCGAGGACCGCAAGTTCAAGTGGGTTCCCTCACCGACCGGAGTCGGCATCGGCATGCTCGTGCCCGCGGCAGTGATCATCGTGATGTTTTTAGGCGGTATCGTGGACGCGATCTGGCGACGAAACAATCCCCGGTCGAATGAAGTGTACACGGTGCCCCTCGCATCCGGCCTGATCGCCGGCGAAGCCATGGTCGCCGTCCTCATTCCACTGCTGATCGCACTGGGCCTGCTTCACGTTTGAGGGCAACGGACGATGTTTATCCTGTGGGTTGCGTTGATGTTGTTCGCGACGGCCGGGACGGGCCAGGGAGGAAACCCGCCGGAAACGATTTTTTATAACGGGCATTTCCTGACTGTGAACTCGGCCGCTCCCAACGCCCAGGCCGTCGCTGTGATGAATGGCCGCTTCACCGCAGTCGGGACGAACGATGCGGTTCGAAAACTTGCGGGTCCCAACACACGACAGGTCGACCTTCACGGACGGACGGTCTTGCCCGGCCTCGCCGACGATCACTTCCACAGCATCGGTGGAGGTCCCGGTGTCGATCTATCGCGTGCCCGAACCATCGACGACGTTTTGAATGCGATACGCGAACGCGCATCGAAAACGCCCGCCGGCGGCGTCATCGTCACGAACAGCGACTGGCACGAAGGACAACTCCAGGAGCAACGTCTTCCCTATCGAAAGGATCTCGATCGTGCGGCTCCGAATCATCCACTGGTGGTGGTTCGCGGCGGACACGAGTACATCCTGAACTCGGCGGCGCTCGCAAAGTGGCAGATCACTCCATCCACGGCCGAACCCGAGGGCGGCAGCATCGGCAAGTACCCCGACGGCACTCTCAACGGCGAACTCGTCGATCGCGCGAAGAACCTGGTCACGCTGCCTCCGCCTCCTCGTCGAGACCCCGAGCAGGCCATCACTGATCAAATCGCCGAATTCAAACGTTTGAACGAAGCGGGCTTGACGAGTATCCGGTATCCCGGCACCTCTATTGAGATGTGGCGGATGCTGCAGGAGATGGAGAAGCGCGGCGTACTCACGATGCGCGTGAACGTTCTTTTTCGCGTCCCCGGCAACACCGCCGAAGCCGTCGCTGCACAACTCGATCGACTCGGCGTCAAACCAACCGATGGCGACGAGTGGGTTCGCGCCGGCGGCATCAAACTCGTCGTCGATGGTGGATTCGAAGGCGGCTGGATGCGCGATCCATACGAGGAACCATGGGGCAAGCATGGAACCTATCGTGGTCTGCAAACTTTCCCAACCGAGCCCTACCAACAAATCGTCCGGACATTGAATCAGAAGGGCTGGCGAGTGGCAACACACGCCGTCGGCGACGCCGCAATCGACCTTGTCCTCGATGCCTACGAAGCCGCGGACAGGGAATCATCCATCCAACAAAAGCGATGGAGTATCGAACACGGATTCATCCCTCACCCGGAACACTTCGCGCGAATGAAAAAACTCGGAATCGTGTTATCCGCACAAAACCATTTGTATCTTGCTGCGCCGAGCCTGAAGTCCTACTGGGGCGAAAAACGAAGCGCGTGGATGACGCCTCTCCGCGCTTACATCGATGCCGGCATTCCCATCGCCAGCGGCACCGACTCCGCCGTAGTTCCGTATCCGCCATTCTGGACGATGTATCACTTCATCACGCGCAACACGATCAGCGGCGGCGTGGTGGGACCCGATCAAAAGATCACGCGCCAGGAGGCTTTGCGCGCCGCGACTCTGGGAAACGCTTATCTCACCTTTGAAGAGAGCGTCAAGGGTTCCATCGAAGTTGGAAAACTGGCGGACTTCATCGTGATCAGTCAGGATTTGATGACATGCCCGGAAAAAGATATCGAAAACATGCAAGTGCTGATGACCGTTATCGGCGGTAAGACGGTTGTCAGCAAGTAAATCATTGTCATTTGTGATTGCGGACGGGTGAGAGGTGATTGGCGAACTGAAGCCATAGGTCAGTAATGGCATCTGGCCTCAGTTCACCAATCACCTCTCACCCGTCCGCAATCACAAATGACAATGAAAGATGCCCCTGCTAGTGTCCCTGTGCGAAAAGCTTCGCTTCTCTTTCCTTGATCTCCTCGGGCGTGGGGTCCTCGATATGCGTTGCGATCGCCCACGTGAAGCCGAACGGATCTTTCACGTGGCCGTATCGATCGCCCCAAAACTGGTCCGCGATCGGCATCGCGACCTTGCACCCGGCGGACACGGCCCTGGTGAAAACTTCATCCGCGTTTGGAACGTACAGATGGAAAAGCAAGGGCCAATTCCCCTCGGCGAACGTGGTTCCAAACTCCGGGAAATTATCGTTGAGCATCAGGTTGGCATCGCCGATGCGAACGTGAGCGTGCATCAGCCTGCCATCGGGTCCCGGTGATCTCGACACTTCGACGGCATTGAAGGCGTTCTTCAGGAAATCGATGTATTGTGCGGCGCCATTCACCGTGATATGCGGCGTCAGCGCCTGAAAACCTGGCGGAATGGGAGTTTTTGATCTTGGCATAGTACGGAAGATCGTATGGCAATTTGAGCCACGGGAGACAAAAAAATCCGGCCTCCCTCGATTGAGAAAGGCCGGATTTTGCGCGAAGGCTCGACTGTTGAAGTCGAGGCTTAGAAGCGGAACTTAGCAGTCAACTGAAGTTGGCGCGCATTGCTGGGCAACACCTCTTCCCACTTCGCAAACACGGCGTTACCGGGAGTCAGGTAATTCGTCTCACCGGCGTGGTTGAACGAGCTGACGCGGTTCGGCCGGCCGGGAGTGAATTGCGGATGGTTGAACGCGTTGTACATGTCCAGGCGAAATTCCGTTTTGTAGCGCTCCTTGAATGGAACGATCTTGCCGATGCTGATATCGAAATTATCGATCGGCCGCATCTTTAGAATGTTCCGCCCGGATGTGGTATAGACGCCCTGACGCGCCCGAATGTAGTAGGCGTTCGGATTCGTCACAAGATAACCCACGGTCTGCGTTGCACCGTTTCGCACCGACGTCAGAGCGGTAATGTCGCTGCTCACCAGCGGATCGCCGGACAGGTTGATCACGGTGCGATCCGTCGCCGCATCCTGGTTCAAGTTCGCATCCTGTCCGCTCTGCGGGGTCGCATACTCCGGCGATTCGTAGATCCAGGCGCCGCTGAATTGCCAATTCCCAACGATTTTTTGCAGCAGCGGGTTGGCGTTCTTGTCAAACCATGGAGTCTGATAATCCCACGCAAAGCTTGCCCGGTGACGACGATCGAGAGCCGAACTCGCCCATTCCTTGCGGAGGTTGTTGAAGTCTTCCGGACGGCGAGGCGACAGGGCGGTCGAGTTCACTTCCGCTGTGCTGTCGTCCATCAAGTGGCTCCACGTGTACGCCGTCTTGAACAACAGATGATTTGAGAATCGCTTGTTCACATCGACGGCGAGTCCGTGATACTCGGAATTACCCTGCGGTACGTACGCGGTGATCGGATTCAGGAAATCGTAAGGCCTGAAGGGATTCCCGACCGGCGAATCACGTTCCGCGGTCAACTGCGAAAGCGTCAACGGCAGAGCGTCGAGCGTCGCCTGAGCCGGTTGAGAGAAGAACAACGGCAGGTTATGAGTGGACGTCACAACCGCGTTTCGATTGAGCTGTGTTTGAAAGAGAAGGTGCACGCCGCGGTTCCCCAGGTATCGGACTTCCGCGGTATAGTCCTTCCCAAACGTCCGCTGCACGCCCAGATTCCAGTTGATCGAGTATCCGAGTTTTTGATCCGGCAGGTACGACGACGTGGCCAATCTCGCATCCCGGGGCGTCACCGCGGGGGCAAGGGCATCCGGGCGAATACCGCCGTTCTTGAGATAGTCCGGATTGTCGTTCAACGCCGTCTGATCGATCGTCGACGTCGCCTGCGGCGGCCGCGCGTTCGTTCCGACGTTGTCGAAAATGAGGTCGTAGGCTAACCCGAAACCGCCCCGAACCGACGTGGTCGCGCTGTTGCCGGGCGAGTAGGCAAACCCCACACGCGGCGAAAAGTTCTTCTTCTGAGGCTGGGGGGCGTGAAAGGTGATCACACCCGGCACATCCGCGATGCTGTTCAGCGCAAACTCTTTCATGGACGTCGGCACGGAAGTGAACTCATAGCGCAAACCCAGGTTCAAAGTCAGATTCTGATTGAACTTCCAATTGTCGTTTCCATAGAAGAACAACTGGTAGCTGTTGCCGTTGTACACGCGAGTGCCGACGTTGCGTTGAGCCAGGACGTCCGGCGTCAAATCGCGCAGGAAACGATTCAGGTTGCTGTAATCGTAATCACCGCGAACGCGTTGGATGAATGGAGGACACGAGCAAGCGATCAAGTCCCGTCCATCGAATCCGAACTTCAACTCATGTTTGTTCCTGAACCAGGTCAGGTTTTCCGAGAGTTGATAGGTGTTCTGCTTCGTCGCTTGAGGCGCGTTCTGATTGGGTCCGATCTGCAGATTCAGGTCCTGCTGGATCAGAAGATTCGGGAACTGATCCAGCCCCGGAAACTTGAAGTCACCGGCCGAAGTGACGCTGGTGTAGCGGTTGTAGCCTAACCTTAACTCGTTAAGCATGGTCGTCGAGAAAGTGTGGAACTGCGAAATCGCAATCAGGTTCTGACGGACTGGACGCGGCAGAAAGAACGCCGGCAGGTTCGCCACGTTATCGATCAAGTCTATCTTGTTGCCGACATACCGCCCGCGCCATTCGTCTCTATCCGATTGCTTAAAATCCACCGATCCCAGCCACCGGTATTCATTCTGATAGTTCGGCGCGAGAATCTGAAAGCTTCCGATCGGCACATTCCGAACTACACCATCGCTTCCCGTCACCGGCGTCGTTTGGCTTTGAAGCGGCGCGGCCGCAACATACTGCTTGAGTATTCCAAGATTCGTCGACGACAGCCCGGGAATGGAGTCGAGCATCGTGTATCCCGCAGCAGTCGGAGCTCTCCGAACGGCCGACGGCGTACTTTGCTGACCGATGGGGTTGTAATCGAAATCACTAAAGAAGAAAAGTTTGTTCTTCTTGATAGGACCGCCGACGGAACCGCCAATAATATTTTGATCAAAACGAGCCTTGTTGAACGGCACTCCCGCACAGTTCGGCCAACAAGGCGCTTGCCGCTTCTCCGACTGATCGACGGCATTCAGCTTCCTGTTTTGAAAATACTCATAGGCTGCGCCATGAAACTCGTTTCCGCCGTTTTGAAGAACGACGTTGAACTGTCCGCCGGACGAGTGGCCGAACTCGGCGCTGAATTGATTCTGCTGAACCGAAAATTCCTTGATCGAATCCGTTGGGAGATCGACAACCGTCCCCGTGACATCCTTGCGATTGTTATCGGTACCTTCGACCATGAAGTTGTTGTTACGCGGCCGCTGCCCTCCAACGGAAGGCCCGAAGCCCACACCGATACCACCGGAACTCGCAACGCCCGCACCCGTCAATGAAAGGTTGTACACGCCACCGGCTACCGGATTTGCAGCCAGGGGCAGTTCAGTGACCAACTGCGTTGAATAGTTGTTCGCAACAATGGCGGTCGTCGTGTCGATCAAAGGCGGTGCTTCGGTAACGCTTACTTCAGTTGTCACACCACTGACCGCCATTGACAGATTGGCAGTCGTCGTTCTGTTGAGCTCGACAACTATTTCACGGGTTACTGCCGTGAAACCCGGGGCAGACGCCGTGACCTTGTATTTGCCGACGAGCAAATTGTTGAATCGATAAAAACCGCTTTCATCCGATTTCGTCGTCGCCTTAACGCCCGTTGCGGAGTTCTCCGCTTCGACGGCGGCACTACCGATTACCGCACCTGTCGCATCGAGAACCGCTCCGACGAGGTTTCCATCGGCGGCCTGGCCGAACACGTTTCCGCTCGAAATCGTGCCCAGCAAGGCCGCAATCAAAAAAACTTTTGCAAACCGAACCAGTTGAGAAGACATTAAGCCTCCTTGTCTTTTGTGGAGAAGCATAAAGTTCGAAGTAACAGGCAGGTCAATGACCAACAGAGTCATCAATACTCGTAAAAACCAGAGCGGTAACAAACATAGCGTCGTGACTAGGTTGGCTCAATCTATTTTCTTTCGAGCGGGTGCGGGCGAGTAACTCAACCACCAATACTATGTTTTTTCGAAGTATTCCTACCAAAACTTGGAGCAAGCCGGTTTCATTTGAGTTTGGCAGTATCCTTCACATAGTTCGCAATCTGTTCCGTCGTCGCGAACCAAACGCCGGGCTTGGACTTCATGTAGGCAATCAACTTATCGAGGTGCGTGATCCGAGAACGGTGACCGATCACCTGCGGGTGCATGGTCAGGATCATCATCGATCGTTGTTCGTATGCGGCGTCGAATTCGTCCTTGTAGACTTTGAATATCAACTCCGGTGATGGCAGCGCACCGGTTCTCGTGAAGTAGGGGTAGTCATCGAGAATCCATTCCACCGGCAGTTCAACCAGGCCACTCGGCTTGTTGTCGATCAACAGTTCGTACGGCTCATCCATGGCCATGAGGCTGCTGTCGTACACGAATCCGGCTTTCTTGATGAGAGCAGGCGTGAACTTGCTGAAGGCCCACGACGGCGCGCGAAACCCGGCGGGCCGTTTGCCGGCGGCCTCGGTCATATACTCGATCGCTTGATTCATCAGGCGCTCTTCTTCCGCCTCATTCTCGATGTTCTGATAGTTTTCATGAATCCAGCCATGAACGCCGATTTCATGACGCGGCCGCTTCTTGATCTCCTGAATCATCTGCGGGTGAAGCATGGCGCTGACCGCCGGAATGAAAAACGACGCCGGCAGCTGGTATCGATCGAGAAGTTCAAGCACGCGAGGCAGCCCCTGGGTTGCGCCAAACTCGCCGGCCGAAAGATCGACCGGAGCGTTGCTGCCGCCGGAAAGCGTCAGCGTTTCATTGTCGACGTCGAAGTTCAACGACACGGCGACTCGCGCCCCGTTGGGCCACTGCGCGGGCGTGAGCTTCCGTCCAGCTCGCGCCGGAGCGACGGCGCTGGTGATTTGATCGCGTGTCCAACGCGTCGGCTGCTGCGGAGCCTGCATCGCGTAGGCAGTCGAAATGACGAGCAGAGAGGCGACAACCAAAGATTTCGCGCGCTTCATGGTGATTCTCCCGATGAGCATGTCGTGGTTGCAAAGGAGTATACTATCGGACACGTCGTTCGATTCTCGGGCGTCGATGGTTGCTCACCAGTCACGTCCGAATGACGGCCCTTCACGGCCAGAAAAATCAAAAATTCAGGAGAGAAGGATGCTACGTATAAATGACGATGCCCCCAACTTCACGGCCGAAACCACGCAAGGCACCATCAACTTTCACGAGTGGATCGGTAACGGCTGGGCGATCCTGTTTTCACACCCCAAAGACTTCACGCCGGTCTGCACGACCGAACTCGGCTACATGGCCGGGCTGCAGCCTGAGTTCTCCAAGCGAAACACCAAGATCATTGGACTGAGCGTCGACCCCGTCAGCAGTCACGGAAAGTGGGCGGTGGATATCGAAGAGACGCAGGGCCACAAAGTCAATTACCCGATGATCGGCGATCCCGAGCTCAAGGTCGCCAAACTCTACGACATGCTGCCGGCTGACGCCGGAACTACGTCCGAAGGGCGCACCGCTGCGCTCAACGCAACCGTCCGAACCGTTTTCATCGTCGGTCCGGACAAGAAGATCAAACTGATGCTCAGCTACCCGATGAGCACCGGCCGGAATTTCGATGAAATTCTGCGCGCGCTGGATTCGATCCAGCTCACCGCCAAACACAAGGTCGCCACACCGGTGAACTGGAAACAAGGCCAGGACGTGATCATCCTGCCGGCGGTATCCGACGAAGAAGCCAAGCAGAAGTTCCCGAACGGATGGAAAGCGCCGAAGCCGTACATTCGGATTGTGGGGCAACCCAAGTAGTCGGACGGGAAACGGGAATTTTGAAATCGGACGAAGGGAAGTTCTAATCCGAAATCCGAAAGCCGAAATCCGAAGTTGGACTGCCCGCCAGCGGTGCTTAAGTCCAATTTGAGATTTCGGCTTTCGGATTAGAACTTCCCGTCGTTCAATTTCGAAATTCCTATGCTGCAGACTTTCTGAAAGCCTCAATAAAGTGTCTCGCTTGAGGTGAGAGTAGCCGCCCCTTGAGTTTGACGATCCCGTATACACGCTGCGGAAAGTATTTCTTGACGGGAATCACCGCTAACCTATCGTGGCTGGTCAAACACACGCTCATCACGATAGAGATGCCCAGCCCCAACTCCACGTAACGCTTGATCACTTCCCACCCGCCCATCTCCATCCGGACCTCATAACGCAGGTCATGCTGAAGAAACACCATTTCGACCTGACGCCAGGTGCTGAGATGCCGCGGCGGCATGATCAGCGGAAATTGGCTGATCTGCCGTAGCGTCACCTGCCGCCGTTTGGCAAGCGGATGACGGAGTGCCGTGATCAGGACGGGATCGAAACTGACGACCGGCTCGAACTCGAGGTCCGGCGGCACATCCAGCAGCGGGCCAACGCAGAAGTCCACCCGGCGTTCGCGCAATTGCTGCAGGCCGTCTAGACCGGTCACGTTATTCAAGGCCAATGAAATTCCGGGATGGGTAGCAGCGAATTTCTGCACGGTCGACGGCAGCACATATTGGATCGTCGATTCCCCGGCGGCGATGGCGAGCCGGCCCTGCTCGACGTTGTTTCGTCGGGCTTCGAACTCACGCTCGAGTTCAACAAGTCCATCCACCAGCGGTCGCGCCAAGTCGTAAAGCAGCTTCCCCTCGGGTGTCAGGTCCAGTTTCGGACCCCGCCGCTCGAAGAGGCGGGCCCTAAAGTCGCGTTCGAGAGCCTGTACCTGCAACGAAACCGTGGGTTGTGTTAGCCTCATACGTTCCGCGGCTTTGGAAACGCTCCTCGATTCAACTACGGCGCAGAATCCGCGAAGCTGCTGCAGTCGGTTTTGCTTATAACGGAAGACATGCATGATGATTGATCTTATCAATACCTAGGATTGCCATAATTAAGTTTGTCTATACTGACGAACATCCTATAAGGATAGTAATGGATACGAAACTCGCGAACCTTTTTTCGGAAGTCCCCTCCAAATCGGCCTACAACCCCGTGAAAACGGCGATCGACGCGTCCAAGGACCGGCCGGAGGTTGCCGCAGCGTTGAAGTTTTTCGTGAGCATGCCGCCGTCGACCAATGTGCTGGCGAATCCGGTTCGGCACCGCCATCAGCTTCCCGCGCGCAATGCCACGCTGGACCTGGATATCCGGTCATTCACCGTCCGCGGAAAGCTGTTCGAGGAAGACATCGTCACAGGAAAAGCCGACGCCATCCGCGTCATCTGTGCGGGTCTCTTCGGGCGAGTCCCGGCGGACGACGAAGCGGCCCTGTTTCGACAGTTCCTGGCCGATTCGTTATCACGGGGCATCGAGGCGGCCGGCCCGAAGACTCGCGAGTTCATGAAGAGTTTTCCGAACGCCGCACCCGATGTGGCGATACAGCACTGGGCGGCTTTCCGAAAAGCATCGCGCCAGGTTGGAGCCGTCAACACAACCCGAGCGCCCGCTGAACTACTGTCGGAAATGATCGCGATCCATACGGAGAACATCGCCGTAGCGATGGTCGCATCGTCGATGCGCGGCGGCGGCAGTCCATTCCCGATTCCCGCAGTGGATTCCGCGGATCCGTTTCGATCGCTGTTCAGCACGCTGTTGCGGCGCGCGGCAAACGCGGACGGGACGCGACTGCTTGGCGAACTCGGTTCCATCCAGGTGCATCACGGTTCCGCCGGGTCGAACATGGTGGCTCGATATTTCGCGACGCTGCATACGCGTTCGGTTTCCGACTTGTTCACGGCGAGCCAAATGGCGCTGGATTGCGGACGCCATTTCGGCGCCATCAGCGATATGACCGATTTTGTTCACGTCCTCGAGGAAACGCCCCAATCGCAGCGCGATGACGCCATCCGCAGCCGCATCCTGAAGGGCGGGCTCCCGACTTTTGGTCACCCCGAAATCGCCGCCGCCGGACGCGAGAATCACCTCGAGATGGATCCGCGACCCGCCCTTTACCTGGCCCCGTTGTTTGCAGCGATCGATCGCGGAACAATTCAGGTCAGCCCCACGGTCCTCAAACGCGTGTCGCTTGTCGAGAGGATTTACCAGATTGCGCTGTTCGAGGGGGTCGAGAAGTCCACTGGTACGGGCCGGCTCCGTCTCACGCCGAATACCGATTTCGGCGCTTGGCTGGTCCAGGAAGTTCTCGGAATCGCTGAGCCCGACCGGACGTTGTTGTCGTACGCCTACCGCGGATTCGGATGGATGATGGACGCGCGCGAACAACTGCAGCAGCCCATTATTCGCCCGGTCATTCCACCGGATCCGACGATCATCCCGTCCGGAACGTCAGACGAAATCATTCCATCCGTCATCACGTCGGTGCACGATCGTCTCGTCGCGGGCAACGCTTTTACTCCGAGAAACGCATGATGTGACGAAGCCCGCCGCTCCGGGCTTCGTCGCGCCATCTTCCATCGTTGCGCCTATTCCCCGTGAAATGAGGCATAATACGCATCCATCTTTCCGAGGAAAAGCGATGAAGCACCGTATTCTGTTCAGCATCTCGATCCTGCTTTTGGCAACATCTCTGACGACCTCCGCTCAAAACGCACGTACGACGGGCCTCGACACGTCGATGCTCGCGGGACTGAAGTTTCGCAGCATCGGACCTGCAAACACGGGCGGCCGGGTGGCCGACCTCGCTGTCGCCAAAATCCCGGGGTCGCCGGATGTGATCTACGTGGGCACGGCAAGCGGTGGAATTTTCCGAAGCACCACGGCAGGAACGTCGTGGACTCCGGTGTTTGACCAGGTCGATGCCATGCAGTCGATCGGAGATCTGGCGGTCTCGCCGTCGAATCCCAATATCGTGTGGGCCGGAACGGGCGAGCCGAACAACCGTCAGAGTTCCTCGTGGGGCGACGGCGTTTATAAATCCGTCGATGGCGGCCTGCACTGGAAACATGCCGGTCTCAAGGAAACGCGGCACATCGGCCGTATCATCATCCATCCGACGAACCCGGACATCGTATACGTCGCAGCGGTCGGACACCTTTGGGGGCCGAACGCCGAGCGCGGCGTTTTCAAGACCACAGACGGCGGAGAAACATGGAAGAAAGTTTTGTTCGTCGACGACAACACCGGCGCGACCGACCTGGTCATGGACCCGCAGGATCCGCAGACTCTCTTCGCTGCAACTTATCAGCGCCAGCGCCGCGCCTGGGGATTCAACGGCGGCGGACCGGGCAGCGCGATTCATCGCACATATGACGGCGGGACGACGTGGACGAAACTCACCGCCGGACTGCCCAAAGGCGACAAAGGCCGCATCGGCCTCGAGGTCTTTCGAATGGATGGGCGGATCGTCTACGCGACCGTCGAGGCACGCGACGGCGGTCTGTTCCGCACTGTAGATCGGGGCGAGACGTGGGAACGCGTCACGACACTGAATACGCGGCCGATGTATTACAGCCAGGTGCGCATCGATCCGAAGGACAAGAATCGAATTTATATGCTCGGCTCCAATCGCGGTTTCTATATCTCGGATGACGGCGGCAAGAATTTTCGTGAAGTGTTCAGCACGGTGCATTCGGAAGACCACGCGCTATGGGTCGATCCCGACGATCCCAACCACCTGATCGTCGGCGGCGACGGTGGAGTTTCCATATCCTGGAATCGCGGTGAAAACTGGATGTTCCGCGACAACCTTCCGATCGGCCAGTTCTACGAAATCAGCGTGGATATGCGGGATCCGTACTACGTCTGCGGCGGACTTCAGGATAACGGCCTGTGGTGCATTCCCAGCGCGACGCGCAGCCGCAACGGCATCTCGAACACCGATGCGTACAACATCGGCGGTGGTGACGGATTCTACGCCAAGGTCGATCCCAACGACCCGATGACGGTGTACCTCGAGTCGCAGGATGGCAACGTGGGACGCATCAATCTCACGACCATGGAGCGGCAGAACATCATCCCCATCACACCCGAAAAACCGAAACCCAACGAGCCGAAGTATCGGTTCAACTGGGATACGCCGATCGCCGTTTCAAACGCGAATTCGTCGACCGTTTACATCGGCGGGAACATGCTCTTCAAGTCCACGGATAAAGGCTTCTCGTGGACGCCGATCGGTCCCGATCTCACTGCCAACATCGACCGCGAGAATCTCGAACTGATGGGAACCAAGGTCCCGAAGGACGCGCTTTCGCGTCATGACGGCGTTTCAGCCTACTCTACGCTGACGGCGATCGGCGAGTCGCCGCTCGATCCACTGGTCATCTACACCGGCAGCGACGACGGCCAGGTGCAGGTGACGCGAGACGGCGGCAAGACGTGGAGAAACATCACGTCGCGCTTTTCGAATCTGCCGCCCCACACATATGTGTCGAGCATCATTCCCTCGAAACACAATGCCGCTCGCGTGTACGCCACATTCGACGGCCACTACAACGACGACTATCGTCCGTACGTTTTCATCAGTGAGGATTTCGGTCAAACCTGGCGGTCGATCACCCAGGGACTCCCGGAAACATCCGTTCACCGACTCCGCGAGCATCCGAGGAATCCCCGGTTGCTTTTCCTCGGACACGAACGCGGCCTTCACGTTTCGATTGATGGAGGGACGAATTGGGTTTCCATGAGTACGAATCTTCCAACCGTTCCGGTGGACGACATCGCCATTCACCCGCGCGACAATTCGCTCGTGGTAGGGACGCACGGCCGGAGCATCTGGATACTGGACGACATCGAACCGCTCGAGGCGATGACCTCCGAAGTTCTGTCTTCCGCCCTTTTCGTTGCACCGATTCCAACCGCGAGGCTTATCAATCTATACAGTCCGCAGGCGTGGTTCGGAGCGGGCCAGTTTTTTGCCCCGAATCCCGGATACGGCGCATCGATCAACTACTATCTTCAGAAAGCGTCCGAGAAGCCGGCGACGCTCGCGATCAGCGATGCTCGAGGCCAGTCCACGCGAACGCTGACGGGACCGGCGGCTAAAGGATGGAACCGTGTTTATTGGGATCTCCGTTTGGATGCGCCATCAAGCGAAGAAACACCTGCCGGAGCGGAAGTGGCCGGCTTCGGCGGTCCTGCTCGTGCGCCCAGTGTCGTACCGGGGAAATATCGCGTGTCGGTTTCGGTTCCGGACGTTCCCGCGGTGATCGCTGAGGTGAACGTCGAGGGCGATCCCTTGACGCGCATTTCCGACGCGGATCGCGCCGCGCGTCAAAAGACGCTTGTGGACATCTACAATCTTCAAAAAACTCTGGCACCCGCTCGCATCGCGGCGCGCAAACTGCGCGAGACGGTCGAAGGAGTACAGCGCCAGCTCGATGCGAATTCAAAGAACACGATCGAGAAGCTGCTGGCGCACATTACAGAGGTTCAGCGCTCGCTGGACAGTCAATACACGACGATTGGGAATATCAGTCGAGCCATCGACGGGTTCACCGGACTTCCGACGCCGAGTCAACTGCGTCAGGTCGAGTGGGCTTACGATGACAGCGCCAAAGGCATCGAGGAATTGAACCAGATATCGGAACGCGACGCCCCCGCCGCGTTCAGCGAACTGGCTTCGCAAAAGATATTTCCACCGGTTCCTCAACCCGTTGCCCCACCGCGGCGTCCCGATTGAGACAAGACCACGGGCTTCCTCAACGTCACTTCCCGGTTTGCCGGGTTGTGGCGTGGGACACGATCATCAGCCACCTGCCGTTGCGCTTCGTGTAGACGCGAGTGAAATACAACTGGCCTCCCTGGGCCTGGCCGTTGTACTGCACTTTCGAATCGGTGAAGCCGGACGCGACGGCCGTGTCGCCGTAGAGGCGCACGGAAATCTCGTCCTGTTTGACGAAGTCGAACTTTCGCGCGCCCGAACGAAGGTCGGACAGATACTTCGTTTTTGTGTCCGTGCTGCCGTCGCTGTGCGTGATGGTCCATTCGTCGGCCAGAATTTTTTCCAGCGTTGTCACATCGGCCCGCGCTCTGGCTTCGTTGAACAGCCTCTCGACCTGACGGACTTCCTGTTCGGCCTGCTTGCCGGCGCTGTCGGCCAGAGCAGGCAGAACCGCAAGTGGAACGGCTGCGCTTGCACCCGCCGGTGTACGCGCGGTGTTCAAGACCATTGCGAGCAGGCTGTAGTAACCCACGATTCCGACTGTGTCGACAACGCCCTGCTCGCCGAATCTCGAGAGCGCCCGCTTGTAGGTCGCATCGCTGACGCTCTGGTTCTTCTGCAACTCCAGGCAGAAGGTGTACAGAAGCTCTTCATCATCGGTGAGGCCATCCGGACGGCGCCCTTCGGCGATCGCTTTTGCAACATTCGGATTCAAGCCGGCGTTCACGGCGATGGGATAGTGAACGTTCCATTCGTACGGCTGCGTCCACTGCCGCGAGGTGAGAAGGATCACAAATTCACTCAATCGCGGAGGCAGCGCGCTTCTGTAGCGGAGATAGTCGCCGAGCGCGCGCCCCCTGGTCATCAATTCAGGACTTCGAAGAAGCGGCCAGAACGGACCGCTGGGTTCGGCCTGCCGTGCCGTTCGAAAATCGTCGACTGCTTTCTTTTGGTCGGCTGACATTTTCTCGCTCGGGATCGGCGGCAGACGATCCTGCGCACGAGCGTTCACCGCAATTAACAGGATCACCAGAAGCTTCGCCAGATGGATTCGTCGCATATCTCCCCGCTATGGTTTCAGAGTCAACTTATGTGCAGCCTTCTCGTCGACGGCTTTCCGGCTGTAGACGAGAGGAAAGTACTCGTCGTTCGCCCACATCGGAAGCAGATTGCTGTAGTACGGGCTTTCGGGCTGGCCGGACTCGCCGGGTACGTTGGTACCGATGGCGGCGTCCCAATTTCCGACGTCGAAGATCTCGCGATATGTCGCGCCATTTGCCGCGACGGTTCCGGCCCCTCCGCGGCGCTCAATGGTCGGCAGATCGAAATCCTTCAAGACAGGATGCGGAAATACCTGTGTGTTGGCGCGACCCCATCGCCATTGCGACGAATCCGCGCCCTGCGTCTGTTTCAACCGATCGATTGGGGCAGCGATCCCCGCTTCGACGATCGCGCTCCGATTCGCCGTCGCCGATGCGCGATCCAACGCTGTGCGGTCGACGGTGCTTCGCCAGGTTTGATAAACCGCTCCCTCAAAGCTGTCGCGTCGAAGGATGGAGTCCCATTTCGCGAGCTTCACCCGAATCGACTCCACGTCCGGGTTCCTGCTGGTCCAACCGCTGAACAGCGACAGTTCTTCACGAGCCTGCGTGTTGAGCGCGTCCTGCTGCATGCGCTTGAAATCGTCGATCCCGAACAGCGGCTGAGCCGCAATCATTTCTCGAATGCGATTCACGCGAATCGCAGCGCCGGGATTCTTGAACATGACAGGCGGGTAATAGCCCGGCGGATGGATGTTGTTGTTGGCGGTCGCCACCCAACCGGACGGCGGATCATACGAGCGCGGAAGATCGGTGCGAAAACTCTTCCATTCGTATTTCCCGGTTCCCGGCACGGGCAAACGGCCGAGCCAGCCGTTGCGTGACGGCGTCAGCGCGGAAGCTTGCCACCCGATATGGCCGTCCACGTCAGCGCAGATCAGGTTTTCCGTCGGCGCTTTCCAGACAGCCGTGGCTTTTTCCAGAAACTCGCTGCAGTTCTTCGACTGGCTGAGCGTCAGTCCGCCGATGTAAGGCGCGGATCCCGGTTCGACAAGAGCGGACCGAACGGCGTAGGCCTTGTGGTTCTTGCGGTCCTCGTAGAACACCACACCATGACGGGTGAATTTGAGTTCAATCGGACGAGGTTCCGCATCCCTGACTTTAATCTCTTCCCGAACGATTCGCATCGGCTCCCATTTGCCGTCGAACATCGTTTCGTTCGCGTTCGAGGGATTGACGTCTTCGACGTAAACATCCTGCTGATCGGTTCCGACGATGGTGAGTCCCCAAGCCAGACGTTCGTTATGACCGATGGCAATTCCCACAAACGGAGGTTCGCCGGATCCGATCACATTCCAGCCGGGTGCGTTGAGGTGGACGATGTAGCGCAACGACGGGTTCGTCACTTCGCGGTGAGGATCGTTCGAGAGCAGTGGACGTCCGGTCCTGGACATCCTCGCGCTCATCACCCAGTTGTTGCTTCCCTTGATGCCTTCCCACTCAGGCGGGCCCAGCTCATTCATCGCCTGCGAAGTGAGTCCTCGAAATTGATCGAGGATCGGAACCTTGGGAAGCTGGCCGCCGCCGCGAAGCCCACTCACCACCTCGTCGGTGATGAGCGCGACGTCGAGACCGTCCGGAACTTTCAAATCATCCCAGGGATCGGGCTGAGCCCGCCGGTTCGCTTCTTCGATGCCGAGGCGCGCGACACTCTGTGCCAGTCTCAGTTCGGCGGTCGCGTCACCGAAGCCACCGGCGCGGAGAACGACGTCCTGTAGGGTCCAGAACTCCGGCTTCAATCCGGTGAGCTTGAATTCGACCGGCAGATTGCTGGTATTCTGTTTGATGAACGCATTGATGCCGTTGACGTACGCCGTAAAGATACGCTTGCCCTCGGGGTGGTAGCTGCTGAACTCGCGCTCATCCATCGGACCGCGGTACATCGTCATGCGCGCGTCCCTGTCGGACTGGAAGGCCGTCGGGCCGAGAATCTCGGCAAGACGCCCCTGATGCATTCGCCGCCACATTTCCAGTTGCCAGAGCCGGTCCTGGGCAGTCACATATCCCTGCGCGAAGAAGAGATCGTCCATGTTCTGGGCGTAGATATGCGGGATGCCCCACTGGTCCCGGATCACATCGACGCGTTGTTTCAGACCGGCGACTTTCAATTCACCGTCGATCTTCGACAACGACTGACGCGCCAGATCTTTTAATGCCTCATTGTTCCGTTGAGCGCTCGCGCGGAGCAAAACGAGGAGAAGGAACGCACCGAGCATTACAGTCTTTTTAAGAGACCCTCGCATGTTGCCTCCAGGAAGACGGGTCGGGATCAGCAGATTCTAGTCCTTGCTTCCTCGCACGGACAGAAAAACGTCTGCTACTCCGGCAGGTCTCCGTAAAACTTCCAGTCGATCGACATATCCCGCGTCAGTTTTTGTTTAGTAAGAGCCAGGCGGATCAGTTCGATTGGCATGGATCCTCCGCGCAGGATCTCGTCGTGGAACGCTTTGTTGGTTATCTGTTTGGTGTCGACCAGTTCCTTCCGGAGCGACTGCAGCTGGAGCGCACCAAGCAAATAGCCGGCCTGGTACAAAGGTCCGTAACCGCCTTCAAACGATCTGCGAACTTCCGCTGTGGCGTTGTCGCGTTCGTGGCCGACTCGGTCGACCAGGAAGTCGATCGACTCCTGAGGTGACCACTGACCCATGTGGAAGCGAAGCGAAAAGATGATCCGGGCGCATCGAAACATGCGCCAGAAGAGTGCGCCCACACGCTCCTCGGGCGTGTCGTTGAAACCCATATCGTAGAGTATGAGTTCCCAGTAGACCGCCCACCCTTCACCGAAAAACGGGCCGCCGCCGAGGCTTGGGCGATAGCCGCCGTAGCGCTGGCTGTAATAGTTCACCAGGTTGTGTCCGGGAATCATTTCGTGAAACGCCGTGGCATGCGACCACGGACGGTTGTTGCCGCGCATGCTCTGGAGTCGCGCTTCGAATTCCATGGTGTCCGTGGGATACGACACGCTCATTTGAGCTCCACCGGTGAAGAATGGATTCACGAGCTGACGTTCGGGTGTCATCATGATCATGTGCTGCGACTCGACGTCGATCTGCGGCAGCGTCACGAGGTCGCGCTGCCGGACATAGTCGATGGCTTCGAGAAGGAGATCCCGAATCATCGCGGGCTGGCCGCCCGGCGGCGGGTGCATCGTCTTGGTCTTTTCGAGGGCCTTCTTCCAATCGTCGCCAAAGCCCATCTCGCGCGAAGCCTTACGCATTTCGTTCTCGCACCATGCGAACTCGCGGTCGGCGAGCACGATAAGTTGTTCAGGAGTGTAGGGGATCAACTCGTCTTCCAGATCGCGGATGAGTCCTTCACGTCCACGAGCGTTGCCGGGAATCCCGGTGTTGTCGGTCTTCCGCGGATTGTTTGCGGGAAGAGGTTTGTCCAATCGCGCCAGTTCAAGCTCTGCACGTTTCTTCAGAAAGAGGTAGTCCACCTGGGCATGGCGTGTCAGGTGATCGAAGTCGAGAGTCTTCAGCGCAGCGAGCCAGTCGTTGTAGAACTTCGCGTTTCGCACGGCGCCCGCGGGACCGCCGCGACTTCCGTCGGGACCTCCGCCGCCGCGCCCGCCGCTGTTGCCGCGGAACCGTTGCACAATGCCCGTCATTTCATCCTGAGGCAGCGCCAGGATCTCCGCAAGATCCGGGACCTCGTTGAACCTGGGCGCCGGCGATGGTTCCGCGCGGGGCGCAGTGACTTTCAGGTTGGAGGTTTGATTCGCCGGCGCAATCTTGTCGCGTAGGAACGTTGCATAGCCTTGAAGCGCAGCATCGACGTGTTTATACGGAAGCCCCATCCACCACGTGAATAGCGGATCGTATCCGTTATAAAAAGAGTTCCAGCCGGCAAGATTCGTTCGAAGTTGATCGACGGCTCCGGCCGCCGCGACGGCTTCGGCAGGACTTGCCTGAAGCGTACCGGCTGAGAGTTGGGATTGGATGTCCTCAATCTGCCTGGTGACAGCGGTTAACGTGCCCGCCGCTTTCTCCGAATCGATGTCCTTGATCGCGATCCGGTCTTCGACGAGCGTCACCAGGCTCGAGGCGAAAGGAACCAGCGGCGTGACCTGAGCGAGCGCTTCGGTTTGACCGTCGAGTTCCGCGGCGTTCTTTTGGACGGTGGCCTTCAAGTCGGCCAGATCTTTCGCGGCTTCAGGAGAGAGTTTGGAAGAGTCGATGCGGCCGAGGGACGCCTGCCACGAGGCATCGAACCTCTTCAGCCGTGCGATCCTGTTGAGTGAAATCACGAGCGGCTGTTGCGTATCGGCCGCGGGCGGTCCGCCTCGCCCGCCGCCACGTGCACCAGGCGTCGCACCGGCGAAGTTGCCCATGAGCATGTTGCGATCGGCCTGGTAGCGCGTCACGACCAGACGCACCTCGCTGTATCGGGGAGTCAGCAACGGGCGGAGATCCTTCGGTACCGATGAATCCTCAGGCACTCCCTGGCCCAACACCAGAAGTGTTGCGGCGGCGATGCTGGCGAAAATGGTGGCAATCCGAGTGGCGGACCGCTTCGCGCTATTCATCCGGCCTCCTTAGATAGATGATGAACGGCGCAATTGTACACACGGTCTTCGGAACACGCTAAATTTCCCCGGAATCATCGGTAATTTGAACCTCGCGTTTGTAACAGCGAGTGCACGCCCCGCACGGCGCAGGCATAAACACAAATCGTCTTCGTTATGTACTACACTTCGTTATTCAACGTTTCAGAGTTTCTGTATCGGAGGATGACATGACGAAGCCGATTCCAGAGGGCTACCACACGGCAACGCCGTATTTGATTATCCGAGGCGCAGCAGAAGCGATCGAGTATTACAAGAAAGCGTTCGCCGCGAGCGAACTGTTTCGATTTCCGTCGCCGGACGGAAAGATCGGTCACGCTGAAATCAAAATCGGCGACTCACCGATCATGCTCGCGGACGAGTATCCGGAGATGGGATACAAAGGACCGAAGACGCTTGGCGGTTCACCCGTCAGCGTCATGATCTACGTCCAGGATGTCGACACCGTGTTTAACCGGGCCATCGCAAATGGCGGCAAGGTCCGCGAAGAAGTGAAAGACAAATTCTACGGCGACCGAAGCGGAACTCTTGAAGATCCGTTCGGCCACGTGTGGCACGTCGCGACACACAAGGAAGACGTCTCGCCGGAAGAAATGAAGCGACGGATGAAACAGCACGCCGCACCGGCGTAATAGAAAAAACCCGCGGGCACCGACCCGCGGGTTTTGCAGACTTTCCGAGCGCCGCTCCCCTTTTCTCTCCCCTCACCCCCTGTGAGAACGAGACATTTTGTGAGGAGCGGCTGCTCCCGGAAACCTGTGAACTGACTCCTAATAAAGCAATGAAGAGACCAAATTTGAAACTTGTGTTTTCAGCGAGTTAAGTAGCGGCGTTAATAAAAACTTCAAAAAACAGAAGTGGATTTACCGAAGCGCGTATAGAGTTCCACGTATTTAGCGGCAGAGAGACTCCAGCTCAAGTCCTGACTCATCCCGTTCACCATCAACTTCTTCCATGAGCCTCGATCCGGCCATAGTCCAAGCGCCCGCTCGACCGCAGAACGGAAATGATGGGCATCGTAGTCGGAGAATCGGAAGCCGACGCCGTCGTTGCCATCGGGCTGAAACTCTCGAACGGTGTCGGCCAATCCGCCCGTCGCACGAACCACCGGAACCGTCCCGTAGCGCAGGCTATACATTTGATTCAGACCGCAAGGTTCGTACTTCGACGGCATCAGGAAGATATCGGAGCCGGCCTCGGTCAAGTGGGCGAGGCGGGGTTCGAACACGAATCGGATGCTGGCTTTCCCGGGATGACGGTTGGCAACGTCTTGCAGGTACATTTCGGTTTCCTTGTTTCCTGTGCCAAGCATCACGAATCGAAGATCTCTCTGAAGCAGGTCGTCGAGAATGTTAACGACGAGATCGAAACCCTTCTGTGCTTCGATTCGTGAAATCATTGCCAGCACCGGCCAGTCGACGTTGGCGTCGTCCAAACCGAACTCCCGTAGAAGCGCGCGCTTATTTTCAACCTTGCCCGTTAGGTTCGTGGTGTCGTAGTGCGACGGGATCAAAGGATCGGTCGCGGGATTCCAGGCATTGATGTCGATTCCGTTCAGGATACCGACCACATCGCGTGACCGCTCGCGCAGCACTCCCTCCAGACCGTAACCGTATTCCTTGCTTTCCTGAATCTCCCTCGCATAGGTCGGGCTGACGGTTGTGATGAGGTCGGCGTGAACTATCCCGACCTTCATGAAATTGAAGGCACCATAAAACTCGAATGGGCTGGTCGGATAAAACTCGGCGTCGTAAAAGCCCGCACGCGACATCACTTCCCTTGGGAACAGGCCCTGGTAACCCAGATTGTGAATCGTGTAAACGCTGTGGGTCTTCGCAAAAACGCCATTGCGCCGATAGAACCTGCGAAGGTATGCGGGAATCAGCGCGGCTTGATGATCGTGACAATGGATGATGTCGACGTCCGGAAATTCGTTTTGCAGGAATTCGATGGCGGCACGGTTAAAGAAGATCCAACGGTCGGATTGGTCGCCGAAATCCCTTCCGGTTTGAGGATCGACATAAATGCCATCACGGTTGAAGAATCGATCATTACCGATCAGGAAAACCTTCACGGACGAACCGGCCATCGTGGCGACGTGCACGTCGTAGAACATTTCTTCCCAACCCAGATGAATCCGGGTTCCGCGGGCGACGTTGTATGGCTGGAATCCGAATTTGTGAAGGTCGATGACTCGATAGCGCGGGATGACGACGGCTACGTTAATGCCGAGCTTTTCCAACTCGACGGGCAACGCCCCAATCACGTCGCCCAATCCACCCGCTTGCGCAAAGGGCAGGCATTCGGCCGCGACCATGACGACCCGTAACGGTTTCAGCACGCTGTCATCCGTTGTCATCCATTGACGAGTTCCCGCGCCCTCACGGTCGCGCGAACGACGGCCTTGATGAGTGTGACTCGAAGGCCGCCATCTTCGAGTTCCAGAATTCCATCGATAGTACAGCCCGCCGGAGTTGTCACAACGTCCTTCAGTTTCGCCGGATGCTCGCCGGTCTGCAGAACCATACTCGCCGCACCCAGAACCATTTGGGCAGCCAGTTGAGTCGCGGCGTCACGCGGCAACCCCACCTTGACGCCTGCTTCAACGAACGATTCGATGATGATGTACACGAATGCCGGCCCACTCGCGCTGAGGCCGGTGACGGCATCCATGTGCTTTTCATCGATGATCAAGGTGCGGCCGATGGCGTCGAAGATCTTCTGCGTCTGCCGGACATGATCGACGGTCGCGTGCTTCCCGACAGAAATCGCGCTCATCCCCTGTTTGATCAAACAGGGTGTGTTCGGCATGACGCGAACGATCGGGACCGCCTGCGGGATGAGATCCTCGATGAATCGGGTTGTGACGCTTGCAGCGACGGAAATCAACAGATGCTGCGGCGTCAGATCATCCGAAACCTGGCGCACGACTTCCTGAACCGTCTGCGGCTTGACGCACAGAAGAACGATCTGCGCGTGACGCACCGCTTCACCGTTTGAAAGAGTCGTCGAAATGTTCAGCTTTTCTCGAAGCTGCTCCAGCCGCTGGTTGTGTGCCGCCGTCGCGATAAACTGCTCTTTCCGAACCAGCCCCGCTTCGATGAGCCCGGTGATCAGCGCCTCACCCAGCTTCCCTGCGCCGAGAACGGCGATCTTCTTGTCAGCAAACATAGCGCATCATAGTATCGTAAACTTCCCTTGGGGTGATCTTACTTATGTTGATCGGTCTTACAGGACGTAACGCGAGCGGTAAGGGAGAAGTAGCGAAGTACCTCGAGAAGAAAAGCTTCTATTATTTCTCCCTTTCGGATGTCATCCGCGACGAAGTACGACGCCGCGGCCAGCCGTTGACTCGCGAGACGCTGATTGAAACCGGAAACGAATTGCGCAAGCGGTTCGGAGCGGCCGTTCTCGCAGACCGTATTCTCGAGAAGATCGAGAATGACAAGCACTACGTCATCGATTCCATCCGAAATCCGAAAGAAGTTGAAGCGCTGCGGCGGACGAAAAACTTCAAATTGGTCCGCGTTACAGCCCCGATCGAAATGCGGTTTGAAAGGCTCAAGCAACGTGGCCGAGCTGGAGATCCCACGAAGTTCGAGCAGTTCCGGGAGCTCGAGGACCGGGAGATGCAGGGCGGTGAAAACTCCCAGAACCTTCTCGCCGTCGAAGAAATGGCCGACCTGGAGCTGGTCAACGATGGGCATCTCGAGCACCTTTACGCGCAGATCGATGGACTCGTCCCGAAACTCCTTCAGCAGAAACAGCGGCCCACTTGGGATCAGTATTTCATGGACATTGCCAAGGTCGTGGCATCACGGTCGAACTGCATGAAGCGAAAGGTCGCGGCCATAATTGTCCGGGACAAGCGCGTCATCTCGACGGGATATAACGGAACACCACGCGGCACGAGAAACTGCAACGAGGGCGGCTGCCCGCGATGTAACAGTCTCGCGCCTTCCGGTACAGCGTTGGAAGAGTGCCTGTGCTCTCACGGCGAGGAAAACGCCATCGTCCAGGCGTCGTATCACGGGGTCTCACTGAAAGACGCCACCATTTACTCCACCTTCGCTCCTTGTTTGATGTGCGCGAAAATGATCATCAATTCCGGAATCCGCGAAGTGGTCTACAACATGGACTACCCTCTCAACGACAGCGCATTCCGGCTATTCAGCGAAGCGAACCTGATCGCCCGGCAGTTGAAGGTCGAGGAAACGAACTGACGGGAAGTCTCCTTTGACGCATTTGGAACTTTCACGTCGAATCCAGTATATTGGCTTTCGTGACAGTGTCCGCTATGCGGAAAACGTTACTGATCGGCGTCCTGGTTCTCCTGGGCGTGGTGTTATGCGCAGGCGATAACCACGTTTGTGTTCAATCAGGACCTTGTGTGGGTTGCCTTCACGCGCCGGTTTGGATACCCACAAGCGCACTAGTCCGTGAAACGCGATTCGTCCAGATCGGTTCCATGGCAGCACCCGCCACCCCCAAAACAATCCCGCTCCAGGTCCTTCGCAAACCGTCGCTCCGCGCTCCTCCGCAGTCCGCAGCAATGTAGTTTCTGCCAATGCTGGTGTCCGGCTCTGATCCAATCGGACTCGGCAATTTGGTCGTTCTGCAACCTTGATTTTGGAGGAGTCAGGTATGAGACGCAGCATAGCTGCCGCATTCCTCATTTCACTTTTGTTTTCATCAATCGTATTTGGCCAGGCTCCGGCAGCCGCGCAGGCGGCAGATGTAGCGGCGCTGAGGGCACAGATTGACGCGCTGAAAGCCGATTACGAAAAGCGCATTCAGGCGCTCGAGACGCAACTCGAAGAGATCCAGTCCAAGATGCTTCAGCTCCCGGAGACCGACCTCACCGGCGGACAACCCGCCGCCGCGGCGCCTACGGTCCCCACGTCGTTCGGCGCGCTTAACCCCGCGATTTCCGTCGTGGGAAACTTTGTCGCCCGTGCGGACAATCAGAAGGTCTTCACGGAAGACGGCGATCGCATCGACAACCGGATGAATCTACGCGAGGCTGAAATCGACATGCGGGTTCCGATCGATCCGTACGCGGATGGCGTGCTGATCACTTCGCTGGAATCCGCGAAACCCGGCGAGTTCAGCGTGGACGTTGAAGAAGGCTACGTCAATATCAAGAAGCTGCCCTTCATGGAAACGCCCCTGGGCTTGAAGTTTCAGGTGGGACGGTTCCGCCCGGCTTTTGGCAAGTTCAATACACTTCACACCCACGATCTCCCAACGACCATCCGGTCGCTCGCGACGCAAGAGTTTCTAGGCGAAGAAGGATTCATCTCGCAGGGCATGTCGGCGGACTTCTTTGTACCCACGCCGTGGGACGAAAACTCCTCGCTGAATGCGCGCCTCCAGGTGCTCACAGGTGGAGATATCGCGGTGTCGCCGGATCACCACAATCGACTCGCCTATCTCGGCAATCTGCGATGGTTCAAAACGGTCGCCGGAGCGAACAATCTGGAAGCCGCGTGGTCGAGTTACTGGCATCCCGGAAGTGCGACAACTCCGATCGTGCGCCTGCACGCCGTCGACTTCATGTACCGGTGGAAGCCGTTCCGTCAAGGCGAGTGGAAATCCTACCTGCTCGGCGGTGAAATGATGTTTTCGGACCGCAATCCGGCCGCGGACCGCCGTCCATACGGGTCCAGTGTTTTCACACAATGGCAATTCGACCGTCGAAAATACGCGGGAGTTCGCTGGGACTACGCCACGACGTTCGCAGATCCGACGAAGCTGCGGAGAAGCCTCACGCCATACTTCTCGTATTACTTCAGCGAATTCCTCCGATTGCGGCTCAATTACGAGCACCGTTGGAGCAGCCTGCTCACCGAAAACAAGCGCAACTCGGCATTCATTGAATTGAACTGGATCTTCGGCTCCCATCCGCCGGAGCCGTTCTGGGTCAATAAATAAGGAGTGCTATGAAATCGATATTCCGAATGACTCTTATAACTCTGCTGATTCTTGTCTTCGCCATCGCGCCTTCCGCGGAGGCGCAAAGCAAAAAGATAACGGTGGTATGCACGCTGCCAACGCTGAAAGCATTGGCGGAAGAGGTCGGCGGCGATCGCGTGGATGTGATCGCGCTCGCCAAAGGTGATCAGGATCCGCATTTCGTCACACCGACGCCGGTGCTCATGCGGCGGACGAGGGAAGCAACGCTCTTCATCGAAAACGGATTCTCGCTCGAGCTCTGGGGGGACGAAGTGGTCAACGGCTCGGGCAATTCCAAAATATTTCGAGGGAATCCCGGACGTGTAATCGCATCCACAGGTATTTCGGCCCTCGAAATCCCGTCGGTCCTCACCCGCGAGATGGGAGACATCCACCCGCAGGGCAATCCGCACGTGTGGCTCGATCCGCTTCTTGCAAAAGTGGAAGCCGACAATATCTCAGAAGCATTGAAGCACGCCGATCCGCCGGGCGCCGCCTATTACGACCAGCGCAAGACCGATTTCGATCATCGGCTCGATGTCGCGATGTTCGGCGACGAACTGTTGAAGCTGGTCGGTATTCAAAAGCTGACGCGGCTCACGTGGAGCGGCGAACTCCAGAATTTTCTCGCAACGAATAAGATCGGCGGTCAGCCGCTCTCGGCGAAGGCGGGCGGATGGCTCAAGGCTGCGGCACCTCTGAACGGCATACAGGCTTACGAGTTCCACAAAGTATGGGTGTACTTCGCTCGCGCTTTCGGCATGAAACTCGCCGGTACCATCGAAGAACGTCCCGGTATACCGCCGGGCCCGCAGCATGTTCGACAGATCACTCAGCAAATCAAGGCGGAGAAGATTCCCTTGATCCTTGTCGACAATTTCTATGATCCTGCGTTACCGAATAACATCGGCCGTGAAACCGGCACCAAGGTTGTGGTGATTCCCAACCAGGTCGAAGGGGAGCCGGGGGTCAAAACTTACTTTGATTTGATGGATCACCTGATCAAGGAAATGACGGCCGCTCTGGGTAAGTAAATACAGATGGGAACGGTGGAGCACACACAATGGAATTTCTGACCGAGTGGCGGTGGATGCTCGCGCCTTTACTGGCGTGCCTGATCCTCTCGATAACTCACGTTTACTTCGGCATACATGTGGTCTCGCGAAAGGTCATTTTCGTCGATTTGGCGCTGGCCCAAATCGCGGCGCTCGGCGCGACGTATGCGACCACGCTCGGTTATGACGCGAACGACGCCGGCGACAAGCTTGCGGTCGCGCTGTTCTCGCTCGCTTTCACATTCGTCGGAGCCGGACTCTTCGCGATCGCGCGCATGCGCAAGGAGCGTGTACCGCAGGAAGCGTTCATCGGAATCACATACGCCGCGGCCTCGGCAACGGCCGTCCTGATTCTTTCGAAATCGCCAACCGGCGGTGAAGAACTCAAACACATGCTGGTCGGCGACGTTCTGCTCGTCTCCATGCAGACCATCCGCTTCGACGCGGTTCTCTATTCGCTCGTTCTGATTTTTCACTTCATCTTTCGCAGCAAATTCTTCGCGATATCCGCGGACGCCGAAGCAGCCCACGGAGCCGGTATCAACATCCGTCTGTGGGACATGCTTTTTTACATGTCGTTCGGAGTGCTTGTGACGCAATCCGTCGCGATTGCCGGTGTGCTTTTGGTCTTTTCGTATCTCGTCATCCCGGCGGTGATCGCGCAGATGTGGAACGACACCGTCAAGGGTCGCCTCGCGCTCGGATGGATGATCGCCATTTCGGCAAGCGTGGCTGGTATTCTCTGGTCGTTCTACGCGGACTATCCGACCGGACCGGCGGTGGTCATGACTCTCGCCGGCTTCCTTCTCATTTCCGGCGCGGCTTACTCGATCATCCGCTCGGAAGCGCCGGGACGCGCCGCTTTGAGCGTCGCCACCATGGTTTTGATTGGTGTCGCATTCTTCGGGGCGTTGGGTCATTTCCGAAAGGTGGACAACGTATCGAATGCGGCGACCGGCAGGTCCCCTGCCGATGTCCTGCTTGAAGAATTGAAACACGATGAAACCGCGTCTCAACTCGACGCGGTCAATCATCTGTCCGAAATGAATGACCCTCGGATCATCCCAGCGCTCTCGGATCTGCTGGCTCACAGCCAATCGGAGCAGGTCGTGGAAAGCATCGCCGAAGCGATGGAACAGAAGAAAGATCCCAAAGCCGCACCCGCGCTGAAGGCCGCGCTGTCGCGGGATTACGACCCCTTCCTGAAGTTAACCCTTGCCAAGGCTCTCGTCGCTTTGAATGACCGGGCCGGCTACACCACTCTTATCGCCATTCTGAAAAACGATGAGGCCGGGTTCGCCCGCAGTCAGGCCATTGAAATCATCAAGGCGAAAGCCAAAACGGATTTCGGTTACAACGCCGAAAAAACGGCCGCGGAAAATAAGGGCGCCATCGATAGAGCCGAAAACTGGGTCCGGCACGACCTCAGTTAGCAGCCGGCGTAACCTTCTCGGACCGGCGCGGTAGTCACCCGCATGTTTGCAGACATTCGACTCGCCTTTCGCGGGCTGGCGAAAAGTCCCGCCTTTGCCTTTACTGCGCTTGCCGCGCTCGCTCTGGGAATCGGTGCAAACTCCGCCATTTTCGGCGCGATCGATGCGCTGTTGTTTCATCCGCCCGGAATCTCCGAACCCGAACGCGTGGTCGCAATTCGGGTGAAGTACGGCAAGCTGAACCTGAACGGCATTGTCCTTTCCGTTCCTGACTTCACGGACGTTCGCGACAGCAAAGACGTGTTTGAGGCCGCCGGAATCTCCCAACCAGGCGACTTCAGCTACACCGCAGGCGACTCACCGGAACGCTTGTCGGGACTGCAGGTGACGTGGCAGTGGTTCGACGTTTTCGGGGCGAAGCCCATCGTTGGACGCGGATTTGCGCCGGAAGAAGATCAGCCCAACATGAATCGCGTCGTCGTGCTCGCGTACCGGACTTGGAGGCGATTGTTCGGCGCCGATCCTTCGATTATCGAAAACACGATTCAGCTGAACCAACTGCCTTACAGGGTCGTGGGCGTCATGGGCCCCGAGTTCGGAGATCCGACGCAGGACATCTTCGTACCGTTGGGACTTCCCGAGGCGGCGTATTCACCGAGAAACCGGATGAATGAAGGCTACGTGGGAGCCGCGCGACTTCGACGCGGTATCTCGCGGGAGAGGGCGCAATCGTGGATGGGAGTCCTCACGACGCGCGTTCAGCAGGATCCGGATCTGGGCGGTTACGCCAAGGATTCGGGATGGGGCATGTTCCTGATTCCCTACGCCGAATTCATGACCGGTGACATGAAAATTCCCGTCTTCATCCTGCTGGGTTCCGTCGGATTCGTGCTGCTCATCGCCTGCCTGAACATCGCCGGTCTGCTGCTGGCCAGAGCCACCGGCCGATCGCGCGAGTTCGCCGTGCGGATCGCGCTTGGCGCCGGCCGGACACATCTCATTCGGCAAACGCTGGCGGAGAGCCTTGTTCTTTCACTCCTGGGATCCATACTGGGAGTCGGTGTCGCGTATTTGTGCAATCGCCTGACAATGGTGTTGGGACCGGAAAACGTCGTTGCCGGTTTGAAGCTTCAACTGAATCCAACCGTTCTTCTTTTCACGGCTGCCGTCGGAATTCTCTCGGGGCTGTTGTTCGGAGTTGCACCGGCCTGGCAGATCGCCCGTTCCGATGCCCATGAATCCATGAAAGAAGGCGGACGCACAGGCACGGCGGGGCGCGCGCGCCTGCGGTTGCGATCCACGCTCGTCACGGTGGAAGTCGCCCTGGCACTGGTTCTGTTGATCGGCGCGGGCCTTTTTCTAAGGAGTCTTTCCCGGCTTCAACAAGTCGAAACGGGCTTTCAGCCCAGGGGCGTCATGACAGGCATTGTGTCGTTGCCGGTATCTCAATATGCAGCAGCCGACAAGCGCATCGCCTTCTATCGCGCCGTCATGGACCGGCTTACCGGGATTCCCGGTGTGACTTCGGTGGCTGCCGGTTTGCCGATGCCGTTTCTCGGCCAATCATCGGGATCGTTCCAGATTGTCGGACGGCCCATACGCGAAGGCGACCCGGGTCCTCACGGTGATAACCGGAATGTCACCCCGGGATTCTTCGCGACTCTCAAGATTCCGTTGAAACGCGGACGCGTTTTTACGGATCAGGATACAGCGGGTTCTGAACTCGTGATGGTGATCGACGAGAACCTTGCGGCGCAGTATTGGCCGAACGAAGATCCGGTGGGACAGCACATTCGACGTGGAAACGCGGTATTCACGATTATCGGAATCGTTGGACACGTCAAACAGTCCGACCTCGCGGCCGATTCCGGGAAAGGCGTCTACTACGCCTCGCTTTATCAGAGACCGCTCCCCATTTCCGCCCTCCTCATTCGAACCAACGGCGAACCGGCAGTTCTATCCAATGCCATTCGTGAAGCCGTGCGCGCCGTTGATGCGGCGCAACCGGTATTCGATCTGAGAACCATGGAAGAGCGTGTTTTCGCCACCCTTGCCCGTCGTCAATTCGCGGTTGTGCTTCTGGGGATATTTGCCGCGGTTGCGGTGTTCATGGCTTCGCTCGGTTTGTACGGCGTGATCAATTACAACGTTTCGCAGCGGACGCAGGAAATCGGAATTCGAATGGCGCTTGGAGGGAAAGACGTCAGGTGCTTGCGCTCATCATCGGTCAAGGCATGCGCATGACGATTGCCGGACTTGCGATCGGCTTTCTCGCGGCTTTCTACTTCGCCCGCCTGCTCTCGACCCAACTGTTCCAGGTAGGCGCCTTCGACCCCGTCACGTTTGGTTTAACGGCAGTTGTGCTCTTCGGCGTCTCTGTTCTCGCAAGTTACGTTCCCGCGAGGCGAGCCACCTTGATCGATCCCAACGAAGCGTGTAGATACGAGTAAGGTTCGTCGCGACTTGTTAATTCTGAGAAGGAGCCTGTCGAGGCGAGTAATAACCCGTACGGTGACGGGCCCTGTAGTTCTTGTTTGTTGTGACGTCAATCCGGATCTTGCGGAACGTGCCGTCCAGTAACGTGTTGGTCGGCCGATAACCGATCGTGTATTGCGCACGCAGTTCCTCGCCAATGTCTCTGAAATCACTTCCAACATCCGCGAGTTTCAGCGGAAACGACGATTTTCCACCCGTATCGTCGGAGAATTTTCTCAGGGTCCGGTCGCCGCGATCCTGATCTTTTCCGCTGAAATAGCCGGACTGATTCGTGCTGATGCAATAAATGATCACGTTATTGCGCTGCGCCAGCTCCAGCATCTCGGTCAACGACACACGGCTGGAATTGTCGTCGCCGTCGCTGATCACAATCAGCACTCGCCGCCGGTCGGTCGGCTCTTTGGCAAGACCGGGAAACACAGAAGGCGCTCCGTTGATCGCAAGATAAACCGCATCGTATAGCGACGTTCCTCCGCCGGCCCGAATCTTACGGATCGAGTTTGCAAGTGTTTCGGAGTCGTCGGTGAAACCCTGCAGTAAATCGACACCGGAATCGAAACTGATAACGGCGGCCCTGTCTTTGCCTCTCTTCAGCGTGTTGTAGAAGAAATCGATCGCGGCCTCCTGCTCAAGAACGAGCTTGTCGCGAATGCTTCCACTGGTATCGACCAGAAGCGCGATGCTGAGAGGGAGATTCGTCTCGGTGCTGAAGTTCGTGATGATCTGCGGCTTATCGTCTTCGTAAATCTTGAAATCGGCTTCCTTGAGGTTCGTGATGAACTTTCCCTTGCCATTTTTATCGGCAACCGTAAAAACCGTGTTCACGAGGACGGCATTAACCTTGATCGTTTGCTGATCGGGATCCGTTGGTTTTGGCGGCGTGGCCGGCGGGGGTTGCTGTGGCGTTTGACCGACGCCGGCGCCGACGAAAAGCAAGGTCAGGAGGGCGATTCCAAGGGTTTTCATAGCGCCCCAATTATAACATCGCGCGAAATTGCCGCTCATCAAGGATCGGCACCGCAAGCTGCCGCGCCTTGTCCAGCTTGGATCCCGGGTCGGCCCCGGCCAGAACATAACTGGTCTTCTTGCTCACCGAGGAACTGACCCGTCCGCCGCGCTGCTGGATGAGTTCGGATGCTTCCTCGCGCGTCATGCCTGCCAGCGTACCGGTGAGAACAAACGTCTTTCCCGCAAAGATCTGAACCGCTCGAAGCTTCGCCGCCGTTTCAGCCTTCATGACCAGGCTGGCTTTTCGAAGACGCTCGACCAGCTCGAGGTTCTTCGGCTCGTGAAAGAAGTGGTAGATACTTTCGGCAAGCTTCGGTCCGACTTCATGAACCAGTTCGAGTTCGGCCTGAGAGGCTTCGGCAAGACGTTCCATCGATCCGAATTGCTCAGCCAGGATCTGCGCGGTCCGTTCGCCCACATGACGAATGCCAAGTCCGAACAGGATTCTCCAGAACTCGAGAGACCGGCTGGCTTCGATTTCGGCGACGAGGTTTTCCGCCGACTTCTTCCCCATGCGCTCGAGTTCCTGCAACTGATCGACGGTGAGGTGATACAAGTCGGAAACATCCCGCACGAGATTCTTCTCGACGAGTTGATCCACAAGCTTGAAGCCGAGCCCATCAATCTTCATCGCTTTGCGGCCGGCCCAATGCAGGAACGCTTCTTTCACTTTCGCGGGACATGTCTGGGAAACGCATCGGCGGACGGCCTCGTCCTCTTCGCGAAAAACCTCGCCCCCGCACTCGGGACAAGTTTGGGGCTGTTCATACGGCTGCCTGTCCGGAGCTTCCTCGACGACTTTGACGATCTTGGGAATCACGTCGCCACCGCGCTCGATCAGGACGCGATCATTGATCTGTACGCCCAGCCGCGCGATTTCGTCCTCGTTGTGAAGCGTGGCGTTGCGGATGGTCGTGCCGCCGAGTTGAACCGGTTCGAGGCTTGCAACCGGCGTCAGAGCGCCTGTGCGTCCGACTTGAAATCGAATGCCCACGAGTTTCGTTGTCGCCTGGCGCGCGCGAAACTTGACGGCGATCGCCCAGCGCGGCGATTTCGCCGTGGTGCCGAGCTTGTCCTGCAGTTCCACGGAATTGACTTTCACGACGACGCCGTCGATTTCGTAATCCAGATCGTCGCGGTGCTCCTCCCAGTGGCGGCAAAAGTCGACGACTTCCGTCAATGACCGGCAGAGCTTGCGATGTGGATTTACTTTCAGGCCGAGCTTTGAAATTCGCTTCAGGTTCTCCGTCTGGCTCGCCTCGCTCGGGAAGATGGCGTAACCGTAGAAATCGAGCGGACGTTTTGCAGCCATCTGCGGGTCGAGCTGACGGAGAGATCCCGCAGCCGAATTGCGCGGATTGGCGAAGCGCGGCTCGCCGGCCTGCTCGCGTTCGTCGTTGAGCTGACGAAAGGCCTGCAGACTGAGAAACACTTCGCCGCGGATTTCGACGGACGCCGGATCGCTGGTGCGGAGAGGAATCGACCGAATAGTTTTGACATTGCCGGTCACAACCTCGCCGGTGCGGCCATCGCCGCGAGTCACTCCTTTGCTTAGCAGACCGTCCTCATAAATCAGGGCGACACTCAAACCGTCGATCTTGAGTTCAGCAACATATTCGATGTCGCTCGTTTGAGCGAGTTGCTGCGCGCGGCGTCCCCATTCGGCGAGTTCTTCTTCGGAATAAGCGTTCTCCAGACTGAGCATCGGTTTGGAAAACGTATGCGCCGGGAACTCCTTCGCGGGCTCGCCGGCAACACGCTGCGTTGGGGAATCCGGCGCGATCAGGTCCGGATTTTCTGCCTCGAGCCGTTGAAGTTCTCGCAGGAGCTGATCGAATTCGTAGTCGGAGACGGTGGGTTCCGCCAGGACATAGTACCTGTGTTCGTGCTCGCGAATCTCCTGCCGTAAACGCTGGATCAGCGCTTCAACCTTGTCCATCTACCGGCCCAACGACTTTTCGCGGATCGCCTTGAACTCCGTGCCGGGTTTCCATTCCGGCCACTTCTCTCCATTCACAACCCGAAGCGCAACCTGATAGAACGCATTACCGTCCTGGACGGCGCCCTGGAGGTTCCAGGATGGGTCATATTCGTCGGAAGGTTTGTGATAGTTCGTTTCTTCGTACTTGCGGCTCGCTTCAGGCGTCATTGTCTTGGTGTAAAGCGCCGGTACGCCGAACTGAGCGAAGCTGAACTGATCGGACCTGTAGTAATAACCTTTTTCCGGCTCGTCTTCCGGTACAACAGTACGGCCCTGTTCCCTTGCGACGTCGCGCAGCACATCTTCGAGCGTGGTGTATCCATAGCCGATCGCCGTGATTTGATTGTTCGGTCCGAACACATTCACCTCATCGACGTTGATATCCGCCAGGGTTTTATTCAGTGGAAAAACCGGATTCTGCGCGTAATACGCCGATCCCAACGTGCCTGCTTCTTCAGCCGTGAGCGCGATGAATGCAATCGACCGCTTCGGTTTAGGCGCCTTGGTGAAGGCGCGCGCAATGTCCATGATGAGGGCCACACCGGAAGCGTTATCGACGGCGCCGTTGTATATCTTGTCGCCGTTCGGCGCAGGATCGCCGATGCCGAGATGATCCCAGTGAGCCGTAAACAGAACCACTTCGTCGGGGTTCTGTCCCTCCAAAACGCCAATGACGTTCTTCGAACTCAAGATTCGCATCTTGTTCGTGATCTGCACAGAAGCGCGAGTCTTGAGCGGAATCGGCCGGAAATCACGGGCCAGGGCTTTTTTCTTGAGGTCGTTGAACTCGAGGCCGGAGGCCTTGAATAGATCGGTGGCGACATCCTTTGTAATCCAGCCTTGCAATGGCACGGTGGAAGCGCCCTTATCCGAACGAGCAAAATCGAACTGCTCGCCGGACCACGATCCCTTAACCACTTCCCATGGATATCCCGCATATTCCGTCTCATGGACGATCAACGCGCCGGCTGCCCCCTGTCGGGCTGCCTCTTCGAGTTTGTAGGTCCAGCGGCCGTAGTACGTCATTGCTTTTCCGCCGAACATTTTGGGGTCGTCGAGCTGAGGATCGTTGACGAGCACAACGATGATTTTCCCTTTGACGCTGTCTTTGAAATCGTTCCAATCGAATTCCGGTGCCACGACGCCATAGCCGGCGAATACGAGGTCGCCGCCGATCGCAACCGAATCCTTTTGCAACTGCGTCCATGCCATGAACTCATCGCCGTACTTCAGCGTGGCGGCCTTCATACCGGTCAGCTTTAAAGAAGATACCGTTGGTGTGAGCCCGAGGAGCGGAACAGGCTGCATCTGGGTCTTGAGGCCGATGCTCTTAAAGTAATCGCCGACGTATGCCGTCGCGAGCTCTTCGCCTTTGCTGCCAGGAGCGCGTCCTTCCATTTCATCCGATGAGAGCTTCTGAAGATGCTTCTTGAAGGCATCGACATCAATGACCGACGGTGGTGCCGCATTCTTGTCCGAAGTTTCTACGGTCGGTTGGCGGCAAGAGCAGGTCAGAAAGAGCACAATCGCGAACGACAAGCGTTTCATTGGAGAAGTATAAGCGTGTTGCAAAACCGGGGAAAACCGGAGGTGTTATCCTTCGGAGCTCAACACCGGCGCGTCGGTCTTCTTCATCATTTGTTCGATGCGTTTCAGATAGAGCCTTCGCGCTTCAATCAGCAGTTCGTTCTCTTCCGCATCCTTGAAGCGGAGTTTCATTTTTTGAGTCCAGACGCGGACATTGATGAGATCCGGGCTGTTGCGGAAATCGCGACCGAAGCTGAAACACCAACGGATAAATTCCCTGGCGAATTTTTCCGACCGCTTCTCTTCCCGCGCGGGTTCTGCGATTGCTGTCTCCACCGGGACGGCAACCGGCGCATCAAACAACGATGGATTGGGTGATTCGCGCATAGAGGATTAGTTTTTCGAGCAAGTGGGACGGATCAGGTCCAATCACGGCCACAGTGGTTTATGATGTGGCGCGCGATGAACGATCTCGAACCGCTCTCGACCGACGATTTGCTCCGCCTCTATTACTTCATGAGTCTGAACCGCGCGCTCGAAGACCGGCTGATTGCGCTCTACCGTCAGAGCGTGATCACCGCAACGGTGTTCACGAGTCGCGGCCAGGAAGCCACTTCCGTGGGAAGCGCCTGGGCCCTTGAAACCGGCGACTTCGTCAGTCCGCTCACCAGGAATCTGGGCACGATGCTCGTTCGTGGAATTCCTCCGCGCGACATCTTCACGCAATACATGGGAAAGGCGACAAGCCCAACGCAAGGTAAGGAGCGCATCCATTACTTCGGCGATATGAGCAAAGGCATCGTCGCTTCGCTGAGCGTTCTCGGCGACATGATTCCGGTGATGGCCGGCATCGCCCTGGCCGCCCGTATCCAGCAACGACGCTCGGTTGCGATGACCTACATCGGTGAAGGAGCCTCGGCGACCGGCGATTTTCATGAGGGAATGAATTTCGCGTCGACCATGAAGCTGCCTTTCGTTCTGATCATCGAAAACAATCGCTACGCCTATTCGACCCCCGCGCATCGCGCCGCTGCGATTCCGGATTTTGCGCTTCGGGCTCGTTCTTACGGAATCCCGTCGGAGGTTGTCGACGGAAACGACGTGATTGCGGTGTACCGCTCATGCCGCGTAGCCGTCGACCGCGCGAGGGCCGGGCTCGGACCGTCCATTATCGAAGCGAAAACCATGCGAATGCACGGACACTCGGACGCCGACAATTCGTGGTACGTGCCCAGGGATGAACTCGACGAGTGGCAACGGCGCGATCCCCTCCAGGGTTTTGAAGCCCGGCTGCGAGCATCCGGAACTCTGACCGATGAAGGACGTGCCGAAATAGAAGGCCGAATACACGCTGAACTGGAAAACGATCTCAAGTTCGCAATGGATAGTCCCTTCCCCGAAGCCGCTGTGGCACTCGAGGGCGTTTACAGATCGATGAACGGTCAGGATGGTCTCCGCTGATTAAGCTCACCCATGACAAAGCGATTCGATGGACCTTTGATCCGTCGTGTCCCTTTGGTACTTTTCCATGGTGCCACGCACTCTAACCAATGTGCTCGAGCAGGCGGATCCGAGATTAATCGGCCGGCGCCCGCTGACCGCACGGCCCGTCACATTCATCGAGAAGCTGGTGCTGCGGGGCTCTCTAGCCAAAGCGGCTGTCATCAGTTCATTCCTGGTTGTCCTCGGATTGGTTGGCGTTGTGCGGGTGGCGGCATGGCTGCTGCCGTCGAGGATACATCTGAGCCTTCCTGCCACGTTCTCGAGTCTCGTCCTGCTTTCGATTCTGGCTCTATTCTTCACCTTTCCAGTCATGTGGTCGGTTCGAGTTTTCTATCGGGACGATATCGCGGAACTCGAACGGCGCGTCGCCGAACGGACGGCACAGCTTCGAGGCGCCAACCGGGAGCTTGAAGCATTTTCGTACTCCGTTTCGCACGACCTTCGCGCGCCGCTGCGCCACATCGAGGGATTTTCGAAAATTCTTGGAAACAATCTGGGCCCCGGCGCCCCTCGAGAAGTTCAACAGTCGCTGGAGCGGATACGGGAGGCCACGAGCCACATGGGCCACCTCATCGATGATCTGCTGAAACTGGCGCAAATCGGACGTCACGAGGTGGTTCGACGATCGGTCGACTTAACTGAGCTCGTCAATGGCGTGATACGAGATCTTCACATGGAATGCGAAGGAAGGCAGATTCAGTGGAAAGTCGTCGATTTGCCGACTGTTCATTGCGACCAGGGACTAACGAAGCTCGTTTTCACCAACCTGCTGTCGAATGCAGTGAAATACACCCGCAGGGTGGAAAGAGCCGTGATTGAAGTCGGACACACGGTCCAGGGTCGAGCCGTCGTCATTTGCGTTCGCGATAACGGCGCCGGCTTCGACGAACAGTACGCGAACAGGCTTTTTGGCGTATTCCAGCGTCTCCATCGCTCCGACGAGTTCGAAGGAACCGGCATCGGTCTCGCAACCGTTCAGCGCATCATCGAAAAACACGGAGGCCGAATCTGGGCTGAAGGAAAAGTAAACAAGGGCGCCACCTTCCGCTTCACTCTCGACGCGAGTCTGCCTGAACCCGCTGACGGTAACCTCGCCGCCGCGGGGTGATCCGAGCCCAAAACGAAAACGGAGCGAACTGGCCGTGTGGGCTCGTTTCGCTCCGTTAGAAAACCGATTGGTGCCGATGCTGTTTTTAAGATGCCTGTCCTGGAAATCCTTTCTCGATTGAACCTCCTTGTTGCTGGCAGATCTTCGTGATCCGCGGTTGCCAATCCTTGACGAAACCGATCGTAAAACCGAGTCGATTTGAGGCGAATAGTACTATGGTCCGGTAGTGTGGACTGATCGCCTTACGAGGCCTCGACTAGTCTATTGCACTGTAACAGCTGAATCGGTAGTGGCTGTGGCGCCGGCTGAAGCCGGCGCCTACAGCTGCCGCGCACTGGACTACGTCTTGGACTTGTAGCTGACCTGAAGGTCGTAGCCGTTCGGTGTCGTCGTGTGATAGCTCTTGTGCGTCGAGGTGTGGATGTCTTTCTCGAACGCCGGTGAATCGTCGGTCGCACCCGTGTCCTCTCTGGCGGTGAGGCCGCGTTTCAGCAGAGCATCCTTGACCTTGTCCGGATCGAAATCCGCGACGTCGAACGCGACGTGTCCCATTTGCGCGCTTCGCGGACGCCCTGTCGCGGGTGTCGCCGGATTGCCGCCGCGGCGGATGAGGACGCGCCCGATCTCCGGAGCGATCGTCGTGTCGTTCTGGCTTCCCTCGTCTCCTGTCGGTATCCAGCCGAGAAGCGCCTGATAAAACGCGACGCTCTCCTTGTAGTTTGTGACTTCGAACGAAATGTGGTCGAGATAGATAGTCTGCCACCCGGTTGCTTCGAATGGAGCGGGCACACTCAGTTTCGCGTTGGCGGGCGTCGTCCGCCGGTTCTTTTTATTGCCGTTGCTGATCTGGAGGTCGAAGCCATCGGGATCTTTGACGTGAAAGCTAAAGAAATTCTCTTTCGCGTTATGGTCGGCAACAGGCGTCAGTCCACGCTTCCGAAGTTCCGACTCCACCTTCTTCGTATCCCAGGGTTCGATGCCCCAACAGAAGTTGTCCCACAGTGCTCGACGGGGCACTCGAGGAGCTCCACCGCCGCGACCGCCACGAGCTGCGTCGGCGCCCGCCGAAGGCGTTACCGGAGCCGGAGGAGTGGGAGGCGCCTGGAAGCCGCCGCGGATGATGGCGCTTCCCCAGTTCCCGATGTCCATGACGACATGGTTGCCGTCGGCGCTTCGGACCTTCCAGCCCATCAGCGCGTTGTAAAACGCAGCTTCCTTTTCAACCTCTGCAACCTGCATCGAGAAATGGTCCAGCAGCACCGTCTTCCATCCCGTCGACTCGAACGGCAGCGGCAGCGGTTTGGTGTCGCATTCAGGCGTACCGGCTCTGGCACCGCCGCAGCGCCCCTGACCGAACGCCGCCATCGGTGCACTCACGGCGGCAAAACCGAGTGCTCGCAGCAGTTGGCGGCGAGAAATGTTTTTCATATCCAATGGATTGACGAGTGCGGATAGCGGATCGTTCATCATCATTTCCTCCAGCGATCAATGATTGGTCGAGAGAGAGTATGTCAACGGCCGCGAAGGCGCAACTTTCTGTTGCAGCAGCGTGTGTGTCTCGAATACGCTCGCCGACACATCGAACATCGTGGGAGGTTTCCTCATGCGCATCGTGCGTCGTCTCACTGCAGCGATTGCTCTCGCCGGGCTGGTTCTTTTGGCTACGCTCGCGGCCTATACGTCAGCCGGCATCCAAAACAATGAAGAGCGCTCGCCGTTTGACGCGCTGCATTTCCGCAGCATCGGACCCGCGGCAACAGGCGGACGAATTCACGACATCCAGATCGATCCCAAGAATCCCGCCGTCTTATATGTGGGTGCGGCGACCGGCGGCATTTGGAAGTCGACAAACAACGGCTTGACGTGGAGGGATATCTTCGGCAAACAACCGGACAACACGTTCGGTTCTCTTGCGATCTTCGAAGGCGACACCAGAATCATCTGGGCGGGAACCGGCGAAAACAACAATCGCCAGAGTTCATCGTGGGGCGGCGGCGTGTATCGATCGACGGACGGCGGCGAGACATGGAGCTACCTCGGACTTCACGAAACTCGCTCGATCGGGCGCGTCATCCTCGATCCCGTAAATCCAAACATCGCGTACGTTGCGGCCGTCGGAAACCTGTGGGCCGCGAATCCCGAGCGCGGAGTATTCAAGACAACCGATGCCGGGCGAACGTGGCAGAAGGTGCTCTACGTCGACACTTATACCGGCGCGACCGATTTAGTCATGGATCCGCGGGACTCGAAGGTCTTGTATGCGGCCACATATCAGCGGCTGCGCAGGGCGTTCGGATTCAATGGAGGCGGACCCGGCAGCGCGATCTATAAAACCACCGACGCCGGCGCCACGTGGAAGAAACTCGAAAACGGAATCCCGATTGGCGATAAAGGACGCATCGGTCTCGCCATCGCTGAATCGAAACCTGACGTGTTGGTTGCAACGATCGAGCATGCCACGCAAGGCGGCACCTACCGTACCGAAGACGCCGGCACCACATGGAAGAAGATGAGCAGCACCAACCCGCGCCCCATGTACTACAGCAAACCCACGATCGATCCACGTAACGACAAGCGCATCTGGCTTCCCGCAACCTACATCGTCAAGAGCGAAGACGGTGGAGCGACATTCGAAGAAGAGATGACCTCGCCGACATACGACGTCGGGTTGAAGACCGACCATCATGTGATCCGCGTCGATCCGACGAACTCGGCACACATCTACGTCGTAGGCGATGGAGGGCTGCACGAAAGCTTCGACATGGGCAAGACGTACAGCCGCGTCAACAACATCCCTGTCGGACAGATCTACCGCGTAGCTGTGGACAACCGTGATCCGTACTGGATCTATATTGGATTGCAGGACAACCATTCGTTCATGGGCCCCAGCGCGACGAGACACTGGCTCGGAATTCTGAATCAGGATTGGGTCGAAATCGGCTTCAGCGACGGAACCGGCAAAGCCGTCGACGCCGTCGATCAGCGCAAAGTGTATTCGTCGTCGAGCAACGGCAATCTGTCGCTGGTAGACCCGGTAACCGGCGATGCGATGGGGATCAATCCGCGTCCACCAGCCGGCGAGCCCCCCTACCGTTACGACTGGGATGCGCCGGTCCTTGCGTCGAAACACACGTCGGGCACGGTGTACCTCGGCGCTAATCGTCTGTTCATCTCGAAAGATTTTGGTTCGACGTGGACGCGCACGAAAGACCTGACGCGCTCGATCAATCGCGACGAGCTGGACATGATGGGCGTCAAAAACCGCGACATCAAGTTGTCGCGAAACGACGGCGACAACATCAGCGAGATTACGAACATCGCGGAGTCGCCGCTCGATCCGAAGATCTTGTGGGTCGGCACGGACGACGGTAATGTCCAACTCTCAAGAGACGGCGGTGCAACGTGGAGCGAATTGAGCGCGAATATCAAGGGCGTCAAAGACGGTACATTCGTCAGCAGGGTCGTCGCCTCCGGGGCGTCGCCGGGAACTGCGTACGTTCCGTTTGACGCACACCGCGACGGTGACTTCGCTCCGTACATTTTCCGCACAACGGATTTCGGTAAAACATGGACTCCGGTGATCACCGGCCTTCCCAAAGATGACGCGTCGGTACGCAGTCTTGCGGAGTACCCCGGAAAGCCGAACGTCCTCTTTGCCGGCACCGAGCGCGCTCTGTTTGTTTCGCACGACAGCGGCGATCACTGGCGCAAGATCGATGCGAATCTGCCCACGACCCGCTACGACGACATCGTGATTCATCCACGCACCAAGGATCTCATCCTGGGTACTCACGGACGGGCTCTCTGGGTTCTCGACGACGCATCGCCGATCGCCGATTGGACTCCGGCCATCGCAGCCAAGCGCGCGCATTTGTTCGCAGTGCCTCGCGCGACGCTGATGCTGTACTGGGAAGACATTTCCAACATGGACCATTATTTCTTCACGGCAGAGAATCCTGCCGACGGCGCAACGTTCACGTACTACCTCGGACAGCCCGCGCAGAAAGTGCGACTGATCGTGGCCGGACCAACCGGGAAAATGATCCGCGATATCAGCGCTCCGGGCGACGCCGGCGTGATCCATCGCGTGAACTGGGATCTGCGGTTTCCCCTGCCGCCAGGCGGCGGCGCACGTGGCGGAGGCGGCGGCGGAGAAGAAGGCGGCGGCGGTGGTCCGGGAACCGAGAAGCCGGGTCAGATTCAGCTGCCGATTCCTTCGCATGAAATCGGCCCGCGCGGACCTCACATCGCGCCCGGCACATTCAAGGTAACGCTTGAAGTCGACGGCACGGCCACCGAATCGCGCACGTTCGAAGTTCGCAATGATCCCACTTCCTCCGTGACGCTGGCGCAGCACAAGGCGCGCGAAGCCTTCGTCGTCGAAGTGATGGATCTTCAGGCCAAAGTGGAATCGCTCAGCAGCGACCTCAGCAAACGCCGCGCCGCCGCGACAGGCGAGGAAGCCGCCCGGCTGCAAGGCCTCGAACAGCGTCTGGTCGGCGGCGCCGGAGGCCGCGGCGCTCGCGGCGGAGGCGGCGGCGCCCAGCCCATGCGTCAACAGCTCAACGCCCTGATCAATGCTTTCGTCGGATCCGGAGCGCGAACCGGAACCATGGCCCAGCCGACCGGTACAATGCGCCAGGCCCTCGCGGACGCCAAAGCGACGTTGGCAGCAATCGAAAGGGATATTAGATAAACGTCACGAAGCCCGTCGCTTTGCTCCGGGTTCTGCACATTCGGCGATACCTGTCAGAACCCGGAGCGCAGCGACGGGCTTCGTGCCGAGACTTTCAATTTGAAGAGTTAACCCACCATCGGCAGAGCGGCAAGGAATCGTTCGATATCCTCCATGTCGTTGAAGACCGACGGCGCGATCCGGATGTGATTCCACCGCGTCGTTACCTTGACGTTGGCAGCATTAAGCGCCGGAGCCAAACGCTCCGCATCCCTGACAACGCAGGTCACAATCGGCGAGGTGCAGTCAGCCGGCGTCAGAAGCGGATAGCCGCGTCTGGGCAACTCGGCTTTGAGCCGGTCCGTCAGCGGCCTCGCATGAGCCTGAATGTTTTGGACGCCGATGTTCATGATGTACGGCAGCGAGTACTCCAAACCCGCGACCACCGCTGGATTGTTCGTGTAGCCCATCGAGAACATCCCCGCCGCGCCTTCTCTTGCGGCATAACCGTCGACGATGTCCTTGCCGGGGGTATCGAATGGATACATGTGCGTCGTGGGTAACGGCGTCGTCAATTGACTGAAGTGATAGAAGGGCGGCTGCATGCGTGCCTGCGACGATTTGCGAACATAGAGGAACGCAGTACCGGCCGACATCAGCCATTTGTAAGTGGCGCAGCATGCCGCGTCCACGCCGGAGTCCCTGACATCCAGAGGGACGTTGCCGGCGGCTTGAATGATATCGGCGTAAACCATTGCGCCCTTCGCGTGGGCGATTTCCGAAACGCGCTTGAGGTCGTGTTGAAATCCGGACACGAACGACGTTGCCGACACGGCGACCAGCCTGGTCTTTCCCTTGACGATCGCCCGGTCCAAATCCTCGAGCGGAATGCGTCCATCCTTCATTTTGACCCACGTGACTTCCACGCCGCGTTTGGCCATGTCCGTGTACATCATCTGCGAGCCGACAAAATGAAGCACGTCGCTGACGACGTGCGCCCCCCGTTCGGGGAAACCCAACGCATATGCAATGAACGACTCCCCAATCTGCGTGCTCGGCACGAAAACGATCTCTTCAGGATCTGCATTGATCAGCTTCGCAAAATTCCGAAGCACTCGATTCTCGTCGGGACGGAAGCCGGCGGGATCACCGGCTTCCGCGAGCAGAGTCTTGTGGACCAGCGCCGTTGCCCCTGCGGATCTGGGGTGCGTCGCTGCAGAATTCAGATAGACGCCTTTCACCTCCTGAAAGTTCGCTTTGTCGGGAAGAATTGGCGGCGGGCCCGGAGTCACAGCGGAAGCGCCGGCAGCACCACCTCTCTGAGTCGTGGCTGAGCTCGCGCCCCGGATTTGCAGCGGCATCCAGCCGGCCGCGAGTAACCATTCCCGACGTGTCCACTTCATAAGCTCTCCCCCATGGTCAGGTGTGCGTTCTTGCCGCTCTACCAGGAAATCGAATGGCGTGAAACGGAATCGACAGGTCGAAACAGAATGACGCGGCGAATAGTTCAGGGCGTAGCATGTCGAAACTGAAATGAACGGGCAAACAACTCATCGATAGCCTTGCGGCCGTTTTCCTCGAGAAATCGAGTGCCTGTTCCGGTGAAACGCGGATGAGTGATCGTTGGTGTGGCGTTCGGCTCCCAGGAGTCACCCGTCCATCGCAGCCAACGACCACGCTGCTGATCGAATACAAACAGGGGCTTGTTGCACAGCTTCGCGAACTCCGCTCCCCAGCCCGTGCCGCCCTTCACCGTCCCATCATCCAACACCTGTCCGACGACATAAACCTCCTGCCCGTTGTTGACCTGATGCCAGATGCTTTGAAGGACCTTGCGGAATAGCGGCGTGTCCTGATACTTCCGCTTCATGAGCCGGCTGACGTAGGCGAGACTGACGTCGCCGTGTTTGAGTTCCTCGTGCGTCAGAACGCGAATGCCCCGCTTACGGGCGTCATTGTGCCCATCGAATGTGAAGTTCACCTCGTCGATACCGTAACGCTCCGCTGCGGCTCCGAACGCCGCCTCCGCCCCATTTGCCGCTCCACTGAACAGAACACATTCTTCCGGCTTCATATCTGCCTCCTTCCGAACAATTCAGTGTAGCTGAATTGACGGTTTATTGAACCGAGCCCGCTATCGAATCCGCCGATCGCAGCAGGTCCCTCGAATTATCGAAGCTCAGGGTCGCGAGCGCTTCACCCATCTCCAGCCACACGCACTCGCGCTCGGCGGGTGTGTCTGCCAGGGATTCGAATTCCATCAGGAACATCTCGGTATGCTCGTCGAAACCGAATGAGAGGTAGCCGGCGGAGCAGATGATGCGGCCATGAACACCGGCTTCTTCAAGAACCTCCCGCCGGGCGGTGTCCTCCACTTTCTCTCCGGGCTCAATGTGACCTTTCGGAAAAACCCAGGCTCCAGGCGTCTTGCGGGATCGGACCAGCAGATACTCGCGGTGCTTCCCGGATCGTCGAAACACGATTCCCCCGCCATGCGTGAGCGGTTTCAGAGTCACGCCCGTCACCTCGACATCTCGCTGCCGAGCCTTCCGAACCGGCGTATTTCGGGCCACACCTGCGCGACGGACATCACCACCAGCAAGGTGCCGATGCCACCGCCGACGACGGACGCAATCGGTCCGAACAATCCTGCAACAAGCCCGGATTCGAACCCGCCCAGTTCGTTCGAAGTTCCGATGAACACGCTGTTCAACGCCGTGACGCGGCCGCGCATCTGGTCGGGCGTCAGCAATTGGATCAGCGTCCCGCGAATGACGACATTGATATTGTCGAACACACCGACAAGAAACAGCATGAGGAGCGATAACCAGAAGCGATTGGAAAATCCGAACACGACGGTCGCCAGACCAAAGCCGACGAACGCCGTGAGCATCGCCCTCCCTGCTTTTTCGTAAGGCCGGCGATGAGCCTGCACCAGGGCGGTCGTAAAGGCGCCGACCGACGGTGCTGCGAGCAACCATCCCAAACCACGCGGCCCGACTCGAAGAATATCCTTCGCATAAACCGGCATCAACGTTGTGGCTCCGCCAAGCAGCACGCCGAACATGTCGAGCGTCATCGCGGCCATCACGACTTTCTGATGCCATATGAATCGCATGCCCGCGGACAACGAACGAAACGTGATGGGATTTCTCTCGGTCAGACGGTGTTCATAAGGGATTCCGGCCAACGCAAATATGAATCCTGCCGCCGACGCCGCGTTCAGCAAATAAACCCAGACGGGATTCCTGGTGAACCCGATGATCAATCCACCGATGGCCGGCCCTGCCATCGATGCCAGCTCAAATGCGCTTGAGTTCCACGACGTTGCCGTGTTGAAAATTTCTCGCGGCACAATCCGCGGAACAATGGCCGCGCGCGCCGGGTTTTGAAAGGCCTTGGCAGATCCGGTCAGAAGCAGGAGGGCATACATCGTGATGACGGACCCATGGTGTGCGGAATTCCACGCCAGTCCGACCCCTGCGAGGACCGTGAAAGCCAGCGATACCAACAGAACACGTTTGCGGTTGAATGAATCCGTGATGTGACCGACGGGAATGGCGAGCAGCACGAGCGGCAGGAACTGAATCAGGCCGACATAACCGAGGCTCAGCGCGGACCCCGTCCGCTCGTAGATTTCCCAGCCCACAGCGACCTTCTGCATCTGCTGGCCGAGGATCAAAACGATCAGCCCGCCGAGGTATCGCCGATAACTGGACAAACGGAGGGGCGCGTACGGGTCGTGCCGAGGAGAACTATTCATCGTTTGTGTCTATTGCAAGTCGCGAGGCCAGCCCCCAACCTTGAACATTATTAGTTAGGGCAGCGAAAAGGCAATCAGGCTGTCGGATGTTGGACGGTTGCCGCCGATGTGGCCTCCGCCACCAGCCGCGACGACAACGTATTGTTTGCCGTCGCGTCCCTGATACGTGATCGGAATAGCGTTTCCGCTGGCGTCGAGTTCCGCGGTCCAGAGTTCTTTGCCGGTTCGTCCATCGAACGCACGAAATCGCCGGTCGTTCGTTGCGGCGATGAAGACCAGACCGCTTGCCGTCGCGATCGACCCGCCCAGGTTTGGAGCGCCGGTGTAAAGTCCGTCTTCGCCGAGAGACTCCGTTATGCCGAGTGTGGTCTTCCATGCGATATCGCCTGTGTTGACGTTGATCGCCACGAGCTGCCCCCACGGCGGCGCATTACACGGCATCGACGTTTTGGGATCCCAGAACCTCGTCATGCGCGCCTGCGGCCCGTTGTTGCGCGAAGGGTCGATCGGATTCCGCACGGTATAGCTATAAGGCGCCCCTTCCGCCTGCTTCACGAGCTTTCCCAGCGCGCCCAGATTCATGACGTTGACGAACAAATAACCGGTCGTGGGATTGTATGAAGCACCGCCCCAGTTGGGACCACCGATCGTACTCGGAAACCAGAGTGTTGTTCCATCGGCGCCGAGTGGCGTGTAGGGGCCATCGTTGTAGACCTTATTCTTGTCCCAGGCTTCGGCACAGAACGCTTCATGTTCCGGCGTTACCTTCGACAGTTGATCTCGCGTGATGCTCATCGGCGCAATCGGCTGCGGCTTCTTCGGAAACGGCTGAGTTGGCCAGGTTTGCTCTCCGGGTATTTCGGACTGCGGCACGGGGTGCTCCTCGATGCCGAAAACCGGTTCTCCAGTAATTCGGTCGAAAATGAATACCAGCCCCATCTTGGTGACTTGCGCGATCGCGGGAATCTTCCGTCCGCTGCGGGTAACATCGATGAGGTTTGGACCCGCGGGAACGTCGTAGTCCCAGATATCGTGATGAACAAGCTGCCGGTACCACTTCAGTTTTCCAGTCGCGGCATCGAGTGCGAGGAGAGAATTCGCGTACAGGTTTGCCCCATGTCGATCCTCACCCACGAAGTCGTACGAGGGAGAACCGGTCGGGACAAAGACCAGGCCGCGATCCGCATCCAGCGCCATGTAGGACCACGTATTCACTCCCGTCCGATCCTGTGTGCTCGCCTCGCCCGGCCACGTTTCGAAACCCGGTTCGCCTTTCATGGGCAAGTTGTGGAATGTCCAGACGAGTTTGCCGGTGTGCACATCGAACGCGTGAGTGTCTCCGCGAGGCCCGGGATTTGTCTCGCCGGTCTGCGTTCCGAAAATGATCAGATCGTGGTAAATGATTCCCGGGTTGTTGACGCTGTACCGGTATTTCACCACGCCGGGATTGAGATCCTCCTCGCCATCCGCTCCGAAACCCACCGCAGGCTTTCCGGTTCGGGCATCCAGCGCCACCAGAAAACCTCCGGCATTCCCAAAAAGCAGTCGAGGGCCGGTTGTCTTGTCGCCGCGCCACAAAGCCAGCCCGCGACCGGATATCGCGCGCTTCGACGTGTATTTCCAGATCTCCTTGCCGGTCTCCGGATCAAGCGCGACGACGGTATTCGAAGGCGTCGTGAGGTACATCACACCGTCAACCACGATCGGTGTCACCTGAAACGAACCGCGAACGTCCCGTCCAGTGCCTTCCGCATGGTGATAGGTCCAGGCGCGACGGAGGTTCTTCACGTTTTCCAGCGTGATTTGTTTGAGCGGCGAAAACCGGGAGCCACCCGAGTCGTACCCGAAGACAGGCCATCCGCTTTGCGCGAAAGCCGTTGCCGAAAAGAACAATGCGAAGGCCGGGACACACACCCGCCGCATTCCGCTATCTCCGGGAAGCATCCGTCATGTGAGTGATGTGCGCAGATCCCACTTTCAGCGCGCTCATGCTTTGTGCCCGATTTTCCACGCTTGCACCTTCGCGAAACTGCGCGTCCGTGAGCGGAGCGTAGATCTCGAGGCTCGACTGAACGAGCTTGCCGTCTTTCAGAGCACGAACCTCGTCCGAGTTGAGAGCCGACCGGAACAGAAAGAATTCCTTGTAATCGGATTGCTTCGGCGACGCATCGCCGGCGGATCCCGGTCCTCCCAAAACAAACTTGTTGGGTTGCAGGCGTTCCGCCACTTTACCCGCGAGGTTGCCGTCGACGTAAAACAGCGTTTCTCCGCGGGCCGCGTAATGACTCAGAGAGATATGATGCCACTCCGAATCGCCCCGGACACTGGATCGCACGGGAGGAGCGCCGGCCGGTCTGTATGTCCAGTAGCCGCCTTGAATGCCGATAGATGCGGTGAACGGCACATCCGGTGTGAGAGTGATCGATTCAAACTCGACTTGACCGCGCTGTCCGCCTTTCTTCGTCTCACTCTTTGCGGCCAGCTTCGAGCCCGTGACGGTCGCAATGGTTCCGTCGGATTGAGCGCGCACTTCGAAGCTCGCTGCGAAGGAATGCATGGTGTCGTCCGGAGCAAACGCCAGCGGCGCGTTCCCCTGAGTGACTCGGGCAAAACTCTTGTAAGTGAGCGGCCGGGATGGAGTGGGCTTGCCCTTCTCGAGGGCCTCGAACAGCGTGGGCACGAAGGCATAAAAAAACTCACGATGACCGGACGCGTTGGGATGTTTGTCGTCGAAGTCGAAGCCGGGGGTATAGCGTCCGGTTCCGTCGTCGGTTGCGCCGAGGAAGTTGACGCTCGGCACGTCCCACGAGTTCTGAAGCAGGTTCATTCTTCGAACGTATTCGTAGTCCACCGGCGTGTACACCATCCGTGGATAAACCAGACCGACAATCGGAACAATGTTGTTCTGGCGCGATCTGTTGATGAATCCCTGAATACCGTCAGCATATTGTTTGAAAACGGCGTCCTTCTCTTCCTTTGTTTTCGCCTCCGAAACGCCCTCATTGGCGAGTGACAAACCGATCACGACGTAACCTGGATTGACGGGCAACAGATATCGTGTGTTCGGAACCGGCGCCCCGTCCGGCGCGAATCGTGGAGCCATCGTCTTTGTGGTGTCGCCACCGCGCGACTGGTTCAGTACTTCCCAGCCGCGCGGTGCAAGCAACTCCCGAAGTAAGCCGGTGTAGCCTTCCTTGCCGAATTCGTCACCCGTTCCGTTGGCGACTGACGAGCCAAACACGGCGATACGCCTGGACCGCACCGGACTCGTCTGGCTTTGTAAACGGACCGCATTCGCCTGAAAAAGGATCAGGACAAACAGGCCACACCGTACTGACGACTGGATACGCTTGTTCATACGCTCCTATCGATTCGAGGTTTTCCACTGCGCCATGTATTTCTGGATTTCGGCAACGGCGTCTCGCACGGTGATATCCACCACAAGTTTGCCGAGCTCCTTTGACGACTTGTGCGGATCGCCGGTGATGCCGTTGTTCACTCTGGGCGGCTGATTGGCAGCGTCCGCGCCGCGGCCGCCGCGCTGACCGCCACCGTCAGCGTTTCCACCGCCTCGTTGACCGCCTTGCGGCCCCTGAATGGCAATCCAGACTGGCTTACTGGTGTCCATGGGCGCTGCGCCCGCTGCCCCGCGTCCCCCGCGTTGACCGCCTCCGCCGACGGCTTGCTGCGCGGCCCGATCCTGCTGGGCTTTCCAGTCCTCAAAGGTCGGACCCGGATCAAATGGAACCGTCTTGTAGATTTCTCGCACGTACATGTTCTTCACCGGTTCCCAGTACATCATTTCGGAAGTGTCGGAAACGCCGGCGTGGCTGGGTATCGGAATCTTATGGTCGTAACAGTATTGTTCGAAATCGGTGTGAGCCTTGTTATAGAAGTCACTGATGTAGGCGACGTGCACACCTTGCGCGGAGTAGTGTTCATCGGCATATGCCGCCACTTCCTTCATCTCGGCCTGACCGCCGCCGTGGTCGCCCATGATGAAGATGTATTTGAAGCCGTTCTTCACCATGTTGTCGATCTCGGCGAGGTTCACCGCTTTGAACAGATCGCTCGAGAGTCCCGAACCGCCGTTGTGAACATCGTCGCCGCTGGCCAGAGAGAACGGCACGGTGTATGCATTCAGCGCGTTGCCGAGTTTCTTCGCGACTTCGACTCCTTTGTTATGCCCCATGATGGTGTGCCCACCCAAAACATCCTGAGGCCCGCGCTGCTCGGTTCCACCGTTAACGATGATCACCGTGGTCTTGCCTTCATTGTGAATCTTTTCATGGATCTCGTTCCAGGTAAGCAGCTCCATATCGACCTGGTCCTTGACCGGAACCATTTTCATCGCGTTACCCGTGGTGGGAACCTGGGCCAGGCTGTGTGCGGGGAACAGCGACAGCGCTGCCAGGACCGTCAAGATGACTCCAATTCTCTTCATAGTGTCTCCTTAATAAAAGGTTGTTTAAACGCCGCCCTCTAATCTTTCGAACTATCCGTCGATGATGTCAGCACTTTTCCGTCGGATGCGCGCGAATACTTCTTGAACCAGCTCATCATGTAGAGCTGTGTCCGGATGTAGTTGGATGCTTTCGAGCCGGTATCATGAAACTCTTCGTTGAACTGTAGCAGCGTCGTCGGCACACCTCTCACTTTCAACGCAGCGTAATACTCCTCAGTTTGAGGCATAGGTGTAGGTCGGCCGAGGACACCCGTCATCAGGGTTGCCGGACCATCGACGTTCAGGAACCGCACGAAGATCTGTGTACCTTTGGGCTCGCGTGTAGAGGATCGAGTTTCCTGAGCAGCGGCCAATGATGCTGTGCAAAAAGCAAACGTGATCGCCCACGTTACTTTCCGCAACATTCAGCACCTCCCGGAATCGGCTCCTGTCGTTTCAAAACGTCGCCAGTTTATACCAATAATCAAAGGAAGTTCACGCGTCAGGTAGGAGGGAGTCCGCACGCCGGAGGCGTGTCAGGAATTTTAGCCGGGGTAAGTGAGCGCCAGCGAGCGCAACCCGCGTTTGCTTACAATCAAACCAGACCCGCACGCCAGCGGGGTGCGTGGAAAAATGCCCGACCCTTTCAAGGTGCGAAAATTCGCCCAGTTCGTTTCCCCGGTGGTACGCGCACAAAAAAACGTGCGCGTACCAGCGGTTAAATTCCTGCCACGCCTCCGGCGTGCGAATGATCTTTAGTACATCGGTGGCGCGGCGGGAGCGGCCGGGGCTTTGTCGTCTTCCGGAATCTCGGAGACGAGAGCCTCGGTGGTCAGCATCAGGGCGGAAATCGATGCAGCGTTTTGCAGTGCGGTGCGCGTCACTTTCGCCGGATCGAGAATTCCATCCTTGATCATGTCGCCATATTCTTCGGAAGCGGCATTGAAGCCGTAGTTCGAATCCCTGGCTTCCTTCACTTTTCCCAGAACGACCGCGCCCTCATGACCGGCGTTCGAGGCAATCATGCGAAGCGGTTCTTCGAGCGAGCGCTTCACGATGTTGACGCCGATCTGTTCGTCGCCGTCCAGTTTCAGTTTGTCGAGAGCCGGAATGGCACGAATGAAGGCCACGCCGCCGCCGGGGACAATCCCTTCCTCGACAGCCGCGCGAGTCGCGTGCATCGCATCCTCGACACGAGCCTTCTTTTCCTTCATTTCGGTTTCAGTCGCAGCTCCAACCTTGATCACGGCGACGCCGCCGACCAGCTTCGCCAGGCGCTCCTGCAGTTTCTCGCGGTCGTAATCGGAGGTGGTGTCATCGATCTGCGTGCGGATCTGTTTGACGCGGCCTTCGATGGCGTCGTGTTTGCCGGAGCCTTCGACGATGGTGGTGTTGTCCTTGTCGATCACCACTTTCTTGGCGCGCCCGAGGTCTTCGATATGGAGATTTTCCAGCTTGATCCCGAGATCTTCCGTGATGGCTTTGCCGCCGCTGAGGATCGCGATGTCTTCAAGCATTGCCTTGCGGCGATCGCCGAATCCCGGAGCCTTGACGGCAGCGGCTTGCAGCGTACCGCGCAGCTTGTTGACCACGAGCGTGGCGAGAGCTTCACCTTCGACTTCTTCCGCGATGATCAACAGCGGACGGCCCATCTTGGCGACCTGCTCGAGCACCGGCAGAAGATCTTTCATTGTGCTGATTTTCTTTTCATGAATGAGGATGAGCGCATTCTCGAGAACGCACTCCATGCGATCGGGGTCGGTCACGAAATACGGTGACAGATAGCCGCGATCGAACTGCATGCCTTCGACAACCTCGAGGCCGGTCTCGATCGTCTTGGCTTCTTCGACGGTGATGACGCCGTCTTTTCCGACCTTCTTCATCGCGTCCGCGATGATGTTGCCGATCGTCGGATCGTTGTTGGCCGATACGGTCGCAACTTGCGCGATCATGTCGCCCTTGACCGGCTTCGCGAGTTTCTTGAACTCCTCGGTCGCGACTTCGACGGCTCTCTCGATGCCGCGTTTGACGGCCATCGGGTTGGCGCCGGCGGCCACGGTCTTCACGCCTTCGCGGAAGATGGCCTGCGCGAGAACGGTTGCCGTGGTCGTGCCGTCGCCGGCGACGTCGCTTGTTTTGGAAGCGACTTCCTTAACCATCTGCGCGCCCATGTTCTCGAGCGGTTCTTTCAATTCGATTTCCTTCGCTACGGTCACGCCGTCCTTCGTAATGGTCGGCGACCCGAATTTCTTGTCGAGGACGACATTGCGGCCCTTCGGGCCGAGCGTAATCTTGACGGCGTCTGCCAACAGGTTCACCCCGCGCAGAATCGCCTGACGGGAATCTTCACCATGAACGATTTGTTTTGCTGCCATTGGTTCCCTCCTTACTTCTTGCTCTTGCCGGCGCTAGCGGTGACCTCGGAAACAATTCCGAGAATTTCGTCTTCGCGCAGGATCAGATATTCGGTGCCATCCAGCTTGATCTCTGTTCCCGAATACTTTCCGAAAAGAACGCGATCGCCCTCTTTCACTTCGAGTGGCGTCACGGTACCGTTCTCCAGCCGCTTGCCCGTCCCTGCAGCCACGATTTCGCCCTCCTGCGGTTTCTCTTTCGCTGTGTCGGGAATGATGATTCCTCCCCGAACCGTCTCCTGCTCCTCGATCCGCTTGACCAGAACGCGATCGTGCAAAGGTCTGAATTTCATTTGCATCTACTCCTTTTTCGTCGGTGTGTTTGTAGTCTTAAAAAATGATGCGGCCGGGCGTTTATTAGCACTCATTCAGCCCGAGTGCTAATTTTAGGGAAGGCTGTTGCAATCTGTCAATCAGCGAATTCTTTGTTTGCCGTTTCCTGCGCCTCTTCAACTTACCGGCGCAAGGGCGACGACGCTGTAGGCGATCGTGACGTTCGTCGACAGGTTTCGATAGGCGTGCTTCTGGTCTCCCCGAAAAACCAAAACATCGCCCGGACCGAGCTCCCACGATGATCCCTCGACGGCCAGCTGAACCTTGCCGATCTCGCACGTCAGATACTCGCGCGTCCCCGGTGTGTGCGGAACGCCAACCAGGTAAGCGTCGGCCGCAAACTCCATCCGATCGATCTGAAGGCCGGCGATGGCCTCGGGCAAAAGATTACGAACCCGAACTTTGCCGCGCAACCGTGATGGCAGTGATTCGGATCGATACAATTTCACGCCGTGGCGTTCCGGACCGATCAGCTCCTCCAGCGGCACTTGAAGGGCGGTCGCTACCCGGAGCAGGATCGCGAGCGTTGGATTCGAACTTCCCGACTCGAGATTGGACCACGTCGCACGCGGAATTGAAGCGATCTGTGAAATCTGCTCCTGCGACAAACCTCTCGCCTCCCTCAAATGCCGGACGTTGTTTCCAAGATTCACTGCAACCTGATCATCCATGTCAACACGATAGCCTTCTGACAATGTATTGGCAAGATCGATGAATTGTTGTCGGGGCGAGCGTCATATTGAAAGTGCAGTGAGGAGGAAGTGATGGAAATCAGGAATGCTTCGGTGCTGATCACCGGCGGCAGCCGCGGGCTGGGCCGGGCGCTGGCCGTTTCCCTCGCGAGGGAAGGAGCGAATGTCGTGCTGGTGGCGCGTCAGGCGGAGGCTCTGGAAACCGCCCTGAATCAGATCCGCGCGGAAGGACAGTCGGCTCATGGCATCGTCGCCGATGCGGGCGACAAGTCGGCGATTTACACGATATCCGGTGAAGCCGCGGCCGTGGCCGGCCCCGTGGATATCCTCATTCTCAACGCCAGCACGTTAGGTCCGGTGCCTCTGCGTCTGCTTCTGGATACCGAGTGCGAGGATCTCGAACGGGTCTTGCAGATCAACCTCGTCGGCCCATTTCGACTGGCTAAGGCCATCGCCGCATCCATGGCTCTGCGCGGCCGCGGAATCATCATCGGAATCAGTTCGGATGCCGCCGTTGAAGCTTACCCGGGCTGGGGCGCATACGGGATTTCGAAAGCGGGCCTCGATCACTTGCTGCGGATTCTCGCCAAGGAAATGGAAGACAGTGGCGTCCGGATTCTCAGTATCGATCCGGGAGAAATGAACACGCAGATGCACGCGGACGCCATGCCCGAAGCGGATCCCGCAACGCTGGCAAGTCCCGAAGACGTCGCCGAACGCATCGCCGGCATCATTCGGCATGCGGAATATCTCCAGAATGGATCGCGGGTCATCGCTTCTCAAGTGGAGGTCTCATGACTGCTGCACAGGTCCCTCGTGCGCGTGACATGTCACGGTTGTTGGTGATTGATCGTGACACTCGGACGTTCCGGGATGCCATGTCTACGGAGTTTGCCGATTTTTTATCTGACGGCGATCTCCTGGTGGTCAACGACGCGGCAACGCTGCCCGCTTCATTTCGCGTTCGAATGCCTTCGGGAGCCGATGCGGAGGCGCGTCTTGCCGGCCGCGTCGACGACGTCACATGGAACGTCGTACTGTTCGGCGCCGGTGATTGGCGAACAGCGACCGAGCTACGCGATCCACCCGAAAACGTTCATACGGGAGACGAAATTCAGATTGCCCTTGATGTCACGATGAAGGTCATCGAAGTTTCCAAAATATCCGCCCGGCTGGTGACGGTTCGGTTCAATCGAAGCGGTCCCGGCCTGTGGACAGCTCTTTATGCCTATGGCCGGCCGATTCAATACTCACACCTCTCGGACGACCTGGAGCTCTGGTCGGTGCAAACGATTTACGCAGGACGTCCGTGGGCCGTCGAAATGCCTTCCGCCGGTTATGCGTTATCCTGGCGGACGATGCGCCGGTTGATCGATAAGGGCGTTGGCATCGCCCGGATCACGCACGCGGCCGGCTTAAGCTCGACCGGTGACGAAGAACTGGATGACGCACTGCCCTTGCCTGAACGATTTGACATCCCCTCCGCGACAGTCGCGGCTGCGGAGTCCACACGCCTGGCCGGCGGCCGGGTCATCGCGGTCGGAACGACTGTCGTTCGCGCAATTGAAGGAGCGTCGCTGCAGAATGATGGACGGCTTGTAGCAGGTAGCGGCGTAACGGACCTTGTCATCGGTCCAGGATTTCGTCCGGCCGTGGTGTCTGGTGTACTCACGGGAATTCACGACCCATCACAAAGTCACTTTCGGCTACTTCGCGCGTTTGCGGATGAAGCCACTCTTCGTCGAGCGTTGCGTCATGCAACCGAATCCGGATACCTGAGTCATGAATTTGGTGATTCGTGTCTCATCATTGGTGCGCGATTTCATCCAGCCATTTTGAATACGGCCTCAGATACAATGCGTCATACGTGAAAACAACACTTGCGATCCCCACCATTCTGCTTACGTTGACCGTGACCGTGTCTGCTCAGGCACCGTCCAACCCACTATCCGACGGAACGCGGTTCACTTACCGTGTCGCCAAGAACTACATCACGCTCTCCGCGGAAAAGATGCCTGCGGAACTGTACCCGTTCCGGCCAACACCGGTTGTGAGGAGCTTCGGCGAGTTCATCGGGCACATTGCGGATTCCAATTTCCGTCTATGCTCGGTAGTCTCGGGCGAGAGTCCGATCGACGCAGGTAATGAAAGAGGTAAAATCGGGAAGGAAGAATTAACCAAGGCTCTTGCGGATTCATTCGTCTATTGCGACAAGGTCTACGACGCACTAACCGATGCCGGTGGAACGTCCACTATTACCTTCGATGCTGGTGTCGAAGGTTTGCGATCGAGAGTCCAGCTTCCGAAGCTCACCGCGTTGTCCTTCTTATCCATGGCGAATTACGAACATTATGGAAACCTTGTCACTTATTTGCGGCTCAAAGGTATTGTTCCTCCGTCGTCGGAGCTCCCGCCTGCTCGCTTTCCGGCTACAAGCTCGAATGAAACGAAGAGAACGTACTCCGATCCCAGCGGAGAGTGGAACCTGATGGTCGAAACGCCAAATGGTCCTATTGCCGCGGTACTAACACTCACTATCGAAGGAACAGCCGTCACCGGCCAGGCTAAATTCGACCGTGGAACCGTGGCATTGTCAGGTACATTGATTACATCCGAAATCAAGCTAACAGGAAAACTTCAAACTCTTGTGATGAGCTTCTCAGGCAAGCCCGGCAAGGATGCGATGTCCGGCAGCGTGGACTTTGCCGGGCATCCGAATGGTACGTGGTCGGCAGTACGTCCCTGAGTGCAGTGGTGATTGAGTTGTAGATGGAAATGACCTACCATACGGTTGGGTTAAGTCCTGCATCCGAACATACAATTCAATTCCAATGGAGGTAGTGTGACAGATCGACAACGGCTCATCGAACTTGCTTTAAGCGGGCTGGAAAGCGAACGCGATCGTATCAGCCAGGAAATCACTCAGCTGCAACACCAGTTGCGCGGCGGCAGACCCGGACGGGCGCGCGCCGCTTCAGCGGACGGCCCGGCACCAGGAAGCAGGACGATGAGTGCAGCTCAAAAAAGAAAGATCGCAGCGAGTCTTCGAAAGAGATGGGCGGAACGCCGTAAAGGGCAGGCAGGCAGCAATGCAAAGCCGGCAGCACGTGCTGGTTCACCTAACAAAGGTAAAGCCATGACAACGGCACAAAAGCGAAAGATCTCCGACGCGCTGAAGAAGAGATGGGCGGAGCGCAAAAAAGCACAGAAGGCGGCTTAGTAAACCTTCATTGAAGTGAGTGACCCTCAAGCGACCTATTCCAGAGACTCCGATCATCAGGCGTTGACCGACCTGAACAAGCTATACATTCAGTGCGTCGTCCGCGCGGATGCCGATTTGTTTGAGACCATCCTTGCCGAGGACTTTCAGTGCTCGAGCCCGGATGGTTCGATCGTCGATAAGAAGGAATTTCTCCGACGGATCCGATCCTCCCCTCCACTGCAGTTCATGGATATCGCGGATGTGCAGATCCGCCAGATCAGCAACGTCGCCATTATCCATGCGCGAACCAACTTCCAGTCCGCCGACGGAGTTCCCGGAAGAGGCCGCTACACGGATATCTGGGCGAATCGCGACGGCCGTTGGCTTGCCGTCGCGGCGCACGTCACACGCCTTTAGACTCATATATAATTCGCCACAAAACATTTCCGGAGGCAGCTATGACCTACCGTTTCCGCCGTTTGGCCATCGCCTTGTTGCTCGCAACAGCGACTATCGTTGCCAGAACCCAGGAAGTACAAAAAGACGAAACGAAAAAAGAGGAAGACGGACTTCCTTTGAAGACAGACTCCAGGATCGAGTTCACCACAGACGAAGGCACATGGATGTCACTGGACGTCTCACCGGACGGCAAAACCATCGTGTTCGACTTGCTGGGTGATCTCTATACATTGCCGTTGGCCGGCGGCGAGGCGAAACGGATCATTGGAGGAATGTCGTTCGAGAGTCAGCCAAAGTTTTCGCCGGATGGCGGGAAGATCGTCTTCATTTCCGATAGAAGCGGCGCAGAAAACGTCTGGATCGCCGACTCCGACGGCTCGAATCCAAAGGCAATCACTAAAGGCCGGAACCTCGAGTATGTTTCTCCGTCGTGGACTCCGGATGGTCAATACATCCTGGTTTCCCGCACCGGTGACGGCATCAGTACGCACTCCGTTTGGATGTTTCACAAAGATGGTGGAACGGGAGTCCGAATTGGTCCACCGGAACCACCCGCTCCGGAACCTGGTTCGGACCAGCCACAGCCTCAACGGGAAAACAAGCTTGGCGCGGTGTCGTCGCCCGACGGCAAACACTTGTATTGGGCGAAGCGCACAGGCAACTTCAGCTACAACGTGGTTATGCCGATCTGGCAGATCGTCAGGTTCGATCGCGAGACCAGCGAAACGTCCACTATCACGAACGCGCAAGGCAGCGCGATGCGCCCGGTGATTTCGCCGGACGGCAAGAGTCTGGTCTACGCCACTCGATTTGAAACCGGCACGGGATTGCGCGTACGCGACCTGGAAACGGGGGAAGAACGCTGGCTGGTCTACCCGGTAACGCGCGACGACCAGGAATCCGTGGCATCGCGCGACACTATGCCGGGCTACGCGTTCCTGCCTGATGGCAAATCGATGGTTGTTCCCGCAGGAGGGAAAATCGAACGAATCGATTTTTCAACGGGCGAGCACACACCGATTCCCTTCACCGCCAAAATCGAAGCCGAGATCGGACCGCGCGTTTACTTTCAATCCCGCATCGACGACGGTCCCAACGTTCGCGTTCATCTCATACGCTGGACTTCGTTGTCACCCAATCGAAAGCGTTTGCTGTTTGGGGCGTTGAACCATGTCTGGGTGATGGACCTTCCATCCGGCAAGCCCTCGCGACTCACGAATTCCACGGATCCGGAATTCATGCCCGTGTGGTCTCCGGACGGCAATGACGTGGCCTACGTCACGTGGTCCGGAATGGGCGGCAACATTTATCGAGTTCGCGCGGACGGCTCCGGTCAGCCGCAACAGTTAACCCGGCGTTCTGCATTCTATTCGTCACCGGTCTACAGCCCGGATGGCGAGAAGATTGTCTTCATCAGCGGATCGCGCGACGATCAACTGTATTCGTACCTGCAGGATCAGGAGGCGGACGTCCTGGCCGAAGATGGTGAGATCAGCGGAATTCCGGGGAACACCGGACGCGATTTGCGATGGATCCCTGCATCCGGTGGCGACACGACATTGATTGGCCCGCTGCAGGGTGGACGATCACCACACTTCACGAACGATCCGAATCGAATCTACATTACCGCAAACAACGGCCTCGTTTCCCTGCGGCTCGACGGCCTCGATCGCAAAACGCATTTCCGGATCACCGGAACCGGGCCTGGCCCCAATCCTCCCGGCGCGGATGACATTATGTTGTCGCCTGATGGAACGCATGCGTTTGTAAACCTCCAGAATCGTCACTACCTGGTTACCGTACCGAAGGTAGGTAAGGAAACAGTTCGAATCAGCATTACCGGCCGGGACTCGTCGCTTCCGGTGAAAAAAATGTCGGAAGAAGGCGGTGATTTTCTCGCCTGGTCGGCCGACGGAAGTTCCATGACGTGGGCCTGGGGCACGAAGTTCTATCGCCAGGGTATTCAGGATCCTCAACCTGAGGTTGTGGATGTGAACCTTGAGACGCTTCGCTCAAAGCCGGCGGGTTCGGTTCTTTTACGCGGCGCGAAGATTATTACGATGAAGGGTGACGAAGTCATTCCGCGTGGCGACATTTTGATCACCAACAACCGCATCGCGGCGGTGGGAGCGCGCGTTCAGGCGCCCGCGGATGTCCGCACCATCGATGTGACGGGCAAAACCATCGTGCCGGGATTCGTCGATACCCATTCCCACATGTGGGCGCCACGCGGTGTCCACCAGACGCAGGTTTGGCAGTATCTTGCGAACCTTGCGTACGGTGTAACAACAACGCGAGATCCCCAGACATCCACTACGGATGTCTTCGCTTACTCCGACCTTGTCGAAGCCGGCGAGATTCTCGGACCTCGCATTTTGACGACCGGCCCCGGTGTCTTTGCGCGATCGGGACTCGACGACAAGGAAGCCACGCGCCGTTTTATCAAGCGATATAAGGAAGCCTATGGCACCAACACCATCAAGAACTACATGCCGGGAGATCGGATCGTGCGGCAGTGGGTGGTAATGGCGGCCAAGGAATACGGCTTGATGCCGACAACGGAAGGCGGTCTCGATCTGAAGCTGGACCTCACCCACATGATCGACGGTATGACCGGACACGAACACAGTCTGCCGATTCAACCACTGTACAAGGACATTACCGAGTTCGTCGCACGCACCAAGACGTATTACACACCGACAACGCTCGTCGCGTACGGAGCACCATGGACCGAGAATCTGTTCTTCGAAACGACCGACGTCCATGGTGACGAAAAACTTCGCAAGTTCATCCCGCACGAACTGCTGGACACCATGGTGCGTCGACGCCACCAGTGGTTCACGCTGGAAGAGTACGGCAACAAGGGTATTTCGAAAGGCGTGGCCGATGTGGTCAAGGCAGGCGGTCGTGCAGGCATCGGGAGTCATGGACAGATGCAGGGGCTGGGCTACCATTGGGAGTTGTGGAGCGTCCAGTCCGGAGGACTGACCAACCTGGAAGCGCTGCGAGTAGCTACGTCGTTCGGCGCCGAAGCGATCGGAATGTCTCAGGATCTCGGCTCGCTCGAACCCGGCAAACTCGCCGACCTTCTTGTACTGGACCGCGATCCGCTGGCCGACATTCACAACAGCAACAGCATTCGTTACGTCATGAAGAACGGCGAACTGTTTGAAGGAAACTCGTTGGATCGGGTTTGGCCGGCGCCGAAGAAACTGGACAAGCAGTGGTGGCAAGGCACCGATCCCGTCCGAAACTGACGGAGTCGGGCATTAATGTAGGCGTTTGAGATTGGACCTCCCAACATTTGACAGATTCAGAAGCAGCGTACGAAATATGTCGACCGTCGGATGTCCCATCTCAAATGCTTAGCTGTCGTTGGTCGGTAGAAGTTTAGGGTCCGGTAGTCTATTCCACAACAACCGGTACAGGGTTCGAACCGTTCACAACCTTCGACCCCTGAATCCAATGGAGGACTTCTTCAGGCGTGTCGGCCATCTTCAGGATATCGAGATCCTCGACGGCGATCATTTTTTCCTTAACCAATGCATCCCCGATCCACTTGAGGAGTCCCGTCCAATAGCTCTTTCCCACAAGGATGACGGGGAACGGCTTGATCTTGCGGGTTTGGATGAGAGTGATGGCTTCGAACAGTTCATCCAAAGTCCCGAATCCGCCGGGCATGATCACGAACGCCATCGAGTACTTCACGAACATGACTTTTCGCACAAAAAAATAGCGGAAGTTCAAAAGCTTGTTCGCATAAATATTGGGTTTCTGCTCCAACGGGAGCTCGATATTCAACCCGACAGAAATCGCGCCGGCTTCGGTTGCTCCTTTGTTTGCGGCTTCCATAACGCCGGGCCCGCCGCCGGTTATGATCGAATAACCGTTTCGCCCGAGGAGAGCGGCGGTGGCTTCGGCTTTCTGATAGGCATCGGTACCGGGAAGGACTCGGGCGGAACCGAACACGGCAACGGCGGGCGGAATCTTCGAAAGAGTTTCAAATCCTTCGACGAATTCCGCCATTATCCGAAAAATTCTCCACGTATCTTTACTTGTAAAGTCATCAATGACGTATTGTTCTTCAATTCCGTTTCTCTTCATTTAATCTGTCTTCTCCGAAAGTCACAACGCGGTCCGAAAATGTGAGAACCGCAAAAGCCTTTTGACTTTAAAAAATCATTCTAGTATTTAGGACATCATGGCTGCTGAAATCTCTTTCTGTCCGGTCTGCGCAGGAAAGCTCGACGCCGGAGACGATGACCAGTTCGTCTGTGAAGAATGCGAATCCCAGTTTCTCATTGAGGTCCTGGAAGAAGGAGACGATGAGGACGAAGAAGAGGAAGATGAGCTCTGAGCATAATGGGCTCAGAAATGATGCTCGGCCTGCTTGACCTTCTGTCGAAAATCACCGCCGCTGATCGTAAGAGTCTTACACATCTCAAATAACCGAGACCGCATCTGCTCTCCGATTCGTTCCGTGAGCGTGTAGGATGTCGGTTTTTGGGGGTTTCCTGTTTCTGCCTGATCCAGATAGTTTGTAGTGAAGATGGTCACCTTGCTTTCACTGTAACGATTATTGATGATGTAGCTAACCGTATCCTTCACCCACGATGAGGGCGTCTGCGCTCCCAACTCATCAAGTACGAGCACTTCAGTATCCAAAACAGGCGACAACAGTGAAAACTCCGATGATTGAGAAATCGGGCTGTAGGAACTCTGGATCTCCTTCAACAACTCCGGAAACGTTCGAAAGAGACATGGCGTGCCCTTCTCTTTCATGAGTCCCTTGATAATGCCGACGGCGAGATGGGTTTTCCCGACACCGGGGGGACCCATGAACAGGAGTCCGAACGGCATCGCCGTCGGATACTCCCGGACAAATCTTTCCGCGGCGAGCTTGGCCTTTTCATGACTCTGGTTCGTCAGGCGGGGGCTCAGATCGAAGTTTTCGAGATCACAATGGGTGTACCGTGCGGGAATCCTGGCGCCGGCCAGAAGCCGTTCGAGGCGGCCGCGCTTCTGGCACTCACATCTCGTGACGCCTTCGGCGCCGGAACGTTGAACGCGACTCCAGCCCGTACCGCCACACTCCGGACAAACCTCGGTACTCATCACATCGCGATTGTAACTCATGAACGTTGTCTCCGCGATTCCGTTGTAGGCGCCGGCTTCAGCCGGCCGCATGCGCGAAGCGGAGGGTATTTGCCGCGGTCTGCAGGTCCGACAGTTTTCAGTAATCCTGAATTTCGCTGAGCACCGTTCTTAAGTCCGCTCCAATAGCTCCGGTGAAACGACAATCAATCCCCCCAATTGCTTACTAAACCGCGGCGAACCGGATTATTCACGATGTATCGAATTTGATGCTTCATGTCATCCGTCTTCCGAATGATGTGGTCACAAAAGTCTTTCTGCCAGCCGGTCTTCGCGTATTGACTCAGCCAAAAGCCAGTTTGCTGTATGAAGTCACAAATGGCCCGCCACGCATTTGATGTTTCATCCTTTCCCGCAACGATGAAATGGCAGTGCTCCGGCATGAATGTGTACACCGGAACGACGCAGCGGTGTTTATGGACTGCTCCTGCCAAGCAGGTTACGAAAACCTGAACAGTCGCGGCGTCTTGAAAGATAGGTTTGGCACCTTCAATACAGGCAGTAACCGAAACACGAACCTGCCCGAGGTAGGCTTCGTTCGATAAGTGGTGCGGTGTTCTTGAGGTACGTTCTCGCACAAATACCCTGCGCCTGTCGGCGCACGCGCCGGCTGAAGCCGGCGCCTACAACTGCCGCGAAGAGGCAACAGCGTCAGCCGGTCAGTTCAGGTAACCCAGCAACTGCCGCGCCCGGCGTGAGCGGCGGAGCTTGGTCAGCGCGCGTTCTTCCAGTTGACGAATCCGCTCGCGCGACAAATGCATGTCTGCGCCGATCTCGGCGAGCGTCTGCGGTTCTTTATCGTGAAGGCCGAACCGCCGATCGATGATCACCTTTTCTTTATCGTCCAGCTGTCCGAGCAGGTTCTCGAGTTCATCGTGGAACGAACTGGCGATCAACGATTCGTCTACGGGCGTGATGCTCTCGTCTTCGAGAATGTCTTCGAGCTTCATGTCCTGCTCTTCGCCAACCGGGGCGCTCAACGACACTTCCGTCGGCGGTCCTTCCATCATGTCGCGCACGTCGTCTTCGGTCATCTCGAGATTCTGCGAAATCTCTTCGACGGTGGGCCGGCGTCCGAGTTCCTGGGTCAACTGGGACACCTTCGTTTCGAACCGATAGATCTCGTGCTTCAGTTTTGGAGGCAGGCTGAACACCTGTCCATGATGGGCGATCGCCGCCAGTATCGCCTGACGGATCCACCAGCTGGCATAAGTTATGAATCGCACTCCACGATCAGGATCGAAACGTGACGCGGCCTCCATGAGACCCATATTGCCTTCGTTGATCAACTCATGGAGCGGGTAACCGGAACGGGAGTATTTTTTCGCCATCGAAACGACGAATCGCAGATTCGATTCGACCAGCTTGCGGAAGGCCGATTCATCGTTCTGGCGCACACGACGACCCAGTTCCTGCTCCTGCTCGGGACTGAGCTGCGGGAATTTCGAAATATCCTTCAAATAAATGCGAAGCGCGTCGGGTCCTTCGACAACGTGCTCGTATGTTGGCGTTCTCATAATGTGCTCTGATGTTTGGCTAAAACAACGTGCGGAGGCGTCACCTTGACCAACGCATGCTGAATCTTCTCGCTCAGTTCCGGTGAGCGATTGGCGAACTCCCGCTCGATATATTCGATGAACTGTTGCATCTCGCGCTGCATCTCCTCCATACGGTTGCGCATATTTAATACGACTTCAACGCCGGCCAGATTAACTCCGAGATCGCGCGTCAGACTGAGTATGAGTTCGAGCCTGTCCATGTCCTCCTGAGTGTATAGACGCGTGTTGCCCTCGGAGCGTGAGGGCTTCAACAGCCCCTCGCGTTCGTAGAGCCGGAGAGTTTGCGGATGGATTCCGTAAGTCTCGGCAACCGCGCTGATCATGTAAGCGGCTTTGCCTTTTTTCTTTCGTTCCATGATTACCTCCAGATCTCCTTTCGAGGATCCTCTGGATTCAACCTCGCAAGCTCTCGGAGAATCTCTTTGGATCGTTCGTCACCCACACGCGGGATGACAATTCTCACTTCGACGTACTGATCGCCTCGGGCCCGCGAATCCATCAACGACGGTGCCCCCTTCGTCCGAAGCCGAAACGTTTGCGTGTTCTGGGTGCCCGGCGGAATCCTGATGATTGCCGGACCATCGATCGTGGGAACCTCGATCTTGCCTCCGAGCGCCGCTTCCGTAACCGTGATGGGGACGACGCAATGAATGTTGTCGCCAACTCGTGAAAAAAACGGATGACTTCCGACGTTCGTGACGATGTACAGATCGCCGCCAGGTCCTCCGAGTCGTCCGGCCTCACCTTTTCCCTGAAACCGGATTCGCGATCCGGTGCTGACGCCCGGCGGAATATCGACGTCGATCGATTCATTCTTCGCAACCCGGCCTTCGCCTCCGCAAACCGGACATGGCGCAAAGTGCCGTCCGGCGCCGCCGCAGGCCGTGCATGTCGCCGAAAACTGCAGCAGACCTCGATTGACCGTTGTTTTGCCGGCACCGCCGCAGTGCGGGCACGGTGTGTCACCGCCTCCATGCAGCCGGCCCTGACCGTTGCATCCGGAACATGCGTCTTTCCGCAAAACGCTGATTCTCGTTTTGACGCCGCGGATGGAATCGTCAAAGCTGAGCGAGACCTGATATTCAAGATCCTGCCCACGCTGCGGTTCCCGCCGCGACGCCTGCCGCGTGAAGACGTTGTTGAACGCATCGAATCCGGCTCGTTTCGAGAAATCGAATCCTTCGAAACTGAACTGCCAGTCACCACTGGGTGTGGTCAGCACGCCCTCGGCGTAAAAACCATTGGCATCGTAGAACTGCCGCTTTAACGGATCGCTGAGAACTTCGTACGCTTCTGAAATTGTTTTGAATCGCTCCTCGGCTGAGCGGTCACCCGGGTTGATGTCCGGGTGAAACCGCCGGGCAAGCCTCCGATACGCTTTCTTGATGTCCGTCTCGGAAGCGCCGCGCCCAACTTCGAGGACGACGTAGAGATCCTCTCTACCAGTCATAGGAGATTCCTACCTATTGCTTCTTTTTGTCGTCGGCGTCGACATATTCGGCATCGATAACATCGCCGTCCTGCTTCGATCCGCCGGCGCCCGAACCGTTGCTGCTTTGAGGACCGGGGCCGGCTCCAGGCTGAGCGCCACCTTTGTACATCGCTTCGGCAACCTTATGAGACGCCTGCGTCAGCACCTCGACAGCTCTGTTGATCCGTTCGGCGCCGCCTTCGTCCAGCGCTTTCCGCGTATCGGCAATCGCCGCTTCGACATTCTTGACGTCGGATTCGGGAAGCTTGCTGCGGTGTTCCTGCAAAAGTTTCTCGGTCTGGTAGACGAGCGAATCGGCTTTATTGCGCGCTTCGATCTCTTCCTTCTTCCGCTTGTCCTCATCCGCATGAGACTCCGCTTCGCGCACCATCTTCCCGATGTCGTCCTTGGACAATCCGCTGGATGACGTAATCGTGATCTTCTGCTCCTTGCCCGTTCCCATGTCTTTTGCGGAAACGTTCACGATACCGTTCGCGTCAATGTCGAACGTCACTTCAATCTGCGGAATACCGCGCGGAGCCGGAGGAATACCGACCAGATGGAACTTGCCCAGTGTCCGGTTGTCGCGCGCCATCGGACGTTCGCCCTGCAGCACGTGGATTTCGACCGACGTTTGACTGTCGGCAGCCGTCGAGAAGATCTCGCTCTTTCTCGTCGGAATCGTGGTGTTCCGTTCGATGAGTTTCGTAAAGACACCGCCAAGCGTCTCGATTCCGAGCGAGAGGGGCGTCACGTCGAGCAGCAACACATCCTTCACTTCTCCACCCAGCACGCCCGCCTGCACGGCAGCACCGACCGCAACGACCTCATCCGGGTTCACGCCCTTGTGCGGTTCTTTACCAAAGAGATCGCGCACGATCGATTGGACGCGAGGAATTCGGGTGCTTCCGCCGACGAGTACAACTTCGTCGATGTCGCTCGGCTTGACTCCGGCGTCGCTCAGCGCCTGTTTGCAGGGACCGACCGATCGCTGAAGAATGTCTTCAACCAGAGCCTCGAATCGCGATCGCGTCAGCTTGAGGTTCAAGTGCTTCGGACCCGACGCATCGGCCGTGATGAACGGCAGCGTGATCTCCGTTTCCTGCACCGACGAAAGCTCGCATTTTCCTTTTTCAGCCGCTTCCTTCAGGCGCTGCAGCGCCATCTTGTCTTTTGAAAGATCAATTCCCTGGTCTTTCTTGAACTCTTCGATGATCCAGTCGATGATCCGCTGGTCGATGTTGTCTCCGCCCAGGTGCGTGTCGCCGTTCGTCGCTTTGACTTCGACAACGCCTTCGCCGACTTCGAGAATGGAGATATCAAATGTGCCGCCGCCGAAATCGTAGACGGCGATGACTTCATCCTTCTTCTTATCGAGCCCATACGCCAGAGCAGCGGCAGTCGGCTCGTTGATAATGCGCAGAACTTCGAGTCCTGCAATGCGGCCCGCATCCTTCGTCGCCTGCCGCTGAGAATCGTTGAAATATGCGGGAACCGTGATCACCGCTTTGTCGACCTTCTGGCCGAGATAGTCTTCCGCGGCGGTCTTCAGCTTTTGAAGAATCATCGCGGAGATCTCGGGCGGAGAATGTTCCTTGCCGCTGATATCGATCCTGACGTCGTCGTTGGTCGAGCGGATCACCTTGTAGGGAACCATCTTCATCTCTTCGTTGACTTCACCGAATCGACGCCCCATGAACCGCTTGATCGAGTACACCGTGTTCTCTGCGTTTGTAACGGCCTGGCGCTTGGCCACTTGACCGACGAGACGCTCCGAACTCTTGGTAAATGCCACAACCGATGGGGTGGTGCGTCCCCCTTCCTGGTTGGCGATGACGACCGGCTCCCCACCTTCCATCACCGCAACTACGGAGTTTGTGGTTCCCAGGTCGATCCCAATAATCTTGCTCATTTTTAAACTCCTCCTGCTGCCTTCAGACCCACTCAATAATGTATGACGAACCGTAGTATAGGATCTGAGTGGTTCGTTGTCAATATGCCCTTATAGAAATCGTATCAGATTCTGCCGAGGCGCAAAAAAGCCCGTCGCAACGGCGACGGGCTTAACGGAAGACCGAACTCTAATTTGTTGAAGAAGCAGTGTTTGCAGAATCCGGCTGGTAGATATGCTTGACCTTTTGCATGTAATCGTCGGCGTTTTGCTGGGATTCGGTGCTCGTCCAACCTTTGTAGCGCATGATCCCTGTCCACAACCCGTACTCGGAAATGTATTCCTTTAGGATGCGGACGCCTAACTCGACGTTATCTTCGACCCGAAACAGGTTCAGGTTCTCTCGATCCACCGTCGCGCTCCAGGTCGGCAGGTGAATCTGCATTAGTCCCACCGAATCCTTATCCGATATCGCAAACGGGTTCGCGCTGCTCTCTACAATAATGATAGCTGCGATGAGCTTGGGATCGACGTTGTAGTTTCTGGCCGTGTGGACGATGGCCGTGGCGATCCGGGTTCGCTGACGGACCTGGACGCCGTAATTCCCCAGGAACTGTTCGATGGTCCGAACCGCGGGATCAATGGCAGGAAGGATAGACGCCTGTGCTAAAGGCACTTCGATCCTCTGCGCGGCAACGTTGAAGTCCGGTAGGACCACGCCCGTCGCCACAGGAAAAGCGAATATGAACGACGACAATATCGCCGTAAAAATCAATACTTTAACTGATCTCAAGATTAACTCGCCGCAGACCAGGCAGTGAAGGATAAACCTCTTGTTCCAGCCCACCCTTATGCCCCGGCACCGACTGCAAAAAGCAATTGGTTCCATGCAATCTCCTTATTGGGGGTCGTCGCCGGGTTTCGGAGGATATGAGCGAACCCGCCGACGGTGAAATCCTTTTCGAAAGGCCGTACTCGAAAAGCATACCGAGGAGGCAACTTTTTGCAAATAGAAGAGTGCCAGAGTGGCAGAGGCGGAAGAATTGTGTTGAGCTGGAGTGAGCTGTGAAGTATGCTGGCTCGTTTGCCCATAGCGTAAAAGTGCTCGCTGTCCCACTGGCGTCAACAAGTTAGGAAACCTGACCCATGGAAAACCTGTTCGACCGGGGAATATTTTTTTTTAACGAGGGCCGCTATTTTGAGGCTCACGAAGCCTGGGAGGACATGTGGAGGGAGCAGCAGGACGACCGCCGTCTTTTTGTTCAGGGTCTCGTTCAGGCGGCTGTCGGACTCCATCATCTGTCGCGGCGGAACCTCACGGGCGCCTTGGCGCAGCTCCGGAAATCGATTGAGAAACTCGATCGATATCCCGCGGACGAGTTCGGAATAGACGTTGCCGGTTTCCGCGAGCAACTCCGGCAAGTCCTCGATGGGCCGGAAGTTGCAGACTTAAAGCACGTCCGGATCATCCGATTGCAAACAAAGCCGGTTGTGGTAGAGTCGTAAGCTGTTCAGAGGTCGATCGCTTTTTCCGGAGAGATGTCCGAGTGGTTTAAGGAGCACGCTTGGAAAGCGTGTGTGGGGGTAACTCCACCGTGGGTTCGAATCCCACTCTCTCCGTTTATCAGGTTTAGGGGGCTGTGCAATCGGAGCCTGCAAACCCCGCCAGGTCCGGAAGGAAGCAACGGTAGCGGGTCACCCGATGTGACACAGTTACCCCTGAGCCTGGCCCAATCCCCGCTAAAAACTCATGAAATATCAGGTCATTGCCCGAAAATTCCGGCCGCAGGTGTTTGAAGACGTTGTTGGCCAGAAGCCGATCGTCCAAACGCTTCAGAACGCGATTCAGATGGGTCGCATCGGACACGCATACCTCTTTTCCGGCCCGCGCGGCGTGGGGAAGACGACGACGGCACGATTGCTCGCGAAGGGTCTCAACTGCGTGCAGGGTCCGACGATCACGCCTTGCAATCAATGTCCTTCGTGTCTCGAGATTGCCGCCGGGCAGAGTCTGGACGTGCTCGAAATCGACGCCGCCTCCAACACGGGCGTGGACAACATCCGCGAGTTGCGCGAAAACGCCCGGTACGCGCCCTCTCGCGACCGATTCAAGATCTTCATTATTGATGAAGTGCACATGCTTTCCATGTCCGCCTTCAATGCCCTGCTGAAAATCCTCGAGGAACCGCCCTCGCATGTTGCTTTCATTATGGCAACGACCGAGCGTCACAAGTTGCCGGCAACGATCCTTTCGCGATGCCAGCAGTTCGTTTTTCGTTCAATCTCGGCGCCCGAAATCCAGGCCCACCTTCGACAGATTGCCAATACGGAAGGCGTTCAAATTGACGATCGGTCACTCGGATACGTCGTACGTGCCTCGGAAGGCAGCATGCGCGACGCCCAATCGCTGCTCGACCAGATCATTTCGTTTAGCGGTCAGCAGGTCATCGGCGAGGACGTGCGCGACGTGCTCGGGTTTATTCCCAGCGAGATTCTGGATCAAACCGTCGATGCTCTTGCTGCTCAGAATTCGAAATCCCTGCTCAGCCTCGTCGAACTCGTGGTCGATCAGGGTTTGAACATTCAGCAATACCTTCGGGAATTCATCAGCCGCGTCCGCGATCTGCTCCTGATGCGGCTCGACCTGGACGCAAAGGTCCTTGGAACCGCCGAGGAAAAGGCGATGCTGAAAAAACAATCGAGCGACTTTTCCGAACAGGACCTGATTCGTTTCTTTGACACGCTGCTCCGGCTTGAAGCCGACCTTCGCACGACGACACAACCTCGGTTTCATCTCGAAGTCGGATTCATCAAGCTCGCGAAGATGGGTCACCTTCGGGACATCGAAGACGTCCTGGCCGATCTCCGGCAGGGCGCCGCGTCATCACCTGCGAAAACTGTCGCCGTACCGATTAAGACTCCAACAGGTTTCACGCCGCCGGATGTTCCAAAGGCGACGATGAAATCCACTGCATCTGCCGTCGCGCCCGCGCCGGTGGCGGCTCCCGCAGGATTCCGCGAAAACTTCATGCGCCGCGTGGACGACCGGTCTGCGACCACTTCGATTTATCTGCAGAAAGCAGAACGTATCGAACACAACGGAGACACGATCCAGATCGTCATACCCACCGTCTATCTCGCCGGACTCGACACGAAGGAACATCGGAGTGTCATGGAGGCCGCCGCGTCGGACATCGTTGGTAAAGCAGTTTCTGTCTCTCTTATAATGAAAGAACAACCGTCCGCCGGACGCCGAGAGCCTGAATCCACCACAATTGCTACCGATTCAGCCAGGGATGAACCTCTCGTCAAACGGTTCCTGGAAGTGTTCCGCGGAGACCTGGCGCAGGTGAAACCCGTGAAAGGGGAATCGTCATGAATATGCAGCAACTAATGAAGCAGGCTCAGAAGATGCAGGAGCAGATGCAGAAAAACATGGAGTCCACTATCGTCGAGGCGAGCGCCGGCGGCGGGATGGTTTCCGTCAAAATGAACGGCAACAAACAGCTTCTCTCGATTCAAATCGATCAGGAGGTGTTTGGTGGCGGCGACAGGGAAATGCTGCAGGATCTCGTCGTCGCCGCCGTCAATGAGGGAATTCGCAAAATCGACGAGACGCTTGGCGCTCAGTTGAGCAACATGACGGGTGGTTTAAAAATTCCGGGCCTGTTCTGATGCCGGATATCGCAGAGCCCGTTAACCGGCTGATCGAACAATTCAAAAAACTCCCCGGCATCGGAACAAAATCGGCGCAGCGGCTGGCGTTTTTCGTATTGAAGATGGATGCGTCCTCGGCAGGCGAAATCGCCGAAGCGATTCTGGAAGTGAAGCGCAGCATACGCCGCTGTTCCGTCTGCAACAACCTCACCGACGTCGATCCCTGCGCGTTTTGCACACATCCCTCACGATCCGACCGCGTCCTCTGCATCGTCGAAGAATCGAACAATATTCTGCCAGTTGAAAAGACTCACGAGTTCAACGGGCGTTACCACGTTCTGATGGGATCGATCTCACCGCTGAAAGGCGTCAGTCCGGATCAACTGGGAATTCCCTCTCTTCTACAGCGACTGCAGTCTGGAACAGTTGAAGAAGTGATCGTCGCGACAAATCCAAACGTCGAAGGCGAAACAACCGCGCTTTACCTGTCGCGATTGATTAAACCGCTCGGCATTCGTGTGACCCGGCTGGCGCTTGGACTCCCCGTTGGCGGCGATCTCGAATATGCCGACGAGGTCACCATGGCGAAAGCTCTCGAAGGACGCCGCGAATTGTAGGCTGCGGGGGCAGGGTTGCGGAGGCAGGGCTATTTCGACATCGATAGGACGTCGTAATAAGACTGGATCCGTCCCGACTTCACGGCGGCGAGAGTTTCCTGCATCGATGATGTGACATTCGGAGCCCGCATACCGCCGCGGCCAAATCCTCCGAATCCTCCGCGGCCACCTCCGCCGATCGAGCGGATGAACCTGCTCGTCGCATCGATCGGGAGCATCGATGCGCTGTTGTAGAAGTTCTTCCAGCCGCCGTTCGGATTGCCGTTTCCCTGAAATAAGTACTGTTCGACATTCGACAAATAGAAGGCCGACACGATTGCCGAATGATCCCTGGCGTACTTGCCGACCGCCCGTATGGCTTTAGGTCCACCGAAATCGCCTGTGAGCGGAACGATCAGGTTCTTTTGCTCGAGTTCACGGACGAACCGGTAGTTGTCCTCTGTCGCGAGATAGCTCCGGGCAATACCTGCCAGGTCTGTGGCCGTCATGAGATCGGCATAATTCGGCATGCCTCCTCGCCCGAATCCACGGCCGGAGCCGGAGCTGTAATTGATTTCCGGTCCAAAGTCGCGGAACACCGTATAGACGTGTTCGATGCTTCGCAAATCCTCTTCGGTCAGCCCGAACTTGTGCTTCTTCAGCAGAAGGTCTTTGATTTCCTGAAGGCTCCTGGTGAACAACGCGGGATCGGCGGGGGCGGCGATAAAAGCGTTGAAAACTTCATCGGCCGTGGATTTGTCAGTCAACCCGTCCGGCCGCTTCCGCGAGAAGATGCGCGCGACGAAATCCGCCCGATTATCGGACATCTCGAAAGCCGCTTTGTAAAGCATATGTTCGAGCATATTCTGATGACGAATATCGATGACGAACGCGAGTTTCGGCTGGATCGCCGCAATGTAGGTGAAATTCTGCTCGGGGCCAACTCCCACATAAATTCCGCCCGGCTTGACTGTTTCTTTTAAAGCCGGAATGACCGCCTGAAAACCGGTCTCGTTCGAAAGGAAATTTTCGGACTGAAATTCACCGCCCGGTTCCGAAGACGTCTCGATGAGCTTCCAAAACGCGTCGTCGGCAATTTGTCCGGGAAGGGTGTCGGCGGCACGGAAAAGAGAGACGGAAAGCAGTGAGATCGTGACAACAACGGCCAGTAGCCAGTACAGTTTCAGTCTTGGCATGTTCCAAATCCCCACGCCATTGTACTCAATAGTCGACGCTTCTTTGAAAACCAGAAACGCGGCGGCGCAGACTTTCGCAGCGACAGCGACGGTTGCCGGCGAAGCCGCTTTGGTTCCCTCCGGGACATCGAACCTTCACAACGCCTCGAAGATGACAGAGTCTGCCCCACCGATTGTTTTTTGTGTCGGAAAGAAAATCTTCTCGGGCTCGACGCTGATTGAATCCGTGACCATAAAGATCTCTTCGGCGGCGTTGTCTGTTTCCTAAATCGGATATGACCGTAAACCGTTGATATGACAAGTCGCGTTGGCCTTCATTTTAAGTCTTTTCAGACGCAAAGTAAGTCGTCGGCGGGTCGATAATAGTTGGCGGCGGCGTAAAAAGATTTGCCGGCGACTCGTTGAGCGTCGTTTCGCCGGCGAAGAAGATGACATCCGTGTGAGACTCGACAGACGCCGTTATATTGAAAGTTGTCGCTCAACCATCGAAGCCTTTTTCCGTCGCTTCGAAGATGGACTCGACGTCGTTGACGATCGTCCACGTTCACCGAATTTATTGAAGACCAGCAAGACTCTAGCGCGCGAAGGAGCGATCTTGTTGCCGATCTGCAGATCCCATCCCATCGCGTCGGGTAGATGGAAGCTCTCCAGCGTGCCGGTCATGTCCGGCCGGGGCTCCCTTAACCTTATCCGTGTCCCATGGCTCGATGCCCCAGGCAAATCCGTCGAATACGGCCTGGATCTTCGGGCGGGTCACACCAAGCCCTGTCGGGGGAGCCAGGGAGCCGAGTGAAACTCCATTCGTATCTGCCGCCACAAATAACGGTCGCTCCCGATCGCGTCAAATCGGGAGAGAGCATGATCCTGACGGGAACCGGCTTCACGCCGAACCGGCAGGCCATATCTCACCTCCTGCGGCCCGACGGAACGGAGTTCAACCCTCTACGCCTCCGCATCAACGGCACCGGCGAGATCTCCCACCGCATTGACTCCACCATGCTCGAAGCCGGCACGTTCGAATTGTGGGTTGAAGATGAAGCCTCAACGACCGTCTCCAACCGCCTCCACTTCACCGTCCTCTGAAATTCTGAAATTCGAGGCCTGCCCGGTTGTTATCCATTTATTTAGACAAGTAACGACCGGGCAGACCGCGAATTTCCGATAAAATCGCGGCGGCAGAATTCCCCGCGGGAGAATCTATGCGTAGACGGTTTTGGCTTGGCATTGCCGGCTTGCTCGTTGCGTTGGTCAGTTCGACGAAGATGAACGCCGTGACGCGATTGAGTTCGGCGGACGGGCAGTTTTGGGATATCCAGGACACATCGCCATGGGCTCAGGATAGCGGTGGGATCGCCACAGGCGGACGCGCGAATCCGTTCAACGGTTTCGGATATCTCAAGATTCAAGTCCGCCGGGCGGATCGCACGCTACTCCTCACGAACCAATACCTGCGCGGTTTCGGACTTGCCCACGACGGCGAGCGGTTCGATTCGATAACACCCGTGCTTACCGCAGGCATCGTGGTGTCGCGATCGATCTTCGCGCCGAAAGACGCGAATTACCTCCGATACTTCGACACCTTCACGAATTCTACGAACGAAGATCGCCTCGTCGACGTCGCCTGGGGCGGCGCCGCGGGAGCCTACGAGGAGGGAGGCCTTGTGGCGATTGCCACCACCGCGAGCGGCGACCGAAAGATCGACGCGACCGACGCGTTCGTAACCGTCATGCAGAATGCCAGGCGTGTCGAAGACCCGATGAAAGGACCTTCGGGCCACGGTCCATCCGCCCACGTGTTAGGTTCCAGGACGTCCGGCATCTTTACAAGAACCGGCGACATGTACGCCGATCCATTTAAGGATAACTATCCGGGGTTCGATCCCGCGCACATCGGCTACGTCTTCAGTCTGACTCTGAAACCATCGCAAACCGCTGCGTTGATGACATTCGTGGTGAAAGGGCTGAGCGAAATCTACGATCCGCGCGGAGGCCCGCCCAGCAGCCCGAAAGATGCCCTGGTCGCGATGCGTTTCCCGAATGTCTACACCGGCGCCGACGCGAGAATCCCCGCGGCCGGGACGGAAATCGCTCGCGTCACCGAAACGGCTCGCACGCTGGTCCGGACTCCCGACTTGCGCGGTCTGACCGTGCGACAGCTGTCGCAAATACGCAACTGGTCATTGCCGTCCGCGTCACCTGGCGGTGCGTTCTCGGTCTACGAACAAAGTGTGACGCAACTTCAGGACGCCCAGACACATGGCGAGACGACCTCTGAAGACATCGTCCGCGAATACCTGGCGCGGCTGACGCTATTCGATCGCAACGGCCCTTCCTTTCACGCGATGCTGTCGTTGAACCCCAATTCGATTGCAGCCGCCCGCTCGCTCGACGCCGAACGCGCCTCGGGCAAGGTTCGCGGTCCGTTTCATGGAATACCGGTCGTGTTCAAGGACAACATCGATGCCGTGGATCTGCCCACGACAGCGGGATCGCGTGCGCTATCGGAGCATCGTCCCGGCCTGGATTCGAGGATGGCCGCGGGTATGCGAGCCGGCGGCGCGATCGTCCTGGGCAAGGCGAATCTGGATGAGTTCCCTTTCGGCGATTTCGGTATCAGCACGATCGGCGGCACGATCGGTAATGCGTACGATCCGTCGCTCTCCACCTCCGGTTCGAGCGGCGGCAGCGCGGTTGCGGTTTCGACGAGTCTCGCCGCGCTGGGATTCGGCACGGATACATGCAACTCGCTTTCAAACCCGGCATCGTTCGCGTCGCTCGCGACAATTCGCACCACGCGCGGACTCACCAGCCGCGCAGGAGTCGTTCCGCTCAATCCATACAACGATGCCGTGGGCCCGTTGGCGAAATCGGTTCGAGATGTGGCGCTCGCGCTCGATCTGGTCGCAGGAAGTGATCCTGAAGATCCCGTCACTGCCGCTGCGTCAACGCACATTCAAGGTTCATTCGCTTCCGGTCTCGATGCCGGCGCTCTGAAGGGCGCCCGCATCGGTCTGCTTCGACAGCGCTTCGTCGGCTTCACCGGAGAACGCGAAATCGCCGCGATGATGGACAGCGTCGTCAACGAACTGAGGCAGGCCGGGGCGACTGTCGTCGACGTTGCGGTGCCGAATCTCGACGCCGAATACGACATCGTCCGCCAAAACCCGATTCCGGCCGCGTTGCTGAAACAGGCATGGACGGCTTATCTTTCCCGAGGCGCTCAGCCCAACGAGAAAGTGCTGACCGTCGAAGATCTGGTCGCATCCGGCAAGCTCGCGCCCGGGAGCGTCGGACAGTTGCGTCGTGCGCTCACTCCCGCGCCGGACGCGGCGGCGCTGGAGGCATCGACGAAGAAGTTCACTGACACACGCGAAGGCTTTCGTCGCTTGTTCGTGGATCTCATGGATCGCGAGCACCTGGTCGCGTTGCTGTATCCCGGCAATCAGGCTCGTCCTCACACTCATGAAGGCGGCCTCGAGCGTTACGGATCGGAACCGGGAACGTGTCAGGAGAGCGCGGTGACAGGACTGCCTCAGGTGACCGTGCCGGGAGGATTTATCGGCGGCCGGTACCCATTCGGGATCTCATTTCTCGGCCGCATGTGGGACGATCAACGTCTGCTCAGCATCGGCTACGCGTACGAACAAGCAACGCACCACCGAAAACCGCCGGCAACCGTTACCCGTTAGAGGGCGGTGCGACGAAGACTTTTTCCTTCAACACTCGAAACCGTTTTTCGCTGATTCCGGGAACTGCCAGCAATTCCTCCACGCGTTTGAATCCGCCTTTTTTCTCGCGGAATTCCACGATCTTCCTTGCGAGCGACGGTCCGATGCCCGGCAGCGACTCGAGTTCACGAACGGTCGCGGTGTTCAGATTCAGGGCGAGCAGCAGCGCGGCGAAGAAAATCACGACGCCGTCCTCCGCTCATATTCGCGGCGCGCGAAATCCAGCGCCTGCTCCCGCGATGTGATGCGTCCTTCGAGTTGCTCATCCTCGATGCGCGTGAGGAGAGTCTTGAACAACGGTCCCGGTTCAAAACCTAAGGCGATCAGATCCTCACCGGAGATCAATAATGACGGTGTGATGTCCGCTGGAGTCCACTCCGCCAGCTTCTGACGGACGAATTCGTAGTTGCTCAGATCCATATCACCCGCTGATGCGTGAATGCGAGTCAGCTCCATATGGTCTTCGAAACGTTGCAAGCGCAGGAACCGCTTCAACTCACCGGTGGACATCGTTTGGACGGTATAGAAGTTCGGAAGACTCTCGGTCAACGCCAGAACATGTTGTGTCTCGGCGACGGAAAACTTCAACCGCTGCATGATACCGGCCACTTGACGAACGGGCGTTTCATGTAACAGCACGGCAACCGCGAAATCCCCGGCTGGATTCCGCCGAAGCATACTCAATTCGCGCTCGATCTGCGGTGTCCATTCCAGTTCCGGTAAAATCTCGCGCCGCAATCCCGACTCGTCAAGCAGCCGCATGCCGTGAGCGGCTTCACCTTCGGTCAATATTCGCACGAGTTCCTCGCGTATACGTTCTTTGCTGACCTGATGAATTGCCGGAGCCATTTCGCAAACGGCCGCCCACGTCGACGGCTCAATCCGGTAACCGAACCGCGCGCCGAAACGGACGGCGCGCAAGACGCGAAGCTTGTCTTCCCCGAAACGCTGCCGTGGATCCCCAATTGCGCGGACGAGCTTCGCGCGAATGTCGTTCTGTCCTCCGACGTAGTCCAAAATCTGTTTGGTGAGGGGATCGTAAAGAAGGCCATTGATCGTGAAATCACGGCGAAGCACATCCTGACGAGCATCGGTATACACGACACCGGTCGGACGTCGTCCGTCAATGTACGCTTCGTCGGATCGAAACGTCGCAACTTCAAATGGATGTCCGCGATAGATCACCAGGACGACGCCGAATTTCGCGCCGATCGTTTCCGTCCTCGGAAATAATGCGACAACTTGTTCCGGACGCGCGCTCGTCGCGATGTCGTAGTCGGACGGCTCGAGACCGAGAACCATGTCTCGAACGCAACCGCCTACAAAATACGCGTCGTGCCCGAGCTCACGAAGCTTGCGAACAACCTCGGCTGCGGTATCCGGCTTCATAGGTACGCTATAATAGCCGCTTTTAATTTGGAGGAATCATGGCGTTTAGAGGTATCGACTTTTACCGGATGGATGATTTGCTCACCGATGAGGAGCGCATGGTGCGCGACACCGTTCGCCGGTTCGTCGACGAGAAGGTCCTGCCGATCATCGACAAACATTTTGAGGAAGCCACGTTTCCGACCGAGTTGATTCCACAAATCGCCGAAATGGGCCTGCTGGGAGGCACCCTGCCGGAAGAGTACGGATGCGCGCATATGAATAATGTCGCGTACGGCCTCGTGATGCAGGAACTCGAACGGGGAGACAGTGGTCTGCGGAGCTTTGTCAGCGTTCAGGGCGCGCTGGTCATGTATCCCATCTTCGCCTTCGGCTCCGAAGAACAAAAGCGCAAATGGCTGCCCGTCCTCGCGAAGGGCGAAAAAATCGGGTGTTTCGGCCTGACCGAGCCGGATCACGGGTCCGATCCCGGAGGCATGGAAACTCGCGCGCGCCGAACCGACAAGGGCTGGGTGTTGAACGGAACCAAGCGATGGATCACCAATGGGACGATGAGCGACGTCGCGATCGTCTGGGCTAAAGTCGGTGACGACATTCGTGGCTTCATCGTCGAAACGAACCGTCCGGGGTTCCAGGCCCCGGAAATCAAGGCGAAACTCTCACTCCGCGCCTCCGTCACATCCGACCTGATCATGGATGATGTCGTCATCCCCGAAGAGAATCTGCTGCCGAAGTCCGAGGGCTTGAAGTCCCCGTTGATGTGTCTGAACCAGGCGCGGTACGGCATTGCGTGGGGCGGGGTTGGCGCCGCCATGGCTTGCTTTGACTGCGCCGTCCAATACACGAAAGGACGGGTTCAGTTCGATAAGCCAATCGCCGGATTTCAACTTGTGCAGGAAAAACTGGCGCGCATGGCGACGGAGATTACAAAAGCGCAACTGTTGGCCTGGCGGCTCGGTCGCTTAAAGGACGAAGGCAAGCTGCACTTCTCCATGACATCCATGGCGAAGCGCAACAACGTTGGAATGGCGCTGGAAACGGCGCGGCTGGCTCGCGATCTCATGGGTGCAAGCGGCATCACGCTGGAGTATCCCGTGTTCCGCCACATGTGCAACCTGGAGTCCGTGTACACCTATGAAGGAACGGACCATATCCACACTCTCATCCTTGGTGAAGCCATCACGGGAATACCCGCTTACAAGTGAATTTCGGAGCCCGGCCAATCCGCCAGCTACTTCCGCTTCCGAACATGTCCAACGTCGGGATGTCCAATCTCAAAAGTGATATCCAGATGACCGGATCCGGCTATCTCAATATCACGTTGGAGATTGGACATCCCGTCGCTTGATATTCGCAACAATACGTTCGGCCACGAGTAACCGTGCCTTCAATTCGTCGGGGTCAAACGGTTTCGTGACGAAATCGTCCGCGCCGGCATCCATTCCTTCGAGGTAGTCTTTCTTTCCGATAAGAGCCGTCACAATAATGATGTAGGTATATTGGGGCAGGTTGGCCCCGCGTATTCGACGGCACAGTTCGACGCCGTCCATTTCGGGCATCACGATATCGGAAATGACCACTCGAAATCCTTCCTGTTTGAACGCATTCCACGCCTCGACGCCGTTTTCGGCCGCCACGACCTCGTAGCCGAGCTTGACGAGGAGCCACCTCAGCAAGTCTCTGGAATCGCGATCATCTTCAGCAATCAAGACTTTCATCTACCCTGCCCAAAAAGTCAGAAACAAGTAGCATACCCCGCTTCGAGTTCACACCACATTCTCAGAAGTTGCTATCTATGGCCTGTTGTTATAATTGCGTCCCAAATGGACAAGGAACTTAGCCGGCGCCAAATTGTGGAGGAAGTCCAGGCGCAGTACGAAAAGAAGCTGCGGGAAGCGAAACAACAGAAAAGTCAGGCCGAGGAGGAACTCGAGACCGCTTCCGAACGCTGGCGAAATGAACGCCGCAAGCTCAACGCCGAGATCGATCGGCTCGAAGGAGCGCTCGCCGAGGCCAAAGCTCCGTCCAAACGCAAGGGCGCAACCGCGACGGGCGTCGAAGCGGAAGAAATCGCCAAAATCAAGACCGCTGCCGAAGAGCGGTTTAACACAGCGTCCGGGGAGTGGAAGAGCGAACGCACTCACCTGGAATCGCAGGTCTCACGTTTGGAAGAGGCTCTGGTCGAAGCGCTCGAACGTTCGAGTAATCCCATTCGTTCCGTCCAACCCATCAAGGAAAACTTCGAAAGGCAGCTTAGTCAGTCCGAGCGCGATCGTATCGACCTGGAACAGGAATACCTTCGCGCGAAAGCGGTGTGGGACGAGGAAAAGAAGAAGCTTACCGGCGAACTGATCAAGTTGCGCCGCATGTCGCCAAAAGCGCTCGAGGTGAAAGAAAAAATCGAGCGGCTTCACGGCCGCAAAGAGAGCGTCGAAGAAACACGCATCAAGGAACTGGAAGAAAAGCTCGAACAGGCAAACACCGAAATCCAGAAGTACCACCAGGCTTCTCTCCGCGCGAAAGAAGAGACTAAGAGTCTCAACATCCGGATCGCGCAACTGCAGGAAGCGCCTGCCGCAAGAAAACTAACGGAGTTGGCCCACTCCGAAGACTTTACGAAGGAACGCGAGGATCTCGAAAGTCAGATTCGCCGGCTCAAGCGCCAGGTCACCGAAGCGAAGGACGACGCGCGCACCGAATTCGAAACACGTTTGGAAAGGGCGGCTCGAGAGCGCATAGCGGTTGAGGATCAGCTCGCCGCCAGCACTCAAAAATGGGAAACCGAGCGGCGTCAGTTCACCAGCAAGATCGCGGAACTTGAAAGGTCGGCCGACGCATCACAAGCCTCCGCCGACAAACTTGCAAGGCTCCAAAAACAGCTCGCATCGAATACGGAAGCCTGGGAAACCGAACGCGGTCAGCTGAACAGTCAGATCAACGAACTGAGAAGGAACCTGACCGCAGCGAAGACGGCCGAGGCCGCTGCACGAACGGCCACCGATCAGCGCGAAGAACTCGAAGAGCGGTTGGCCGCGCACACAAAGGAGTGGAACACTCAGCGCCGCGAACTCACGAGTGAAATCGCGGAACTGAAACAGGCCCTCACCGACGCCACGGCCGGAAACGACGACTGGCGTACGGAACGCCGCGAACTCAAAACTGAAATCACCGAACTCCAGGAATCTTTGGCTGAGGCGCAAGCTTCAAGCGACAAGCGCGCCAAAATCGAGGAACGGCTCGCAGCAAACGCTGAAGAGTGGGATAACGAACGCCGGCACCTCGACAGTCAAATCGTGCAGCTCCAGCAGGCGGTCGCCCACGCCAAGGATACGGATGAAAGCGCGTACCAGACTTGGGCAAGCGAACGCGAGGAACTCCAGAATGAAATCCAGAAGTTCCGCGCGACAATCCGCGAGAAGGACGAAGCGCGCGACGATTACGAACTCCGGCTTGAAGAAGCGGAACGCGGCCGTGTAAAGCTGGAGGAGCGGATTGCTTCTGTTTACGATGAGCGTGACGATGAACGCCGGCGGCTGGACGAGCAGATCGCCCAACTGCAGCAGGCCATACGTGATAAAGACCAGGCCAAAGACGACTACGAGCGTCGCCTTGAAGAAGCCGAACAGGCGCGCATGACGGCCGCGGATCGGATGTCGTCGCTGCCGGAAGAGTGGGCCGCGGAACGTCAGGTTCTCAAAGATGACATCGCACACCTGCAGGACGAAGTGGCAAATGCAAACAGGCTGGCCGCCACGACCGCGGTCGAACAGTGGGCAAGGGAAAGAGAGGAACTGCAGGACCGCATCCAGGAACTCAATCAGGCGATCGTTCGGACGAAGGATGAGGCCGGCCGCCAATACGAGTCTCGTCTCGAGGACGCGAACCAGGAAATCACAAGGCTCGAGGTGCAAATCGCGAACGCCTCCAAACAGGCGGAGACCAATCGAAACAAGCTGCTCGATCAGGTCACGCAGCTGCAGCAGGAAGTCGCTCTGGCAAAGAATTCAGCCGGAGAATCTCTCGAACAGTGGGCGAAGAATAAGAAGGGCGGCGAAATCCAAAAGCTGCGTATCGCCGCAGTTCGCGCCAAAGAAGAAGCCCGGCTTCAATACGAGTCCCGGTTGGAAGAGGCGTTTCACGAACGCGGCAAGCTGGAAGAGCAGATGACGGCAAGGTCCAAACAATTGGAAGCGGAAAGCCAGCAACTCCGCAGCGAGATCACGGAACTGCAAAAGCAGTTGTCGCAGGCAGGAACCCGCGGCGGAGTCTTGACAAACGAAGAGTGGATGAAGGAACGCGAAGACCTTCAGAATGAAATCCGCTCGCTTCAGCGCTCGTTTTCGGAAGGCCGGAGCGACGATATCGTCGATCAGCTGCGGAAACAGTACGATCAAAAACTCCAGGACATGATCGAGCAGAAAACCCAGATCTCGAACGAACTTCTCGAGGCCAGCAGGCTGCTGGAATCTGAACGCGAGCGTTTCGGCGCTGAAATAGCGGCCGCCGGTGAGGGCGGTGGCGATGGGGGGAACCTCGATACGAAGATGATCAACGCTGAAGTCACGCGGGTGGAACGCGTGATGCGCGAGATCACGTCCCTCATCGACGATCCATCGACGGAACTCTCGATGGTCATTCGGAAGAATGTCGAGAAGGCCGAACTGGACGCGTACTTGAAAGGCATCCTTTTCTCCATCGGGCGCGCGAAAGGAATGGACGCTTAGCTTCCGTCCAATCTCGCCAAAGCGGCGATCAACGCCAGCAGCCGCTGCAAACCGACCGATCGAAACGTCGGATCAAACCATTCGCCGGTGGTATGAACGCCGCCGCAACTGCCGCCTCCGCCAATAGCGATTGCCGGAATTCCCATCGAGATAGGGATGTTGGCGTCCGTCGATCCGATGTCCAGCTGCGGCTCCACTCCGAGGCGTCGGGTGACCTCCACAGCTGCCTGTACGAGATTGGATGACGCTTGCGTAACCCCGCCGGGACGTTCTCCCATCAATTCGATGCGGCACTCGACACCGGCCGATTGTGCAGCTTGTGAGACGACGTCCCGCAGATGCGTTTCCATCGCATCCAAACTTGACGGAGCGACCGATCGAAGATCCAGTTCCGCAACCGCTTCGGATGGAATCGCGTTTACGGAAATCCCGCCCCGAACAATCCCGACGTTAAACGATGAACCTTGCCGCCGCATGGCGGAGTCGCTCGTAAAACCGTGGATCGCAGACGAAATCGCGTGCAGTGGATTCGGCCGGCCGAAATCGGCCCAGCTGTGACCGCCGGGTCCACTCATGCGAAGGCGGAATCGACGGCTTCCGAGCGCTTGATTCGTGATTCGCTGGATTCCCGCGACGTCCACGGCAATAAAGTCGCAGGCTCGACCTTCCCATGGCGGCGCATGAAAGATGTGACGAATGCCGCGAAGGTTCCCCTCTCCTTCTTCTCCGATATTGCCGATCGCGATCACCGGCCGTTCAAAGCGAAGCCCCGCCTCTCTGGCCACTCGAAGCACCCACAACAGCGCGACGATACCGGACCCGTTATCCGCAATTCCCGGAAGGTGAACGATTCGCCCGCGCCGCCGGAGTTCCAAAGGTGTTGCCACCGGGAAGACGGTGTCGAGATGTGCGGCAATCACAACGGGGCGGGAACCAAAGCGTTCAAACGGGGCGATGACATTTCCGATCGCGTCGGTAACCGGCTGAAACTCCAGCCTGCGAAGCTCGTCCGCCAAAACTCGCGCCCGCTCTGCCTCGCCGAAAGGTGGAGCAGGAACCTCGGAAATACGGATCTGATCTTCTTCGATTCGCGCTTCGTATTGCGCGAAAAGCTTGAAGGCGCGCTGCATTCGCGCATCCGCAAAAACACTGTCGACGAGCGGCCGCACTATTTCACTTCAATCTTGATGGTTTCGGATTCGAGAGCAGGCTGAACGGCGACGAAGCCGACAACCTCATACGAACCGGGCGGCACACGATCGAGGTTGTTGTCGCGGTGATTCCAGGTGATTTCGAACCTCCACTGACCCTGAGGCGGGATCGCTTCAGTCCGCCGGACCTGCGTCACAAAGAACATGTGCCGTGACCAGCGCCAGATTTCCTGACCAGTCGACGGGTCGATCACCGCGAAGTCGTAACTCTGTCCGCTGGAGAACGAAAAAGGAAGAAGTTTGTCCGAAATATTCTTCACGGTGAGGACGAACTTGTGACCCTCCGCGACTTCAACCACATCGAGTACCAACAGCGGATTGTCGTCCGTAATCGCGCCCACATTGTCGACCTGCTTCCTTCTCGCTTCCGGTGGTTTTGGTTCCGGAATCCCGGCTTGTTGGGCTGCAGTCGGAGGCTTATCCGGATTCGCGGTCGGATTCGCGTTCGGGTTTCGGCCGGCCGTAGAAACCCGTGGTCCGACGCCTTCGCCGACTCGCGCACTCGCGATCCTGGCAATCTGCACACCATTGCCGCCCTGCAAGCGCGCCTCAACGATCCCGATGCCGCGTTGAAACGTGAGGTCCATCGACGGCGTCTGCAGAACAAATTTCAGCGGCAATCCATTCTTGTCCGCGTCGACAATTTCAACAGTCGCGCCCTCGCTGAGGAAAAGTGAACCTTCCAGGTCATCCAGGACTCGAAGGAATTGCTTTTCGCTCTTGTCATATCGAACGAGATGTATTTCCGATCCGCTCGGAACGGAGAAAGGAAATCTTGAAATGACATAGTAGCTTCGGCCTTTGACGATCGTGTGTTCGTTCACCGAGAAGTCGACTTCGCTCAGCTTGCGACCGTCCTGATTGACGATGTCATAGACCCAGCGGTTCCCGACAGACAGGGGGAAAAAATCGGCCGACATGCGCACACCCTGGCCCAGCGCGGTGATCGGAAGCAAGCCGATCGAAGCCAGAACCAAACTACGAAGCCACTTCATCGGAAATTAGTTTAGCATGCGTCCATGGAGGCCGGTCTGCACGAACACTATATGGATCTCGCGCTGGAGGAAGCCCGTCTGGCCCAGGCGGCCGGCGAAGTTCCGGTGGGAGCCGTCGTTGTCGACGAGAAGGGACAGGTTATCGGACGAGGTCATAATCAACCGATAAGTCACAGCGACCCGACAGCGCATGCGGAGATTCTCGCGATTCGAGAGGCATGTCGATCGACCGTCAACTATCGGCTCGGCGGAGCAACGCTGTACTGCACCATCGAACCCTGCGCCATGTGTGCAGGCGCGATCATACATTCACGAATCGACCGGCTTGTTTTCGGCGCCCCGGACGTCCGGTTCGGTGCTGCGGGCTCACTTTACAATTTCTTAACAGATCCCCGGTTGAATCATTCCGTCGAAGTGATCCGAGGGATACGCGACGCCGAATGCACCGCGATTCTTCAGGAATTTTTCCGCACCCGCCGGGCTTTGCCTCAAACGTCCGAATAAGGTCGTCGATCTACCAGGCTGCAAAACCTGTGCTTTGGGCTAAACGTGATCGACGGGCAGCTTTGGGCAACAGCCCGGGTACTGTTTGGTCTGCGCTTGGATAATCGAAGCGTCGCCAACCAAAAAACGGTCGAAGGCGTCTCTGTAAAGTAACTTTTGAGCTGTCCCACGGTTTGCACTCTTACGGCGTGTGGAACTTTTTGTTAACCGCTCCCGTATTCGTACGTAATTCCGTGCGGGGGTTGTGCACAAGGATGGCCTTCTGCCCTGTCGTTGTCATTTCAGAGCGATGTGGCAGCGACGATTTGACAGGCACGGACTTATTGGCAAAACGGTGAAATGGGACTCCGGGTGGCTCTCGGCGCGAAGCGCACAAACGTTTTGCAGCTGATCCTCGGTCAAAGCATGCGTCTCGCGATGGTGGGTATGGCCATCGGTATGAGCCTTGCGGCCGCGATCACACGTTTTGCTGCAACGTTTCTTTATGGAATCAGTCCAACGGACCCAATAACTTTCGCATCGATCGCTGCGGTTCTCGGGTTCTTCGCGCTGACGGCTTGTTATTTCCCGGCTCGCCGAGCGACACGCGTCGATCCGATGGTTGCTTTGCGATACGAGTAAATCGAACGATCCATGTTTGTCACGGAAATGAGCACGTCCCAGGGAAAAGCGGAGAGGCTACGAAAGCTGCATCGGGGCCCGGATATTCTCGTCCTTCCGAACGCGTGGGACGTCGCGAGCGCCAAGGTGTTCGAGAAGGCCGGGTTTCCGGTCATCGCGACCACGAGCGCGGGAATCGCTGCGTCCATGGGGTATCCGGACGGCGAGCACATTCCCCGTCATGAAATGCTCGAGGTTGTGGCGCGCATCGTCAAAGCGGTGTCCGTTCCAGTCACCGTCGATCTCGAAGCGGGTTACGCTGCCACGCCTGAAGAGATGAGGGAAACGACCCAGCAATTGCTGGCGAGCGGCGCTGTGGGCATGAATCTGGAAGACGGGCTTCGGGACGGTCCGGTACCTTTGGTACAGACGTCACATCATGCGGAAAAAATAAAAGTAGTTCGCGAGGTTTGCCGTGTAGCCGGCGTCGATCTCGTGATCAATGCCCGCACCGATGTTTATTTAAAATGTGTCGGCGATACGGCGAACCGTTTCGCTCATACCGTCCACCGCGGTAACGCATATCTTCAAGCCGGAGCCGATTGTGTTTTCGTTCCCGGAATTTCGAACGCGGATGCGATCTCCGAACTGACGCAGCAGATTCACGGACCCGTGAACATCCTGGCGGTCGCGGGCACGCCGGCGATTCCGGAACTGCAAAGGCTGGGTGTCGCTCGAGTCAGCTTCGGGTCCGGACCGATGCGGGCCACGCTGGGTCTGCTGGAACGCATTGCCGATGAATTGCGCGATCAAGGAACTTTTGACCAGATGGTCAGCGGTGCAACAACGTATGCAAAAACACAGGCGATGTTTGCGGAATGACGAAAGTGTTCGTAATCGGAACGCATTTTTCGAAAGCGGTCACAGCGCTGAACATCAACCCTGTTATTCGCTGAAGATAAGCTTGGAACGCTGACTGCTACAGCATTTGCGGTGAAGTGACTCCTGTACCTCCTACCTCCCAACCAGGAGAGGGCTGGAACCCCCGGTTCCTCTCCTGTCTTTTTCCCGCGATGAAAATGGAGCTTTTTTTGTGCAAAGCCATTCTCAATATAGAATTCGCACGATCCCTAAGGAGGCACCATGGTCACGAAACGCCTTGCCGTATGGTTTGTTCTGTTGATTGTCTTCATCGCGTCGACGTCTGCATTCTCACAGGAAACGCCGGAGTACGGACCCGCAAAGGGAACATTGCTGATTGTCGGCGGTGGGACACTCGACGGAACCGGCATCTACGAAAAATTCATCCAGCTGGCCGGCGGCCCCGACAAAAAGTTCGTCATCGTTCCAACGGCGGGCGGAAACAAGAATCAGGACGGTTCGATTCGTGTTTACAAGGAAGAGGATGTTCTGAAGTCATGGAAGGCGCTCGGCCTCAAGAATGTGACGATGCTGCACACTCACGATCCCAAAGTTGCCAACAGCGAAGCATTCGTCAAACCGTTGAAGGATGCCGATGGCGTATGGTTCATCGGCGGACGCCAATGGAACCTCGTCGATTCGTATGCGGATACGTTGACGAAGCGCGAGTTTGACAAAGTCCTCGAACGTGGCGGCGTCATCGCGGGAACGTCGGCCGGCGCGACGATTCAGGGACAGTTCCTGGTACGAGGCGCTGTGCAGGGCGCGGATGTCGTCATCGCACCGGAGCCCGAACATCACTCGGGCTTCGCGTTCCTCAAACGATCCGCTATCGATCAACACATCAACACGCGCAACCGATGGGACGACATCATTCCGCTCATCAAACAGTATCCGGACCTGCTGGGAATCGGGCTTTCCGAGAAAACCGCCATCATCGTCCACGGCGATCGCTTTGAAGTGTTCGGTGTGTGGAAGGTCGCCGTCCACGACAACACGCGTCTCTATCAGCCTTGGGAAAAGCCGTACTTCGTGCTCTCCAACGGCGATGTGTACAACATGAAGACGCGCAGGATCGAAAAACTCGGCACCGGCGCCACCGGGCCCGCGACCGGCGGTCAATAACGGAACATGACGAGTCGCGACGACATTGAAGCGGCATGGCGCCGCATCGAACCGCATGTTCGCGTAACACCGACGGTTCACTTGAATCGCGGCGCCTTCGATCTGGACGGCGATGTGTACCTGAAGTTCGAACTGATGCAGGTTACCGGTTCGTTCAAACCCCGTGGCGCGTTCAATCGAATCCTCTCAAACACCGTGCCCGCGAGCGGTGTGATTGCGGCATCAGGTGGAAATCACGGCCTGGCGACGGCATACGCGGCGCGGCGGTTGCGACATCGTGCCGAGATATTCGTGCCCACGATCTGTTCTCCTATCAAACAGCAGCGGCTGCGAGACTACGGCGCGGAGCTGAGAGTGACCGGAGCGAATTACGACGAGGCGCTTCGTGCGTCGATGAAGCGCGCAGAGGAAACGGGAGCTCTCGTCGTTCACGCCTACAATCAACCCGAGACGGTGGCCGGCCAGGGCACCTGCGGCCGTGAGTTCGATTTTCAAGTGCCCGCCCTGGACACCGTTCTCGTGGCCGTGGGTGGCGGCGGTTTCATCGGTGGCATCGCTGCGTGGTTCGGCGGAAAGAGCCGTGTAATCGCCGTCGAGCCGGAACAGTGTTGCTGCCTGTGGCAGGCGTTCCAGAACGGACGGCCGATAGATACACCGGTCGGAGGGATTGCGGCGGACTCGCTTGGCGGCAGCCGGGTCGGCGACCTGGCATGGGAGGTCTGCCGTCAGTTCGTCGATCGTGTGGTTCTCGTCGACGACGATGCGATACGCAGCGCACAACGCAGGTTATGGGCAGAACTGCGCGTGATCGCTGAACCTGGCGGCGCTACAGCTCTCGCGGCGTTACTGAGCGGGGCATACCGGCCGTCAGCATCGGAGCGCGTCGGAGTCCTCGTGTGCGGCGCCAACGCCGACCTTTCCACGATTCAATCCAACTAACGGACCAGCAGGTCGCCGGACGCGACGATGACTGCCGAGCCGCCGACTTTAACGACGCGTCCATCACCGCTGACCTCCACGTGGATCGTCGCGCCGCGTCCCATCTCGATTCCCTGACGGACTTCGAACGGCGCCGCAAGACCGCGATGTTTCCACAAATACGCCCCAAGCCCGCCCGCCGCGGAACCCGTTGCCGGATCTTCAAACGTGAGCGTACCGGCAGCAAAGAACCCACGCGTATAGACCGCACCGTTTTCCTCCGCGAACGCATAAACGAGATGTGAATCCCGATCTGCCAGAAGTCTCCCGAGTTCGGCCGGAACCGGCTGAATTTTTGCCAGCGCTGCGCGCGACTGCACCGGCAGCATCAACTGCTTTACGCCGGTGGACACAAACTGCGCCGGCATTGTCTTGTTGATGTCGTCGAAGGTGAGCCCCAGCGCGCGAAGCACTCGATCGTCGCTGACGATTTCGAAGTACTCGGGACGGGCCTGCGTCATCCGCACCTGTTCAACTCGTCCTCGCTCGACAAGCACCTCAACGGGAAGAATGCCGGCGAGGAGTTCCTGTTGAAACGTGGTCCAGCCATCCGCTGCGGCGATCATCTTTTGCGTCGCAAGCAAGTACCACGTTCCAACGACGGGGTGGCCGGCAAGCGGCAGTTCGAGAGCCGGCGTGAAGATGCGAACGCGGCGTTCGGCTTTGGAAGAAGAAGGCTTCAGGACAAAGGTCGTCTCCGAGAGATTGAACTCGCCGGCGATCGACTGCATCTTTTCCGCGGAAAGTCCGTCGGCGTCGAGAACGACAGCGAGCGGATTTCCTTTGAACAATTCGTCGGTGAAAACATCCAGTATGAAATAGCGCATGATGCCCGAGTATAAACGAGCGAATGGACGATTCTCTAACGGGCGGTCACGGCCAGCGCTCGCATTCTGGTTTCGAGTGGACCGTCACCGAACTCGGCGGACAGCGCTTCGGTCATGTGACGCGTGACTTCCGCGGCAGACAGCGTGCCTCGATCGCGAATCGCCAGCAACATCGGACTGCCTTGCACCATGCCTATGGCGGCATGCTTCGATGATGCTGCGCGGCACGGCAAGTCGACAGTCGCGATCTGAATGTCGCTGAAGCCGCCGTCGCGAAGATCGCTCGCGATTCGTTCCCGATCGAAATAGCCCCAGGGAACCCGATAGAACGTCGGCGTGTTGTCGGGATAACACTCGGTGATCACCCTCTGGGCAACTGCCGCAACCGGGTTTTCCGGGATGCTTGCCCACACATTGAAGACAAAGGTGCCGTTCGGACGAAGCACATGCCGAACCTGCTCGGCAGCAGCGGCTTTGTTGGAGAAGAACATCACGCCGTACTGACACACCACAACGTCAAACGTGCCTCTATCGAAAGGAAGAGCCGTTGCGTCCGCCTGACGAAACTCGACGCGGGTGTCGGTCACACGCCTGCGGGCCTCGTTGATCATCGGTTCGTTCAAATCTGTCGCCGTCAGACGGGCTTTGGAATCGAGCACCTTGAGAAGTTCTCGAGTGAAAACCCCGGTGCCACAGGCCAGCTCCAGAATCGCGCCGCTTCGGACCGGTAACCGTCCGGCCAGATCGATTGCGGACGGTTCGAAAAACATCGGTCCCAGATACTGGTTGTACACATCCGGAATCGAATCTACAAACGCTGTATTCGTGTCGGCCATCTGAACTCCACTGAAAGAAATCACGTTGTGCAATTACATTCTCGGCTGCGTGGATTCACAGCGCAAGTTGAGTTCAGTAAGAATCAAGACAGCAATCGCTCGGTCAGCGAGCGCCGTTTGGGCGAGAATTGTGAGATCGCGCCAAACAGGTAAGGCCGGAATTGTGTGGCCGCGTAACGGAAGTAGCCGCGTTCACGGATCTGCTTTAGTGTGGTGCGGTAATGATCGAGGAGGACACCGGCGACGACGGATCCCGTTTTGCCGACTGCAAGCCGTGTCGATGCGGAAAGCCACCTCGCCTTTTGCGGCAGTTCCGCGATCGCGGACAACGCCATCACCGACGACATTTCAAAAGTGCTGCGATTCTGTCGTTGCGCCTCGGACTTCACATTCCCCCAGAGATCGCGCAATGTTTCGAGAGCGGGAAGGCTCTTCGGCGGAATACGCGCGAGATCCTTGCGCATACTCTGCCATTCCATCCGGAGCGATCGAACATCAAGAGGCGGCGTGTTGATGGTGGATGCCAGCCTGCCGGCCGACGCTTCGAGACCATCCAACATTTGATCGACGGTGCTGAACTCCGTCGTGCGGTCGAGCAGACCTTCGTCCTTCAGGCTCGTCGAAATCTCCGCAATCAGGAATCGGCCTGCACCGGACGCATCGGCCAGCGCCGCCAGGACCCAGACCGGCGAGGCGCGGAACGCCAGAATTCCGATCAACTCGATGCCGTTCCCAGCGGTTCGACGGATCAGAAAATCCTTTGCGAGCTTTTCTTCATCCGGGTAAACACCTTCGACTTCACCAACCTGTTCGATCAGAAAACGGAGTGTGGCCTCAACCAGATTCTGATAAAGACGGCTGCGCCGTATCGTCGAAGGAATGGTCACTTCGCCGATCTCGCGCAATAGCCCGCTCGCCAGCGCCGTTGCGGACCGCACGGTGCGCTCGGGAAGCGAAAGCAGATAGGAGGCGACCTTCTTCATCGTTGCTCGTTCTGGCTCAACCGGCGACGATGAAATTTCACAATCGCGGCGACATCCTCATCGGCAAACCCCGACGTCAACGCCTCCTCGTAGTTCTCCAAAGCGGCGCCGGCAATGTGCATCGGCACGCCGACGGAGTCCGCGAACAGGGCGATCGCGCGGAGATCCTTCCGGACATTCGCGATATTGAATCCGATTTCAGCCGGCTGGCCGAGCAGCAATGGCAGTTTCATCGGCAAGGCCGCGAACGCGGCCGGACTCTCACCGATCACATCCAGCATCCGTTTGAAATCCAATCCGTACCGCGATCCCATGGCCATCGCTTCGGCGAGCACGCCCCAGTACGTGGTCAGCAACATGTTGTGAACCAGTTTCATCGCCGCGCCGCTTCCAACCGGGCCCAGATATTCAACACGGCGCGCCAGCACGTCGAACACCGGCTTCAACGACTGAACATCCGACTGTTTGCCTCCGGCGAAGATCAAAAGCCGTCCATCGCGGGCAGGCTGAACCGTTCCGGCGACCGGCGCATCGACAAACGCGGCGGACCTTGCAGCCAGTTGCGCTGCGATACGTTTCTCGGTGTCCGGAAGAACGGTACTCATGTCCACAAAGATTTTGCCGCGAACATCGATCGACAGAAGATTGGCGTAGATATCATCAACGGCCCGGTCGTCCGTTACCATGGTCAGAATGACATCGGACTGCGCTCCGACGTCGGCAACGCGATCCGCAGCGATCGCTCCGGCGGCAACGACGCCGGCAAGTCTTTCCTTCGTTCGATTCCAAACCGCAAGCCGAAACCCAGCGCCCAAAAGGCGCAGCGCCATCGGTTCCCCCATCCGTCCGATGCCGATAAAACCCACGTTCATGTTGTGACGACTCCCATTCCGGTGATCAAAGCCTCGATCGGCTCATAGCAGACCACGCGCATCCTCGCGTCTGCCAAAGCGCCTGCAAGCGCAACCCAGGTCCGGACTTCCTGACCGCCGTTGCCGGCAGCGTTGAAAATGGATTCCGTCGTCAGGTTTGCGCTCAAAGCCTTGACGGTTCCATTTGAAAAGTGATGGAGAATGCGGCGGTCCCAGTCGGCATTGATCCGAGCCTGCAATGAATCGACCTTGCGCATCAGCGTTGTTTCCCGGTCGCGATTCGCGGCGAATCCATTGGTTCGCCCATGAATCGCGTTCTCGTCGGAAGGCGCCGGTGGATCGTGGGACAAGCCTCCGGACGCGAGAAGGCCGATGCGAATGTCTTCCGAAAAGCCGTCAATCGCTTTGCCGACCGCAGTACCGAAGGCGTGACACCGTGGAACTGACGGCAGCGGCGGAGCAGCGGCATTGACGAGTATCGGTACGATCGGCAATGACTCGGCGTTCAGCAACTGAAGCGGCTGCGTCACGCCATGATCGACTTTAATGTCCTTGGAGAAGGACGGCTCGAATCCATCCGCGAGCAGATTTTCAAGAATATGTTTGGCGAGCGCCGGATGGGTTTCGAATGGACCTGTTGGAGTATCCCAGTCTCCCCAGCCGCCGACATTACCGATGCCGATCGCAAAAGCCGGCATCAAGTCGTAAAAGAGCGTTCTGAAGTGATCCGGGCCGAAGACGACCAGCACGTCAGGTTTTGACGCAGCCAGACGTTCGCGAACCGCAAGCACCGCGGCCTGGAATGTTGCGATTTGCCCGGCATCCTGCTTCACCGGAAAGTTCATGAGCGGCGAGTGGGACAGCGCCGCGCCGAAAACGATATTCGCCATGATGAATCACGTTACGACATCAATCCTAACGCGCGGTTCACGAGGGCCAGACACGAGGACTTGTCGTAGAACAAAAAATTACTTGCCGTTGTTCGCACGGGATCTCCGTTGAAGTAGCGTTCATACTGCAATTGACGCGACCCGAACGCCTCCCCGGCCAAATCCCACGCCAGCTTGTATAGCCCCGTGCGTTCCGCTGCCGATACGCCGGCGCCCTGAAAATATTTCCGCACGTCCGCGGCGATCGGGCTCTCGAAATCGGCCGACGACGGCATCATCATCAGGCCCCCGGCGCCGATCGTCTGCAGGATCTCGATCATTCGCGGGTATGCGCGCGGCAGGAAGGTACGCAACGTCATCAAGGGCTGAAATGCGGGACGAACCGTTCCGCGCGGCGTGGTCTCGAAATCGTGTTCGGCGCGTGTGATGCAGCTCTTGACGATCTCCACGTAATTCACACACTCACCCAGCAGCGCCTGGACGTGGAGATGCGCATCCGTCTTGACCGCGCGCGCGATCTCCATCGCCACGCCGGTCGCGAACTCGAGCTTTACCTGTCCGCGAACCGCTGTCTGGTGACCCGTATACTGGCGCAGATTTGAATCCGGATACAGCGCGTTACTGAGATCGACGTCTTTGTAGAGAAATACCCGTTCCCAGGGAACGAGCACGTCGTCGAAGACGATTACGCTATCGCATTCTTCGAAATGACTTGCCAGCGGGTGTTCCGCCGGATCGAGATCGCCGCGGTCATAGGGCGGACGGCAGATCTGGCGAAGGCCGGGCGCGTCGATCGGAACGGCAAAAACGATGGCGTTGGCGGACTCTTCCGGCCGCAGGCCGGGAAGGTTGTAAACCAGCAGTTCGTCGGCGATCGGGCCGAGCGTCGCCAGCATGCGCGCCCCGCGTACGATCGGGCCATCGGATGTTTCGCGAACCACGCCCATATGCAGATAAGGATCTGCCTGTTCGCCCGTTCCTTTGGAGCGATCGTTCTGCGGTGGAATCAGCGCGTGAGTCAGCATCAGGTCTTTCGAGCGCGCGTACTCGTAATAGCGAACGATGTTCTCGGCGTAACGCATCCCGCCTCGCGCAAATACGTCGGAAGCGTCCGCAAACGCAGCGAGCGTGCAATTCAAGAAGTCGGGCGACCTTCCCATCAGGCCGAGTGTGGACTCGGCCCATGCACGGAAACCGCGCCGGCGTTTCACGATGTCGTCGTAGCTGCGCGGGATCAGGAATGAAATCCCAACGCGCTCGTCCGTCGGAAGCACATAACTCAGGGTGTCGCGATACTCGGGATCATGCTGCATGTCGAAGAGCTTCGCGATCTGTTCGACCGGCCGGCGAAACGCCGGATAGGATGCAACATCGTCGACCCGCGCGCCGTTGACCCACACGTCCCGCGGACGACTGCGGAGTCCGTCGATGTATTGGGCGCCGGTGCGTATCGGCATATTTGCTAGGATGCTACTACAGAACCGGAGGCACTTCGATGCTGTGGACGGACCTCGCGGACGGTGAATTCTCGCTGGCTTACATCGATGTGAACGGCGTTCGAACCAGGGTTCTTTCTGCCGGACGAGTCCACGACCCACCTCTCGTTCTGCTTCACGGCAGCGGCGGCCACCTCGAGGCTTATCAGCGCAACATACTGCCGCATGCCGAACACTTTCGTGTGTTCGCGGTCGATATGCTTGGTCATGGCTTCACGGACAAGCCGGATCACGATTACGAAATCGAACACTACGTCCGGCACCTGGTCGATTTCTGCGACACCATGCACTTGAAACAGATCTACCTCTCCGGCGAATCTCTCGGCGGCTGGGTCGCCCTGCAAATGGCCATCGTGCATCCCGAACGTGTGGCTAAACTGGTTCTGAACACGGCCGGCGGCCTGACTGCCGATCCTGTCGTGATGGAACGCCTGCGAACGCTGAGCATGAATGCCGTCCGCAATCCCGATCGTGAGTCCGTCCGCAGTCGGCTCGAGTGGCTGATGCACGATCCGAAAGTGGTGACCGACGATCTCGTCGAGATGCGATACCGAATCTACTCCCAACCCGGCGCCGAAAGAATGATGGAGCACATCATGTGCCTGCAGTTCATGGAAGTGCGCCGCCGCAACATGATTCCGGTGGCCGATCTGCGGAAAATCCAGACGCCAACGCTCGTGGTGTGGACGGATCATGACCCGACGGGAAAAGTGGAAGTCGGTGAGACGTTCGCGCGTGAGATTCCGAATGCAAGGCTGGTGGTGATGCAGAATTGCGGACACTGGCCTCAATACGAGGACGCGGAAACCTTCAATCGGCTACATATCGATTTCCTGAAAAGCCCGGCCTGAGCCGCTTTCGCGGCCGGAGGCGTGCTACACGCCTCCGGCGTGCCGTCAACTCCCTTGCGTTGAGTGGCCCCGGGGGATCGCACCCCGAGGCTCTCCCAGAACCGTACGTGAGAGTCTCCCCTCATACGGCTCCTATGGTGAAAACCCCGCGCTGTCGAGCCCACAACACGAGCAGAGTGGGCTCGCGGTGAATAACCCGCAGCAGCCATGCCCAAGCTCGAGTGCGGTCCTTCGCTTTCGGAATTTTCACCGTCAGCACTGGCGGTGGAAAGTAGCTGCCCGA
>CAZPBY010000006.1:0-166291 GCA_964584785.1 uncultured Solibacteraceae bacterium
CTTTTACCACGGCTTTTGATAATATGTATAGCTATATAAGGGACATTACACTAGAGTTTGCCCGCTCGTCGCCCGCATCGCAGGCATGACGCGGGTTTCAGCGCGATAGGAAATCGGCGATCGCGAGTCACAGGAATTCCCGAGTTTACTAAAAACCACGGCAAAGGTCTGCCGTTCAGCACACCACAGCCTAGTAGCCATTGTGCCGGCATCGGCGATCACGGGGACGTCTGCGCCTGTTAAAGCGCCTGAACGTCAGGTCGTCAAGGTGAATGCCCGACGTGTGCTCAGCCCAGGAAGGCATCTGCAACATCACGAGCCCATCAGGGCGCCTGGAGGACGTATGCGCACAATCCGTGTTTCGATTTCCCTGATTTTCTGGATACTAGCCACAGCTCGAGTTGAAGCTATCGCAGCAAACCTTACCGTTGACGTACGGTCGACAACCCAAACTATCGCCTTTCCCGCACGTGACGCCACGCTCTTTGGGTATACCAACAGCGTGAGCAATGCGCCTCTCCAGGTGCAATGGAACCAAACAGAGGGCCCCCAACCCGCTCGGTTCTCGGCACCCTGGGCTCTGACCACATCCGTGTCCTTCGCGACGACGGGGCTCTATAGATTCAGCCTGACAGTCAGCGATGGAAGCTCCGCAGTTACGAGTTTTACATCTGTTCAGGTTCTCAGCGCCGCCAGCCAGACATCTTTCTACGTCGATCCCACCTACGACGGCGGCGACAGCGACGGAAGCGCTCAACATCCATGGCAAAGTCTGCGGTGGTCACCCAACGGTCCTCCATGGACGTCGATCAACAGTGCGCTGGCGTCAAACAACGTTGTCGTCTACTTTTCAGCGCGCCAGGCCGCGTCCGATTCAACTGAAACCGACACCAATCAAATCGAAGTCTGGCGCACTGATTCCAGCGCAAACCGGCTCACTCTGGATGGGATGTCCAAATACAATACCGATGACACCAATCCTTCGTGGGCGGACTACTATGGTACAAACCGATTCCAAGTCAACGTGGCGCAGGGCGGCCCGCTCGCAATCGGTGTCCCGATGCCCGCCATCGCCAGTCCTGCGCACTACACCACTATCCGAGGGTTCGACGTCAGTGGATCCGCGGGCCGAGTCAGTGCGGCCGGCAACCATACCGTTCTGGAGTACATCCACATTCACGATGTTACTACCGGACCCGCTATGATCCTGCCCGATCCCGCACAAGATGACTGCACACCGGCGTTTGGAAACTTTCATGACATTACATTTCGCAACAATGTCGTCGAACGGAGCTTTGGTGATTCCATTTACATCGGCGGACTTCGTCTTAGACCCGACACCTGTCTGTCCTGGGGTAACGCGCACAGCGACATTCTTATTGAGGGTAACAGGCTCGATCAGACTCTCCCCAACGGCGGCGATACGGATGAGATTTTCCTGAAAGCCGGCCTGACGAATGTCACGATACGCCGAAACATTCTCACAGGCGGAGATAGTGACTCGAGCGCAATTGTCTCCCTGGGTGTCATTCCGGGATCCGACAACAATCCGGTCACAAGAACAAATTACGTGATCGAAGACAACAAGATTTTCAATCGCCAAGGTTATGCGCTCGATCAGCTCAAGAATCAAAACGGCACCGTAATCCGCAACAACTTGATCTATAACACTGGTTCCGGTGTCGGCGTCACCGGTGACATTTCCGACGGATATCCTCACACTTACAACGCGGACCTGCAGATCTACAACAACACGTTGTACGGCGTTGGTATTAGCGCCGGCAATGCCCGCGGAGTTCGAGTTAGGAACAATATCATCTCAAACGTTTCCGGTACTCAGATCGACACCTGGGACAGTACGAGCATTGATAGTGACTACAACGTGCTCGTTGAGAGTGCCTATATCTCGGATGAGTGGTCAGAAGGTCCGCACTCCATCTATGTTTCAGAGTCGACCCAGTTGTTTGTCTCGACTTCAAACAATGACTTCCACCTCGTCCCTGGCAGTCCTGCAGTCGATCACGGAGCAGATTTGAGAGAGATGGAACTCTCAAATGACCCCACTGCAGTCGTGACGACTGTTGCCGCATCGACACCGAAACCGCCGTCAGTCAGCGCCGGACCCAATCAGACCATCACACTACCAGCTACGGCGACACTATCCGGAACCGCGTCGGATGATGGCTTACCCGGTCCGCTGACCGTTTTATGGAGTCAGGTGAATGGTCCTGGAGGCACGACCTTCGGTTCCGCCACATCTCCCACGACTACAGCGGCGTTTTCACAGGCGGGCACTTATACGCTGCGCCTGACAGCTACCGATACTCAGTACTTCAGAAGCAACGACACCACGGTTACCGTTCTTCCGATGCCGATACCGACCCCTGTGCCGCCACCGGTCCCGCCACCATCGAATCAGGCACCGACAGTTAACGCCGGACCGAATCAGACGGTTACCTTGCCGGCAACCGCCACGCTCTCGGGGACCGCGACAGACGATGGACTACCAGGTCCGCTGACCGTCGCATGGACCCAGCTTAGTGGGCCCGGTACGGCTTCTATCGGCAGCGCTTCACTTACAACGATCGTCAACTTCCCGGCCACCGGAACGTACAGCTTCCGTTTGACGGCCAGCGATTCGCAGCTTTCGAGTTCCAGTGACGTCACCGTCACTGTCCTCGCGGCACCCGCGTTGTCGTTGACAACTCATAGTACTCGCCCCGGCAGTGTCGCACTGCTGTCGACATTTAACGCGATCAGTGTGAAAGCGTCTTATTCCGACGACGATAACTCCAACAACTCCGCTCTCGTTCAATTTCGGAAGGCCGGCAGCACGACATGGCTCAACGCCTACACTCCTTTTATCGATCGCCGGCAAACGCTGGGCGGCATCATGAACAACTATGCGAATCAAGCGCGAGTGAGCATTGTCGGTTTGACGCCGAACACACTATATGAGGTCCAGGTTCTTTGGAGCGATCCGGATGGTGTGGGAACACAGCCATCGAGTTCGAGTATCTCGACATGGACACCAACACCACCGACTGGCGGCAGCACGATCACCGTTGTCGACGACCAAACACTAGCCAATGCGTTGAACTCCGTAAGCCCCGGTCAGACCATTCACTTGATGCCCGGTACCTATTCTTCCTTCAGCATTACGCGGTCCGGAAGCGTGAACGCATGGATAAAGATAGAAGGAGACGTAGCCGGCGGCACAGTCGTGAGAGGACGGGGTGTGAGTCAAAATGTGCTGATCGGTGCGAGTTATGTGATCGTTCAACACCTCACGCTGAGCGACTCCGACCAGAGCGGGTTCGTCATCCGCCGTGGAATCAGCAATGTCTTTGTTCAGGACAACACGGTGCAGAATGTATCTGTCACGTGTGCCTTGGACCCGGACGGTCACTATCCGGATGGAGGCGTCTCCGTCGGTGATAACGTCAGCAACGTTTTTGTTCTGCGCAATAGGATCAACTCCACCACTCTGAGCTCGTCCAGTTGCACTTCGGATCCGGTTTGGGCTAGCCCCGGTGCGGGTGTCAGCTGGGGCAATGCGACGACTCTCGTGGTTCAGGAGAACGTCGTGACGGGCGGTTTCCGAGATGCAGTGACCGCAGACACCTCGCAGATCATCGCGGAAAACGTGGACGTTGTCGGCAACACGGTAAGTGGATACAAGGACGATGGTGTCGAGTCGAAAGGCACCAATATCAACGTCCGCATGTGGAATAACCGCGTTTTGGCAGATGAGGCGGACACATGCTATGCCTCCAACACGAACACGTCGACGAATGTGTATGGCCCCATTTACATCTTTCGCAACGTTTGTCGCGTTACCTCCGCCAATCCGAATGGCACTACCATTTTCAAAATGGGAGGCGCGCCGACGTATGCCTTCCACAACTCCACCGACGCTTCACTTGCCGTCTACCATTGGGACGGTTTCGTCGGTGCCTCGAACGTTCTGGTGGCTATGAATAATGTTACGAAGCTGTCGGGGTCCGGAGTGATCTACGGTAAAGATGGTTCTGTTCTGGATTACAACCTCTGGCAAATCACTTCAGGCGCTTCACTGGCGTATAACTGGGATGGAGCCAACTACGACACGGTATCGATCTTCCAGTCCAGAGTCGGCCAGGAACTCCACGGAAAACAGGCGGATGCTCGTTTCGTGGACACGTCGCTGCACATCGACGCCACCAGCCCCGCCTTTGATGCCGGCGTGATTCTGCCGAACTTCAACGACGCCAACTCCGCATGGCCTTATTCGGGCTCGGCACCGGACATGGGTGCCTACGAGTACTGGCCGATACCCTGAATATATTTGGTCGTGACGCGCGTTCGGCAGGAGCCGAGCGTGCGTCTCAAGTCGATGCCGCACCCGAGATTCTCCTCTGAACCCAATTCCCTCGCAGCCGTCCATTCGGACACTTTGTCTCTTCAAAAGTTAAGTTTTGTTACTTTGTCGGTCATTCATCTTAAACTAAGAATTGGGGCGAAATGGCTTGAATACGCTGATGATGTCCGTCGGCGCCGTTGCACCCCGCCTGAGGGTGAACCGGTTGCTTGCCCTTGGTTTCTGTTCGGTCGCCTTTTTCTTTGGCGCGCTCGCGATGGCGGGCTGGATCCAGGGCAAGCCGCAATGGCGCAGTTTTTTTGCATCCGGGTCGGAGATGAAGGCCAACGCCGCCTTATGCCTGATGATGCTCGGGCTGGCGATGGCGTTGCATCTGGAATTCCCTTCCAAAGTCTTACAGCGTATTTCCAACTACCTTGCCATCTTGAACGGGATTATCGCCGGCGCGACGCTGATCGAATACATATTCGGTGCAAATCTCGGCATTGACGAATTGCTTTTCGTCGATTCGTCCACCATAGGGACATCGGACCCGGGACGCATGTCTCCTCCCTCGGCCGCCTCACTCTTGCTCGGCACGTTCGCGGTTATGGGATTGCGATTGAGACCGCGCTGGATGATCCGGGTCGCCCAATGTTTCGCACTGGCGATGGCGTTTGTGCCGGCTCACATCCTCACGAGTTACGCCTACGGCAACATGAACGTGCTGGCGTTCGGATCGCGCCGAGCCTACATGTCTGTGCCGACGGCGCTCGCACTGTTGTCGATGTCGGTGTCGGTTCTGCTTTACGCGCCGCACCGGGGCCTGATGCGTACGATGACTGCGCGCAGCCATGCGAGCCGCGTCTTTCGATGGCTGCTTGTCGCGTTGGTATTGTTACCACCCGCCATCGGCTGGTTTGTTCTCACATGGTTGGGCGGGGCGGACGCGCCACCGGAATTCGGCGTGGCGACGACGGTGATGCTCAGTATCGTCTTCCTGGCGGCACTCGCCTGGCTGAATGCGACGAGATTGAATCGGGCTGAAGAGGCGTTGCGCGATAGCGAACGCATGCAGAGGCTGCTCGCGCAGATCGGCGAGGTTGCTGCGCGCGTTCCGCAAACCGGACGACTTACCGAAACAATCGCGGAACTCGTAGCGAGGGAGTTCCGGGTTTCGCGCTGTGGATTCGCGCGCATCAACCTCGAGGCCGGAGAGCTGGCGGCTCAATACGATTATCACGGCTCGTTTCCGCCGCTGTCCGGTGTGCTCCCACTATCGCAGTATGCCGACCATTTGAAGGCCGACGGAGTTGCCGGCCGTACGACTGTAATCGAAGATCTTTCCGCCCATCCGGGAACAGCATCCGCTTATGAGAACACATTCAAAGCGATGCATGTTCGAGCCCACATCAACGTTCCGTTGTCTCGCGACGGCAAATGGGTCGCCAGTTTCTGGGTCAGCCATCACGAGCCGAGACGCTGGACGGCGCCTGAAGTCGAAACGCTGCAAATCATCGCCGATCGCGTGTGGATCGTCATCCAGCAGGCTCGTATGGAGGAAAAGGCCGCGTGGCTCGCGTCGTTTCCGCAGCAAAACCCGAATCCCATTATTGAACTGGAAGCAGGAACGGGTGTGATTCACTACGTGAATCCGGCTGCCGAACAGCTGTTTCCCCATATCGCGCAGCAGGGTCTGGCACACCCTTTCCTGGCTGGGGTCTTGGACCTCGGGTCGCCGGTTGAGAAGTCGATGCGAGCGGTGAACCGCCAGATCATGGTAGGTGACTCCGCCTACACCCAAACCATCTCGTTCGTCCGCGAAACGAACCGTCTCCGCGTGTACAGTACCGACATTACCGACCGGAAGCGAACTCAGGAAGCATTGCGACGAACCGCGGAGAAGTTCCAATTGGTCAGCGACACCGTTCCCGCGCTGATTTCTTACGTGGATCTCGAACGGCGTTACCAATTCTGCAACCGCGGGTACATGGATTGGTTCGGGGTCTCGCCCGACAGAGTCATCGGCAGCAAGATGTCGGACGTACTGGGCGAGCAGGCATGGCAAACGGCAGGACCGCACATTGAGGCCGCGTTCGCGGGCGGTACGGTCGAGTACGAGACTGAGGCGAAATACAAAACCGGGAAACGGTGGATTCACGCCATTTTCACGCCTCATAAAGATCAGGATGGAAAAGTTCTCGGCATCGTGGTCATGGTGATGGACATCACCGATCGCAAACAATGGGAGCACGCGCTGGAAAACCGCGAGCGCCTGCTCAGCGTCGCAACCAGCGGCGCGCGTGCTGGCCTTGTTGTTGTGAATTCGAGTTACAAGTACCTGTTTGCGAACGAAGCTTACGGCGAAGTGCTGGGCCTTCCCAAGAACGACATTGTCGGCAGGCACGTCTATGAGGTGCTCCCCGACGGCTGGTCGCAGATCCGGCCGCGACTCGATCGCGCATTCGCGGGCGAGCGCGTGACGTACGAACTGACGATGCCCGGACGCATGGGCGGGGACACCATGCCGCGCTGGTTCGATGTGATTTATGAACCGCAGGTCGGCGATACCAACGACCGCACAGTTGTGGTCGTTGTCGCCGACATCACGCTTCGCAAGCGAGCCGAGAATGCTTTGCGCGAAAGCGAAGAACGCCTGCGACTCTTCATCCAGCACGCGCCGGCAGCGTTGGCCATGTTCGATCGCGACATGCGATACCTCGCGGTCAGCAATCGCTGGGAGCAGGACTACGGCCTCAAAAGTGAGATCGTCGGACGTTCGCACTACGACGTCTTCCCCGAAATCCCGCAACGTTGGCGTCAAACACATCAACGCGCATTGTCGGGGGAAGTGCTGAGCAGCGAAGAGGACCCGTTCGAGCGCGCCAACGGTTCCCTTCAGTACATCAAGTGGGAGATCCGGCCGTGGCGCAACTCGAACAATGACGTCGGCGGCATTCTCATCGCAGCCGAAGACGTCACGGCGCGTGTCCTGGCTCGGAGGGAATTGGAGGAAGCGCAGGCTCAATTGAGCGATCGCGCGTTGCATCTCGAGGAACTGGTTCGCGAACGCACGGCCAAACTCACCGAAGCCGTCAACGAATTGGAGAGCTGGTCCTACAGCATCGCGCACGACATGCGTGCTCCCCTGCGCGCGATGCATGGTTTTTCCGCACTGCTGGAACAAAACTACGGCCCGGAACTCGACAACACCGGGAAGAGCTACCTGCAGCGGATCACCGCGTCGGCGACGAGGCTCGACCGGTTAATTCAGGACGTGCTCAACTACAGTAAAGTGGCTCGCGCGGATCTGCAGTTGCACTCCGTGGATCTGGAAGCATTGTTCCAGGAAATCATCGAGAGTTATCCCGCGCTTCAGCCGCCGAAAGCACACATTTCTTTTAAGGCGCCGCTGCCGCGCGTGCTCGGCAACACCGCTGCGCTGACACAAGTCCTATCGAATCTGTTGGGGAACGCAGTAAAATTCGCCCGGGACGGTGTAGAGCCGCGGGTGTGCGTGTTCGCTGAAAACCACGGCGACCTTGTACGGCTGACGGTCGAAGACAATGGTGTCGGCATTCCTCAGGAATCGCAAGCCAGAATCTTTCAAATGTTCCAGCGACTGCATCCCGCGAGCGAATACGAAGGCACCGGTATCGGGCTCGCGATTGTTCGAAAAGCCGTCGAGCGAATGGGCGGCACTGTTGGCGTGGAATCGGATCCAGGCAGGGGCAGTAGGTTTTGGGTGCAACTCAGACGAGGCTGAGCCCGGAATGAACGAAGAAGCGGCCGCAAGGCCGGTACTGCTGGTCGAGGACGACGAGAACGATATTTTTTTCTTTCAGCTCGCGCTGGATAGCGCGGAACTGAAATGCGCGCTCCAAATCGTCCGCGACGGAAGAGAGGCGATGGCGTACCTCGCGGGCGAAGGTGTTTTTGCGGACCGCGTTCAATTTCCTCTTCCGCGTCTGGTTGTGCTCGATTTGAACCTGCCCCGCAGACCCGGACTGGAAGTCCTGAAGTGGATCCGCCAGCAGCCTACGATCCAGGATCTTCCCGTCATCGTTCTGACTTCGTCCGCGGCGGAGTCCGACCGCTCCACGGCCGCCGCCTTCGGTGCGAAGGAATATTGGGTCAAGCCGGGAGATCCTCTGCAGTTATCGGATTTTGCCGAAAGACTCAAAGCGGGCTGGCTCAACGACGATCTGCATTAAGTTCGAAACGAGAACTCATTTTTGCTGTCCAGGATGTACTATCCCTTCATGAGGCGAGGTTGGCTCGCAACCGTCACCGGCTCGGGCATCCTTTTCATATTGATCGCTGCGTTCGGCATCACGACTGCGCGGGAGGCGAAGCGCATTTACGCGGAGCTGTCGTCGAACGATCAGGACATCCAGTTGCTCGAAGTTCAGCTGACGGGACTCCGGGCAGACATTTTTCTATCGGGAATCTACGTCCGCGACCAGCTGCTCGATTCGAAATCGGCGATTGCCGACGATCAGCGGGATAAGCTGCTGGCCGCTCACAAAGACATGCAGGACCGGCTCCGTCGTATCGAGGTGCTCGTGACGCCGGACCAGGCTCCGCAAATCGCGGAGCTGCGCGCGGAAATGGACAGATACTGGGATTTCATCTCTCCGATAGCGGACGATCCGGCTGCTGCAACGGCCACCGAATGGGCTGCCGTGCGGGAACAATTGCTGCAGCGGCGTGATTCGTCACTGGCGATCGCCCAGGAAGTCGGACGCCTCAATCGCACCACCTATCAGGATCGTCACGATCGTATTGAAGCCGCTGAAGCCTCGTTTCTACGTTACATCCGCACCATGATCGGGGTCGCTCTCGGTCTGGGCGCGATCGTTTTAGCAGGCAGCAGCTACATTGTGAGGGTGCTTCACGAACGGGCCGAGGCTCATCGCCTGCGTGTCGAAGGCGCCGAAAGTGAGATGCGCCGGCTTTCGGCCGAACTGCTTCACGCGCAGGAACAGGAGCGCTGCGCTCTTTCCCGCGAGCTGCACGACGAGGTCGGTCAAACAATCACTGCCCTTGGCATCGAGTTGGGGAACATCGAGCGTTCACGGACGGGACCGCCCAGTCAGTTTCTTCATCACGTCGACGAAGCCAAGAAGCTGACCCAGGACACACTCAAAACCGTCCGCGATCTCGCCATGGGCCTCCGTCCCGCGGTGCTCGACGATTCCGGCCTCGCGCCCGCCGTCCGTTATCTGGCCCGCGAATTCTCGCGCCGCAGCGGTATTCCGGCAACAGTGGATATCGACGGAAGCGTGGATCACTTATCCGATGCGCACCGTACCTGTGTGTACCGCATTGTTCAGGAGGCGCTCACGAACTGCGCCCGGCATGCACACGCGAAAAACGTTCATATCCGGGTTGCGGGTAACCAGGATTCCTTGTCGCTTAGAATAGAAGATGACGGCGTTGGAATCCGCGAGTTTTCATCCGCCGGACTGGGACTGATCGGAATCGGCGAACGCACGAGGGAATTGCATGGAAGCATGCAAATCGCGCCCGGCGCGGCGAAAGGGACGGTGCTCAAAATCGATCTGCCGCTCGCGGATCATGTGGCGGGATGAATATTCTTAAAACAATCGTGGCCGATGATCATGATGTGGTTCGAAGGGGACTCGTCTTCCTGCTGTCCGAGTCCGGACGCGCGGAAGTCGTGGGTGAAGCCACAAACGGCCGCGACGCCGTGAAGCTAGCCGCGGACAAATCGCCGGACCTGGCGATCCTCGACATCGCGATGCCATCGTTGAACGGCATCGATGCGGCGTCTCAGATTACAAAGTGCTCTCCCAAAACCGCGGTAGTCCTCCTGAGTATGCACACCGATGAGGACTACATCATTCGAGCTGTAAAGGTTGGCGTGAAGGGATACCTCCTCAAGGATACCGTGGAAAGCGACATTCTCCCCACCCTCGATGCGGTGTCGAAAGGACGTCACTACTTCAGTGAAAAGGTCAGCGAAATTCTGCTCGAAGATTACACCCGGCAGCTCCACCACAGGGGACTAACGGATTCCTACGAACTGCTGACGGATCGTGAAAGGGAAGTTTTCCAATTGCTGGCGGAAGGTAAGACCAATAAGGAGACCGCCGCGGTCCTGAACCTGAGTCCGATGACCATCGACACTCATCGCTCCAACATTATGGAGAAACTGAATCTACACAGCACTGTGGAGATTGTGCTGTACGCGGTTCGCAAGAAGATCGTGTTCTGACAGCCACATACCCTGCCGCGGCCTCGAAAAATACCCGCTTCACGGTATAGCCGCCTTTAGAGCCCCACGATAATGTAACAGTCGCTTGAGCAGCGTAAAAAATGGTACCTGCGGCATCTTTAATTCTTCCGTCATGCAAACCTCCGAATTAAGGAAGCCGTCAGTCGCCGTTTCCCTCATTCCTAGAAGCCCGCGGTGACCGCGGGCTTTTTTTCCTGCCGAGCAAGCTTCAAAAGACTCAACCGGCGATGGACTCGATAAGGCTCACTTCGTCCGTATTCAACTCAATCGAGTAAAATCCGAGATCCTCCTTCATATGGACCTCACTCGTGGTCCCGGTCAGCGGAACCATCCCAATTTGCATGGCGAATCGAAAGATGACCTGCGCCGGACCGACGCCAAGGCGGCGGGCCATCGACGCGACGGCAGGATGACGGATCACTCCCGGGTTCGCCGTCAGCAGCGAGAACCCCTGGTACATAATTCCGTGGGCCGCGCAGATCCTGCGGGTCTCGCGATCCCAGCCGCGATTCGCGTAACACCGGTTCTGAACGATCATCGGTTTGATCGCGGCTCCATCCACAAGCGCGGCGAGCTGCCACGGGTTGACGTTGCTGACGCCGATCATCCCCGCCAGGCCCGAACGATGAATCTCTTCGAGCGCGCTCCACACCGTCCAGTCCTCGTCACCCAAACCCGGAACGTTGTACGGACCGTGCAACAGATACGAGTCGACACGATCGGTCTTCAGATTCCTTAACGACGACTCGAATGACTGCCGGACCTGTGTCGGAATGTCCGCACGCGGATCGAACGGCACACGCTGGTCATGACCGTCGAGCGGAGTGAACTTCGTCTGCAGAAAAAGCGAGTCGCGAGAAACACCTTCGGCGGCAAGTTTGGATAACGCGTCGCCAATGAGCGATTCGGAGTAATGTTTCGGCTGATTCGCGGTGTCGATCGCCCTGAACCCGGCGCGAACGGCTGCCAGCACAAGGCCGGCTGTGGCGTCCTTCTTCCAGGCGGTTCCGTAGATGAACGTAGGATTCTTTATCAATGTTGCGGCCTCAGTCCGAGGTTCGATTGTAGAATGATCCGATCACGCCATGTCAAAGCTACAAATCAAACCCGCCACTGAAAATGACCTTGCGCAGGTTCTTTCGTTCATACAGCAGCTGGCGGATTACGAGAAGCTCCGGGACAAATGCGTCGCAACGGAAGAGGTACTTCGAGAATCGTTATTTGGCTCGAAGCGTCACGCAGAGATCCTCATTGCGTACTGGGAAGATCGGCCGGTGGGATTCGCGGTCTTCTTTCACAACTTCTCCACGTTCCTCGGCTTGCCGGGCCTCTACCTCGAAGATTTGTTCGTGATTCCGGAAATGCGCGGCCGGGGAATCGGAAGAAGCCTGCTTTCGAGACTCGCCGAAATCGCGTGTCAGAGGAATTGCGGCCGGCTGGAGTGGGCCGTGCTCGACTGGAACGAACCGTCCATCCAGTTCTACAAAAACCTCGGCGCTGTTCCAATGGACGACTGGACGACATTTCGAGTCACTGGAGAGGCGCTTCGCAAGCTGGCCGCGGAGTAGTTTCTGTCTACTCGTAATGCAGAGCGACGACCGGATCCACTCGAGATGCGCGTCTGGCCGGCAGATACCCCGCGAACATCGATACGGCCAGCATGGTGGCGATGGCGGCCCCCATGGTGAGTGAATCCAGCGGCGTCAGCCCGAACAGCATGGTCGCGATGAAACGTCCTCCGCGCCTCCCGTAATCCACCTGCAGGCTCGGAACAGCCGTTCGGTTTTTGATTGCGAGACAGAGCCCGCTGCTCCGGCCTGATGGACGCCAGATAAGACGTCCAGCCTTCCCGCGCTGCCGCCTGGAACGGACCGTCGAGATTGCCATGAACCTGCGAGAGGGTTATTCCGGGTTTCAAACGTCCCATCATCTGAAGCCACCAGTTGGATCCGTCCCCAATTCGGGCAATCGGCGCAGCCGTACCAGAGTCTCCGGGCGAGGCACGGCAACACTTCGAAGCAGCAGACCATTCACGCCGGTAAACAAAGCGGTATTGGCTCCGATCCCGAGCGACAGCGATAGAAGAACGACAGCGGTCCATCCTTTGGTTTGCAGCAACATGCGCGCGGCATGCTTGAGATCCTGCAACATCCACACCTCCGATGGCGTTATGACGCTCAAGCCGTTCAAACGGTTGACACCTTACCTCGCTTCCAATGGACAAAACGCGCGCCGCAAACTATATTGCGGGAAGTTCAACCGCTTAAAGCGTAAGCCAGTTAAGGTTTTGGAGGAATTTTGAAAAAACCCATCGCCTTGTGGGGCGTGGCCTTTTTCGTAATCGGACTTCAGCAGCAGGCAAGCCTGGCTGCGAGCCAGGCGCCCACGGCTTCGTCTGTCGAATCTCAACGACAGCTGATCAGTGAATACTGCGCCGGCTGTCATAACGACAAGCTTCGGGCGGGCGGTTTCTCCTGGTCGACCCTGGACGTCGCACATCCCGATCAAAATGCCGAGCAGGCCGAAAGGGTCATCCGAAAATTGCGGTCAGGCATGATGCCTCCCGCGGGCGCACGGAGGCCCGACGCTGCATCATTGAAGAACCTGGCGGCCGCTCTCGAAGCGCGCGTCGATCAGGCTGCGGCCGCGAAACCGTATGTCAGCGCGCCGGAGCTTCATCGAGTCAATCGAACGGAATACCGGAACTCGGTTCGCGATCTCCTCAGCATCGACGAAGACGTTTCGGAGTTGTTGCCGCCCGACGCGCGGACGAACGGATTCGACAACATGTCGGACGCGCTGACCATCACGCCTGCCTTGATGAGCGCCTACGTGCGCGCCGCCGACAAGATCAGCCACGACGCAATCGGCGATCCCAAAGCCACGCCCGGCATGGTTTCGTATAAAGTGTCCCGGCTGATCAATCAAATGCGACGCGTTGACGGCGCGCCGCTCGGTACACGCGGCGGCATCTCCATCATGCACACGTTTCCGGCGGACGGAGAGTATTCCTTCAAAGCGGACTTCTACTATTACTACACGGAACAATTGATCGGTTCGTCGTTGCCCGAGCAGCTTCAAGGTCAGGAGATCGAGTTCTCCGTTGATGGCGAACGCGTCGCCGCTCTGAAGATCGATCCGGCGATTCAGGAGTCCGCCGCCAATTACGTCACGCTGCCCGTGAAGATCAAGGGCGGGCAGCGGCGGCTGACTGCGGCCTTTGTATCGAAGTTCGACGGCCCGGTTCAGGATCACTATCGGCTGATCGAACAAACCGTCCTCGACACCACGATTTCCGTCACGCCCGAACTTACCGGACTGCCGCATCTGCAGGCGCTCTCGATCACCGGCCCGTTCAACTCGACCGGTGTTTCGGACAGTCCAAGCCGTCAGAAAATCTTTACGTGCCGTCCCTCAGGCCCGAACGACGAAGAATTCTGCGCGACGCAAATCCTTTCGAAGCTCGCCGCGCAAGCCTTTCGAAGACCAGTCACACCCGAGGATCTCGAAGGCTTAATGGTCTACTACCACGACTCGCGCAAAGAAGGCTTCGATGCAGGTATCGGCGCGGCGATTCAAGCCATCCTCTCCAAACCCGAATTCATTTTCCGTTTCGAGCAGGAACCATCGAACGCCGCCGTCGGACAGACTTATCGCATCAGCGACCTCGAGCTGGCGTCGCGACTGTCGTATTTCCTTTGGAGCACGGTTCCGGACGAGCAACTGATCGAGCTGGCCAATCAGGGAAAGCTCAGGACGCCCGCTGTGCTCGACGCTCAGGTGAAACGCATGCTGTCCGATCCCCGCTCCGAGGCTCTGTCGAAGAATTTCGCGGGCCAGTGGCTGCGGCTGGCCGGGATCGGCGACGTCTTTCCCGAAGCTCCGCTTTTTCCCGATTTCACGAGAAACCTTGCGGACTCCATGCGGCGCGAAATCGAACTGCTTTTCGACAGCATCATGCGGGAGGACCGCAATGTCGTCGACATGCTGCGCGCCGACTATACGTTCGTCGATGAAGTTCTGGCCAAACATTACGGAATTCCGAACGTGCTCGGAACGCGATTCAAAAGGGTTCAGCTGACCGACCCGAACCGTTACGGCCTGATGGGCAAGGCAGGCATCTTATTGATGACGTCCCTGGCCAATCGAACGTCACCCGTTGCCCGGGGCAAGTATGTTCTGGAAGTGTTATTGGGTTCGCCTCCACCGTCACCACCGCCACTGGTTCCGAAGTTGAAGGAGATTGCCGACAACGAAAAAATCGTCACCGTTCGTGAGCGCATGGAAGCGCATCGCAACAACGGTGTCTGCGCGGCGTGCCACAAAATCATGGACCCGATCGGGCTGGCGCTCGAAAACTTCGACGCCACGGGCGTGTGGAGAGTGAACGATGGTCCTTTCCGGATCGATGCGACGGGCGACATGTTCGACGGCACGAAACTCGATGGTCCCGTCGCCGTGCGTCAGGCCGTGCTCAATCGATCGGACGCCTTCATCGGGACGTTCACCGAAAACCTGCTGGCGTACGGCCTCGGCCGCGTCACCGGCTATCGAGACATGCCCGCGGTCCGTGCCATCGCGCATGATGCGGCAAGAAACAACAACCGGTTCTCCTCTTTCATTTTGGGTGTCGTGAAGAGCGCGCCGTTCCAAATGAGGACCGTTGTGCAAAGTGATTCAAAGGGAGAGTAGATGTTCCTGACAAAGAAGCATATCTCACGCCGAACCGTTTTACACGGGCTCGGTTCCGCCGTCGCATTGCCTTTTCTCGAGGCGATGATTCCGGCACAAACACCATCCTCGAAGATCGCCGCATCCCGCAAGTCTCGTTTCGCGGCAATCGAAGTCGTTCATGGATGCGCGGGAAGCACGGAATACGGCATTGAGAAAAACCTGTGGTCGCCGGCAAAGGAAGGCTCGGACTTCGAATTCGGAACGATCATCAAGCCAATTGAAACGCTGAAAGACTACATCACGGTCGTCAGCAACACGGATTGCGGGGCGGCAAATCCGACCATGCCCGAGGAAGTGGGCGCGGATCACTTCCGCAACGCGGCGGTATTTCTGACGGCGTCTCATCCGAAGCAAACCCTGGGATCGGATATCTACTGCGGAACATCTATCGATCAAATCTACGCGCAGAAGTTCGGTCAGGACACACCGGTACCTTCGATTCAGCTTTGCACGGAAGTCATGGATGCATCGGGGCCTTGTGCATTCAAATACAGCTGCGTCTATATGGACACGATCAGCTGGTCGTCGCCGACGGCGCCGCTGCCGATGCTCTTCAATCCGCGAGCCGCCTTCGAGGAACTGTTCGGCAGCGGTGGATCGCAGGAGGAACGCGCCGAACGGCAGCAACGGAGCCGCAGCATTCTCGACGGCGTGGCACACGACGTGGTCCGACTCCAGAAGAATCTCGGCGCCCGCGACCGTGAGCGTCTGTCAAGTTATCTCGACAATGTTCGCGAGATCGAACGGCGAATTCAGAGTATCGAAGCGTACAACTCGAGCGGCGTGAAACGGGAATTGCCGTCCGCTCCCGTCGGCGTGCCGGATTCATGGGACGAACACGTTCGGTTGATGATGGACCTTATGGTCGCGGCGTTCGCCGGCGAATCGACTCGCGTCGCCGCGCTCAAGCTGAGCCGCGACGTGTCGGGCCGCGTCTTCCCGGAAAGCGGAAACCCAACGCCGTTTCACTCCGCCTCGCATCATGGCGAGACCCCGATCGGCGTCGAGAATTTCGCGAAGATCAACAAGTACCACATCAGCCTGCTTGCCTACTTCTTGATGAAGCTCAAGAACACCGCCGATGGCGACGGCAACTTGCTCGATCACTCGCTGGTCCTCTACGGAAGCGCCATGGGAGACTCCAACATTCACAATCACAAACGCGTGCCCATGGTCCTTGCAGGCCATGCCGGCGGGTCGATGAAAGGCAATCTCCATGTGCGCGCCAGGGACGAAACGCCGCAAGCCAATCTCCTCGTGGCGATGATGCAGAAACTGGGCGTTGATTTGGAAAGCATCGGCGACAGCACCGGCGCCGTGACGATTTGACGACGATGGGAAGAATAGCGATGACATTGCGAATTTTTCAGTTGGGCATGGGCGTTCTTTGGATCACGCTGATGCTCTCGGCGTCCGCGGTGGACAACCGGTTGTCGGTTGCGGCAATGAATGGCGACAAGACGGCCGTCCTGTCGCTGCTCAAGCAAAAGGTCGACGTGAACGCTCCTCAGGGCGACGGCAGCACCGCATTGCACTGGGCCGCCGACCGCGAAGATCTCGAGATGGCCCAGGCCCTGATTCAGGCCGGAGCAGACCCGAACGCAAAGACGAGACTCAACGACATCACACCTCTTTATATGGCCGCCAAGACTGGAAATGCGGCCATGCTTCAGCTGCTGGTGAAATCCGGAGCCGCGCTGAATGCCACGACAACCACCGGTACTACAGCGCTCATGATGTCGTCCGCCTCGGGCAGCGTTGACGCGGTCAAGGTTCTGCTCGATAGCGGCGCCATTGTAGACGCGAAAGACGTCTATCAGGGACAGACGGCTCTGATGTTTGCGGCCGCGCTGAATCGGACTGCCGTCATCAAACTTCTTGTCGTGCGCGGCGCCAACGTTAATACGGTATCGCTTGTTCCCGATCCGGCGAAGAAGGACGCGCCGATTCGCGCTCAGAATGCGGAGAACCAGCCCGCGCGTCGCGGAGGCCGGGCAGCCTCTGCCCTCGCGCTCGGCGGCATGACGCCGTTGCAGTTTGCGGCTCGCGAGGGACACATGTCCGCCGTGCAATCGTTGATCGAGGCGGGCGCCGATGTGAATCTTCTTACGGCCTCCGACAAAATGAGCACGCTCACGATCGCGATCATGAACGGCCATTTTGACGTCGCACAATATCTTCTCGATCATGGCGCCGATCCTCGGCCTGCCAACACCACTGGAATTACGCCGTTGTTCATGCTCGAGGATGCACAATGGGCAGCAAAAGTGTGGTATCCGCCCCCGGGAGTCGATCAGGAAAAGACCAGCTACCTCGACCTCATGAAGTCGCTCCTGGCCCACGGAGCGGATCCCAACGCACGCCTTGGCTCCAAACTCTGGCTGCGCCAATTTCATGGCGACTGGGTCGACCCCGCCGGCGCCACCGCATTGTGGCGGGCTGCGCAGGCCGACGATGTGGCGGCCATGAAAGTACTGGTTGCCGGTGGTGCGAATCCGAACATCCCGACGACTCATGGCAGCTCACCACTTCAGGTCGCGATGGGATTCGGTCTGGAGCCGCAGATCAGCACGTTCGTTCCGGATTCCAGAATGGCTGCCGCTAAGTATCTGCTCGAAGAACTTCACGCGGACGTCAATTCCAAAGACGACAAGGGCTACACGCCGTTGCACGCTGCCGCTCTGACGGGTGAGAACAGCCTGATCGAATACCTGGTCGCTCAGGGCGCCGATCCGCGCGCCCGGGCCAATCAATTTTTTGGACGCGGTGATGGCGCCGGCGAGGATGTGGCTCCGGGAACCGGCGACACGGTCGCGGATATGGCAAACGGACCACGAGAGCGGAATCTCGTTTACCCGGAAACCGTCGCGTTGCTCGTGAAGCTCGGCTCCGTAAATTCGGACTATTGCCGCGCCGCAACCTGTGTCATTAAACCAAGACCCGACCAACGTAAGCCGGGCGGGCAATAAGAAGGAATTTTGAAGGTGGCCGAGTCCTGCATTGCCGATCCAAAAACACAAACCTCAAATTGGACTGGGCGCACGTTTTCGCGGACCGGCAGGTTCAATCTGAGTTTTGTGTTTTCGGGTTGGCAATGCAGGACTCGCCGATTTCGAAATTTCTCATAATAGTGGGGGTTTTATGCGTGGTGAGAGGATTCTGACATTCGTTTGGTGTTTCCTGGCAATAGCAGCTTCCTCGTTCGGTCAGGCGCAGTTGGGCGGAATCACCGGCCGGGCACAGGATTCAAGCGGGGCGCTGATTCCCGGCGTTGAAGTGACCATAACCAGTCCTTCGATGATCGGCGGCGCAAGAACAGCCACAACCGACGAGACCGGCCTTTACCGCTTCACTCTGCTGAACACTGGAACCTATCGGGTTTCGTTTGCACTGCCGGGGTTCAAAACCATCAACATCGACGGCGTCACCGTTAACAACGGCGCGACGACGACGATCAACGGCGTGATGCAAGTCGCGTCTGTCGCGGAAGAAGTCACGGTCACCAGCAACGCGCCGACCATCGACTTGCAGGCTGCGACCGTTGCGGTGAACTGGAGCGCCCAGAAAATGGACAGTCTCCCCTTCGGCCGCGATCTGCGAAGCCTTGCGCAGATGGTGCCCGGCCTCGCCGTTACCACGCCGGATATCGGCGGAACCACGCTCGGCGGCGCCACGGGTACAAGCGCCAACACGTACGGCCGGAGCGGCGGTGAAATCGTCAGCCTCGACGGAAACCAGTGGGGCACGATATTCGGCGATTATCAAACCGTCGAAGAGATTCGAATCTCCACTGCCGCCAAAGGCGCTGAAGCTCAGAATCCCGGCGCCAACATCAACATGGTGATCAAGTCCGGCAGCAACAGCTTTCACGGATCGGCGATGGCATCATGGCAGGACGGAAAATGGCAGAGTGACAATGTCACAGACAAACTTTTGAAGCAGGGTTTTGTTCCTGGTAACAGCAAGTTCAGCCACTACGACGACTACAACTTCGAACTCGGCGGTAAACTCATCCAGGACAAGTTGTGGTTCTACGGCGCGTTCAGCCATCAGTTCGCGGGACAGTACATTTCGGGATTCATCTCTGAGAAGACAGGCCAACAGGTCGTTTACTACACGCAGCTCGACAACCCGACGCTCAAGATCAGCTACCAGCTCAATCCTAAGATGAAGCTTGAAGCGTTTGCCCAGGGAAATCGAAAGTGGCAGCCGTATCGCGACGCAAGCGCCTTCGTCCCGCTCGAAGCGACACAGGATCAGAACGCGTGGACGATGAACGGTCCGCAGCTGAAATGGACTTACATCCTCAGCCCCAAAATGACCTTGGATGCGGCGTTCTCTCGCGGCGGCTTTTGGTGGCCGATGCTCCCGCACTCGACTGACGTCCGGAAGACGGATCTCCTCACGACACAGACCCGCGGAGCCTACATCAAGAATTACCAGCGTCCGATCGTGTGGCAATACAACAGCACGTGGGCGTGGTTTACGCCGGTCGGCAGCACCAACCATGAGATCAAGTCGGGTTACCTCGGGACGTGGCGAAAGGATTTCACGGAGAATTTCGGATACCCCTACCAGCAGCTGTACCGCTATCGAAGCGTTGCCGGCGACGGCACGAACTACTTCTCACGGCCGAATTCCGTTCTGCTGTACGACTACCCGAATTTCAACGCCAGCGTGCTGTATTACAATTCGTGGTTCTTGAACGACAAGATCACGGTCAATCGCAAAGTAACGTTGAACGCCGGTATCCGCTACGAACGCTATTCGTCCGAATTACCAGAGCAGGGCAATACCGGCGTCGGCCCGTGGTCGACGAAGAATCTGTATCCTGAAAACCGGACTTACCCCGTATACAACAATGTGGTGCCGCGTGTTTCCGTGGTTTATGACGTTCACGGTGACGGCAAATTCGCTTTGAAATCCAGTTATGGCAGGTACTTCACGGGCGGTCCCGCGGCAAGTACGGTCAATCCATCGAGTACGACAACATACACGTTCAACAACTGGGACGGCACGATTCCCTACACACCCGTCTACCCTGCCGGTTGTCAGGCGCTGACTTGTGCGACCAACTTTTCATCCGTGACCGGCGGCGCCGGAGATCGGACGCTCGACCCGGGATTGAAAGGCAGCTGGATGGACGAATACACGGCCGGAGCGGAGCTTGGTTTCCGTCGTGATTACGTGTTCCGGTTCAATGCCGTCCGCAAGTATGACAGCGGCGGCAGCAAAGTCCTCGACGTCGCGCTTCCGTATGGCGCTTATAACGATGTTGTTTGCGCAACCGATCCTGGCCGTGACAATGCGGTGGGCACCGCGGACGACGGGAGGATATGCGCGTGGTCCGTGCCGCGAACAAACCCGAATTTCAGCAAGATCATTTCGCGGACCGTTCAGGTTGGCGACAAAGAAGCCAGAAACCTGTACATGGCTTACGAAGCGACGTTTAACAAGCAGTATGCGAACGGATGGTCCTTCCTCGGAGCTTACACAGCAAGCTTCACCAAACGCCGCAATGCGGATCCGCAAAATCCCAACACGCTGACATATAACTGGCAGCTTCCGGAGTGGAACTACGGCGTCAAATTCAGCGGTCAGAAAAATCTGCCTTATGGGTTCATGTACTCGTCCGCTTACAGCGCAATCGCGGGCCAGTGGTACGGCCGGTCCGCTCAGATGAGCAACGCGCTGGGTTCGACGGTGACGATCCTGGTCGAAGGCCACGTCGACCGTTACCCGTGGATCAAACTCTGGGACAATCGCTTCTCGAAGACCGTGAAGATCGGTGAAAGGCAGTCGGTCGAAGGCATGATCGACATATTCAATACGCTCAATTCCAGCGCGATCCGCAGCCTTGTCACCGTTAACGGCCCGAACTACATGAAACCGATCTCACCCGGCGGAATCGACGCTTCGGCGGCATCCGCCATTTTGACCGCACGCACGATTCGCATCGGCGGACGCTGGAGATTCTAGGATGAAACACACGGGTCACATCACGCGACGTCAGGTGCTGCAAGGCATCACCGCTGTTGCGGCGGCCGCCCTCGTTCCATTCAAGGTCGAAGCAAGTCCGGGGTTCAAGCCGATCTGGTTGAACCAGTACACGTACAACGCTCCCGATCTGAAAAAGACAGTGGACTGGTACATCGAAGTGTTCGGCATGCAGAAAGGCATGTCGAACTCGAAAGAGACCCACCTTTGGTTCGGCGACGTGCAGGGCGACACGTTAATGATCGTACGTCAGGCACCGGCCGGTGACACTTCTCCTGGGATAACCAGGTTTGGATTCACCATCAATTACTGGGACAGCAAGGCCGTTGAAGCGGAACTGAAGCGTCGCGGCCTGAATCCGCAGTCGGATACGGACAAGGGATTCTGGTTCAAAGATCCTGAAGGTAACGAGGTGGGCGTATTCGCGCACGACTGGATGAAACGGCCTGCAGCAAAGCCGTCGAAGCCGTTTCTGTGGAAGGCGCTGAGTGCGAATCACATTGTTGTCACGTCACCCGACTATAGGAAGCTGGCAAGCTGGTATTTGGATTTCCTCGCATTCAACGAGACCACGGATTCCGGAAGAGACGTTTGCCAATGGTTCGGCGATACCGTGTGGCTGCCCACGCAGGTGGCGCAGGGACGTCAATCATCCGGCCAACTGAAGACACTCGATCATTGCGCCCTGACCATCGAAAACTACGACACACACGACGTCGCGCTTGAACTGAAGCGGCGCAAGATGATTCCGGAAACCTCGAATGCCGAAACCGGCAACAGCCTCGGCATCAACTGTGTCGACATCAACAATTTCAAGTCCCAGGTCTGTGCCTGGAACGAAGCTCCCAACCAGGATAGAAGCCGTGCCCAGCGCGGACGCGGAGCCGGCTCTCGCGGCAACCAGATGTAGATCAGCTCGTGGAAGAGTCTAAGAGGCCCTTGTCGATGCAGCACCGCTCGCTACGACTCTTTCAAATCCTGCTCGGCAGTTCCTTAGCTCTTTATTTGTTTGTCCAAGTCATCTGGAATCCGGAAAGCGGGCTGTTGCCGCCATCGTCAAACCCGGGGCAATGGATTCTGGCGCCTGTGGACCTTCCGACAATTGACGGCACCGGAACCGCCGCAGTGTTCTCTAAGGACTTCGTGCTGCCCGAGGACCTTGTAAAGGATCCGCAGTCAATCATAGTCACAGCCGCCCAGTCGTACGATGCGACCTTGAATGGACAGCCGCTCGTCAAACCGCACCTAACCTCGCGCTGGCAAGCTCCCCGCCAGCTCGATGTCCGCAATGCGCTCAAGGGCGGTCACAACCGGCTGGAAATCGTCGTACGTAATACACGGCGGCCGCCGGCGTTGCGTGTTTCGGGCACACTACCGTCACACTCGATGGAAGCTGTCTCGCTAAATACGGACCTGACTTGGCGGGTGCGCTCAATTGCTGAAAGCAAGGAATACACACCAGGCGAGCTACCGCGCCCTCGAGACTTCTATGACGGGTATTACGCGGAGCGAACGGCCAACGCCGCTCGGATCCATAAGCTTGAAGCGATTGCGCGCTTGCTGGCCTATCTTGCGCTTTTTGGGGCAGTCTACATCAGCCTGAGATCCCCGGCTTCCAGTGCGGCCAGCGCACCTGTCCTCGCTGCCAATTACACGGGGTCTTTACAGCACCGCACGACAAGGCGGTGGATCTACGTGCCACTTCTCGCGATCCTGTTCTTTCCCTTCGCAGTGATCCGCGATCCTATAGAAGGCTGGGATGCCGAAGGGCATATTGAACACATCCGCTCGGTCGCCGCCGGCCACTTTTTCCCGCTACCTGATGAGGGCTGGCAAATGTATCAGCCGCCCGCGTACTACCTGGTTGCTGCCCTCGTGTACAGACTTGTATTACCTGTGTCCACAAATGCCGCTACCCATTGGCAATTCTCTTCGACGGACCTGCTTGCATTGAAGGCCGTACAACTCCTAACTCCACTTTGTGCGATTCTGCAGATTCTATTAGTGCTTAGGATTATTGGATACGTGTTCCCTTCCTCAGATACCCGGCTGTTTCATACATCGGCTTTTGTCGGCTTACTGCCTGTGCAGCTTTATGTCAGCTCCTTCATATCCAACGAGGTGTTTTCCTCCCTTTCAATAACAGCCGCCCTTTTCGTGCTCTTGATCAATGTAACTCGCCTCAAGTTTCGTATTGCACCTTCGTTTACGCTAGGGTTGCTCCTGGCCATTGCCTGCCTCAGTAAATATTCCGGCATCATGTTAGTGATGACTACGGTCCTTACTTACCTGGCTCTCTTCTGGACGAAGCCACGGGAGCGCCGGTCACTTGCGGTGTCCTTTATAGTGCTTTCTTCCGTTGTTCTTGTCCTGGCCGGCCCTTTCTACATTAGAAACCTTCAACTGTATGGAAGGACACTACCGCTGAATGAGCAGTTCGTTCCGCACTTTGAAGTGGAATACTTCGACCTTGCCTTCTTCATGGATCCGCTGCGCGCCGGTCTAGGAGCCGTGGACAAGTTTAATTCTCGCGCAAGCTCGTTCCTGGACGGCAATTACAGCGCAATATGGATCGACAACTCTCACAAATCGCATAAGTGGATGAGAGTTTTTGAAGTCATGATCTATTTCCTGGCCTTCCTTCCAACGGTATTGTCGGCAGCCGGGTTTTGTTATGCAGTGAAGGCGTGCACGGATTCGGAGAACGGCAGAGCATACTTTGTGCTCACGAGTCTTGCGGCTATTGGAGTGTTTTCCTACGTTTCCTTCATCCTTCAATTCGGCACGTTCGACACCGTTAAACCGTTCTATCTGCTTTCGATGATTGCGCCGCTGACGGTGTTTTTCCACCTTGGGTACTCTCGAACGGCTGCGGTTCACCTTCCACGATATAAACTTTGCCGGTCACTGCTAAACGTCCTGTACGCATCACTCGTGCTTTACTATGCGCTCGCGCCGTGGTTAACGGGGAAAGGTCTCTGAAGTTAACGACGTGTCCTCACGATCAAATGCCGCTCGACGCGCCGGTCCGCCGCCGCCCGACGCCTTTCCTGTCGGCGTCCCGCGTAATAAAATATTCTCGGAGGTTATTATGAAGATGGTCATAGCCGCATCAGTCCTTATTCTTTTCTGTGCCGCGTTGGCTGCTGCAGGCAACGTGTATGGCACCGTGACTGAAAACGGGAAGGCCGTAGCGCAGGGCGTGAAGCTCGAGGTGACATGCGGCGCGAACAAATACAACGCGGAAACCGACGCCAACGGCGCCTTCAAGTTGTTCGTCAAAGATCAAGGCAAGTGTTCGCTCGCGGTGAGTTACCAGGGCCAATCGCCTTCCATGGACATCAATTCCTTCGAAGGATCCGTTCAATACGACCTTGTGTTGGAGAAACAAGGGGCTCAGTACACGCTCAAAAGAAAATGAGCACCCTCGAAAAGCCCTCCACAAACGACAAGGACTTCTGGGACAAGGTCGATATCGTCATCCGCCCGCTCAACGGCCTGCTTACCGCTCTGGCCGTGGCGTTGCTCGGTTATTACACGTCGAACGTCGTCCGACAGCAGGAGACACGCGACTCCAACGAACGCGTCTACACCGAACTGATGAGCAGCCGGGAGCAGGCCGACAGCGGTTTGCGAAAGGACATGTTTCTTTCGATCATCCAGATATTTCAAAAGCCGGAGGAAACGGGGCTCGAAGCGAAGATGCTGAACCTGGAAATGCTGGCCTACAACTTTCACGACTCGCTGAACCTCAAGCCTCTGTTCTCCCACATCGACCGCCAGATTGCTGCCTCCACGAACGCCGATAAGAAAGCCTACGTCTCAAGACTCACTCAAGTCGCGAAGCAGATGACCACGCGCCAACTCGTCCTGCTTGAACAGGTGGGCGCGAAATTCGGACGCACGGTCGATTTCGACAAGCTGAAGGAAAACCCCGGAGGCATCGAGTTGCAGCCGGAGAAACTCAAGCTGGATAACATCGAACGTGAATTCATGCTGACCGTGCTCGGGTACGACCTGCAACAACGCGAAATACGGGTCGAGATGGGTGTGCGCGCAGCCGGATCTTCGACGGCGATTCAGCGGATTACTTTCACCGTCAGTTTTTACGATTTCCCCATGATCGATAACACTCGTCTGTCCAATGACCAGCGCGCGGCCGTCGTTCTGAATCAGATCAACGAGGCGGGCGCGGATCTTACGCTGGTCTATTTTCCGGGATCCTATGCAAGTCTGAAAGAGAAAGTGTCTTACGACGAAGTTGTTGAGAAGCTCCGCCAGATGGGTGCGTCTCAGCGTTAGAACATCGAGCGCAAATCGCGATTCTGGATTCGCAAATGATCTGCGATAGAATCCCCCGCTATGATCACCCTTAAACGATTCGCGCTCGTCGTGTTGCTTGTGTCCGCCGTCTTCTCACGCCTTGACGCGCAGGTTTATCCCAATGCGAAGACTGGCGGCAATTACATGCACAACTACTACTTCCCTCCCGCGGGAAGCAGCACGCCGTGGTGGCCATCGTGGTCGCCGGACGGCCAGTGGATCGCGTTCGCGATGGATGGATCGATCTGGAAAGCGCGTTTCGGCGAATCGATCGCGTACGAAGTGATCTACGCGAAGGAATACCTGTCTTCACCCGAATGGTCGCCCGACGGCAAGTGGATCGCCTACACAGCCGACGACGACGGCAAGAGCATCAACCTGATGCTCTTCAACGTCGAGACCGGCAAGTCCACTCCGCTCACGACCGGAGCTTTCGAGAATCTCGAGCCCGCGTGGTCGCCCGACGGCAAACGGCTGGCGTACGTGACCACCGAACCGAATGGTTGGTTCAACATCAACGTCATGGAGATCAACAACGGGCAAAAAGGCAAAATCACTCCGATCACGACCGATCACAAATTCGGCCGGCAACGTCTCTACTTCAGCGACAACGACGTCCATATTTCACCGACCTGGTCGCCCGACGGGAAAGAGCTGATCTTCATTTCGGACCGTGACATTCCGCTGGGTTCAGGAGCAATCTGGCGGGCGCCCTTCGAACCGAACGTGATGAATTCCGGGCAGGCGCGAATCATTCATAAAGAAGAAACTCTGTACCGTACACGGCCGCAATGGTCGCCGGACGGCAAGCGCATCATCTATAGCTCCCACCTTGGCGGACAGTTCAACAACCTGTTCGTGCTGCCGGCAAACGGCGGCGAGCCGTACAAAATGACGTTCGGTGAATACGACAGTTTTTTGCCCCGCTGGTCGCCCGACGGCGAATGGATCGCCTACATCTCGAACGAGCAGGGATTGCCTCAACTGAAGATTCTCAAGAGCTGGGGCGGCGAACAGAAGGTGATCAAGTTCAGTTCGAGGCGATGGTTGCGACCGATGGGAACAGTGACGGTCCGCGTGGTCGACGGTGAGAGCGGAAAGGAAACCGAAGCGAGGATCTACCCCAAAGCATCCGACGGAAAGGCCTATACGCCCGGTGATTCCTACGAACGCATCGGCCCGCTCAATGAACATCTCTTTCACACGCCCGGCCGTTTCAGCGTGGAAGTTCCACCCGGCGCTTACACCGTCGAAGCCGTGAAGGGCTTTGAATACGAACCCGCGAAACAGACGGTTCAAGTCAAAGCGGGCGACGTTCAAAACGTTACGCTCACTCTGAAGCGCTTCACGAACCTGAAAGCGAAAGGTTGGTATTCCGGAAGCAATCATGTCCACATGAACTACGCAGGAAATCTCCACAACACGCCCGAAAACCTGTTCATGATGAACGCCGCGGAGGACGCGGACTTCATCGGATATCTGATTGCGAACAAGGACAACCGCATTCTCGATTATCAGCACTACACGCCCGGTCAGACGCAGCATCCCTTGTCGACCAAAGATCGCATCATGCATGTCGGCGAAGAGTACCGGCCGCCGTTCTGGGGACACATCTCGCTTCACAATCTGCTCGATCATTTGATCTCGCCGTTTGTGACCGGGTATGAAGGAACAGCCATCGAAAGTCTCTATCCATCGAACACGGACATCTTTCGATACGCGAAGCAACAGGGCGCGATCGGGGCTTACGTGCACCCGTTCGCGGGCAACGGAGATCCTCTGGAGTCGGACCTCGGAACAGCCAAGGGATTCCCTCTCGATGTAGCGCTCGGCGCAGTGAGCTATCACGAATTGTGGTCGCAGAGCGCGGGTGACGCCGCAATGAACGTCTGGTATCACGTCCTGAACAATGGATTCAAAGTGCCGGTCACGGGCGGCGAAGACTCCATTTCGAACCTCCATCGAGTCGAGCTCGTCGCTTCGGTTCGGGGCTACTTCTATCTTGGCCTGGGCAATCTCTCATGGGAAAACATGATGAACGCGATGTTGAAGGGCCGCGGCTTCGTGACGAACGGCCCATTGATCGAGTTCAGCGCCGGACAGTCGATGCCAGGCGACGAAATCCAGTTGCCGGCCGGCGGAGGCAAACAGACCTTTCGCGCGGTTTTGAACTCGATTGCTCCAGTCGATCGATTCGAACTCGTGCGTAACGGCCAGGTGATCGAAACCGTGCCCTTGACCGGTGATCGACGTCGCGCCACGTTCGAGAAAGAACTCACGGTCACCGAAAGCGGCTGGTATTCGATGCGCGCCATCGGAGCCGCGCGAACTCACCCCGTCGAAAATACGCGGCCGCAAGCCGTGACGAATCCGATTTACGTCGTCGTGGGCAGCAAACCCATTCGGGTAAAAGAATCCGCCGACTACTTCGTTCGCTGGATGGACAAGCTCAAAGGCATGGCAGAACAGCACCCCGGCTGGCGCACCGACAAAGAGAAACAACATGTGCTGGGCCAAATTCAGGAAGCCCGCGATATTTACGTCAAGCGTGGACAGGAAGCCGCGAGCCGGAATTAACGTCGACGAATTGGAGGTTTCTCAAATGCCGATACAAACCGGATCGAAACGCGTCTCCCGGCGAAACATGCTGCAATTGCTCGCCGCGGCGGGCATCACCGGACCGGGGGCAGCGGAGTTTATCGCCCAGGTTCGGAACAAGGAGTTGACGACGGCGACTCTGAAAACCGCGAACGCGATCATCGACCAGGAATTCACGGATGAGCGACTACAGATCGCGGCGATCGCGCTTCAGCGGAATCTCGAGCAGTTCCAGGTTGTGCGCGATCTCGAAATCGACGACTCCGTCGAGCCCGCTCCGATCTTCAATGCCGGTGTGAGGTGGTAACCATGGCGAACTCCGAACTTGTCTACTTCAGCGGCCGCGAACTCGCGGCGATGATCAAGTCCAGAAAGGTTTCGCCCGTTGAAATCACGCAGGCTTATCTCGATCGCATCGAAGCGCTGAATCCCAAAGTAAATGCGTTCATCACCGTCACCAGGGATCCGGCGCTGGCACAGGCGAAACAAGCGGAGAAGGACGTCGCATCCGGCAAACACCTCGGCCCACTGCATGGCATTCCATACGCGCCGAAAGACATTCTCGCCACCAAGGGGATTCTCACCACCAACGGTTCGAAGGTCACTGCGGACTGGGTGCCGAACTATGAATCGACTGTGACCGAGCGTTTAGGCAAGGCGGGTGCGATTCTTCTCGGCAAACTCAACCTTCTCGAATTTGCGATGGGGAGCGGTGTTCTCTCGGGCTTTGGTCCGGCGCGCAATCCGTGGGACACGGCCTATTCGCCTGCCGGATCGTCGAGCGGATCGGGCGCGGCGCTGGCGGCATACATGACGCCGCTTTCGATCGGAACGGATACGGGCGGCTCAATCCGCGGTCCCGCATCGTTCTGCGGAATTGTGGGGCTCAAGCAGACGTACGGCCGAGTCAGTCGCTACGGCGTGACGACGCTTGCATGGACGCTCGATCACGCAGGTCCGATGACCAAAACCGTCGCGGACGCTGCAGCCATGCTGCAGGTCATCGCCGGATACGATCCCAAAGATCCGACAACCAGCCGCGAACCTGTGCCGGATTATTCGAAAGCGCTGACGGGTAGCGTGAAGGGCTTGCGGATCGGTATTCCGAAGACGTACTTCTTCGAAAACCAGAACGCGGAGTCCGACAAGGCCACAAAGGCTGCCATTCAGAAGCTGGTTGAGATGGGCGCAACGACAGTGGACGTCGATGTGCCGCACGCGAAGTATGCCACGTCTGCGGGTTGGACCGTCGCCATGGCAGAGGCCGCGTGTTTCCACGAAAAGCGCCTGCGCGAAAAGCCGCACTTGTTTGATCCGGTTGTCCGCGAGCGTCTCGAAGCGGCCAAGTTCTACACTGCGACCGACTACATCAAGGCTCTTCGAGTTCGAAGCATTCTGCAGAAAGAAATGGCTGCTGTGTTGGACAAGTGCGATGTCATGGCCGTTTCAGGAGGCTCACCGGCAACGAAGCTGGAAACGCCGGAGACCGCGACGACCGACGTCAAACCCGGGTCGCGCGCGACTGCGTTCCGTCCGGGCAACACGTTCATCGGCAACATGACCGGTTATCCCGAGATCGTGATTCCCTGCGGCTTCACGTCGACAGCGCCGACGTTGCCGCTCACTATCGGTTTCTACGCGAAACCGTTCGATGAGATGAGTCTGTTTCGCGTTTCCCATGCGTACGAGTCGGTCACCGACTGGCACAAGCGGCGGCCCGCACTGTAAATAAACGGACATTTGCGGCGTGTTTGCAACAGTGCCGGACAGGAGGGTTGGATGCGATCACTGGCGTTTGCCGGCCTTTTAGTGGCGCTACTTGCGCAGAGCGCGAAGAATGCTTCGATCGATTGGCCTTACTACGGCGGAGACGCCGGAGGGTCACGTTATTCGAGTGCTTCCGAGATCAACCGCAGCAATGTCTCCAAACTTTCGGTTGCGTGGACATTCCGGACCGGTGACGTTTCGGATGGATCGCGCGGCATGCGAAAGAGCAAGTTCGAAGCGACGCCGATCCTCTTCCACGGTTCGTTGTACGTCAGCACACCGTTCAATCGCGTGATCGCGCTGGACCCCGCAACGGGCATCGAGCGTTGGAGCTACGATCCCAAAATCGATCTAACGACCCGATACTCGGAGTCACTCGTATCCCGAGGTGTGACCTCCTGGGAAGATGGCCGAGCTCGTGAGGGCTCACCTTGCAAACGCAGGATATTTCTCGGAACGCTCGACGCACGTTTGATCTCCATCGATGCCGATCGCGGCCAGCCTTGTTTGGCCTTCGGCGAATCGGGCCAGGTGGATCTGAAACGCGGCGTCACTATCGTTGACGCCGGTCAGTACGAGATCACGTCGCCGCCTGCGGTTCTGAACGACATTGTCGTTGTAGGTTCGGCCATCGGCGACAACCGGCAGGTGGACGTGGAACATGGCATCGTTCGCGCATTCGACGCCAGGTCCGGTCAGCTGAAGTGGAGTTGGGATCCGATCCCGCGCTCCGCGAATTCGCCGGCGTGGAAAACGTGGACACCCGACGGAGCCTCCAGGACCGGCGCCGCAAACGCATGGTCCGTTATCTCTGCGGATGCCGCGCGCGATCTCGTGTTCATCCCGACCGGGAGCGCCGCTCCGGATTTCTATGGCGGAGAACGTCCCGGAAAGAATCTTTATGCGAACAGTGTTGTGGCCATTCGGGCAGCAACAGGAAAAGTGGTGTGGCATTTCCAGGTCGTCCACCATGACCTGTGGGACTACGATGTCGCTTCGCAACCGTTGCTCACCACGGTGAAGCGCAATGGACGCGATGTTCCTGCTGTCGTCGTGAATACGAAGATGGCGCACGTCTTCGTTTTGAACCGCGAGACCGGTGAGCCGTTGTTTCCAGTTGAAGAACGGCCGGTGCCGAAAAGCGATGTGCCCGGTGAAGAGGCGTCGCCGACTCAGCCGTTCCCCGTGCTGCCTCCGCCCCTCCACGTACAGTCACTGCCGCTGGACAAATTGAGCGGCGACCCTTCCGAGCAATCCGCCTGTCGGGAACAGATGCTCGCTATGCGGTACGAAGGAATTTTCACGCCACCGAGTCTGAAGGGCACGATCGTTTATCCCGGATATACGGGAGGTGTGAATTGGGGAAGCGCCGCAACCGACAAAAGCCGCGGTGTTATGGTCGTCAACGTTAACCAGGTCGCCATGTGGGTTCGTTTGATCCCTCGAGCTGAATTTGCGGACAAACGAACAGAAGCGACCCGGCTCCAGATCGATGCCGAATTCGCACCCCAACGCGGAACGCCGTATGGTCTGAGTCGAGCCGCCATCCTATCGCCGAAGGGCACGCCGTGCAGTCCGCAACCCTGGAGCAAGACGGTCGCGGTAGATCTGAACTCGGGCCAGATCCGCTGGCAAACTCCGGCTCCAACATTTTCGTTTGGCGGCGCGATGATCACCGCCGGAGGTCTGGTCTTCGTAGCCGGCGGCCTCGATCAGAAGCTGCGGGCGCTCGACATTGAAAACGGCAACGAAGTGTGGGACGTGGGTCTACCGGCCGCGGCGCAGTCCACACCGATGTCGTATCAGCTTCCGAACGGCAAACAGTACGTTGTGATCGCTGCCGGTGGACACGGTGATCTTCCCGTCAAACTGGGCGACTATCTCGTTGCGTACGCACTTCCATGATGCACGAGTACGGGGCGAGGCTCCCCGGCTGACCTCACACAAAACCTGCGCTGCGCGCAGGGTATTTGGCGCCATCGCGAACAACGCCTCGAATCCCACGGTGCGCGAAGCGCATTTAGTCTGGTAGGATCATAATTCTGCTTGAAACCGAAAATCTGCCTATGGAGGACCGATACATGAGTTTTTATGGATCGAAAGAATTAGCTGAGAGCTTCCGAACAGTTCGAAAAAATACAATCCAGATCGCCGAAGAAATTCCGGAAGATAAATACGGCTTCACGGCGGCCGCGGAAACGCGGAGCGTTGAGAAGATGTTGACGCACGTTGCGCTGTCTTACCGTTGGCAACATCTGTTCCACGGAGTGGATAAACGCAAGAACTTCGACGGAATGGATTTTCCGAAACTCTTCGCCGAGTTCACTGCCGAAGAAGCGAAGCCCCGCACGAAGGCTCAAGTTGTGGCGTTGTTAAAGGAGACCGGCGAAAAGTGGGCGACGTTTCTGGAGGGCCTTTCGGACGCTTTCCTCGCGGAGACCATCACGATGCCACCGGGAGCAACCCCGGCATCAAAATCGCGATTTGAAATGCTCCTTTCCGTGAAAGAGCATGAGATGCATCACCGCTCGCAGTTGATGCTGATCGAACGCATGATCGGCATCGTGCCTCACCTCACTCGCGAGGCCCAGGCGAGGTTTGCGCAGATGCAGCAGCAACAGGCTGCCAAATCGTAGCCAGTGATTTTTTGTAGAGGGGTAAAGGCACTTTGCCCCTCTACGGCGCGACCTTGTCCACTTCCGCCTTGATCAAGGCGAGTTCCTTCATCACATCATTGTAGCGTTCGAACGCGCTGGCCCCGACTTTCTGATCCGCAACGTTAATTTCACGCGCGATGTTTCCGATCTGTTCAAGCAGCATGTTGGCGGGATAAGGACCCGGTTTGTTGACAAGCTTGTCCCACAGCTCTTGAATCTTTCCCTGATCACCTGTCCTCCTGTCTCGAGCCTGACGCAAGCGTTCGACCAGTTTGCGCGTATCGCTCAGTGCGTCGCGGACCTTCAGCGCAAAAGTCGCCTGTTCGACGAGGTCGGCCTGTGTGACGCCGTCTTTCGTGACGCGCGGATCGATCCGGACCTCGATATTCTCTGTCTTCGTCACACCATCGACGATCAACCTGGCACGATAGATTCCCGGAGGCACCATGGGACCGCCTCGCTCTCCTGCGGGCGTGCTGACGGACCAGGGCCCGGGGTAACGCAGATCCCAGACAAAACGGTTCATGCCTGCTTTCTTCGGTAATGACGGCGTCGAACCGGCCTCCGTCGAGAAGCGGCGTACGATCTTGCCCGCGGAATCGAGAATCTCCAGCGTCACTTCGCCCGACGGAGGACGCGACAACACGTAGTCGATCCTGGCGCCGACCGGAGCGTACTGCGACGCCGATGGATCGGGCAGCGCCGTCGAGTAATGCGTTCGGTACGCCACAGCGGGCTGGAACAAAAACACGGTCGCCGCCGGATCGAATGGAGCGGGCGACGTTGCAGCTGCCGCGGCGGGAGCGCTCTTGGTTGCGGTCGCCGCCTTCTCCGATCGTTGCTGAGGCGCGAACGCGCTGGCCATAAGAGGAATGTTCGCGGCAGGGAGAGGCGCCACCTGCACCGACGTCTTCACCAGCCCGGAGGCCAGTTGGCGCAGGGGCGCGATGTCATCCATGATCCAGAAGGCTCGGCCCATCGTGGAGATCACGAGATCGTTCTGATGAACCTTGATATCGGTGACTGGCGTGGCAGGCAGATTCTGTTGCAACGACTGCCAGTGCTTTCCGAGATCGAACGAAACAAAGGCAGCGAACCACGTTCCCGCATAAAGCAATCCCGGCTGCTTCGGGTCTTCCCGCACAACGTGCATGGGATGATCCGATGGGATTCCGTTCGTACCGTCGGTGAGAAGCGTCCAGTGCTCTCCGTAATCGTTGGTCATGTAGAGATACGGTTTGAAGTCGTCCAGATAGATGCGATAGACGGAAACGAATGCGGAACCTTTTCGATGCGGAGAGTCCTCAATCGTGTGCACGCGGCCGCCGGGCGGCAGATCCTTCGGCGTGACGTTCTTCCAGGTTTTGCCGTCGTCGCGTGTGACCCACACCGGACCGTCATTAGAACCTGTCCAGATCACTCCGGGCTCCAATCGTGACGGTCGGATGGCGTACAACGCGCTGTAGACCTCCTCGCCCGTCACATCGCGCGTTATAGGTTCGCCGGATTCCACTTGCTTATCGGGTTCGTTCGCGGTGACGTCCGGACTGATCGTTTGCCAGTGAATTCCGCCGTCGATCGATCGGTGAAGATATTGAGAACCGTGGTACACGACCTTTGGATTCTGCGGGCTGATTTCAATAGGGGCCTGACGCACGAAACGAAATTTCATGTCTTTGGGATTGAGCCCATAACGCTGCTGCGGATAGATCCAGTAATGCTGCTCCTGGCCCGTCTCGACGTTATAGCGGCCGAACTCGCCCTTGCAGTCACCGTAAATGATCTTGCCGTCGGGCGTAGGGCGCAGTTGTCCGCTTTCGCAGCCCGATGCCTGAAACCACGTCTGAGTCGCCTCGTCGATGGACCACGCAAATGGCGGAACGTTGGCAATACCCACGGTGCTGTTGTCCTGCTGCGGTCCATAGACGCGATACGGAAACTGCTGATCCGTGTCGACCATGTAGAACTCACCCGTGGGCTGATTCAGCAGCGTCGACCAGCTTCGCCCTCCATCCTGGCTGATGGTCGCTCCGCCATCGTTGCAATGAATGATGATGTTCGGATTGTCGGGGTTGAACCACATGCCGTGATCGTCACCATGCGGCGACGGCACGGTCGTCCAGGTTTTTCCGCCGTCGCGCGATCGATGCAAGCTAAGTTCATTGACCCAGACTTCGTTATCATCCTTCGGATTCGCATTGATGTAGTTGAAATAGAACGGACGCGCCCGCAGGTTGGAATCGGAACTCATCAGCGTCCAGCTCTGCCCGGAGTCCGCGGAGCGATAGACACCGCCTTCATTGCCCGGCGCTTCCACAATCGTGTAGACCACGTTGGGTTTCGATTGGGCGATATCGAGCCAGACTTTTCCGATCAGATTTTTCGGTAGTCCTGTCGACAGATGGTTCCAGTGTTCGCCGCCGTCGGTTGTCTTGTAGATTCCGCCTGTACTCGCCGGTCCTCCGCTGATGATGGTCCAGGGCTTGCGCTGGGCCCGCCACGCCCCGGCATAAATCTCATCCGGATCAGACCAATTCATCGCGAGCGAAACCACACCTGTCTCGTTATCGATGAAGAGCACTTTCTGCCATGTTCGGCCGCCGTCCTTCGTTCGATAAACGCCGCGATCGGGCCCCCAGGAGAACGGATTGCCGAGAACAGCAACATACGCGACGTCCGGATTTTTCGGATGAATTCGAATGGCGCCGATCTGCCCCGCGTCCTTCAGGCCGATGAACGTCCAGGTGCGGCCTCCATCCGTGGACTTGTAGACCCCTCGGCCGATGATGACGTTGCTGCGAATGGCCTGGCTCCCTGTGCCGACGTAGACAACCTCCGGATTCGAGTCCGAGACGGCGATCGCGCCGATGGATCCCGTTGAGATCTGACCGTCCGTCACAGGCAGCCAGGAAATCCCGTAGTTCGTGGTTTTCCACACACCGCCGCCAACGGTACCCATGTAAAAAGTTGAAGGCTGCGTTCGAATGCCGCTCACCGCCGTCACGCGGCCTCCACGCGCCGGTCCAATCGAGCGCCAACGCAAATCCTGATAGAGCTTCTGATCGACAATGACGTTGTTCTGGCTTTGGGCGGAGCTGCGTGAACCGCCAAAGCTCGCAATGATCAGAAATATGGCCACGCGCATGACCACCAGATATCGTTTCTGCATGGAAACCTCCAACTCTTCTGCTGGACACGCGGTTATATCAGAGAAAGCCGTTTACCGCGAGATCGGCACGCGGCGTGCACTTGAAGTCCGTGTATGGGATCGTTGGGAGGCGTCTAAATTATGCGCAAACTACTGATGACGTTATCATGCGCGGCGCTGTCGTGGTCGCTTCCGGCGGGGACCGCCATGCCTCAAACGAGGAAACAATTGAATCCGCAGATTCAAAACCCGAAGGCGCGACCGCCGATCGCGACTCAATCGATCGCACGGGAAGTCCGGCATCAGCTGGTCACGCTCCCCTACTATGACGTTTTCGATTGGCTCGAAGGACAGGTCCAACCGGATGGCACCGTCATCCTGAGAGGTCAGGCTCTTCGGCCCACGTTGAAGTCGGACGCGGAGAAGCGGGTCCGAAAAATCGAAAGCGTTCCGAGGGTCATCAATGAGATTCGTGTTCTGCCGTTATCGTCCTTTGACGACGACATCCGCCGGGCAACCTACCGCGCCTTGTTCAATATGGATTCTCCTCTCATGCGGTATGGTCTCCCTCCGGTGCCCCCGATCCATATCATCGTTGAGCACGGACACGTAACTTTGAAAGGTATGGTCGCAAACCGGATGGACAAGCAGCTTGCGGAAACACGCGCTCGTGGCATTCCCGGCACGTTCGATGTGAAGAATGAGCTGAAGGTGGAAAACCCAACCAGCAACTGAAATATCATAGCGGTTGAATGTCGACGCGCATGCACGACCGCATTCGAACAATCTATGACGCGCAAGTCGCAAACCGCTGGCGGATCGCTCAAACGTCCGCAGCAGAGCGGATCGCCAGGTTAACAAAGCTGCGACAGGCGATCTTCGATCTGTCCGGCGACATTCAGCACGCGATCCACGCCGACTTCAGAAAGCATCCAGCCGAGGTAGAGTTAACGGAAACCCACGTCGTCGTGTCGGAGCTCAACGCCGCCATCGAATTCCTGCGGGACTGGATGACACCAAAGCAAGTCGAGACTCCACTCGTGCTGTTCGGCACTCGCAGCGAGGTTCGCTACGAGCCAAAGGGAGTGGTTCTGATATTCTCGCCATGGAACTATCCGTTTCAGCTCGCGATTTCTCCTCTGATTGCAGCAGTCGCGGCAGGCAATTGCGTCATGCTCCGGCCGTCGGACAAGACAAAGAACACGGCGCGTTTCCTGAGCAAACTGACAGCATCGGTATTTGCAGAAGATGAAGTGGCGGTCATTGAAGGGGATCACACCGTAGCCGACGCGCTGCTCGAATTGCACTTCGATCACATCTTCTTTACCGGCAGTCCGAGCGTCGGCAAAAAGATCTTCGCGGCGGCCGCGAAGTATCTGACGCCCGTGACTCTGGAACTGGGTGGCAAGTCGCCCGTGATTGTCGACGAGACCGCCGACATCCGCAAGGCCGCCGAACGCATCATGTGGGCAAAGTTCATCAATGCCGGACAGAGTTGCGTTGCTCCCGACTATCTGCTCATCCACGAATCGAAGGCTGGCGCTTTCATCAGCGAAGCAAGGACGGTTATCGGAAGGCGATATGGCGTTGACGTTCCATCGCAGACGGAAAGTGAGGATTACTGCCGGCTCGTCAGCGAGGGACATCGAGAGAATCTGACGAGGCTTGTCGACGAATCCGTCCGTTACGGCGCCAAAGTGGCGATCGGCGGTGATTCAGTCGAAGCGGACAAACGTTTCATGCCTCCCACGCTGTTGACATCCGTCACGGAGAACAATCCGATCATGCGTGAGGAGATCTTCGGTCCAGTCCTGCCGATTCTCACATTCGGCTCTCTGGATGAGGCCGTCAGGATCATTCGAACCAGGGACAAGCCTCTCGCCCTTTATATATTTTCTCGTAAACAGGAACACGTGGAGCGGATCCTCAAATCAACCACGGCGGGAGGAACCTGCGTCAACAGCCTTGCCGTTCATCTCGCGAATCCAAACTTGCCCTTCGGTGGTGTTGGAATGAGCGGAATGGGCAACTATCACGGCTTTTTCGGCTTCAAAACGTTCTCTCACGAACGAGCGGTTCTGACGCAAGGCCGGATCGATGTTCTGCAGGCGTTCTACCCGCCTTACACATCGCGGTTGAAGAAGTTGATCGAATTTGTGACGAAGCGTTTGTCCTGATTGCACAACGGCGACGCCACGAAGCGCGTCGCAACGCCGCTCTCATTTGCGCAGATGGGCTTTCAAAAACTGTCCGGTGTAGGAGCGCTTGCAATTAATCAACTGTTCGGGCGTGCCGTTGAACACGACCTCGCCGCCGGCGTGGCCACCTTCCGGCCCGAGGTCGATGACGTAGTCCGCGGTTTTGATGACGTCGAGGTGATGCTCGATAGCAAGCACCGTGTGACCCGCGTCGACGAGGCGGTGCAGGCAATCCAGGAGGCGTTCGATGTCCGCCAGGTGCAGGCCTGTGGTTGGCTCGTCGAGAATGTAGAGCGTGTGTTTCGATCGCTGCAGCTTGCTCAACTCGGTTGCCAGCTTGATCCGCTGCGCCTCGCCGCCGGACAGCGTTGTTGCCGATTGGCCGAGTGTCAAATAACCCAGGCCAAGGTCGTGAAGCACTTCGATCTTTTTTCCAACCGCCGGCTCGGCACCGAAAAAAGCGACGCCCTCTTCGATGGGCATATTCAGGACGTCGTCGATCGTCTTGCCGCGTAACGTCACTTCGAGTGTGTCGCTATTAAACCTTGCTCCCTTGCACGCGGCGCAGGTCACTTCGACATCCGGCATGAAGTACAGTTGCGTTCGAATGGTTCCTTCGCCCTGACACTCTTCGCAGCGGCCGCCCTTCACGTTGAAGCTGAACCGTCCGACCTTGTAATCGCGTTCAACCGAGAGCGGGGCTCGCGCGAAGAGATCGCGGATGTTGTCGTAGAAACCGATGTAGGTTGCGGGGTTCGACCGGCTGTTTCGTCCGATCGCCGATTGATCGATGTTGACTACACGATGCACGTGCTCGGCCCCTTCGACGCCGTCGTGCTCACCGGGCAGCGTGCGACTGTCCTCGAGACGCTTCCAAAGAGACTTGTAGAGAATCTCGTTAATGAGCGTGCTCTTGCCGGATCCCGACGCCCCCGTAATCGCGACGAACTGTCCGAGCGGAAACGTGACGTCGATCGACTTCAGGTTGTTTTCACGAGCTCCACGGACCGTCAGGTTTTTTCCATTCCCCTTGCGCCGGCGAGCAGGCATCGGGATCGATCGCTTGCCCGAAAGAAACTGTCCTGTGGGTGACGCCTTGCACGCCAGCACGTCGGCGAGCGTGCCCTGAACCACGACTTCGCCGCCGTGCGACCCCGGTCCCGGCCCCATCTCGACGAGATGATCCGCCGCGCGAATGGTGTCTTCATCGTGTTCAACGACGATGACGGTGTTCCCGATGTCGCGCAGACTTCGGAGCGTCGCAATCATCTTGACGTTATCTTTCGGATGAAGTCCGATGCTCGGCTCGTCGAGGACATAGAGCATTCCCATCAGTCCCGAACCGATCTGAGTCGATAACCGGATACGTTGCGATTCACCGCCCGAGAGCGTTCCTGAACGCCGGTTGAAATTGAGGTAGTCGAGACCGATTCCAAGTAACAGATCGAGCCGGCCGCGAATTTCGTTGATCACCTGTCGTCCGGCTTCGGCGCCTCGTCCCGACGGTTTGATTGTTCCGAGGAAGGCGTGCAGCTGATCGAAATGCAGTTGGCCGAACTCGTAGATGTTTTTGCCACCAACCGTAAACAGCAGCCGCGTCGGCCGAAGCCGAGCGCCGTTGCAGTCGGGGCAAGTGTGTTCGACCATCACCTTGTCGAGCCAGGCTTCCATACCTGAGCTTGCCTCTCCGCGCTGTCGGTACCGCCGGTATTGGCGCTCGATGCGGCGCGCGATTCCGCCGATGCCGATCTCTTTGCCTTCCCACTGGTCGCGTTTGATCTTGGCTTCGGGCGGCGATGTGAACCGGATCTTGCGTCCCTCAGCACCGTACAAAATCACGTTCCGCACTTTTTCGGGCAGCTTCTGCCAGGGTGTATCCAGCGAGAAACCTTCGCTCCGCGACAGGCTGTACATCATGCGGCCGTCCCACGTGTCCGGGTTGTACTTGAATGCTTCCCGCACAAAGCATCCACCCGCGATGCTTCGCGTGGGATCGGGGATCAGAAGTTCCGGATGCGTGAGCTTGTGCGTGCCGATTCCGCCGCAGGTCCGGCAGGCGCTTTCGGGATTGTTGAACATGAAGTAGTCGGGCTGAATATCGCCGTAAACGAAGCCGTGCGTCGCGCTGGTAAGGTGGCGAAATGCCCGCTCCACTTCGCCCTTCGTCGCTCCTTTCACGACGTGCGCCTGCATCAGGCCGTCGCCCACCAGCAGCGCGGCAAGGATTCCCGCTTTGATCTGTTTTTCCTGCGACCGCCTGACGATAAACCGATCAACCACGGCGTCCATGTCCTTCACTTGTGATTCATCGAGCTGTAATTCCTCGGCGAGATCGACGGACTTACCGTCAACAATCAATCGACGACAGCCTTTTTTCCGGAGCTCGGTGAACACGTAGTCCAGTTCCTCACCGTACACCTTGAACACCGGCGCCCTCATTTCGACTTCAACGCCTTCGGGCAAAGAGAGGATAGCCTCGAGGATTTGACTGGTCGAGCGGCTCGGCACCAGCTCACCTGTGCGCGGACAGTGCGCCTCGCCAATCGTGGCAAAGAGGAGATTCAGGTAGCTGGCGATGTCGGTCATGGTGCCGACAGTCGATCGAGGATTGCTCGCGATCGTCTTCTGTTCGATGGAGATGACGGGCGACAAACCGAACATGAAGTCGACATCGGGCTTCGCCACCTGCGCGACGAAACGCTTCGCGTATGTCGACAGCGACTCCATATAACGGCGCTGCCCTTCCGCATAGATCGTGTCGAACGCAAGCGAGCTCTTGCCGGACCCCGACAGCCCGGTCACCACGATCAATTTGTCGCGCGGGATTTCGAGCGTCACGTTTTTCAGGTTGTGCACACGCGCACCCTGCACGGCGATCGTCGTGCGGGCCGCAACCTTTGCTTTTGTTCTCTCCCTGGCAGCAGTCCTGCTGTTGGCCTTAGAACTCATCCGGTGGTTCCCCAAGATAGACGAAAGCCAGCTCCTGAATTTCAACGTTGCTGCGTTTCGTGAGCTTTGCTGAAGTCGACGCTTTACCGATCAACCCGCGATCGGCGAGATACTCGCACGCCGTCGTGACGCCGCTGACGCCAAGATTGCGGTGGAAATGGTTTTCGATCTCCGTCGCCGACCTTGCTTCGCCAACGTCTTTCAAATGTTCCAGGATCGGTTCGAAAAGCATCATCACGCGGTCGGCCAAATAAATATCCATAGCATCGAGAGCGGCCTGAATATTCTTCGCTGTCTTTTTACCGTTCAGGAGGTCGGTGTACACGATCCTGAAAAAGTCGGGGTTGAGTTTCATCGCCTGAGGTATCACTTCACGGTCCGCCAGCTGACGATGTCCGATCACTTCGATCCTGGCCAGTGGAGTCGCCGCATAAAGTATCCAGAGCGCGGTGTAGTCCAGATCCCGCCGCGTCACAAACCACTTGTGAGCTTTGTAGAGCGGTGGCAGCGCGGCCGTGCCCGCGCGAAGCAATTGCAGACGCGTATCGCGTTCGCCGACTTCATGAAGCCGTCCGCAAAGGTCGGCAATGGTCGAATCGTGGGTGTATATCAGCCGTCCCTTCGCCAGCAGCGAGTGAACAAAGGAATTGCGTAACGATCCTTCCACGGTTTTGCGAAACTCGGTGCGGGCCATCATAAAGGCATGGACGTTGACATCGTCGGCGTATAGAGCGAGGCCTTCAGACTGCTTCTCGAAGCTCTTGTCGTCGATCGTCACAAAGACGAGGTCGATGTCCGAACCGGCCCACACCGTATCGTGGGAGAGGCTTCCGCACAGAATCGCCGCAAGAATCGAGCGGTCCTGTTTGACCTGCTCGATCAGGCGGTCCAGAGCTGCAGTGAATTTCTGCTGAATCGACACGGGTCGAAATTCTACAACCGGATACGCGGCGGCACGAAGCCCGTTGATCGGCGACCGGTATAGCCGTTGACAATATAGCCGGTGTGGCTATACTGCACTTATGCCCGCCTATCGCATTCTTTTGTACCTTTTTCCGGCATCCTTCCGCGCGGAGTACGGATCCGAAATGTGTGCCATCTTCGCTCGCCGCAGGAATTCGACGGCGGGCGTAGGCGGGGTGATGACCTTGTGGGTTTCCACAATCATCGACGTTGTAGTCGACGCTGTCCGTGTTCATGGCGATGTTCTTCGGCAGGACCTCCGTTACTCCGCACACTCGCTCATGCAGAGTCCGGGATTCGCCCTCACAGCGATTATCGTGACCGCCATCGGGATAGGCGCAAACACCGCAGTGTTCACGCTTACCGATCATGTGCTGATCCGGTCGCTCCCCTTCGTGGACTCCGCTCGGCTCGTCACGCTGTGGGAAAGCGTGCCCGGTTACGGCCACAGCGACGTTTCTCCCGCAAACTATCGCGACTGGAAACACTTGAGCACTTCCTTTCAGGCCATAAGTGCATACCGAGGGCTTACGGTGAATCTGACCGGACAACTGGAACCTCAAAGAGTCGACGGAGCTTCCGTCACATTTGATCTGTTTCCGATGCTCGGCATCGAACCATGGAGAGGACGCGTCTTCCATGAGACTGATGATGTCGAAGACGCGGCCGGTACGGTTCTGTTGAGTTATGGCTTGTGGCAATCCGTTTTCGCGCGCGACCCGGATCTGATCGGCAAAACCGTTCGTCTCGATGGGACGCCTTTCACGATCATCGGCGTCATGCCTGAAGGCTTCTATTTCCCGAATCGCGATGCGCAACTCTGGACAGCAATGCGGTTCGCGCCCCCGGACTTTGTGAACCGCACGAATGCGTTCCTTCATGTCGTCGGTAAACTGAAGAGTTCGGTGTCGCTGGAGCGTGCCCAGTCCGAGATGCGGCTGATCGCTTCACAACTCGAACATCAGTATCCAAAGGAAAACCAGGAAACGAGCGTGGCCGTCGTGTTCCTTCGGGATGCGGTGTCCGCGCAATCCCGCATGCTCCTGTTCGTGCTTTCTGGCGCCGCTCTCGGAGTCCTGCTGATCGCGTGCGCGAACCTCGTCCATCTGCTGCTGAGCCGCGCTTTGGTGCGCCGGAAGGAACTTGCGGTTCGCACCGCGCTGGGCGCCGGTCGCGAGCGGCTTATCCGTCAACTTCTGACCGAAGGGCTAATACTTTCCACCCTTGGCGGGTCAGCCGGAATCCTTGTCGCGATAGCTGCCCTGCCGCTGCTGGCTCACCTGGTACCACACAATCTACCGATCGCCGAAATCCCGACGATGAACTTCAACGTGTTGATATTCGGCACCGTGCTGACGGCGCTGACCGGGATCGCCTTCAGCGCCATCCCGGCTTGGCGAGCATGCGCGAAGGCCGACCTGTCCGGACTTCGGGAAGGCGCGCATTCAGGAATCGCCGGCCGTAAGGAACGGTTTCGCTCCACCTTGATTGTCGCCGAGATCTCGATTTCGTTGGTTTTGCTGGTCGCTTGCGGATTGCTGTTTCGAGCCCTGTTGCGTGTCCGGGCGACCGATCCGGGCTTTCAATCCGAAGGCGTCCTCACGATGAGGACGGTTCTGACGATGCCGAAGTACGAGAAAACCGCGGACCGGGTATCGTTCTACGCCCGCGTACTCGATCAGGTGCGGGCCCTGCCGGGAGTCTCGAAGGCGGCGTATGTCAGTTTCCTGCCGATGGTGTTGCGCGGCGGGGTTTGGCCCGTGGATATCGAAGGCCGGGAGTGGAAGCCCGCGGAACAGCACTCGGCCAGTTTGCGTTTTGTCACGCCGGGATACTTCGACACCATGGGAATCCCTTTGCGCGCAGGGCGCGACGTCAGCGAATCGGATACCGCCGATGCTCCGTTCTACGTCGTCGTCAGCGAGTCGTTCGCTCGCCGGTATTGGCCAGGCCAGGACGCCATCGGCCGGAAGTTCGACTTCGCTTCGCACGAAAGAACCGTCGCTGGTGTGGTGGGCGATATCCGATTGAGTGGAATCGAGGCCGTGAGCGATCCCCAGGTTTATCTTCCTTATAAACAGGTCCAGGACGGCGTCTTGACTTGGTTCGCGCCGAAGGATCTGGTTATCGCGACACACTTGAGGCAGCAGGCGATCCTGCCATCCGTGCGCCAAATCATTCGCACTGCGGATCCCGAGTTGCCTCTCTCCGAAGTTCGTCCTCTCAAGGATATTGTCGCCGGCGAAACGGTTCCACGGTCCGCTCAAGTACGTGTGTTGAGCGCCTTTGCTGCAGTCGCAATTCTCCTTGCGGGTATCGGAATTCATGGATTGCTGTCGTTCACAGTGTCTCGCCGGATGAACGAGATCGGTGTTCGCATCGCCCTGGGCGCCCAACGCAGCGATATCCTGCATATGGTTTTTCGCGAAAGCATTCGGCTCGCCTACGTCGGAATATCCTCAGGAATATTGCTTGCCTATGCCGTGGGGCGTGTTTTCCAGTCGTTACTCGCCGGCATACCGCCTGCAGACACGGTGACCTTCGCGACAGCGGTAGCGCTATGCGTCGTGATGACGATACTCGGGAGCCTCATTCCCGCGGCGCGCGCCACTCGCGTCGATCCTTTGAAGTCCATCCGCAGCTGAGGTCGAACCAAAAGGCCATCAATAAGAGCACCTATGTACTATGGCCCCGTGGGACTCAGGTCCGTACAATCGCGTCGCCGATGGGCTGGCCTCACAACACGCCCACGAGCACCAAGGAGGAATTTCATGGGTTATAGGGACGCTCAACGGTTAAGCACGGGTAGGACATTCCGAAGCCGGCATTCACGGAAAACCATGAGGGGGTTGGACCCTTTACTGGTTGTCATCGTCTGCCTATTCGGCGGAGTACAGGCAATCCAGGCCGCAACATTTAACTGTTCCGATGTTCCTTGCTTGATCTCGGCAATCCTGTCAGCCAACGGCAACGGCCAGGCCAACACGATCAATCTGAGGGCCGGCAGTTACATTCTGACGGCGCCGAACAACACAACGGATGGCGCGACCGGCTTGCCTTCCATCAGTAGCACTCTCACCATTGCCGGGGCCGGACAAGCCGTAACGGGAATCAGTCGGGACGCGGCTGCGACGTCCTTTCGGCTTTTAAATGTGGCTGCAGGCGGCAACCTCACCTTGCGGGGGGTAACCTTGTCCAACGGCGGGGGGACGTTCGACTACAACTCGGATGGCGGCGCAATTGCAAACAAAGGAACGGCGACCATCGTCGACAGCACGCTCAACGACAACCACACGCGTCACGGTAAAGGCGCGGCCATCTTCAACAGCGGCACGCTGAAGCTCACCAACACCATCATTTCGAACAACAATTCGAACGGCTTTGCTTTCGGAGCCGGAGGAGTGCACAACAGCGGGAACCTGACGGTGAACGGCAGCATCTTCAAAAGCAACTTCGACTTTACCGGTGCCGGCGCGATCGCCAACACAGGCACCGCAACAATCACAGGCAGCACACTCTCCTCCAATTCAGCAGGTGAAGGCTCTCCCGGCGGCGGCGTCGACAACCGGAGCGGCACCGTCACGATCAGCAGAAGTTCCATCAGCGACAACCACGCGACCGATGGCGGCGGCGTATATAACAACGCCACGATGATCATCAGCAATACGACATTCGCCCGGAACACTACTTTTTTCAGGGGCGGAGCCATCGAACAGATTGGGGGCACGTTAAAGCTGACGAATGTGACGATCAGCGGAAACCGTGCGGTAGGTGGTTTCAGCTCCACCAGCGCCGGAATTTACGTCGCTGCCGGCTCCGTCTCCATGCAGAACACCATTGCAGCACTCAATTCAACGCCAACCGGCGTGATTTCGGATTGCGAAGGCCCGGCTGGTTCACTGGGTAATAACCTGATCGGCTCGACGGCCGGTTGTACGATCGTCCTGGGATCCGGCGATCTTGTCGGTGATCCCGGCCTGGCAGCGTTCGCGGACAACGGCGCCCCGGGGAATGGGAATTTTCAGCTGCTTTCAACCAGCCAGGCTATTGATGCAGGAAATAACGCTGTCTGTGAGACGACCGATCAGATCGGAAACCCCAGAAACGTACCTTGCGACATCGGAGCGACTGAATTCCAACCGCCTTCACTAACGGTCCGAATCGAAATCCAACCTCCGAGCAATCCGGCTGCGATTACGATTAAGAAACAAGGGGTCGTCCCGGTTGCCATCCTTTCCACGGCAACCTTCGATGCAACGACTGTGGACCCCGCCTCCGTGCGTTTTGGAAGGACCGGCACAGAGGCTTCGGCAACCAGTTCCTCCATTCAGGACGTCGATGGAAACGGCATTCCCGACAGGGTGGTCACCTTCAGCCAGACTTCGACCGGCATCGCTTGCGGTGACACCGTAGCATGGCTCAGGGGCAGGACCATCGACGGCAGAACACTCATCCAGGGTTCGGACGAAATCATCGTCCTCGGCTGCAAGAAGTAAACTTAGTACTCGCCTCGCGGGCCACGCATCGTCTGCGTGGTCCGCAATAGAGCTACACTCGCTTCCTGTTTCGGTTGTTCGTTGATGTGATCGACCACAGAGATGGTGTGCTTCTGCACCTCGAGCTTCACGCCAAGCTTCACGCCAAGCTCCCTTTCAAGAGCTTCAAACACGGTCAGACCGCTCGGATCCATCGCCGCTGACCGGCAACGAGGACCGATAAGAGGGCGATCAGACTCATACAAGCGAATGCTCGCGTCATACTCAACCTCCTCTTGCTCAAGAAACTAAAGACGATGGGGCAATATGGTCCGATTGCACGGGATGCCAGATAAAAAGTCAAAATATATCGCTGACGGATATATGATGCCTGGTAGTCTTTGGGGTGAACTGTGAGGCAATTCGGGATCATCGTCCTGGCGTTCGCGTTTGCCGCATCGATGGCGGTGTACCGGAGCGCGCCGCCTCGACTTCAATACATAACTACAGCACACCAGGCGGGACCTGTGGGTTTTCGGGATCCGATCGGTGCCGTCTCGCCGGATGGAGTGTGGCTGGCCTATATTGTGAATCGCCACCTCTTTCTTCACCGGATTGAAGGCCCGTCGACAACGGAACTTCTTCCCGCGGAAAACACGAAGTCGGCTGTGATTTGGATGGGGGACAGCTCGCATCTGGCGGTCCTCGAAGCGCCGTTTGCCCGACCGCCCCAATGGTTTCGTTACGACGTCGCGACCGGCAAAAGAGAAGCGATGAGCGCCCCACCTGCCGAAGCGGCGCCGGTGACTAAGCCGGCGTCCGTGTCGGAACAGCTGTGGGGACCAACAGCCTACTCTCCGGATCGGCAATCGTTCTACTACAGCATCCCGAATCCGACGGGAACTCTGGATCTCTGGTCGCGAAACCTCACGTCCGGTCAAGTATCGCAATTGACGCATTTCGACCGCGACACCTACGCCCCATCGATCACGTCGAGCGGCGACGTGCTATTCAAGTCGCAGGTGTTTTCGGCGATTCTGGGCGTCGCGCCGGCTGCCGGAGGCACGAGCCGGATTCTGACGACTTTCCAGTCCGAAACACCGACGTGGTCACCCGACGGCCGGAGCATCGGCTTTACTTTCGGCACATGGCGGCGCGTTATCGATGACGCCAAATACCCGGATATCGCTCAGGATCTCGGAATAATCCCCTTCGCCGATCACGCCGCGCAGCGTCCGCGCCAGGTCTTTCAGGCAAGTGCGTCTGAAGATCAGGGCATGGCATGGTCTCCGAACGGGAAGTGGATCGTGTTTCATTCGCATCGCGACAAAACCGACGATCTCTTTTTGCAGCCTGCCGACGGTTCACAACCGCCGCGACAGATCACGACAGGCGGTATTGAAACAGGCTGGCCCCGATGGTCTCCGGACGGGCAATGGATTGCTTACAGCAGTTATCCGGGCCCGTACGGCGCGACAAACGGCAAGGTGTACGTGCTGGGGATCAATCAGAATTCCGGCGCAATCACTCAAACGGCAGCGGCCATCCCGATTGACGCTCTGACAGAAACCGCAGGCGATCCGAATTGGTTGCCGGACAGCGACCACATTGTTTTTGAAAGTCACGGTTCCGTTCCAGGGCGCAAAGCGCTTCACGAGGTGTCGCGCAAGGGTGGACGAGCAAGACGAATTGTGGAGTTTTCATCGGACCAGGTGTTTTCGGGAATCAGCACATCGCCAGATGGGAAATGGGCTGCATACGTCGCCACCGCCCCCGACGGCGTTTATCAAATATTCCGCGTTCCCGAAGCCGGCGGCACTGCGATTCAGGTGACCACGGATCCCAACCACAAGACCCAGCCGTCATTCTCGCCAGACGGAACCCGCGTGGCGTTCACGATCTGGAAATACGACGTCCAGTTCTGGATGCTTCGCCCCGGCGGCTGAGCACATCATCACCGTAGCACTCCTCATCATCCGGTTTGACGACCTGGGGGCTCGACGGCATCCGCCCGCGGCGTTTTCGGTGCCGTCGTCTTTTTCGATTGCTCGCGTGCGTGGGCGAGCGCACGCATGGTCGCCGTCGGCCGAACGATCATTCTCAGAGTGTCACCGACCGACACTTTGGCTGCGGCGCGAAGTTCGGGATCGATGATGATAAAGAACCGGCTCCAGCGTTCGCCGATGTAGCCGTCGAAAGGGACACCGTTGACGCTGCCCCTGACCAGCCAGCCGTGACGTCGCGGATCCAGGCGTAGGGGCTTCTCCGACCAGACCTGTTCGGGATCGAATGGAACGATCACGACCGTCACGCCTTTGTGCCCCTCGATCAACTCCGCGTTGAATTCCCTTTTGCGCAACATCACCCAAGACCCTGTGCAAACGCTGCCAGTATTTTATTGCGCGACTCGCACCTCGCATGCTTTTCCCAGTTTGCCTTGCCGAGTCACTGCAGTATTTTCACATTATGAAGAACAGTTTTGAACCTGGATTGACTCGCCGGTGGCCTGAGGGATTGATCCGTCGAACGTGTAGTGTTGCCGAAATTGTGTCGTTCCTCGAAACGACAAAGTGGATGGACTCATTGAAACCAAACGAAGCACGGCTGTTGGCGCGATATCTTTACGTGTGCGAAGCAGCGCAGGGCGCCACGGTGGTGCAGGAAGGTGGACTCGAGGCTTACCTTTGTTTGCTGATCAGGGGTCGCGTCAGCATTCTGAAACAAGCAGCGGACGGAACGAGCCGGCAACTCGGATCGGCTAGTGCGGGCAGCACGTTTGGAGAAATGTCGCTGGTCGACGAAGAACCACGGTCTGCGTCTGTCATCGCGGAGGAACCAAGTCTTTTCGTCGTGCTGACCGGACAAGGTTTGCAGGACGTCTGCGCTGAACAGCCGCAACTCGCGATAAGGGTTCTTCTGAAGGTCGCAAGAGAAATGAGCGAGCGGCTCAGGAGAACAAGCGACGCCCTGGTCGATTCTTCCCGCAACAGTTAAGAGCGGTCAAGTCGCTAGTGCGATAAAGCGTAGATGGCGTAATTGATGCCCAGTTCGACGGCCATACCGGACTCGTGGATCGAGCACTGGCCCACGTCGAGAGCCTGCCAGTATTCGCTCATGTCGTTGTTGAAATCGATCATCACCTGCAGGCGTCCTTTAGGATCGGAGATGCCTTGAAACTGCACCTCGCCCGAATTCCACAGGCGGTAGGGCGGCAGCATGTTTTGTGGATCGATCTCATAAAACATATGGAAGATCGGATGGGTTGGACTCAGCGGCGTGATATCGCGATCGGGGAAAACCTTACGGAACTGCACCAGGAAATTCTGATATTCCGAGTTATCGACTTCGCTGCCGCGGAAATCGTCGACCAGCATGAAACCGCCGCGGTCGAAGTACTCGCGGAGGTTGCGCACGTCGTTGGGAAGCAGGTCCAGATAACCGGGCTCCGACATATAAACGAACGGATACTTGAACAGTTCCTTGCTATCGACGTCGACGATCTGAAAATTCTCCGGTGTCGTGTTCACGGTCGTTAACCGCCCGAGCATTCCCGGGAACTCGGTGTCTCCGTCGGGATAGTCGTGATGCCACGGGACCTCGCGAGTTCCTTCGCGCCACCAGGCTACGGGATGATAACGAAGCCGGGCATAAACAAAACCGGAACGATCGAATTTCCGCGGCTCCGAACCGTCCTCGGTTCCATCTCCGCGGTAGCCGGGCACCAGGCAGAATCCGCCGGTTGGACCAGAGTTACTGCGGCCGCCGCCAAAGCGGCGCTGCCCGAACTGGCCGAATGCCGCGACGCTCATCGTCACGACGGCAACACCGATCAGACCTGCGAGTGCTCGTTTCATCTACGCCCATTAGACACCAATTGGATCGGGATTGGTCCGCTTTTTCTGAGAGCCCGCGGCGAATTCGATTTTTTCCAGTCCAAGGACAAAGGAGGCAGCATTTATGATGCGCAAAGTTGCCATTGCGTTTTTCCTCGCGGGGATTCTGGGCTCTCAGAGCTATTTCGGTCAGGACAAAAAGGCCTCATCGAGAAAAAACTCCGACGTGGACAATGTGGGTAATCGGAATATCAACAAGGGCAACATCAATTTCACATCGCTCGAGAAGGAGCAACAGCTTGGCCGCCAGTTGTCCGCCGAAGTTGAGCGGCAGGTCAAGCTGCTCGACGATCCTGTCATCAATGAATATGTGAACCGCGTCGGCCAGAATCTGGTTCGAAATTCCGATGCGAAGGTTCCCTTCACGATCAAGGTTGTCGACTCTGACGAGATCAATGCGTTTGCATTGCCGGGCGGTTACTTCTATGTCAACACGGGCCTGATTGCGGCGGCTGACGACGAGGCGGAGCTCGCAGGCGTCATGGCTCACGAGATCGCACACGTCGCGGCGCGTCACGCGACGGAGAACATGGCCAAGGGAACCATCGCCAGTATCGGCTCGATTCCGCTGGTCATCCTCGGCGGTCCTGCCGGCGCGGCGGCGCGGCAAGCCTCTCAGGTTGCGATTCCGTTGGAGTTTCTGAAGTTCTCGCGCAAGAACGAAGAAGAGGCCGACTACCTCGGCCTTCAATACATGTACAAGGCTGGATACGATCCCAGCGCGTTCGTCAGCATGTTTGAAAAACTACAGGCGAAGGAAAAGAGCAAGCCCGGCTCGATTTCAAAACTTTTCGATACGCATCCGCCGACAGCGGACCGGATTGAAAAAACGAAGAAGAACATCGAAGAGATTCTGCCGGACCGCGAGCAATACGCCGTCACGTCATCGGAATTTCAGACGATCAAAGCCCGACTCGAAATGCTCGAGAATGGACAGGTGTCGAGACTCCATAGTGGAAGCCCGGCTCAGCGAACGACTCGCACAGATACGACGACGGATAAAAGTGACGCCGATAAAACAGACACAGGCGACGATAGACCTACCTTAAAGCGAAAACCCAACAAGCCCTGACGTCAAAGGGGCCGGCTCGCGGCCCCAATCAAGTTTGTGGAATTTACAGCCGCTATCTCATTGCAAATAAAACCAATCGAGTTTGGCAGGAAGCTTGCACCCCTATCATCGCCTGACGTTCAGGCGGAATCCTGAAGGATTGGAGGTTCGGTGCGCGTAGTTCAGATTGGGATTCTGGTAATTGGAGTATTTGGTTTAGCGTTCAGTGCTTATGTCTGGAAAGAAGCAACCACTCGTCGACCTATGCGACGAGTAAACGCCTGGGGTTGAGAGAGTAGTCTTACTCGCGACTTCCACTCGCCGTGTGCGACGGCGAGTCTAACCGGGCGGCGACGTTTCGAATCCGGCAACGAAATCTGTTGCCGGATCCGTCGCGACTTTCGACCTGCCTTCCTTCTTCACTTTGAAGCCATCATTTGATCGAAGACGTCTTCGGCATGATATGAACTCCGAACGAGCGGTCCGCTGAAGACCCAGCGGATGCCCAGGCTCCGGCCGGCGTTTCGGAACTCGGTGAATTCGTCGGGATGATAGTACTTGCGAATCTCCGCGTGTTTGAGAGAGGGGCGAAGGTACTGACCGATAGTCATGATATCGATGCCCGCCTGAACCGCGTCACGCATGACTTCGAAAATCTCATCTCTCTCTTCGCCAAGGCCAACCATGATTCCGGTCTTTGTGAAAATCGACGGATCCATTTCTTTTGCTGCTTTCAGCAAAGCGAAAGACGTCGTGTAGTCGGATTTGAAACGAATAGACGGATACAGCCGGCGAACGGTCTCGATGTTGTGCGAGAAGATGTCGGGGCCTGCGTCGATGATCGTTTTGACCGAATCGAGCGAGCCCTGGAAGTCGGGCGTCAGGAGTTCGATTTTCACCTCAGGATCGCGGCGGCGGATTTCGCGAACGAGTTCGGCGAAGATCGATGCTCCGCCATCCCGAAGATCGTCGCGGTCGACCGACGTAATGACGGCGTGTTTCAGCCTCAACTCGGCAATCGCGGCCGCAACGCGACCAGGTTCGATCAGGTCGTACTCCGTTGGCTTGCCGCTCTTCACGGCACAGAACGCGCACGCTCTTGTGCAGATGTCGCCGAGAATCATGAACGTTGCTGTCCGATGCTTGCCCCAGCATTCCGCAATGTTGGGACACATCGCGTCCTCGCACACCGTGTTGAGTTTGTGCGACCGCATGATGTTGCGAACTTCGAAGAAGTTTTCGCCGCTGGGAATTCGAACCTTCAACCAATCCGGACGTGTGGACATTTCATGAGTATACGGCATTTGCCGGACCTGCGAAGGCCGCCGGATTGCCTCAGGGCCGGCGTCAGATGTGGATCGCCATATTGTGGACGTTCTCCATCGCCTCGTGCAGTCCCTCAGCGAGCGTGGGGTGAGCGTGGATCGTTCGGATCAGATCGTCCACTGTTCCTTCAAGCGCCATGGATGCGACAGCCTCCGCGACCATTTCCGTGACCGCGCCCCCGATCATGTGAACCCCGAGAATTTCGCCGTACTTCTCGTCGGCGACGACCTTGATGAAGCCCTCCGTCGCATCTTCAATCTTGGCTTTTGCGATCGCCGTAAATGGAAACTTGCCGACTTTGACCTTGAACCCCTGCTCCCTGGCTTTCGCTTCGGTCAGTCCGACGCTGGCAACCTGAGGATCGCAGTACGTACAATTTGGCACCTGCCGGTAATTGATCGTCGGCGGGTTTTTTCCGGCGATTTTCTCGACCGCGACGATGCCCTCCTGAAAAGCGACATGAGCCAGCAACGGCGTTGGAATGACGTCGCCAATGGCATAGACGCCTTTCACGCTCGTCTCCATGTAATCGTTGACTTTGATGAATCCGCGCTCAGTCGTGATTCCCAGTTTCTCCAAACCGATGTTCGTCGTGTTGGGACCTCGACCGGTGGCCATCAGCAGTTTGTCGACGGTCCACCTTTTGGCTTCACCCTTTTCCGTCTGCCAGGTCACTTCAACGCCATTGTCTTTCAGTTTGGCGCCTTCGAGCCTCGCTTTCGTGAAGACTTCAATTCCTTTTCTCGTAAAGACGCGCTTGAGTTCTTTCGACACTTCCTCGTCCTCAAGCGGTACGACGTTGGGGAGCGCTTCGACGAGTATGACCTTCGCGCCAAAGCTGTTGTAGATCGACGCGAATTCGACGCCGACGGCCCCGGCGCCAACGATCAGCATCGACTTCGGCAACTGGGTTATGTCCAACGCGCCGACGTTCGTAATGATGTACTGCTCGTCGACGTCGTAGCCCGGCAGTGATTTCGCTTCCGAACCCGTCGCGATGATGATGTTCCTCGCGTTGACTTCGGTGGATGTGCCGTTCCCGGTAACTTCGATCTTCGTCGGACTCACGATCTTCCCGACACCCTTGATCGTGGTTACCTTGTTTTTGCGGAAGAGGAACTCGACGCCACTCGCATTCTTCGCGACGATCTCGTTTTTGCGCTCCTGTATTTTGTCGAAAGCCACTTCCACTTCACCGAGCTTGAACAGGCCCTGACGGGACGCCCGTCGAATTTCCTGAAGAAGGTGAGCGTCGCGCAGAAGGGCTTTGGTGGGGATGCAACCTCGGAGCAGGCAGGTACCGCCGAGACGTGTATCGCGTTCGATGACTGCTGTTCTGAGACCGAGTTGTCCGGCACGGATGGCCGCAACATAACCTCCGGGACCGGCTCCGATAATGGCAACGTCAAAAGGCGCCTGTTCTTTCACCGAATCTCCTGTGAGTTGTCAGCTGTCTTTAAAAAATGTCGAAGTGTTCCTCGTGGAGAAGAGGGTCCGACTTGACGTTGATGTCCTTCTTCGTCCATTCCTCCAGTTCAGGAATCGAAACAAACTCACCGCTCTTGAAAACTTTCGCGACTTCCGGATTCACGCGCACCGTCAATTCCTTGCCTTCGAGCAGGTGCGACATCTTTTTTACTTCCTGTTGGATCTCATAACAAATCGTTTCTGCCGACTTCGACCATCCCGAACCATTGCAGTGAGAGCACGGCGTGCAGATCGTGCGTTCAAGCGACGGCTGCGTCCGCTTTCTGGTTATGGCCACAAGACCGAAATCGTTGAATTGAAGTATTTTCGAGGGAGACCTGTCGGCTCGCAACGCTTCTTCGAGCGCGCCCATGACGCGCTGTCGATTCTTCTTTTCTTCCATGTCGATGAAATCGACAACGATGATCCCGCCGAGGTTACGCAACCGGATTTGCCGGACGAGTTCGTGCACGGCGTCGAGGTTCGTGCGAACGATCGTGTCTTCGAGACGATTCGACTTGCCGACGTACTTGCCGGTATTCACGTCGATCGCCACCAGCGCTTCGGTTTGATTGATCACAATGTAGCCGCCGGACTTCAACCAGACCTTCGGACGAAGCGCCTTGTCAATTTCGACGTTGAGCCCGTATTCCTCGAATATCGGAGTGTCCTTCAAGTGAAGCTTCACACGATTGACCAGCGCGGGCTGGAACTTGTTGACGAAGTCGAGGACTGTCGCGAATTCCTGCTCGTTGTCGAGACGAATCGCGCGGAAATCGGGCGAAAGCTGATCTCGCAACATACGTTGAACAGGGTTGAGGTCGCGATGGATCAGCGCCGGAGCCGACTTCTTGTCCGCCTTTGTACGGATGTCGGTCCAGAGTTTGCCGAGAAACCGCAGATCCTGGATGAACTCGTCTTCGCCGCGCCCTTCGGCGGCCGTCCGGACGATGAAGCCTCCGGGCAATCCGTTCCGGTGGTCGTGAATGATTCGCTTGAGACGCGATCGCTCTTCCTCCGATGCGATTTTGCGCGACACACCGATGTGGTCGACGGTCGGCATGTAAACCAGATATCGCCCGGGCAGCGCAATATGAGAGGTGATGCGGGCGCCTTTCTTTCCCAGCGGTTCTTTCGCAACTTGAACCAAGATCTCCTGCCCTTCCCGCAACAACTCGGAAATGGTGGGAGCTCCCTTCGGAGCGTGGCCATTCGTGCGGAACGTCTCCTCCGTCTTCCCACCTCCGCTTGGTGGGGGACCACTCCGCCCGCGACGCCGCTGCCGATTGGACGAGCGATGCGCGAAAGTCATGTTGTCGGAGCGATCGGTCAAACGGACGCGAGTGTTTTTTGGTGCGTCGTCTGCCGTCGCGGGCGTTGTCTCTGCGGCCGTCGGATCCGGCGACAGCCCAGCCGTGCCGGGCGCGTCGGGCGGAATAACCGAAGCTGCAGATGGGGTGGGCGTCACTTCGTCGCGATCGGTGTCCTTCGAAAGATCGGGCACCGTGCCTTCGGCTCCAGGTTCGTCGATACGCGATTCGGTCAGATGTTGAGTGATCTCCTGCGCCGCTTGCGAGTCGCGAGACTCCATTGCGGCCCCCGGTTCATGCACCCGTTCCGTACGGCCTGAATATCTTGCCAGTGTCTCGCCGGGAAGAAGTTCGATGTTGCCTGCTGCGGCAAACGGACGGTCCTCGCGCTCATAAACCTTGTTTTCGAAAGACGGTATCTTTGGCTTTCTTCCGCCTCGGCGATCGCGGTCTCTATCGCGATCACGATCACGACCGCCGCGATCGCGTCGCGGTCCGCGGCGATCATACGAGTCGTCGGGACGCGTCGAAGCGGCCTCGGAAGTTCCAGCGGTCTCTGCCGCTTCGCCGGCTGGGACTGCGGCTTCTTCCACGACGGGTTCGTCGTTTGGGACTGCCGGTGGCGCGGCTGTTTGAACCGGCGACGGAGCGGGTAGAGGCAGGGACGGCAATATCGCAGGTTTGCCACCCTCTTGAAGCTGAGCCACTTCGTCTTCAACCGTCGAGACGATCTTTTCGTATTCTTCAGTGTCTTCGAAAAAGTCTGAAACGTAGAGAAACGCGTCGCGCTCCAGTCCGATATCGACAAACGCGGACTGCATCCCAGGAAGGACCTTCGTTACTTTTCCCTTGTAGATGTTGCCGACGATACCCTGCGATCGATGTCTCTCGATCAAATACTCAACGAGTTCGTCGTCCTCGAGGATGGCTATCTTGGTTTCCTGAGTGGTGGTGGATATAACCAGTTCTTTTTGCATCGAAACTCCTGTGGCCGGGAGCTATCAGCGCACAGGGACACGTCGAGACACGTCGCCGTGAGGCAGTGGTCTTTAGTTGTCATGGAAAACTCCTGTGCCCGGAGGAGCAAGAAACCCCGCTCAACTCTCATTCGCGCGACAGCGCCACGGGCAAATATTTACAACAAAAATTCTTTAGCGCCTGCGGCGACCGCGCCGCTTCTTGAGACTAACTAGCGCCTGCACGGAACTATAGCACGGGCCAAACCTTCCGCAATCAATTCACATAGCGGCAGCGGCGGACACTGATCACCAGTCCCAGAGCGACGAAAGCGGTCAGAGCCGAAGAGCCGCCATAGCTCACGAACGGAAGCGGGACACCCGTCACGGGCATGAATCCGATCACCATGCCCACATTCTCGACGATATGGAAAAAGTAGATCCCGACGATGCCCATGATGATGAACATTCCCAGATTGTCACGCGCCGTTTGAGCGCTGTGGATCGATCTGAAGAGGATCAACGCGAGCATTCCGAGAGTCAGGATGACACCGAGAAAACCCAACTCTTCGCCGACAACGGAAAAAATAAAATCCGTATGCCGGGTGGGCAAAAATCCCAAACGATTCTGGCTGCCCTGAAATAACCCTTTTCCCCAGAAGCCGCCCGAACCGATTGCGATTTTCGACTGAATGATCTGGTAACCCTTTCCTTGAGGATCCATTTCCGGATGGATAAACGTAAGGATTCGATCCTTCTGGTAGTCCTTCAGGAAAAGCCAGGAAAGAGGCAACAGCATCACGAAACACAGAACAAGTGAAATCAAAACTCTTGGACGGATACCGCGAACAAACAAACCGAACCCAAACGCCGGCATGAACGTGAGCGCGGTACCCAAATCCCCTTGAAGCATGACCAGGAAGACCGGGACGCCGAAAATGATACCGGCTTTCACGATCTGCGCCAGCGTCATGTAGCGTTCCGTGTGCAGTTCCGACAGCACACGAGCCAGCGCGATGACCGCGACGAGCTTGATCAGTTCCGACGGTTGAAACCCGAAACCACCGCCGAGTTGGATCCAGCCTTTCGTTCCGGCATGCTCTCTGCCGAAGAGTAGCGTGTAGACCAACACAGCAATGGAGCCCAAATAAATCCAGGGAATGTGCTCTGCGATGGTGTGGTAATCCATCGCGGAAATGATGAACAAACCGACAACGCCCACCAGAACCGCCGCCAGTTGACGGATCAGATAACCCTGACCGCCCCCTTGACTGTTCATGGTTGCACTGTAGATTTCGGCAAGACTGATTACAGACAAAACGAAAGCTGCACTGAATAATGCCCAGTCAAAATCACGCCAAAATCGGCCTGATTTAATGTTCGGCTTTACCATGAACTTTGGGCAACGCGCGGGGTTGCGCTCTGATCGAAGGTTCCTGTCTTCTTCTTATAGTAGGTTTCCAGAACAGCGTGCGCTACAGGAGCGGCAGCGAGACCACCGTGGCCGGCGTTCTCGACGATGACGGCGACGACGATCTCCGGGTTGCGGTAAGGCGCGAATCCTACAAACCACGCGTTATCGCCGTAAGCTTTGCCCTTGAGGCCCGACTGAGCGCTCACCACCTGGGCCGTTCCGGTTTTCCCGGCAACGTCAAATCCCTCGACACGAGCTTTAGAGCCCGTGCCTCCGGGTTCATTGACGACGCCCCAGGCGGCACTCGTCACTATATCCACTGTCGATTCGTGAACGGGATATTCCTCGACCGGGACTTCGTTCGCATTGAAGCCAAGCTTCCGAAGCGTTTCCGGAATGACCAGGTGCGGCTGCTTCAGCCGGCCGCCGGAAGCGAGCCCGCCGACACCGTACGCCGCCTGGACCGGGGTTAAGCTGACGTACCCTTGACCGATCGAAACGGAAATCGTTTCGCCTTCATACCACTTCACCTTCAAAACCCGCTTCTTCCATTCCTGCGACGGAATCAAGCCGCTGTTTTCGTTGGGCAGGTCGATACCGGTTTTTCGTCCGAGGCCCATCATCGTCGTGTATTGGGAAATGCGATCGATACCGAGCTTGTTGCCAACGTTGTAAAAGAAAACGTTGCACGAGCGGACGATCGCTTCATGCAGGCTGAGCGTGCCGTGGCCATCGTGTTTGTCGCAGGCGAAAGTGTGCCCGAAGAATGTCGCATGGCCGGGACAAAAATATGTCTGCAGTGGATTCAAAAGGTCGGCTTCAAGGCCAGCCGTCGCCATAAAAAGTTTGAAAACAGATCCGGGCGAATAGTGACTCTGAATGACGCGGTTTTGCAGCGGATGCCTCGGATCATCGATCAGGTTTTTCCAATCGACAGCCGAGATTCGCGTAGCGAACAGGTTGGGATCGAACGAAGGCTTGCTGGCCAGAGCCAGAATCTCTCCGGTGTGCGGATCAATGGCGATCGCGCCGCCTGTCTCGTCGCCGAGAGCCTCTTCGGCGGCTTTCTGGAGATCCAGATCGATCGTCGTGATCAGATCGTTGCCGGCTGTGGGAGGTTCCGCCGCGAGCTGTCCCATTTCACGGCCCCAGCTGTTCACGATCACACGCTTCAATCCATCCTTACCGCGAAGGACTCTGTTGTACTGACGCTCGAGTCCGGCCTTGCCGACGAGGTCTCCGGATTTGAAATCCGCAAACTCCGCGTTCGTGAGTTCGGTGTCGTTCACTTCGCCGACGTAACCCAACAGGTGAGCGGCAAGCTCTCCTCCGGGATAGCGGCGTCGCGGTTGTTCTTCGACACTGATTTCAGGAAGTTCATAGCGGTGAGCTTTGATGAACGCCATGTCCGCGGCGGAGACGTCTTCCTTCAAAACGATCGGACGGAATTTGGGCTCGCGTTTTCGCCGGTCGACGGTTTCGCGTAATTCTTCAACGGGAACGTTGATGCCTTCCGACAGCATCGAGATCGTTTCTTCCGGTGTGTGAGGACTATTCTCCCGAATAAGGACAATGTTGTACGAGGGACGATTGTCGGCAATCAGGCGTTTGTAGCGATCGTAAATTCGTCCGCGCGGGGCAATCAGGGGAATTTCACGAATGCGATTCTGTTCGGCGCGATCGGCATAGTAACTGGAGTACACCATCTGGTGGTTCCAGAAACCGAAACCCAATACCAGCAGTGCAGCAATGACGATGTAACTAAGTACCTTAACTCTCCAACGTAGAAGTCGGAATTCTTCACGTTGCTGCATTTGTCAACCGATCGCGATAGCCGAGTAAAACCAATCCCACCAACGTATTCAAGCCCGCGGAAAACATCCATCTTCCCAGAGACCCGCTTAAACTTGTATTCGCCGCGGGACTCACCATCAGGGCTATCATAGTAACCACAAGGCCATCCCCCAAGCTAAAGAAAAATAAAGCAACAATGCGGGTGATGAACTGATCGATGGCGAACTTCGTGGTGGCGGAAGCGGCAAGAAAACCGATGAGCGTTTTGCTGAACGCGTTCGTCCCCAAAGCGGCTGCGGAAAGACTGTCCTGCATGAGCCCGAGGCAGCTTCCCATGACGATCGAAGCAATGGGGTCTCCCATCGCGAAACCGTAGTAAATCGTGCAGATTAAGGGCAGATCGAAGTAACGAAAAAAGGCGAACTTGTTGGCGAGAATTCCCTGAACCAATACGATCGCGATCAACATGATTGCCCATTTGCCGATGAATTCGAGCCTGGTAAACCGTGGCATAACTTCGCCTTACTGCCGCGGACTACTCGGAATTTCGGTATCGACAGGGCGGGGACGCCCGATCACACAGAGAACTTCTTCGAGCCGGCCAAGGTCGGCCTTTGGTTTGATGCGTATGGCCTTGAACAGCCCTCGTCGAGGACCTACGGAAGTGATCACACCAACGGGAAGGCCTTTGGGGTAAATATGATCATCACCGGACGTAATCATCAGATCGCCTTCCTTGAGCTCGGTGTCGTCATCAATGTAATCGAGGTCCATTTCGACGCTGCTGTTCCCTTTGATTATTCCGACGCGCCGGTTCGGCAAAACCAGAACGCCGACCGCGCTTTGGGAGTCGACGATCAATTGCACGATCGACGAGTAGTTCCCCGCATGAATGACGCGGCCAACGATACCTTCAGGCGTCAGCACCGCCGAATCCACCTGAACGCCGTGGGCTCGTCCCTTGTCGATGGTGAGCGATCGGTGACCCTCAGTCGGATCTCGACCGATCACTCGCGCCGCAGTGGTTTTGCCCACACCCGCCTCGTCCAGTTCGAGAAGCCTGCGAAGCCGTTCCGCTTCGAGAAGGTTTTCGGTCTGTTTCGCGAGCTGCATCGTTAGGGCGTCGACCTCGGACTGGAGGCGCAGGTTCTCCCGGTGCACGCCCACCAATGCAAAATATCCGGCCCAGACGTTGTAGGCACTGTCCGAAACGCGGTCCACCAGCTTCTCGACCGGCGTGAGAGAATCCATGATCGCGCCCCGAATGAAATCGGTATTGATACGATGGTTGATCTGAAAGGACAACAGCGCTGTGTGAATCAGTAACGCGCTGGCAAGCGCGATCCGAATCGGCCTTCTGGAAGAGTCTGTCGTCGCCACAGGCCTCTCACGAAATCGCAATCTTTCGTAACAAATCGAAATCGCTGAGCATCTTGCCCGTCCCCAACACGACACTGGACAGAGCGTTTTCCGCCAGCGTTACCGGCAATCCCGTCTCCTCGCGAATTCGCTTATCCAAATTCTTGATCAAAGCGCCACCGCCCGCCAGAACGATTCCACGGTCGGCAATATCGGCCGATAACTCGGGAGGCGTTCGCTCAAGGACAACCCGAATGGAGTTAATGATGATGTTGATGCACTCGTCAAGAGCTTCACGGATTTCTTCGTCAGACACGATCACACTCTTCGGCACGCCTTCCATCAGATCGCGGCCCTTGATTTCCATCGTACGCGGTTGATCGAGGGGGTAAGCCGAACCGATCTCGATCTTCACCTGCTCGGCAGTGCGTTCGCCGATCAACAGATTGTACTTGCGTTTGATGTACTGCGTGATCGCCTCGTCCATCTCATTGCCGGCGACCTTGTCGGAGCGGCTGTGAACGATGCCCGAAAGCGAAATGACGGCGATTTCCGTGGTACCACCACCGATGTCGACGATCATGTTTCCGGACGGTTCCGTCACCGGCAACCCGGCGCCGATTGCCGCGGCCATTGCCTGCTCCACCAGGTGTGCTTCGCTGGCTTTGGCGCGATACGCGCTGTCTTGCACGGCGCGCTTCTCGACCTGAGTGATACCCGAGGGCACACCGATCACGATCCGAGGACGAACAAGCACCTTCCGGCTATGCGCCTTCTCGATGAAGTACTTCAGCATCTTTTCGGTTGTTGTAAAGTCGGCGATCACGCCGTCCTTCATCGGTCGAATGGCGACGATGTTGCCCGGCGTCCTGCCCAGCATATCCTTGGCTTCCTTGCCGACTGCTTCCACCTGGTTAGTAATCTTGTTGATGGCGACAATGGACGGTTCATTCACAACAATGCCACGGTTCTTCGCAAAAACCAGGGTGTTGGCCGTCCCTAAGTCAATCGCCAGATCGCTGGAGAAGAGACTAAAGACCGGACGAAAATTCATGGATTACCACGGGCTCCTTGTTACCGGCAGGCCGAAGATCAAGATTAGGCATCATAAGTCATAAGACATATGAAAGTCCTAATACTTTTGTTTAGCGGAAAGGGGCGAAGGAATTTTGAAAATGGACGAAGTGAAGTTCTAAACCGAAATCCGAAATCTTTAAAATGAACCGGAGCTTCTCAGAGGGGGCGTCCAGTTTCGGATCTCGGATTTCGGATTAGCATTTCACCCCGTTCAATTTCTAAATTCCTACCGCTTCCCCGTCATCTGTTAACATACAAGGTTTATTTAGAAGGTTAGGAGGTCGCTCGTATGTTGGATTTCATGAGGCGACAGAGTGCGAAACTGAAGTGGGTATGGGGATTGCTGATCTTCATATTCAGCGCGAGCTTGATCCTGCTGTATATCCCCCTGCAAGATGTTCCCAACCTCAGTCTCAGCAACGACGTCGCCGCGATCGGCGGTCAACGGATCAGCGCCAAGGAATTCCAAACCGCCTATCGTAATTACCTCGAACGCATGCGATCGCAACTGAGCCCGGAAATGCTCAAGGCGTTCCGCTTCGACCGCCAGATTCTGGATCAACTCATCAGCCGCCGCGTGATGATGGAAGAAGCTAAACGGCTCGGGTTGAGCGTTTCTGCCGCGGAGATCGAGCAGAAGATTCTTGAGAATCCTGTTTTCCGCGAGGGCGGCAACTTCATCGGTTTGCCGCGCTATCAGGCGATCCTGGCGCAAAACCAAATGACCGTCGAAGAATTCGAGTCGGCGGTTCGCGATGACATCCTTCTGGAAAAGCTTCGAAATTTTGTCAGTGCAGGCGTGACGATTGGAGACAAAGAAGTCGAGGACGAGTATCGAAAACGAAACGAAAAGGCAAAACTGGACTACTTCGTCATCGATCCGACCAAGCTCGAGTCCAAAGTCAACGTCAGCGATCAGGAACAGCGCGATTACTACGAAAAGAACAAGACGAAGTACACCGTCCCCGAGAAGCGCCAGGCGAAGTACATCTTTTTGGATAAGGTGAAGCAACGCCAGTTTGTGACGGTCAGCGATGACGAACTTGCCCAGTATTATTCGCAACATCAGACCGAGTACAACCTGCCGGCGAAACTCTCCGCCCAACACATCCTTTTCAAAACGACCGGCAAGAGCAAAGAGGAAATCGACGCCATCAAGGAAAAGGCTCGCGGTGTTCTGGAACGCGCCAAGAAAGGCGAGAATTTCGCGGCTCTCGCCAAGCAGTACTCGGAAGACAGTTCGGCATCGTCGGGCGGAGATCTCGGGCAGTTCAGCCCCGGAACGATGGTTCCCGAGTTCGATAGAGTTGCGTTCGGCATGGAGCCTGGTGCGATCAGCGATCTCGTCGAAACCCAGTTCGGTGTTCACATCATCAAGGTGAATGAAAAAACTCCGGCCCGCGCACGGTCTCTCGATGAATTGAAGGCGGCAATCACGGCGATCGTGTCGACTCGCAAAGCAGAGCAGCGAGCGTCGGAGGAAGCGCAGAAGGTCGCCGTGGATCTCGCGACCAACAAGGATCTGAAAGCCGTCGCCGATGCGCACAAAGCGGAAGTCGGCGAAACGCCGATGATCGAACAGACGGGTGCGATACCCGAACTCGGAACCGCGACGGAACTGACGCGAAAGATGTTTTCGATGAACAAGGGCGAAATCGGAACCGCAGTTCAGGTCGAACGCGGATTTGTTGTCCCCCAACTCAGCGAGATCCAGGCATCTCATGCTGCATCCTTTGAAGAAGCGAAAGAGAAGGTGATACCCGACGCCAAGTCGGAAAAAGCCCGCCAGATGGCGACGGACCAGGGCAACCAGGTTCAAGAGCTGCTGAAGTCCGGTAAGGACCTCGCCGCGGCGTCAAAGGCGGTCGGGGCAGAGGTGAAAACCAGCGACATGCTCGCTCGCGGCGGATTCATCGCCGACTTCGGCTCGGTTGCGGATGCGGATAAGGAAATCTTCTCACTGGCGCTCCACAAAGCGGGCACGCCTCTGATTATCGCCGGAAAAACTCTCGCCTTCTCGGTGAAAGAACGACAGGAAATCAATCCGGACGAGATGAAGAAATCCATGGATACGCTGAGAACCGAACTGCTGCCGGGCAAACGCGAGCAGTACTTCAGCGCGTACGTTCAGGAGATCCGGAAGAAGATGGAAGAAGCGAAAGAGATCAAGATCTACGAGTCGGTTCTGGATCAAGTGGCTCAGGGAGTCAGCTGAGTCACACTCCAACGATATCCACCAATTCCCGCACCGCCTGTGCCGACCGGTGCAGCGCGGTGCGTTCTTCCAGCGTCAGGCTGATCTCGATCACCTGCTCGATTCCTTTTGCGCCGAGTTTTACCGGAACCCCCACGAACAATCCGCTGATACCGTATTCGCCTTCCAAAAAGGCCGAGCAGGGCAGAATCTTTTTGCGATCGTTCAGAATCGCATCCATCATCTCGACAACCGAAGAGCCCGGCGCATACCATGCGCCGGTCTTCAACAGGCTTATCATTTCGGCACCACCGTCTCGAGTTCGTTGAACGAGTCGGTCGATGGTTTCCCTGGGAAGAAGTTCGGTGATGGGAATTCCGGCGACCGTCGAATAACGCGGCAAAGGAACCATGGTGTCGCCGTGGCCGCCAAGAACGAACGCGTGAATGTTATCGACCGAGACTTTCAACTCCATCGCTATGAAAGTCCGGAAGCGCGCGGAATCCAGAACGCCGGCCATACCGATGACGCGATGCTTCGGAAACTTGCTGATGCGGAAAGCAGTCTGCGCCATCGCGTCGAGCGGATTGCTCACGACGATGATGATCGCGTTCGGCGATCTGGCGGCAACCTGTTCGGTGGCGCCCTTGACGATGTCGTAGTTCTTCGTCAGCAGATCGTCGCGGCTCATCCCTGGTTTGCGGGGAAAGCCCGCGGTGATCACGACGATGTCGGAGCCCGCCGTTTCGGAATAACCGTTCGATCCGGTGAGCCGGAAATCGTAGCTTTCAACCGGCGACGATTCGGCCAGGTCGAGCGCCTTCCCCTGTGGAAGTCCTTCCACGATATCGACGAGAACCACATCGGCAAGTCCCTTCTCCACGGTTCGCTGAGCGACGGTCGCACCGACATTCCCAGCCCCGACTACTGTGACTTTTCGCCGCGAGACCGCCATCACATGTTCTCGACGATTGCGCGCGCAAACTCGGATGTCTTCAGTTTGGTGGCACCGGTCATCAATCGCTCGAGATCGTAGGTGACCTTTCTCTGTTGAATTGTCTTCTCGAACGCTTTTTCAATTGCGAGGGCCACATCCTTCCAGCCGATGAACTCGAAAAGCATGCACCCGGAAAGAATCACGCTGCCGGGGTTGATGACGTCCTTGTCCGCGTACTTCGGTGCAGTCCCGTGCGTCGCCTCGAAGACTGCATAGCCGTCGCTGATATTCCCGCCTGGCGCTATCCCGAGGCCGCCCACCTGAGCCGCAGCAGCGTCGGACAGATAGTCGCCATTCAGGTTCGGCGTCGCGATGACAGAGTACTCGTCGGGACGCGTGAGGATCTGTTGAAGCATCGAGTCCGCAATTCGATCCTTGATGACGATCTTTCCAGGCGGAACTTTGCCTCCATGCTGGGTTGTCACTTCCTCTTCTGTCACAGTCTGACTACCGAATTCATCGCGCGCCACTTCGTAACCCCAGTCGCGGAAGGCGCCCTCGGTGAACTTCATGATGTTGCCCTTGTGCACGAGCGTGACCGATGGGCTGTTGTTGTCGATCGCGTATTGGATCGCTTTGCGCACGAGCTTTTTCGTCGCGCCCGTAGAGATAGGTTTGATACCGATGCCCGAGTCCGGCCGGACCTTCTTGCCCAATTCCCTTTCAAGAAATCCGATAAGCTTCAGCGCCTCGGCACTTCCGGACGGCCATTCGATTCCGGCATAAACGTCTTCAGTGTTTTCGCGAAAGATGATGACATTGACTTTCTCGGGATGTCTGACGGGACTTGGCACGCTATCAAAATAACGAACAGGACGAACGCAAGCATAAAGGTCAAGCAACTGGCGTAGGGAAACGTTCAGGCTGCGGATCCCGCCGCCCACTGGCGTCGTGAGCGGTCCCTTGATCGCAATACGGAACTCCTGAATCGCCGCGAGAGTGTCCTGCGGCAGCCACGTGTTGAATTTTTGAAAAGCTTTTTCTCCGGCGAACACCTCGTACCAGCGAACCTTGCGACTGCCCTTCGACGTCTTCTCCACTGCGGCGTCGAAGACCAACTGTGATGCTTTCCAGATGTCGCGTCCCGTGCCGTCGCCTTCGATAAACGGAATAATCGGATTATTCGGAACGACAAGCTTCGATCCGCTGAGCGTGATCTTTTCCCCGTTCGCGGGAACTTCCAAGCCATTAAATTCCATCCAACCTCCAACACCGAATCTGTATGTATGACGAAACCGGTAACCGTATCACAATTCGCCATGGGCGCCCTCACTTTATGGCCCGTCTGTCGTCTCAGTCCGCGGTGCGATTTTCCCTCCCGACTATATGCGGACCTCGCCGCAATCGGCATCAAGACGGTAATTGACCTGACGAAGGATTGAAACTGGGAGGAGCCGGCGCTGGTTCGCCGGGCCGGGAAATGAATTTCTAACGCATTCCGTTGACGGTGTCGGACCGGCCGTCTTCAGCCGTTGCTCAGTTTCTGAAGCTCGTGAACGATCGTGCGAAAACCGTGTATGTGCACTGCCAGGGCGCCATCGCACGGGCGCGATGACAGCTGTTTACCGCATCACGCGCAGGCTCGCCTTGCCGATAAGCATCCTGCAAAAGCCGCAGTCGGGCAGTGAAAGATTCGGGGACGCAAACCTGAACTGCGGTGTGCGTCCCCGAATCTGCTGTCAATTCTGCTGTCTTTCAAAGACCGCCACATTGTGAACCTTGGGACCGCCCTCGACTTGGGCCTCAAACGTGATGGTCATGGTTTTCTGATCTTCAGATATCACACGCCGCGCTTTTCCGAATTCCTTCCCGGCATGCGCGAGAACAGCTTCGGCGACATGGGCGCTGATTTTCTTGAGCGCAATGGCATCCCAATCCGGAGAACCGGTGATGGGATAGTCCACACCGTCGTATTTTGCGGTGTACGTCATTGATGCAGCGTGTCCCTGTGCGTCGGTCGTCTTTATCGTTGTCCGAATTCCATTCGGATCCTCTTCATAGATACGCACCTGACTCTTCGGCGCTGGGCCCGGCGAGTACGTCGACTGCGAGAGAACGAGATTCCACGTCCCGAGGACGAGGTCCCTGCTGGTGGAGTGAGAACTTTGAACGGCGGATGCTGTGGTTTGGGACGCCCACACCGCCATTGCAACGCTCGCCACAAGGAGCAATTGCTTTGGGTGAGTACCCATTACTACCTCCTTTTGGATTGTTGGCGTTTTGTTCAATCTACTCCCCCGAACCGATCAAAGCAAACCAGCGACCGAAAATGAATGCGACGCTAGATCTTTGGTTGTTGCTGAGAGATGCAATGGAGAGTGCCGGCGCCGTAGACCAGGTCGGAGCAGTCGATACCGACGATTCGCCGGGCCTGAAACGCGTCGGCCAGAATCCTCTGGGCAGCTTCATCGCTCCGAGCACCGAACGCCGGAACGAGGACGACATCGTTGGCGATGTAGAAGTTGAGATAGCTTGACGAAAGCCGGCGTTTCGAGCCTCGCACGAGGTCAAATTTCGCAGGGGGCATCGGAACCTTGACGACATCGAACTTTGAACGTTTGAGGATCTCGTAATTCTCCTTCAACGATCCGTGGTTCGAGTCTCGAACGTCATCTTCAAATGCACACAGCACGGTGGTGGGATTCACAAACCGAGCGAGGTTATCGATATGACCGTCGGTATCGTCACCTTCGATGCCCGACTTCAGCCAGACCGCGCGGCCCGCTCCGAGATAGTCGTCGAGATACCGTTCTGCATCTTTCTTTGAAAACGCCGCATTTCGGTTCTCATTCAACAAACACTGTTCGGACGTCAAAACCGCTCCCGCCCCGTTGACGTCAATGGCGCCGCCTTCGAGAACGATTCCTGGACGAAACAGGGACAACCCGAGGCGCTCGCTGATGAAATACGGAACGTGACCGTCCTTCAACAGTTCCTTGTACTTGTTGCCCCAGGCGTTGAATCGCCACTGGACGATGGCGGTTTTGCCTTCCGGGCGATTGACAACGAACGTTGGGCCGTAATCGCGAAACCACACGTCGGCATAATCCCAGATTTCGAAATGGACCCTGCGGAGATCGACGCCACGATCTCGGAGAAGCGCGCTAACGCTTCGCTGCACGTCGCCGCTTCGGACGGCAAGATGGACAATCTCGTTCTTTGAAAGCTCCTCGATGATGCGCAGATACTGCTGCTCGGCCTTCTTGACCCGTCGCGGAAACGTCACCGGATCGTAGGGCCACGCCAGCCACGTCGCCTGATGCGGCTCCCATTCGGCGGGCATATGGTATCCGAGCGCTTTAGGCGTGTCGCGACGCAGCGGCTCGGTGATTCTGCCATAGGTTTCCGGCCGCCGATTTTTCGTGAAACGCCATCCTTCCCGGATTCGAGCGTTCTGGCTGATATCGACGTCGACCACGAGGACGTCCTCTTTATCGTTGGATCTCCTGAGAACCTTGCCGAAAGCGTCGGCAACAAACGACCCGCCCCAGAACTTGATAGGACCCTCGACTCCAACCCGATTGACGACCGCGACCTGGACGAAATTCGCGATCGCATGTGCGCGTTGAATCGTTATCCAGGCATTCAGCCAGTCCGAATGCGGCAGCGGGTCGCCTCTGAGATAACCGATCGCGGTTGGATAGAAGATAAGATCGGCGCCTTCGAGCGCGACGACGCGAGCGGCCTCCGGGAACCATTGGTCGTAACAAATGAGGACCGCGAAATTCAGATATCGGGTTTTGAAAATACGATATCCCTGGTCGCCGTGCTCGAAATAGCTTTGCTCGTAGAAGAAAGGATCATGCGGAATGTGAATCTTCCGGTACACTCCGGCGATCGAACCATCCGCATCGATGACCGCAGCGGAGTTGAAGTACTTTCCTTTGGAGTCGACCTCGAACACCGGCGCGATGATGACGATGCCGAGATCCCTGGCCACCGGCGCTAACGCCTCTGTGGATTCTCCGGGAATGGTTTCGGCAAGATGCCCGACGTCTTTTTTCTCATCGGTAGGAAAATACTTCGTTCGATAGAGCTCCTGTAAACAAACGACCTGAGCACCGTGGCGCGCCGCCTGTCGAATTTTTGAAATGGTTTTCTTGACGTTCCTGGCAACGTCGTTCGTGACGCCGGTTTGTATCAGACCGATTCGAACAATCGATTCTCTGTTTCTTGTCATGAATTTGTAAAAGACGCGGGTGATAAAGCAATCGCCCTTGGGGAATCAAGAATCCAAATTCAGGATTTCCCAAGGGCGATTTTTGTCGAACCGCCTTGCTAGTCTCCGGCGTATTCCACCGCGGGAGCCGGCGGCGCCATGATGGCTTTTCTCCAGCGGTTCACCGAATCGACGATGATCATTCCCGCCAGCACCATCATCGACGCGGTACAGATTGTATCCACCCAGCCCATCGTCGAAGTAGCCGGCACGAGAGCCTTCGGCCAGTAGTTGTCGCGAATGCTCAAATATCCGCCGAAAAGCGTATTGGACGCGAGGAAGCTTACCGGCAAGAGTGTGACCCACGCGTATTTCAGCTTGCCCGCATTGATGATCAGACTGGTGCCGACGCACAGGGCAATGCTGGCCAGCAGTTGATTCGCGATTCCAAACATCGGCCAGATCGTATCGATGCTTCCGGTGTAAATGAAGTAACACCATCCAACCACGACGAGAAGGCTCGCTGTGATGTTCGCCACGAGGTTATCCGTGCGGGCAAACGCCGAATACCATCGACCGATGAACTCCTGCACAATGAATCGCGAGACACGTGTCCCCGCGTCAATCGTTGTCAATATGAACAAGGCTTCGAACATGATGGCGAAGTGATACCAGTAGCTCATCAAACTGCGCATGCCCGGTATTGCCGTAAAGATCTGCGCCATTCCCACAGCCAGCGAGACGGCGCCACCGGTGCGTCCCTGAACCTGTTCACCGACCTCGGAGGAAAGTAATGTGAGATTCTGCGTTTGGAAAAGCGCAGGTTCCTGCGCCACTCGAGCCTGGTAAGCGGCGTTCGCGGCAGGGGTCGCGGAGGGGCCATTCGGAACATTGATCGCGAAGTAGTCCCCAGGGAACATGGAGGTCGCAGCGATCAGGGCCATGATGCCGACGACGCACTCCATCAGCATCGAACCGTAGCCGATCGGCCGCATGTGCATTTCATTCGAAATCATCTTCGGAGTTGTTCCCGACGATATCAGCGAATGAAACCCCGATATCGCCCCGCAGGCAATGGTTATAAACGCGAACGGAAACATCGGACCCGGGATGATCGGTCCGCCGCCGTGGGTGAATTGCGTATTCAACGCCGGCATATGGAAGTCCGGCCGAACATACAGAACGCCCACAATCAGCGCGCCGATCGTTCCGATCTTCATAAAAGCGCTGAGATAGTCGCGCGGCGCCAGCAGCAGCCACACCGGAAGGATGGATGCGGCCAACGCATACAAACCGAGCAACGTCGTCAACGAATTCTTGGACAACGTAAATATCGGAGCGAGCGAAGAGCCTGGAATGTACTTACCCAGAACGACTGCGGCCAGAAGCCCGATTACGCCGAAGATCGTCGCTTCTTTAGTCCCGGATCCGGGGCGGATCTTATACATCCAAACGCCCATAATGAGCGCCAGAGGTATCGTCATGGCGATCGTGAACGTCGCCCAACCGCTTTCCGCCATCGCGTTGACGACGGCCAAACCCAGACCCGCTTCCGCGATAACCACCACGAACAGAATTGCGATCGCCGCGCACATTCCTGAAAATCCACTGATTTCCTTACGAGCAATCTCGGCAAGAGACTTTCCGCCGCGCCGAACTGAGGCAAACAGAATAATGAAATCCTGGACCGCACCCGCCATCACGACGCCCAGCACGAGCCAGATCAATCCAGGCAGGAATCCGAACTGCGCCGCCAGAACAGGACCCAGCAGGGGCCCTGCACCAGTGATACCGGCAAAATGGTGGCCAAAGAGCACCCACTTGCTCATCGGATAATAGTTCTGGCCGTCATAGTTGGTGTGAGCCGGCGTGGTTCTATTGGGATCGAGACCGAGGACCTGCGTCGCAAGAAACTTGCTGTAGAACCGATATCCTATGGCCAACACTCCGAGGGCCAGAAGGATGATTGGGAAAGTGTTCACTGATAACCTCCAAAGCGCTTCTGTTCAGTGGAATAGCCTACCTTCTACACTTGAACGCTCCAGCAAGTCAACCGCGCAGACGCCGTAAACAAGCGATCAGAGCGGCTTCAGACCAATCAGAATTTCCAAAGGACCGCTGCCGCTCCGCTCGTAGACCGTTAAATTGAATGACCGCAGGGTGTCGATCAAAAGGCGGGCCGCCTCATCGGAAGATCCGTGCGTGCAGATGATGCCAAACTGTGACGGAGTCAACGATCCAACGCGGCTGACCGTTACATTCCAGCTCGCTTTGCCGAGAGCCGCGGAGATTTGTCGTGCCAGCTGGCCCGCTTCGTTATCGGCCAGTTCGGTGACGAAGACCCGATTTCCTTCATAGCGCCGCAACCTGAGAAACAGTGCGTGCTCCTGCGCCGTCGTTAAAAGTCGAGCACCGTCTGGTTCTTGAACATCCGCTTCGGACGTGGATTGGCGGCCGAGCCTGGCCTCCGCCTCCAGCCGCAGCCGTCGTTCCTTCTCGAGCTGAATCGAAAGCTCGACGTTCTTTCTGCTCAGTTCGTCCCGATCGACGGATTCTGCCGCCTGCGGCGAAGGTTGACTCTGGAAGTCGCGGTTTACTTCCCGTCCCGGACTCGGTCGCGTCGACTCCGCGCGGACTTTTTGGAGTTCAGCCTGCAATGCCGAGGTTCGGCGATGGGACAGAAGGACGGCGAGCACCGAAGTCGCCAGAGTCACGCTCAGCGCGATCAAGTAAACAACATTGATCCAATCCGCAAACCAGTTGATGAATGTGGGATCGGCCATGGTTTTTTTCACGGTTCTGGTGCTCCCGCGTCCAGGGATGTGCATATTATCTCGAAATCGGCGGGACGGAATCGTCGTCCTAATTATTGGTACGATCACGCAAGTGCGCCGTATACTGTCTCGACAGCACACAAACATGATCACCATCGACAAAGATACTCTTCAGGACTTCGACAAAGCCGCTCGGCGCGAATGGCTGGAAACCAACGGTATCGGAGGTTTCGCTTCGTCGACTGTGCTGGGCCTGAACACACGCCGGTATCACGGGCTGCTGACGGCAGCTACACGTCCCCCTGCCGGCAGGGTTGTGCTTCTTTCCAAGTTGGAGGAAACGCTCGTCATCGATGATCGGCGATACGACCTGTCCTCAAACCAGTACTCGGGGGTGGTTCATCCACACGGGTACACAAACCTTTCGGGATTCCGGCTCGATCCGTTTCCGATCTTTATGTACTCGTTCCCAAACGAGGGCGTGATTCTCGAAAAGTCTGTTTTGATGTCACACGGAAGCAATACGGCCCTGATTCGGTATCGCGTGCTCAACGGCGGTTCCCATCAGCTCGCTCTTGAGGCGCGGCCATTGATCGCATTCCGCGACTACCACGCTCTCACTCATGAAAACGGCGACCTCAATCGGGACGTGCACGACCACACGGAGCATCTCGTCTCCGTTCGTCCGTACGCGGATTTGCCGGAACTGTTTTTAGCGCACGACGCATCCGATATCGATCGAACGGGATACTGGTACCGAAACTTCGAGTACGCGATCGAAAAAGAACGCGGGCTCGATTCGGTTGAGGATCTTTTCAGTCCGTTCGCGTTCCGGTTCGATCTCAACAGCCGCAAGACCGCTACTGTCATCGCATCCACGGATCCGGTCGATGTTCACACCGCGGATGACCTGCACGATCGCGAGATCGACAGACGTTTCCAGATTTTGAACGCCGTTTCCGACAAGGATCCGTTCGTTCAAACGCTGAGCCTCGCCGCGGATCAATTCATCGTCAACCGCGGCGATGAGAAGACGATCATCGCCGGCTATCACTGGTTCACCGATTGGGGCCGAGACACGATGATCGCGCTTCCCGGCCTGACACTGGCCACACGTCGTTATGACGTCGCTCGAAGCATTCTTCGCGAATTCGCCCGGCACGTCGATCAGGGAATGCTGCCGAATCGCTTTCCGGACGCAGGTGAGACTCCGGAATACAACACCATCGATGCCACACTTTGGTATTTCGAAGCGGTCCGCGCGTTCACTCAGTACACCAACGATCATGCGTTCGTTCGATCGCAGCTGTACGACGTTCTGAAAGACATCGTCGAATGGCACATCCGCGGAACGCGTTACGGTATCAAGCTGGACGCCGACGGTTTGATCGCATCCAGCGATCCGACTGTTCAACTAACGTGGATGGATGCAAAAATCGGCGACTGGGTGGTGACGCCGCGAAATGGGAAAGCTGTCGAGATCCAGGCGCTCTGGTATAACGCGTTGCGAACGATGCTGACTCTCGCTCGAAGTTTCGGCGATTCGAAGTTCGGAGTAAACATCGCGCCCCTCGTTGGACTGGCCCGCATCAGTTTTAACAATCTGTTCTGGAACGAACAGGCCGCCTGCCTTTATGACTGCGTTACGGGGAGCACGCGTGACTCGACGTTGAGACCGAATCAGATCCTGGCCGTGAGCCTGACACACTCCATGCTGGACGATGAGCGCGCGAAGCAAGTCGTCGCAGCTGTGGAAAACGAACTGTTCACTCCATACGGACTTCGAAGTCTTTCCCCAGCAGATCCGCGTTACCGCGGAAGATACGAAGGAGACTCCGTCGCCCGCGACAGTTCTTACCATCAGGGTCCGGTGTGGGGCTGGCTGATGGGACCCTTTATCACCGCGTATTTGAAGGTCCACGGGAACACCGCAGATGCACGACGCCAGGCGGAAGAGTGGCTGCAGAGCGCCTCCAGTCATCTGTCCGAGGGGTGTCTGGGTCAGATAGCGGAAATCTTCGACGGCGATGCTCCGCATCATCCCCGCGGCTGTGCCGCGCAGGCGTGGAGCGTGGCGGAGTTGTTGAGGGCCGCGGTTGAAATGACTCCGGCGGGTAAAGCGGCCGGCCGGTAATTCCGTTTATCTCCCGTGTTACAGTCCAACCATTTTGGAATAAACCGAACGCGCCAGGCTTGCTTCTTCGGTCCCCTTCACAATGGCGCGGCCATCTTTGAACAGCGTCAATTCGTACGGCGGGCTGACACACTTCAGCAGGAAATCGTTGAATTGCACTGCGCCAAAGGCGGAGATCGATTTCGATAACTCGCCGAAGTCCATATCGCCTTTGACGCCGGGGATCAATTGAACCGCATTGCGGCCGCATAGCGTAATGGTCCGCAGCGGTGTTCCGTTGAGGTACTCGTAGCGGCCTTCGGAACAAACCGGACACGTGGACATCACGTCTCGACCGATGTCGATGCGTTGAAATCGCTGGGACCAGATTTCGTACGAAGTCAAGCGGACGTCCGCCTCGTCGAGATTTCCCGTCAAAAATTTCAACGCTTCGGCAATCTGAATCGATGCAACCGCGTGAGTGATCGGCGCAATGACGCCGGCCGTTTCGCAGGTCGGCGAAGTTCCGGGCGCCGGCAGGTTTCCCATCAGACATCGAATACACGCCGTACGACGCGGCAAGACGGGCATAACGAGTCCGTAACTGCCGACCGCAGCCGTGTAGATCCATGGTTTCGACAGCTTGTGACACGCGTCATTGATGACGAATCGAGTTTCAAAATTGTCCAGACCATCGAGAACGAGGTCGGCGTCCGAAATCAGGTCCTCCACGTTCGTCGGGTTCACGTCGTCGACTAGAGCATCGATCTCAACAGTTGAATTGATCCGCTTCAGCCGCCGTCCAGCCGCAACGGCCTTTGGAAGACTGTCGCTCACGTCCTCCTCGTCGAACAGAGACTGCCGTTGCAGGTTGGACAACTCCACGAAATCCCGGTCGACCATTCGAACAAAGCCAACCCCTGCGCGAACCAATAAATCCGCGGCGACAGTTCCCAGCGCGCCTAATCCAACCAGCGTCACACGTGACGATCGGATGCGAGATTGGCCGGTCTCGCCGATCGGGGCGAACCGCACCTGCCGTGAATATCGATCGTCCTGTGGAAGCGGCGTTTCAGGGGGCAAGAGCTTCCATCTCCCGTTTGATGGTCCGGTAAATCGAATTCACCAGAGGCTGCGTTTCGATCGTCACGGCTTGAGCGAGAATTCTGTCAAACTCGGTCATATGCTCCGGCATCACGAAAAACGGTGCTACGCCGGCACGCGCCAGGAATGCGTTCGATAAGACGATCGCAGTCGTAATGTTGCCGACGTCGAAAGGCCAGATGTCGACGATTCTCGTGAGCACCAGAGCAGCCTTTTCGATGGGATGGATTTCCGAAATGCTTTCCGCCGTCATCCACATAAAAAAATTGTCGAGCGAGCGCTCGATGAACTGTGGTTCGGGACAATCCTGCCCGCGGTAGCGGCCGGTAATCAGGGATCGTCGCAGCAAACCTGCCGACGGTTGCTTGCGGAACAGAATGCCATGCGCTTTCAGCAGTCCCGCCTTATCGGTTTGCGTGCCCAACGCGGCGCGCGCTTCGTCGACGGCACCGGCGTCTTCCATCATAGCGATGAAACTGTCGGCCTTCACCCACACCGCCGAAGTATCGACGCCTTTCCAGCGCAGCAGATCGGCGAATTGAAGACCGCTGCGCAGCATCACACCGTCAGGATAAATTGGCAGGTCGTCAGGCATCGCCAAACGTAGAACCAAGTTCCACCAAAGTGCGCACAGCCACACCGGAGGGCCCCTTCGGCATGTAGGGCTTCTCTTCGTCGTTCCATGCGGTGCCCGCAAGGTCGAGATGCACCCACGGCGTGTCTCCCACAAATTCCTGAAGGAACTTTGCCGCCGTAATCGCGCCGGCGAACCGGCCGCCGGAATTCGCGATGTCGGCAACGGCGCTCTTGATCATTTCACGATAGTCGTCGTCCAAGGGCAATTGCCACATGCGTTCGCCCGCCCGGTCGGCCGCGCGGAGGAAAGCGGCGACGAAGTCCTGGTGCTTGCCGAAAATGCCTACCCGAAACGGACCGAGAGCGACGCGAACAGCACCTGTTAACGTCGCCAGATCGACGATATGGGTCGCTCCGAGTTGTTTCGCGTAGGCGAGCGCATCGGCCAGCACCAGGCGGCCTTCGGCATCCGTATTGATGATCTCGATGGTTTTCCCGGACATCGAACGCACAACATCTCCCGGACGTTGTGCCCGTCCGCTTGGCATGTTTTCAGCCAGCGGCACGACAGCCATGCAGTTCACCTGCGCCCGCATCAGGGCCAGACTGCGAAGCGCAGCCATCGCGGTTGCGCCTCCCGCCATGTCGTACTTCATTCTTTCCATACCGTCGGCTGGTTTGAGGCTGATGCCGCCGGTATCAAACGTGATTCCCTTCCCTACGAACGCCAGCAGTTGTTGCGAACTCGCGTTTCCCATGTGCTTGAGCACAACAAGGCGCGGCGGTTCGTCGCTACCTTGACTGACACCGAGTAACGCGCCCATACGAAGTTCGCGGATGCGGTTTTCATCGAGAATATCAACGGACAGGCCGACCGACTCCGCCATCGCTCTGGCCCGATCTGCCACGATGCGCGGCGGCTTTTCATTGGAAGGCGTGTTGATGAGTTGCCGGGCCCAGTTGGTCGACTCACCAAGGATTTGTCCCTGCTGAATCGCCTGGGAGTCGGCGGTTGCGATGCAAACGGCCTCGACGAGCGTCTTGTTGTCGGTTGTTTTGTACTGCTCGACGGAAAAGCTTCCGAGTACGGCTCCTTCGGCAATCGCTCTGGCATTGCTGGCAGCGAAAGCGATCCGACGGGCCTTCTTGGCGCGCCGGACGGCGGTCGCCGCGGCTCGACGCCAGGATTCGGCGTCCGGATTCTTCGTCAAACCGACGAACATAACTTTGGACGGACCGGGGATGATCAGAGTCTCGTATGGCTTTAACGGGAGATCGCCGGACTTGAACGCAGACTCCGCCAATGGCATGAACCGCGGATCGCACCCCTGCGAGCCTTCCGGAATGCCGATAACCACAAGGTCCGCATTCGCGGACGTCACATCCTTGATGCTCTCAATCACCATACGTGCTAGCGACGATCCGTCAGTGCCTGGCGGGTTTCCCGCTCGATTGTCTTCCTGCGCGACACTTCACGCTTGTCATGAACCTTACGTCCCTTTGCCAATGCCAGCTCGCACTTCAGCCGGCCACTCTTCAGGTACACCCTTAAAGGTACCAGTGTCAGGCCACGCTCGGTGGTGCGACCGATCAATCTTTTGATTTCCGATCGATGCATCAGAAGTTTTCGAGTGCGGAGCGGATCGTGGTTGGCGTAGTTTCCGTGCGAGTACGGGCTGATGTGACAGTTCAGCAGCCAGATCTCGCCGTTCTTGACGATGCCGTATGCATCCTTCAGGTTGATGCGACCGTCACGGGCGGACTTGATCTCCGTTCCGGTGAGCACCATACCCGCTTCAAATTTTTCGATGATTTCGTAATTGTGAAACGCCTGCCGGTTAGCGGCGATCTCCTTATGACCACCTTCAGGCATTACGGATTCGGATTCGGACGCGGATACGTTGGAAACGGATTGCCTTGTATCGGACTACTCGGAAATCCGTTGGGGGCCGACGGTGAAATACCCGGCGAAATGGTTGTCGGCTGACCGAAAGGCGAATTCTGGAGACCCGGTATTTGGTTGGTCTGATTCAAGCCCGGCAATCCCCCGAACGGATTCGTCTGGATCTGTCCCGGTGCGACCATAGGCTGTTGCAAACCTTGTTGGGGCTGACGCGCGTTCGGATTCGGAATCGCGCCGAACGGAGTTTGAATCATCGCCGGCTGATTGTTATTGATCGGTGGCTGCGGCGGAGCGAAGGCCGGATTGTCGTCGACAAACACTGTTTCCTGCTGCGGAGGCGGAGCGGCTGCGCTTCGCGCGTTGGCTGACGTTTGTGCCGCCAGCGCTGTCACCGTGATACTTTTTCCTTCGATCAGGAAGTAGTCGAGTGGCTGTCCTTCGAATATCTTTTGAACTGCATCCGTGAAGCTTAGATTCGAAAAGCGAACGCTAATGTTTCGATTTGCAAGTTCGGGAGGAACTTTGGATTCCATGCCTGTTGCCTCTCCCATAAGACGCAGCAAACGCGCCAACGGAACAGCGTCGGCCTGTACGGAAACTTTGTTGTCGATGATTCGAATGTCCGGCGCCTTCTCTTGGGCGAACAGACTGACGCTTAGAACGAGTCCTATTGTAGTTGCGGCCAACAGGTTCTTCATAACGCTCCCCCGATCCTTAAAGCTTTACGACAATAAGGACGCTTCTCATTATAGGACGGTTCACCTGTTTATTTCGCCCCCCTACCCAAAAGAACCACAGGAACCGTCTTGAGCAGAATTTTTAAATCCAGGAGGAGGGACCAGTTGTCAATGTAGGAGAGGTCGAGCTTCATCCATTCGTCGAAGCTGACCTGATTGCGGCCGCTGATCTGCCAGAGGCAGGTCATTCCGGGTTTCATGCTTAGCCGGCGCTTTTGCCACCGGGCATATTTGGAGACCTCCTGCGGCAGCGGCGGACGGGGTCCGACGAGACTCATGTCGCCGCGCAAAACGTTAAAGAATTGGGGGAATTCGTCGATACTGAACCGCCGGATGAATCTTCCGACAACCGTGATCCTCGGGTCGCGTGAGGATTTAAAAACGGGACCATCCATCTCGTTCAAAGATTCCAGCTCGAAGCGGAGTTGCTCGGCGTCATCGACCATGGAGCGCAGCTTGAACATTGTGAAAAGACGCCCGTTGAGTCCGCATCGCTCTTGCTTGAAGAACACGGGCCCGGGAGACGTCAGCTTGATGAGCACCGCCGTCAGGCCGGTGATCGGAAGCCAGATAGGCGATAGAAGCAGGGCGAAAATCATGTCCATAACGCGGCGGATCAGCATCACGACTTCGTTTGTTGGGGTGGTGCTGAAACTCAGCAACGGAAACCCTTCGAGCTCAATCAATTCCACGCGAGCATTCAAATGAGGAAAGAAATTCAACATAACACGCGCCGTAATGCCCAGCTCTTCGCAGATAAGAAAGGTTTCTGTATAGGCATTCAGACTCTCACGGTCCGTCACAATGAGAACCTCGTCGACGCCGCCGTTTTCCAAAACGGGGCGAATCCCAACCTGGTCATACATTCCGACCAGCCGAACTCCCCATTCGCCCGATCGCTGGATTCGTACTGCCAGCTCGCCGGCACGTTCGCCCGATCCCACCACCGCAACCCGCCGAATGTCGAGAACGCCGTGTTTCTCGAAACGAAAGATGGCAAGACGGTACGAAACAAGGAATACGTAGTTGATGCCAAGCGTCAGAAAAAGCATCGCCCGGTTCTGGCCGGCATTGTGAATGAACGAAAGCATCGCCGCAGTGACCAGCCAGGCGAACGCGATAGCCTTCGACAGTTGGGCGATTTGCCCGACAATCGGGCGCGACGGTTCCGAGTAAACTCGAAAGACCGGCAACAGGACAGCCCATGTTGGAAGGATGATTGCCAGTATCCACAAATACACCCCGACGTCCATGACGGGATGGCCCTTCAAAACAAACAGATTTCTAATGTGATAGGACAAAAGGAAGCTTGCCGTGGTCAGCAAAAGATCGAGAATCCAAGAGTTTACGGCAAAAATCCTTTTTCTCTGGTCAATCATGTCTTTGAGACAAACGATGAAAGCGCATTATAGACTCAAAACTCTAACCTCGTTGATTTCTTCTACTTGCTTAGTTGTCACTCTGGCTTCATGCACCGCTGGCCGAGGTCCGTATCGCCGGGGTGCAAAGGCGGAACTTGCCCGGGATTATGAATCGGCGCTGAACGAATACAAAGCCGCCCTTGCGAAAGATCCCGGCAATATCGATTACCGGCTGAAGTATGAACAAGCCCGCTTCGAGGCGGCGTTCAATCATTTTCAAGCCGGCCGGCGAGCGCTCCAGAAGAGCGACACTGCCACGGCGAAACGGGAATTCCAGCGAGCTCTCGAACTCGATCCAACGAATGACATGGCGTCGCTCGAACTGCAAAAAGTCAACGATATCGAAACGAGCCGCGAACGCAAGCAACCGGAACCCGAACGTACTTTCGAAGACATGCGTGATTCGTTGAGGACGGACCCATCACCTCAAGCGGTGCTCGAAACCAAGGTTGGTCAACCTATCACGTTCAGAATGACTCAGGACAGCAAAGTCGCATTCGAAACGTTGGCGCAGATTGCCGGTTTCAACGTGATCTTCGACCGTGACTTCAGAGGCCAGTCGGTTGCGGTCGATTTGAAAGGCGTGGACATTTACCAGGCTCTCGACATTGTCGCGATGCAGACGAACACGTTCTGGGTGCCCTTGAACAAGAACACCATCCTTGTATCGCCGGACAACCAGACCAAGCGGCGCGACTACGACCCGCACATCCTGAAAACGATCTACCTTTCGAACAGCGTCACGTCCACCGAAATCACCGAAGCCATCACGATTTTGCGAACCATTCTGAACATGCGCTATATCGCGCAGTACACGTCGATGAATGCCATCGTCGTCAGGGACACGCCGGACAAGATCGCGATCGCCGAAAAGATTCTGATGGACGTCGATAAGAGCAAACCCGAAGTCGTCGTCGAAGCGATGGTGCTCGAAGTCGACCGCAATCAGCTGCGCACGCTGGGAATCGTGCCGCCAACAGGCACCACGTTGACCTATGGCCAGCCCACCACAACAACGACGGGCAGCACGACAACAACGACACCAAACAACAACGTCCGTCTGCGCGATTTGGATGCCATCAATTCCGAAAGTTTTTCGCTCGCCATTCCCAACGTGTCTGCGCAAGCTCTGGCGACGGCATCCACTGCAAAGCTGATCCAGAATCCCAAGGTACGAGCGACGGACGGAAAGCTGGCGTCGATCCGAATCGGTTCAAAGATTCCCGTTCCGTCCGGAAGCTTCCAACCGGCTTTCGTCGGAGCCACCGGCACTCCAGTCGTTCAGTACGTGTACACCGATATTGGTGTGAATCTCGACATCACTCCGCGCGTTCTGTTGAATCGTGAAGTGGCTCTGACGGTCTTGGTTCAGGTCTCGGCGCTGGCGGGCGATCGCGATGCAGGTGGTTTGAAGTTGCCCGTGTTCACAAACCGATCGATCACGCATGACATCCGTTTGGCCGAAGGCGAAACCAACATTCTTGGCGGAATCATCACGACGACCGAAGCCTCGTCGATCGCCGGCATTCCAGGTTTGAAGGACATCCCGATACTCAAGTATCTGTTCGGACAGGAAACGAAACAACGCGATGACGCTGAGATCATCGTCATGCTCACGCCGCACATCGTGCGGATGCCCGCCCTGAGCGCGGAAAACCTTCGTGGTTTGAATATCGGATCGGAAACGTACACGCGGCTGAGAAATCTTCCTGGTGAAAGTCCAGCGCCGCCTGCAGCACCTGCGCCTGCACCACCCGCGCCTGCACCAGTTGCTCCGTCGGCCGGCGGGACTCCTGCGCCCGCGCCTGCTGTCGGGCCCGGCGGTGCGGCCGCTTTGTCTCCGTCGGCTCCAGCCGCCGCCCCGCTCCCCCCGGGTGTGACTCTGGGAACGACGCCGGCGCCTGCAAACACACCGCCAGCCCCCAAGGCAACAGCCACGACAGTGTCGTTTAATGCCCCTCAGACGAATCTGGTCGCAGGGCAATCGGTACCGATCAACATCGGCATCAGCGGAAACGATATTTATGCAGCCGACTTGACGATCTCCTATGATCCGCAGGCTGTGAAGATCCAGGAGATCCGCGAAGGGGGATTCCTCAGCAAAGACGGACAGATCATCGCTCTGGTGCAGAAGATCGACTCCGAAACCGGCACGGTACGGATCTCGCTCGAACGTCCGCCGGCAGCCACGCCGCTCTCCGGAAGTGGCGCGCTGGTGACGTTGATGCTCCTGCCGGGAACGAAGAAGGGCGACTCGCTACTGAGAGTGGTTGACTTCCGGTTGCGTGATGCACAGCAGAACGTCTTCGTCGGTCAGCCTGCGCAGACTCGAGTCACGGTGCCGTAATCCATGCGACGAACGTTTCGTATTCGCGGTTTCACTTTGATCGAACTGATCGTCACTGTGACGATCATTGCGATTCTTGTCGGAATGGCGCTTCCGCTGACGCGAAACACGATCAAACGTCAGAAAGAGCAGGAACTGCACTACGCGCTGCGCGAAATGCGGTTGGCAATCGACAAGTTCAAGGAGGCGTCGGACAAGGGCCAGATTCAAGCCACGCTCGAAGGCGGCGGGTATCCCGCGAAGCTCCAGGACCTCGTCGACGGGGTGCCGATGGTCGGGCAGGTCGATAAGAAGTTGAAGTTCCTGCGACGCATCCCCATCGATCCGATGACCAACTCGACGGAATGGGGACAGCGTTCCTATCAGGACGACTCGAAATCGACATCGTGGGGCGGACAAAACGTTTTCGAGGTGTATACCAAGTCCGAAGGAATTGCACTAGATGGGACGAAATACAATGAGTGGTAAACGCGGATTCACACTAATCGAATTGATGATCGTGATCACGATTATCGCGATCCTCGCCGCGATCGCGATCCCGATGTATCAGGCCATCGTTCTTCGCAGTAAGGAAACCGTGTTGAAGAATAACCTCCACGAACTCCGCACAACGATCGACCAGTACACCGCGGACAAGAAAAAAGCTCCTCAAAGCCTCCAGGATCTCGTCGACGCCGGGTATTACCGCGAGATCCCGATCGATCCGATCACAGACTCGCGAGACACATGGGAAGTCGTCACCGACACGTCCATCAGTTCCCCGGATCAAACCGAAACGGGAATTACCGACGTCAAAAGCGGCTCCACCGGGATCTCCAGCGAAGGCACCGCTTACAACACCTGGTGACTGCCGACTGAATCGCACATCGCGAATCGGAGAATCGTCCATATCCATGGTCTTTCATTTGCGATTTTTCCGACTCGCGATTTCGATTAAGCCCTCACTTCTTCCCCGAACGGTTGGCGCTGTCCGTCGGTAGCGGAGGCACACTGGCTGGCGCCAACCGATGATTGGTCGCCTGTTCAAACGCATATCCTAACGCCACCAATTTCGGCTCGCTGAACGCGCGTCCTGTAAACGTCACGCCGGACGGGAACGGTTGAGTTTGAGGCGCCGTTGGCTGTACGAATCCACCAGGCACGACAATGCTGGGATACCCGGCCTTTGCAGGCGTACCCGCCCCGGAGTTACCCGAAAAGAGCAATGCGTCGTAATCATCCGAAGTGCCCGGTTTGCCATCCGGACCGTTGAGCACGCTATCTATCGCTCCTCGCGACCGCGAAATATCCTCGGCCCGATCCGCTCGATACCGGATCGTATCCGCGCTGGGCGGGTTGGTGGTCACGTCGTATTGTACAGACGCTTCCGCGAGTACCTGACCGTACTTAACCGATGCCGGCGCATGTGCAGTGTTGAATGCGACGACTTCGGCCAGACTGTGGACCGGTGCAGAAGCACCAAGGCTGGCCAGGTACGCATTGAGATCGCGTTTGAAACCGTACAGCAGGACACTCGAACAACCCGCCGGCGGCGGATACGTTGTGGGACAACCGGGCAGCTGCGCGGCGAGTGGATCGACAATGTCCACATGGGCACCGCGGCTCCGCATGACGTCGATCGCGGCGTTGATGATATCCGCCCGGTTGGTCGGGAAGTTGCTCGGTACCGCGATGCGCGCGCCTGAAAGCGCGTTCGGATCCAGGAATGGAGTGTAGTCGCTGAAGCAGTTTCCGGGAGTCAGGCAAGCCGCCGTTGCGGGATCATTCGGATCGTAACCGGCGATGACCCCTAACAGAATCGCGGCGTCCGTCACCGTACGACCAAACGGGCCGGCGGTGTCCTGGTCGGCTGTGATCGGAATGATGCCGTCACGACTGACGAGACCGACCGTCGGTTTGATTCCCACGATTCCATTGGCTGTTCCTGGACTAAGAATCGATCCGGACGTTTCCGTCCCGATTCCCACCGTCGCCAGATTGGCCGAAACCGCGATACCAGGCCCGGAACTCGATCCGCCGGGTGTCAGCACGGGCCGGCCATCCGCGTTGGGGAAACCGGTGGGTATGGGGACTGGCTCATACGGATTGAATCCATAGCTGCCCAGGGAGCTGTATCCGGCGGGCATACCGCTGGTGAGAAAATTGGCAAACTCCGTCATTGTGGCTTTGCCGAGGATGATGGCACCCGCGGCGCGCAGCTTTTTGGTAATGAAAGCATCGTCCGGTGGTATCGATCCGGCCAGCGCGACGGAACCGGCAGTCGTCGGCATATCGAAGGTGTCGATGTTGTCTTTCAGGATGATCGGGATTCCAAACATCGGGCTTTTGATGTTGCCCCGATGCCGATTCGCGTCACTCTGCTTTCCTTCGGCTAATGCTTTGTCGTTAAGGTGAATGTAGGCGTTCAGAGCCGGTCCAACTTTGTCGTAAGCGCCGATCCGATAGAGGTACATCTGGACGAGTTGTTCGGTTGTGATCAATCCCGTCTGCAACGATTTCTGAACATCCGTAATCGTCGCTTCAACAAGCTGTAACCGCGCCGATCCCACTCCATTCTGATTCGCGGTGACAGGAAATCCGGCAAACAGCAAAGCCAGGGTCAAAGACGTGACACTCAGCGTTCGTTTCATTAATCGCGCTCCTTTCGCGTAGTGAAGAGACCAAAAGACTTCGAGCAGCGTCCAAGCTGTTGTGGTTTTTATGGAAGTATTACAAAAATGTTCTCATAGTATTGGCGCAGAAAACCAGTGAGAACGCTGATTAGCCTCCTCATCGCCGGCGCGCTCTTCCAGACATCGCAGGAAAAGGATTTCGGAACGAAGTTCTTCGACGATCTGCGGAAACTTTTCGGACGGCTGCAGCAGTCCGAACTCGATCAGGCATTCCGCCGCGCGAACGCCGTTCGTTGTTCCGAGCTGGTTTCGCAGACGGGCGAATGGAAGCAGGTCGCGTTTCTGAACGACGACCGCAAGCTCGGCGACTGGCACTACGACGACATCGACGAGGTCAAGAAGGATCCAACGAAGTACGTTTTTTCCGGCAGCTGTCTTGGCGAACAGGGTGCCGTCAAAGTGTCGACGTCGTTTCCGATTCAGGAGAGTTATCGGACGTCGCGCGTCGAAGTCCGGAATAACGGTCCCGTCAGTGTTCTATTTGACAGCGCATCGAATGCCTACACGTTCCTGCTTCCCTATCTTTATTTGGACGGTAAGAACGCATCCGGAACTCTGTACACGGAGCACCCTCCGCTTTTTACCAGCAAACCGGAACCGAGCGTGTCCGAAGAATTCCGGTGCAAGGCTCTCAGCGATCCGGAACTGACTTACCGGTTCCTGTTGTGCCGAACGCGCGTCGTCAATCGTGACGAGCCGCGCCAGCCCGCGGATCGGCGTGACGCTCCACGGCAACCGCTGGGCAATGCCGCGTACCAGATCCTCTCGGACGGCAAAGAGGCTTCATCGAGCGTCAAGCTGACCTTCGGAGCCGAAGTCGATCCGAACGCGCGAGTCGTGGCCCCACCGCCTCCTTCGCCGCGCGCCGCCCGAGCGTCCGAGGCTCCGGCCACGTCGGATCGATTGTGGCAATCGGCCTCCGCTCAGTCGAAGCTCGTCGATATCGGGCAGGATGAATTCAGGCTTCGCTTCAATACCGAAAGCTGGGGCAGTGAAATGGCAAGACCTCAAATCTTCGCAGATCGATCGACGTCGGCAGCGACGCCGCAAGCTAAACCGTATTGCGAATGGAGGCCGGATTCGTCAACGTCATTCGATTCTGAAAATGCCGTGTTCTCGCTCGGCTTCAGCAAGAACGCACAATCCATTATTTCCGCAGTCTTCACCATCGAAACCTTCATGGGCGGCCGCATCGGAACGCTCCAGTGCTTTTTCCCCGATGCTCAAACGCCTGCCGAACTCACTGTCGACCGCTGGTCGTCCATCGTCGGTAAACACATTTCCATCGAGACGCGACGCTAACTCAGTAGAATTGCCGCGTGCTCCCTCGTGTCTTGTCGGTCGTGGTTCCGTTGTTTATCTACACGGCCCTGGTGTTGGTCGCCTGGGGAATCGTTCGCGAGCGGCGCAAGCTGGACCGATGGTGCGTGATCCTCGGTATTTCGGCTTTCGCCGCTTCGATGGCTGGACGGCCGAACGACCATGTGTTGTTTTTCGACGAGGACATCTACATCCAGATCGCTTCGAACCTGTCGTTTGCGCCGGTCGCTCAACTGACTCTGTTCGGGGCTTCGGGCGCGTCCGAATCTTCGACGTACTACAAAGAGCCGGCCGGATTTCCCGTGCTGCTGAGTTTCGCGTTCCTGTTTACCGGCACAAAGGAGCGCGTCGCCTTTATCGTCGCGCGAGTCTTGTACGCAGCGGCTGTGATCGCCGTGTACCTTCTTGGGCGTACGATTCTCAAAACACCGACGCAGGCCATCGTCGCGGCCGTTGCGTTCGCATCGCTTCCGGCGGCTTTCGTTTATTCGTCATCGAGCGGGACCGACGTTCCGGCCGCGTTGTTCGCCACGCTCGGAGTTTGGGGAGTCGTTTCGGGAAACGGCATGTTGGCCGCAGCCGCTCTGGCGATGGCGGCGCAAACACGTTTGGAAATGATCGCGATTGCGCCTCTGATTCTTCTTGCCGAGAGTATTCCGGCAAAATGGAAGGCTGCTCTGCCTGCCCTGCTCGCCGGCGAGATCGCGCATCTGGTCTGGATCTTCTCCGCTGCGTCGTCCTACGCAAAGGCCGAACGCGTCGAGGCTCCGTTTGCAATGGCGCACGTCCTCAAAAACCTGACGACGAATGTGGTGTACCTTTTCAATCCTCTGCTATTCCCTCTGGCTGCGACGGCGCTCGCCGTTTTCGCGCTTTTCCGCAGGCCGCCGGCGCGCAACGTTCTAGTGGCCTGGGGACTGCTCCTCTTCGCCGTGTACCTTGTCTTCTATGCGGGCAGTTTTGAAATCAATCCGCGATACAGCATTCAGATCGCAGCCCCGATTCTCCTACTCGCGGTCTCAGCTTCCGAGCGGCGGCCGGTTCTGTTTTTGATTCTGGCAGCGTCCGCGATTGCGGCCGCGCATCGATGGGATGTGCCGGCTTACGTGCAGGCCCTGGCGACCGACCACCGCATTGCGGCCGAATTCGCGGGAACTCTCGGGTCATCGGATCTCGTCGTCAGCAGTGAACCCGAGGTTTTTTTGAATTACGGCGCGAATGCGATGAACGCTGTGTTTGCTGCAGGCAGACCGGCGCGTCTGGCCGAGCAATTCGGAAAGTACAAACGTATCTTTTACTACAGCGGAATAAGAACCAATGAACTGGACACGGAATTGTGGCGGGCGGATCAGGAGGTGAAGTCCCATTTTGAACTTCACCTCGTTGAGGCGAGAGATATCCTCGGTTTCAGGATATCGATCTACGAACTACTGAATTCTCTCGACGGGAAATCCCGCTAGGTTCGGACCTTCGACCGCAAGCGCCGTCGCGGCAAACTGACCGCTGGTCGACGTAAATTCCAGGTAGGAAAAACTGGGTCCAATCGGGTCTGTCGGCATTGGAACAAAGAACAGGAATGGAAAGACCGCGGTCTGCTGCTTTGGCCCGAGAGTGACATCCTTGACGGCCAGTACCTGGTTGTTGGTGTTTTTGACTCGGATGGTTATCGTGGCCGAAGTCGAACCCGTGTTGGCGACCGCAAAACCGACGTCCAGGTTCGTAACGGTGTGACGAACTCGCGGAATGACGAACTGTTTCATGTCGACCGGGCTGGCTGCCACACCCACGAAGGACTTGAGAATACCGGTAACGTCTTCGCGAACCTCAAATGCCGCCGTCGCGATAAACGGACCATCCGCACCGATCAAACCCCAGTTCGTTACAGTGGTCGGGCCGGCGTTGGGAAAATCGAGAAGAAGCATACCGCCCGCCGGGATCGGCGTGGGGGGCATCGAACCCGTGAGGGTAGTGACGTTGCCTTTCAAATCATCCTTCTTGAAAGGGAGCGTAGACAGAATCGCTGCTGAAGTGAGAGCCGTAGGGTCTGGTTTGTAGAAAGTAGCTGTAACGTTAACCAACGAGGTTCCTGGATTGATGATCTCAATGAATGTCCGATAGCCACCGCCTCCCACAATCTGCGGAACAGCCTTCGTCACTGTGGCCGTAAACGTTCCAGACCCGCCCGTGCCGCCGCCGGCGGTTCCCTGGCCATAGACCACAAACTCCGAATTCAACCCTTTCGTCCAGTCCTGCACACGCTTGACGAATATGCTGCCTGCGAAAACAATCACCGCGGCGACAACGGCTTTCTTCCAAATTCCTTTGTACATTTTGAAGTTTCTCCTATGAGCTCCTGCCATCTGGTCAGGGCGCTCTATTGAAGCGCAAGGACGCCCCGCCCGGCAAGATGATTTCGAGAGCGCCAGACCCACAAAACCCGGCTGCTTGAACCGAGGTATCGGAAGAGTCCGGTTCTGACATTTGCCGTCATTTCTGCTGCCGTATTCCGTTAGACGGCTTCACCCGTCCCGGCGGAAACAGCGCGATTGCCTGCATTTACAGGTTGGCGTGCGGATTGCCATTGCCTATCGCGACAAATTAGGAGGATTTATGAAAGGAACAGGACGTTTCAAAGTACTCGCTTTTTTCGCTCTATTTGTTTTCGCGACAAGTGTCGCGGCTTCGGAACTGGCAACAGTAACCATAACAACAAACGATGCCAGTTCGGTCGAATCCACTTCGGCAGTGCTGAACGGCACTGTCAACACGGGGGGCGCATTTGCAGCGGTGTGGTTTGAATGGGGGAGCACCACGTCGCTTGGAATGCGCTCCGACGTCCAGAAGTTCTCCGAAGGCGCCAACGTCACGGCCTTCAAACAAGCACTGCGCAACCTGCAGCCACGAACGGCTTACTATTACCGCGCCGTTCTGTATCCCGGAATCGAGGGAGTTCCAGCTGTCTTGGGAGAAGTAAAGACATTCACGACCACCGGCGACGCTGCGCCCAGCGTCACCGTCATGAAAGTGACGAGCAGCGATGCGACAGTCGTCACAACCAATTCGGCAACGTTGAACGGCGCGATCGATCCGGGCGGAATTGCCGGAGCCGGATGGTTTGAATGGGGAACGACGACAGCGCTGGGAACCCACACCGAGGTTCACACTTTCAACGGTTCCAGCGTTGTCACTCTCACGCAATCGCTGACGAACCTGCGACCGGGAACAACCTACTACTTCCGCGCGATGGGATATCGCTCCGGAGGCGCCAGCGTTGAAGGCGATTTACGAAGTTTCACGACCAAAACCGAAACCCCAACGACAACTTTGAGCATCAAGACGCTTGACGCAAGCGCGGTGTCGACCAATTCAGTCGAGTTGAGGGGAGTCATCAGCGGCGGCCCTGCCAACGTTTTCTTCGAGTGGGGACCGTCCTCTCAACAAGTGAGCCAAACGCCGTCCCAAGGCATCAACGCGGGCAATACCGCGAACTTTGCATACTCGTTGACTGGACTCCAACCGAACACGACTTACTACTTCCGCGCTGCCGGTCAGGCATCCACAGGCAACGCGGTGCGGGGAGAAACACACAGCTTCACGACAGGCCGCGTGGCATCCACACCGCCGGTAACGATCCCGGAAGTCGAAACCGGATCCATCAAGTCCGGATACGTGATCATCACTCCCGACGCGGGTTCGGATGCTCCGACTCCGACATTGACCTTTGGAATCGTCAGCGGCGGCGCCGTTCAATCACAGGCCGGCATTATTCCAACACCCATGACGACGGACGCATCCATGTACGTCGAAGTGATTCCCAGCCTGGGCCGAAACCTTGGCGTGGCGATCGCGAATGCGAGCGGGACCGCGGCAATGGTGCGGCTAACGCTGCGCGATGAAGATGGAATAACCATCGGAGTTCCGGCAAACGTTTCCGTTCCAGCTCACGCGCAAGTGGCGAAGTTCGTCAATGAAATGTTCGGCACGGATACGATCGGGACCGGATTCCGCGGAAGCCTGCGGCTGCAGAGTGCATCACCATTCGCTGCGGTCGGAATGCGCTTCACCGGATCGGTTTTCAGTACGATCGCGCTCGCAGTTGCTACACCGACACCGGGCGTTCCAACGAGAACCTTGACGGCAGGAGTGGCAGCAAACACACCCCAGGTTGGAGTGGTGGGTGGAGCGACTGCCCTGATCATTCCGCAGTTCGCGCTGGCCGGTGGATGGTCGAGTCAACTGGCGCTCGTGAACAACACCAACAGCACCATCACGGGCCGGATCGATGTGTTCGACACGGCCGGCAATCCGATGGCCGTCAAGATGAATGGAGAAGTGCGCAGCACATTCACTTACTCCATCCCTGTCGGCGGTACCTTCCTCTTGACGCCGCGCGACGCCAACGGCCAATCACCGATGTAAGACTTTCCGGAAACCGGAGCCCACGGACAACTTACGGCAGCAGGCGCCAGTTGTTCGTGGGCTCCGCCGGAATCTCCTTGTGACGTTCGACCCAATCGATGATCAAGTCGCGAATTTCTTCGCTGGACCGCGATACCACCGGTGCGGTCTTGTACATCGTGTAGCCGCCTCCGCCGTTGACTCGATAATTGTTCACCGCCAGTTTCAGCTTCTGTGAGGGATTCAGCGGCAGACCTTTGAACTTCAGATTCTGAATCCTCTGCCCCACCGGTTTTGTGACATCCAGATCGTAAGCAACACCTTCCGCAATATCGAAGTTGAAAGCGGGAATGTTTTCGTCGACGAGTTCGGGAGCTGTCTTGCCCGCGACGAATGGCCGGAAGTACTTTGCGGAATGCTCCAGCGCTTCCTTCAACTGCTGCCCCGTGACTTCAAGCACAACAAGCGTGTTTTCGTAGATGTAGAGTCCGGCGATGTCGCGCACGGTGACGGGTCCCCTGGCGATGCGAGCCTGCAAATTAAAGGGCGCCGCCATCGACACATCCGCTTTTCCCGCCTCGAGCTGGACGCGTTGAACCAGATCCATGATTGCCGTGTCGCGAAAACGAGAGTCTCTTGCGGTGAGATCCCCGGAGACCTGTCCAATAGGCCGGCCCAGCCACGCCTGCGTTTCAGAGTCGTAGGCGGTTGCGATCCGTACGATTTCCTCGTCGGCCGCAACTCCATCGACGGACATCGTGCGCGCCGACTTTGCGACCACGTGCCATCGACTGTTACGCTCGTCTTTTTCGAGGTAAGCGTCGACGCGGGCCAAACGCCGCCCCCAGGAGTCCGCTTGTGTCATCAGCACGCCATTGATGATGAGCGAAGAAACGTCGCGATGGGTGTGGCCCAGAAGCATCACATCGATGTCGGGAACGGCCTTCGCGATCTCGATCGCTGCGTTTTCGTCTTTCAAGTTGCTGGGAAACGATTCGCCCGTCCTCAGATCTTCTTCGAGTCCCATGTGCACGGCAGCGACGACGAGATCGGCGTGCTCCTTTTCACGCAGGACCGGTACCCATTTCCGCGCCTCGACGACGGTTTCTCGAAACTCCAGCCCGGCGTAGTTTGGAGGATTCTCCCAGCCGGGAATTGCCGGCGTCGTGAGCCCAAGCACACCGACGCGCACGCCCCCGAATTCCCGGATGATATACGGATCGTAGGCCGATTCGCCGGATCCCTTCTTGTAGCTGTTGGCGGAAATCCATGGGAATTTCGCCTCGCGGCGCGCCTTGTTCAGAATCTCGAGACCGAAGTTATATTCGTGATTGCCGACGGTCATCGCGTCGAACCGGAGGGCATTCATCGCAAGCATCATCGGATCGGGAGGCGTGTTGTTCTTGCGGTTGTGGTAGTACTCGAGCGGCGATCCCTGAATCGTGTCGCCGGAATCCACCAACAGCACGTTGGGATTGTCGCGGCGCGCTTGTTTGATGAGGGTCGCCACTTTCGCAAGTCCGCGGTTGTCGGGCTTATTGGTGTAATAGTCGATCGGAAGAATGTTTCCATGCAGATCGGTGGTCGATAGAATCGTTAGCTGCACACGCGCAGGCGCCCGCAGCGCGATACCGGATGCGGAAGCGGCAAGGACAGCGGCAAGTCCCATCAAAACCCGTAGCGCAGCGCCAGGCTTCGTGAGGCCTCTCGCAGTAACGGTCCTCATGACAGCATGAACTCTTGAAGACGATTGAGCCCTTTTTCGAGTTGCTCCATCGAAGTCGCGTACGAAATCCGAATATGTTCCTTTGTACCGAAGGCCTCACCGGGCACAACCGCCACGTGCTGCTTTTCCAGCAGCTTCACGGAAAAGTCGATGGTGTTCTGAATTCCTTTTTTGAAGGCGGACGAAATATTCGGATACGCATAGAAGGCACCGCCAGGCTCCGCGCATTTCACTCCGGGAATCGCTCGCAGCCGCTCCAGAACATATTTGCGGCGCTTCGAATACTCTTCGAGCATTTGACGGACGGAATCCTGAGGTCCACTCACAGCTTCGAGAGCCGCCTTCTGCGCCATCGACGCCGGATTGGAGGTGGAATGGCTTTGCAGTTTCAAAGTCGCCTGGACAAGCTCCGGTACTCCGAGCACGAACCCGATGCGCCATCCCGTCATCGCGTACGTTTTCGACAGCGAGCCCGCGATGATGACATGACTCTTCAAGTCGTGCTGCGAACCGATCGAAAACGGTTTTCGATGGTCATAAACAAAATACGCGTAGCACTCGTCGACGAGAAGATAGACGTCGCGTTCTTTGCATAGCCTGGCAATGCGGACAAGCTCGTCGTCGTCGATCACGGCGCCGCTGGGATTGTTGGGAGTGTTCGCGATGATAAGCCGCGTTTTCAGTGTGATCGCCTTTTCCAGCATTCTGGCCGTCAGACGAAAGCCCTCGGCTTCGGCGGTTTGCACAAAGACTGTCGTCGCGCCGACGAAGCGAACGATATCCGGAAACGAGACCCAGTAGGGTGCGGGGATGATGACTTCATCGCCGTCGTTCACGGTCGCCGAAATGATATTGAAGATCGCGTGCTTCCCTCCGATATTCACCAGGCACTCGGACACGTCGAATCTGGAACCGAAGTCACGCGCGTGCTTATCGACGATTGCCTTCTTCAGGTCGCGGATCCCTCCCGCCGCGGTGTATTTGGTGAAGCCGGAATTGATGGCGTCGATGCCGGCTTGCCGGACGTTTTGGGGAGTTGGAAAGTCGGGCTCACCGGGACCGAGATCGACAACGTCGATACCCTGGTCGCGCATCTTACCCGCTGCTTCACCCACGGCCATGGTTTGAGAAACCGAGATTCGAGAGATACGTTCGGCTAATTTCATTGGCAAAAACCTCTCCTGCGCGTCACGGAGGACTATTTCAACTTCTTCGACAACAACTCTTCGACCAGATCCGGGACGAGGCCCTTGACAGACCCGCCGAGTTGCGCCACTTCTTTGACGAGTCGTGAACTGAGGAACGAATAACTCTCCGACGGCATCATGAACACCGTTTCGATATCCGGATTCAATCGTCGGTTCATCAACGCCATCTGGAATTCATACTCATAATCCGACACCGCCCGTATTCCGCGGACGATGACCTGCGCCTGTAGTTTCTTCGCATAATCGACAAGCAAGCCATGAAAGACGTCCAAGCGAACGTTTTTCAATCGCGGTTGAACAATACGTCGCAGAACGTCCATCCGTTCATCGACGCTGAACAACGGTTCTTTTTGCGGATTTGTGAGGATCGCCACGATGACTTCGTCGAAGAGGCGGGCACTGCGCTCAATGACATCGAGGTGCCCATTGGTCAGAGGGTCGAATGATCCAGGATAAATGGCGCGTGTCATTCCGCCCCCAATCGATAAAAACTCAAAGCGCTGTCGCCTTGAATGAGCGTTCGGAATCGTCGCCGCCTGCCAGCGGCCTCCGGAAGTTCCTTTCGCTTCGAGTGCTCGAAGATCAAAAGTCCCTCCGGTGGCAACAATGACCCGTTGTCAAAACGGCCGAGCGCGTCCTTGTATATATCGTCGCGATCATAAGGAGGATCGATAAACGCGACATCAAACCGCATTTCGTCGCGCGCACAAACGTCGAGAGCCTTGGAGAGGTCGAGATCCAGGATCTTGAATCCTTCCTGAACATCCAGCGCCTGAAGGTTATCGCGAATCATTCGCGCTGCTTTGCGCGACTGATCGACGAACACAACTGTTTCTGCTCCGCGGCTGATCGCTTCGATTCCGATCGCACCCACTCCGGCACACCCGTCAAGAAAAGTACAGCCTCTCACAGTCTCGCCCAGGACGTTAAACAAAGTTTCGCGAAGCTTGTCGCTGGTCGGCCGCATCCCCGGCGGAGGCGCTGATTTCAGCTGACGGCTCTTGAACTGTCCCGAGATGATCCGCATCTTTACGCTAACCCACGGTGACGAGGCCAATCGGGTTTCGACCGCCGGCGCGGCTCGACAGACGCTGGATCAGGTGTTCGCGCTCTTCTGTGCGGCTTGCCCAGCGATCGGCTTCTTTCTGCGCCAGGCTGAGAAGGTGCGAATCGGTAAACAGGTTCGCGGTGCGAAACTCGGGCAGTCCCGACTGGCGGGTGCCTGCCATCTCTCCCGGTCCTCGAATCTGCAAATCCACTTCGGCGAGTTTGAAACCATCCGTGCTCGAAACCAGCGCCTTGATGCGCTGCCGCGCGACGTCGTTGATTCCGTAGGGCGTCATCAGAATACACAACGATTGATGGCCGCCACGCCCGACGCGCCCTCGCAACTGATGAAGTTGTGCGATTCCGAAACGCTCAGCATGCTCAATCAACATGACCGTGGCATTGGCGACGTCCACACCGACTTCGATCACCGTCGTCGAGACAAGAATGTCGATCTCACCGGTGGAGAACGCCCGCATGATGGACTCCTTCTCGACGCTCTTCAACCGGCCATGGAGCAATGCGAGACGGCGGCCGGAAAAGACCTCGGACAGCTTCTTGAAACCTTCGGTTGCCGAACGCAAATCGATCTTTTCGGATTCTTCGATAAGCGGATACACGACGTAACACTGACGCCCCAGCTCCAACTCCGCTCGAATCGTGGCGTAAACCCGGTCCACATCCCGGTCGGTCGCATGACTCGTCCGGATCGGCGTTCGTCCCGGCGGCATCTCGTCGATCACGGACAAATCAAGGTCGCCGTAAATGGTCATTGCAAGCGTTCTCGGGATCGGAGTCGCCGTCATGACGAGCGTGTTGGGATTCTCACCTTTCGACATCAGCTGGAGCCGCTGAACAACGCCGAATCGGTGTTGTTCGTCCACGATGACCAGTCCCAGTTTGTTGAATTGGGTTTTCTCCTCGATCAGGGCGTGCGTTCCGATCACCACTTGCGTTTCGCCCGATGCGATCTTCTGAGCGAGTTGCTCCTTCTCGGCTTTGCGCGTGCCTCCCCGCATCACCCCGATCGTGTATGCCAGAGGGCCGAGAATTCGCTTCGCGTTGAGGTAGTGCTGTTCTGCAAGGATTTCAGTCGGGGCCATCAGCGCTGCCTGATAACCGTTTTCCACAGCGACAACGATCGTCTCGAAAGCCACGATGGTCTTGCCGCTGCCCACGTCGCCCTGAAGCAGCCGATTCATCGGATAGGGCGCCCTCAGATCATCCACAATTTCTTTCAGCACTCGCTTCTGCGCGTTCGTGGGATGGAACGGCAAAATCCGCTTGACCTGATCGCGAATCCGATCCCGGGTCTGAAACCGCACTCCTTTCACGCTTCGCGCCTGGTATCTGCGGAGAGCAAAAGCCAGTTCGAGAAGGAAAAACTCTTCGAAAATGAAACGGTGATGGTAGGGAGAATCCCGGTGATTCAGCTTGTCGAGATCGTCGCTGTTCTCCGGAAAATGAATCCGGTGGAGAGATGTTTTGAGATCCGGGAATCCGTTCGCTTCACGAATGTCTTCGGGCAGCGGATCGTCGATGACGTCTTCCAGTTGATTCAGCGCGGACGAAACGATCCGCCGAAACTGCCGCGTGGTGATTCCGCCGGCTTCTTCATAGATCGGCACGATTCGTCCGATGTCGAGCGATGAAAGGCTGTCCGAGTCGTCGATAACTTCGAACTCCGGATTGAACAGCACGAATGTGGATTCATAGCTGTCGAAATCGACGCGACCAAACAGCACGAGCGGCTTGCCGGCGGAAAAGACGCGGTTCTGCTGCAGGTAGCCGCCGTGAAACCATTTGGCGTGAATGAAGCTCGTGCCATCGGTCAGGATCACGTCCAGGATCTTTCCGCGGGTCCGCGTCTGAATGACGCGGCTCCGATACACTTTCGCCTGGACCGCCGCTTCCTGACCGGCTTTCAGCGAATCCAGCCGGATGAAATTCGCGCGATCCTGGTAGGTGCGTGGAACATGCAGCAGCAGATCCTCGACCGTTCGAATGCCGCGCGACTTCAGTAACTCGGAGCGCCGTGGTCCGACTCCCTTGACGTACATCACATCCGAATCGAGTCGCAGCATGTGGATCGATCAGCCGTTGGCAGTGCCGCCCTGTTTCTTCATCTGCAAATAAGCCTTGATGAACACTTCCAGGTCGCCGTCGAGGACGCGATCGACGTCGCCGACTTCGACTCTGGTACGAACATCCTTCACGAGCCGATAGGGTTGCAGGACGTAGGATCGGATCTGGCTTCCGAAGGCGATGTCAAGTTTCGAATCTTCGATATCCTTCGATTCGGATTTCTTCCTCTCCACTTCCAGTTCGTAGAGCCGCGCGCGAAGCACTTTCATGCAGACTTCCCGGTTCTTGTGCTGCGAGCGCTCGTTCTGGCACTGCGTGACGATACCGGTTGGGATGTGCGTAATGCGAACGGCCGAGTCGGTCGTATTGACGTGCTGGCCGCCCTTTCCGGAAGACCGGTAGGTGTCGATGCGCAGATCTTTTTCTTCGATGACAACGTCGATCTTGTCGTCGACTTCCGGATACACCGCAACGGAAGCGAATGAGGTATGACGCCGTTTGTTGGCGTCGAACGGTGAAATCCGGACCAGTCGATGGACGCCGGTCTCCGACGATAAATAACCGAACGCGTAGTCGCCGATGACGTTGAGCGTCGTCGATTTGATCCCTGCCTCTTCACCGTCCTGATAGTCGAGAACCTTGGTCTTGAAGCCGTTCTGCTCGGACCACCGGAGATACATGCGCATCAGCATTTCGGCCCAGTCCTGCGCTTCGGTGCCTCCCGCGCCGGGATGGATATTGACGATCGCGTTCAGTCGATCATTGTCACCCGAAAGAAGAACCTTCGTCTCGGTCTGATCCACAAACGTTTCGAGCTGTTTGAGCTGGGATGCAAATTCGTCGCCGACAGGCTCGCCTTCGCGAGCCAGTTCCATCAGGGCCTCAACGTCGTCGACATGGCGGGTGATTTCGCGATCGAGTTCGATCGTTTCCTCGAGACGGGCACGTTGCTGTTGAATCCGGCTCGATCGCTGCTGATCGGACCAGAAGTTCGGTTCCGCGATGACCTTCTGCAGCTCGTCGAGCTGCGACTGTTTTTCAGCTGCGTCAAAGGAACCTCCGCACTTCCTGACTGCGGCTTCGAACCTGACCGAAACGCTCCATGAGATCTTCGTACATTCTCTGCTCCTCTTTCTGATTTTCACGCACGGCGGATGCCGGCGCCGGCAATCGTAACGACCGCCGCGACGACGTTCAAGTACGCGAAAACGTCGCCGTGCCGCGTATAAAACGTCTGATCCCGTCGAAACCATGCCTTCCCGTCGAGAACCATGCGGCGTCCGATCGGTGTCGGGTTCTGGACGCGGCCGTATGGATCAATTATCGCAGTGATTCCGGTATTTGCGGTACGGACCTCGTATCGGCGATTCTCGACGGCCCGGACCACACCCATTCGGAGATGCTGAAATGGTGCCGACGATTCGCCAAACCATCCATCATTTGTGATCACAACAAGCAACTCCGCGCCTTTGCCCACGAACTGCCGCACGAGGTTCGGGAAGATGCTTTCGTAGCAGATCACCGTCGAAAACCGATGATCCCCGATGGGGCTGAGTGTGTCGACCGTGCCTGGTTTGAAGTCGCCGACCTGACGCGTCAGGCTCTCAGCAAAAAACAAAAAGCTCTTCAGCGGAACGTATTCGCCGAACGGAACCAGGTGCTTCTTGTCGTAACGCGAGATTACCTCGCCGCGAGAATCGACGAGAGCCGCGCTGTTCGTGGGCCCGTCTTCTTTGCTGTCGATATAGCCGACCAGAATGTTCGCATTGGACGCCTGCGCAATCCGCCGGACTCGCGTTCGAAACTCGGAATTATCCCTCAAATAAAAAGGCGCGGGAGTTTCAGGCCAGACGATCAGGTCGACGGTGCCTGAGGGTGCTGTCGAGATTCGTTCCAACTCACCGAGCAGGCCGGTCGCTTCCGGTTCCCCCCAGGATTGATCGATCGAAATGTTCGTTTGAACGAGACGCACATTGATCGCGTCACCGGATGGCGCGGCGGGTGACGGCAATATGGGTAGCACCGAAAGAACGACAGGAAGCACGACCGCCGCAGCCGTCCATGACCGGCTTCCCACGGCAATGCCGTACGCCAGGGCGCTGCCCATTAGAGTCGCAATGAAAGACAGCCCGTAAACTCCTGTCAACGTCACGATCTGCAAAAGCCCGGAAAAGGGTACCAATGCATATCCCGACAACATCCACGGAAAGCCGGAAAACCAGTAAGAGCGCGCAAGCTCGACGCTGACCCATATCGGAGCCGCGCCAAGAACGCCGGCCGCGCCCCACTTCCGGACGGCAAGCCATACGCCAAGTCCGAAGAGCACAAAATGCAAAGCGTAGGTGACGCAGAACAGCACGCCGACGCCGATCGCGGAAGCGGTATCGACTTCGCCGTAAATCATCATCGTTTCCGTGATCCAGTAAAACGTCCCCGCAAAAAACATCAGGCCGGCCGCGTAGGAACTGATCGCCGCCCGCCGCCAGTTTCCGGCTCGGGCTATGGCAAACAGCAGGGGAGCGAGAGCGATCCATGCGAGTGGATAGAGGTCCGGCTTTGGAAGAGAAAGAACGAGCAGCAAACCGGAAGAGATGCCGAGGAGAACGAACAAATGCTTTCCACTCCTTTGAGGAGCGTGTTGTGTCTCTTGCCCGATCATCTCTTGCCGAATTACTTCTTGATGATCGCTTTGAACCCCGCCGCGTCCAGTTTTTGCTTCACCACGTCCGCTTCAACAAGGTCGGCTACGGCGACCTGCACGCGGTACAAAGGACCGGGATCGGCGGCGGCCGGCGATAATATGAAAGCGCGGCCGAAACCTTTCTTCTTCAGCTCGGCGAGCTGTTTTTCCGCCTCGGACTTTTTCTTCCACGCGCCAACCTGCAGACTGACGCCGCTGCCGGGAAGCGGCGCGCTCTCTACCTTTGGCAGCGCCGGACGGGGCGCCGGCGTCTCAGGCTTTGCGGCGGGTTCCGGCAACTTCGGCTCGGGACGCTCGACTCGCGCCGGTAAGGGCTCTTTCGATTCAGGCTTACTGGCAGCCTCGACGGTGACTGTTGCCAGTTTCAATGCCTGCATTCTTCCGACAAGCATGCCGAGCACAAAGAAAATCGCGCACAGCACGACGATTCCGCCGAAGATCATCAGCGTGAATGTGTGCCCTTTCCAGGAGTTTTGATCTTCCATTTACTTTCTCCCGCTCTCCATGAAGTACCGCAGGAAATCCACAGGCACCGGAAAGACAATCGTCGTGTTCTTTTCCATCCCGATCTCGGTGAGTGTCTGCAGGTAGCGCAGCTGCAGAGCGACGGGGTGATCCTGGATTTTCGCGGCCGCATCCGACAAACGCTCGGCAGCTTCGAACTCGCCCTGTGCGTGAATGATCTTGGCGCGCTTTTCGCGTTCGGCCTCGGCCTGACGCGCCATGGCGCGCTGCATCAACTCCGGCAGATCGACTCCCTTGATCTCGACCAATGACACCTTGATTCCCCACGGATCCGTGTGCAGATCCAGAATTTCCTGCAGCCGTTGATTCAATTTCTCGCGCTGGCTCAGCAGGTCATCGAGACCCACTTCGCCCAGCACCGATCGCAGCGTCGTTTGCGCGAGCTGCGACGTGGCATACAGGTAATTCTCTACTTCGACCACGGCGCGACTTGGGTCCACCACGCGAAAATAAACGACCGCGTTAACCTTCACGCTGACGTTATCGGACGTGATGACATCCTGCGTCGGGACATCGAGAGTGATCGTGCGCAGGCTGATCCGGACCATCCGGTCGATCGGCCACAGCACCCAGATCAGTCCCGGCCCCTTCGGCTGGGACAAAAGACGGCCCAGCCGGAAAATGACGCCACGCTCATACTCGCGAAGCACGTTGACGGAATTCGCAATCCAGATCAGAAAGATCACAAGAGCAACGAGCGACAACGGGAATGTATTGTTCATAGCGACTCCTTCTCCGCCTCCACTTCAACTTTGAGGCCGTGCACGTTCACGACTCGGACTTTGGAACCAGCGGCAATGGGAGCAGCCGAGAAAGCATTCCAGTACTCGCCGTGCACCAGAACTTTGCCTTCATCACGAATGTCGGACTTGGCGATACCGACTTCACCAACCATGCCCTGCTCTCCCGTCACCGACTTGTGGCGATGCGAAAGAACAACAAGACGAACCAGGAAAACCGTGATCGCCGCGACGGGAATTGTCACGGCCAGCGTCGTGCCCAGATTGATGCGAAGCTGAGGAATCGGTCCTTCCACCAGCATCAGCGCGCCAAAAATCATCGCAATGCAGCCGCCGAGCGCGAGTATGCCGTGACTTGTGACCGTCGCTTCGAGAACGAACAGAGTTAGAGCGACCAGAATCAGCAAGGCACCGGACCAGTTGACCGGAAGGATATTGAACGCGAACAGTGCGAGGACCAGGCTGATCGCTCCGACAACACCCGGAAGAATCATTCCCGGATGAGTCATCTCGATGTACAAACACAACAGCCCGAGCAGGCCGAGAATCAGGGCCACGTTCGGGTTCAGCACACCCGATAACACACGCTGGCGGGCTGTCATCTCGAACACCTCGACGGTGGCGCCCTGCAGGTTCAACGGAACTGTGTCGCCCGACAGGCGAGTGACCTGTTTTCCGTCATACCGTTGAATGATGGAAGGAACGTCGTTCACGACGGCGTCGATCAGGTTTTCCCTTAAGGCTTCTTCGGCCGTGAACGACTGGCTTTCGACGACGCCCTTCTCGGCAAGAACGGCATTGCGTCCGCGTTTCGCGACGTAGCTGCGGATATACGCGGACGCATCGCTGACGACTTTCTTTTCCATCACGTCATCGATCTTGGAACCCGTGATCGATACCGGATGCGCCGCACCCGAGTTCGTGCCGGGCGCCATCGTCGCGAGATCGCCCGCCAGCAGGATGAAGAATCCCGCCGAAGCCGCCCGCGCGCCGTTTGGACCAACCCACGTGATGACAGGCATCGGCGAAGCCAGGATGACTTCAACGATATCGCGCATCGAGTCGATGAGACCGCCGGGAGTGTTCAGCCGAATGATCACAGCCCTTGCATTGATGTCTTTGGCGTGCTGGACACCCTGCTTGACGTAATCCGCGCTGACGGGATGAATGATGTCTTCAAGATCAACCTGAACGATGACCGGACTCTGAGCTTGAAGCGAAGAGCTTCCAACCAAAACAGCGAAGACGGCAACGAGTCCGAAGAATGTTTTCATGGGTCCAGCCTTTTTCCAGGAGGCTTCTGGAGCTCGGCTTTCAACGCCAGCGCCGCCGCATGATCCGGATCCAACTTCAAAGCTTGCTCGACGGCGCGCAACGCCAGTTGCGTTTGGTTCATCGTCCGGTAAAGGCGCGCCATCATAACGTAGGATTCGGCGGAAGGACGAATGCCGATCGACTTCTGATACTCCTTTACTGCGTCGTCGAAGTTCTTTTGCTTCTCGTAAACCTGCGCCGTGAGCAAGTGAGCGTCAGCCGAGTCGGGAAAGACCAGCAGCGTCTCACGAAGCTGGCGAAGCGCGTCCCCGTAGAGCTGCGAATCGATCTGGGTTTGAATGGACTCGACCCACGACAGCAAATCCTGGCCCTTCTCTCTTCGAGCAACGCGCGCCGGCGACCAGAGCCCCGTGAAATCGATTCCGCGAAGCGCGGCCAAGTCCGGACTCAGGCAAAGTCGTTCGAGCTTCGGAAGAGGCTGCGTCAACCAACGTTCCACACGAGGAGATTGACGCGTGGCCTGCGATTGTAGTCTTTGGGAGTCCTCAACACGACCCAATCGATCGTAAACGCGAGAGAGAAGAAACATCGCCTCCCAGTCACGCCCCTGCAGCCGCAGAGACTGCTCAAGACTCTTTGCTGCGGCGTCCAGATCGCCTTTGAGAAAATTGGCGTAGCCGATGTTGAACACAGCTTCCGTTAAAAACGGATCTATCGCCAAGGCCCGCTTCCACGCGGCAAGAGCAGCACCCGAATCTCCTTTTTCAAGTTGGGCAGCCCCGAGATTGACCAGCACGTCGTAGGTTTCCGGCAATTCCGACAACGACGCCGCGGCACGCGCGTAGTCGCCCAACTGGTAATCGTTCAACGCGACGGCGAATCGCGCACGGAGGTAGTACGGGTCGAGAGAACCGATCTTTTCCAGCTGCTGCTTGGACGCCTTCCAATCTGCTTGAAACGACTTCAGCCGTCCCAGTTCGAAGACCGCAGCCGGATATTGAGGTTGAAGACGGATCGCCGTTTCGAGAAACTCGCTGCGACGCTGCGGGTCGGTGCTCAGGATGCCGCGCACGTAATTCTCAAAAGCGCTGCGCGGAACCGGAGGACGGGACGTGTAGTCGGACTCGGGAGTTTGCGTCGCGGGAACGATGATCTTCAAGAGTTGCCACGACAATGCATTCGTCAGGGGAATGATGTCGTCGAGTTTCCCACTGGCCTTGATTTCCTGGGATGCGCCCGCCGCAGCGAGATCGATGATTCGGGCATAAACGCTGAAGTTCGCCGCAGTGCCCGCAAACCGTCCGACGATCACCCGGTCGGCGCCGTTGTCCCAACCCAATTTCATCGACGTCGCACGGCTGATGACGGCCGTATCGGGTATTCCGAGTTTTTCGAATCCGGCCAGACGCTCATCACGATCGAACACATACAGCTCCGGTTCCGATCGCAAGCGCTCGATGATCAACTCGGAAATCCCCTGGCCGATCCAGTCCAGGTTCCGGTCTTCGGATTGATTTTCAAAAGGAAAGACAAGAACGGTTCCCTTATCTGCAAAAACCGGCGGCGAGAGAAGCGTTATGAGGATTGCGGCCAAACCGAAGGATCGCAACACAAGCCGATTATAAATGGAACTGATCACAATTTACGGTCGATTATGAATGGCGGATTTGGCCTGGGATGCGTTACAACTGCACCTATGCGAGTCGCGATCGACATCCGCAAGGTCAACGAATTCGGCGTGGGAGCGTACATCTGGAACCTCATTCGAAATCTGGGTGCAATCGACGGCGATGGCGCGAATCAGTATTTTTTGCTCGGTTCGAATCGCAATTTCCACGAACTCGGACCGCTTCCGGGAAATTTCAAGCACCTGTTTCAGCCGGATGGACGATCGTTGTGGCAGGACCACTACTCGATACCGATGTGCCTGCGCCGCAGCAAAATCGACGTGGTCCACGTTCCTCATCATGAAGCGCCCGTGGTTGTTCCCACCCGGTTGCTCGTCACTGTCCACGATTGCGTCCACCTGTTGTTTCCCCCCGAAGACTACTCGAAGTTCAAAAACTACCGGACCTATCTGCATACCAAGAAAGTCGTGGGTGTCGCGCGGCACGTGGTTGCGGTTTCGGAGTCCACAAGAGAGGACCTGATCAATATCTTCAACCTGCCGGGCTCGAAGATTTCCGTCGTTCACAACGCGCTCGACGAACGGTCCGCGTCGGATCATACGATCGAAGAACGCCGGCAAGTGCTCGAGCGCTATCAACTCAAAGATCCTTTCATTTTGTACTCGGGAAGAATCCGGCCGCACAAGAACGTGCACCGGTTGATCGAGGCGTTCGCCGTGTTGAAGATGGAGTTGTCCGACGATCCGCGCTACCAGAATCTAAAGCTCATCATCATTGGCGATGAACTCAGCAAACATCAGTACCTTCGACTGACCGTCGTTCGCAGCGGAGTTCAGGATCATGTGCGATTCTTTGGTTTTGTTCCGCATCCCATCCTGCGCGTCTTCTATCAGTCGGCCGTCCTGTTCGCGTTTCCCTCTCTCTACGAAGGCTTCGGCCTCCCGCCGCTCGAGGCGATGGCGAACAACACTCCCGTGATCGCGTCGAACACATCGTCGATGCCCGAGGTTCTCGAAGATGCCGCGCTCCTCGTCAATCCGGAAAACGTGTTCGACATCGCGCGGGGAATGAAGTCCATCCTGACCGACGATCTTCTGCGCCGGCGATTGATCCTGCGCGGCATCGATCAAGTCGCCAAATTCTCGTGGCGCGTCGCGGCCGATCAGGTACTCGGCATTTACCGCGACATCGCCGCCGAACGCGCGCACATTGCCGCGTCGTTCTAAGGCTTCAGCGGATTTTTCCCGGTGATCTCTTCAAACTTGAGACTCGAGATCGTTGCGATTCGCGCATTTGGTGTGTCGATCCGGTTTGTAACTGATCCGCGCGTGAAGATCTGCGTTTGCCCGACGATGCTGATGGACTGTGGACCGGGCCGGGTCTCGAACGACACGGTTTTCGTCCGAAGGGGCGTCACCGATGGTTCGAGGCCGGCGGCGGCTGTTTTGTCGACGGTCTCAGTGAATTTATCGCCCGGTTCGATCCTGTCCGAGATGGTGTAGGTACCGATGCTGACGGTTCCGCCGGTAATGACTTCCACAATCGTTGTCACTTCGGCGGCTGTGAACTCCGGAGTCATCGTAATCCGGTGATGCAGATCGAATGTGAACTTCCCACCCTTCCTGGTGTACGGCAGTTTGATCAAAACTCCATCGCCCGGCTGACGCGTAATCACGACGTCATAATATGTCGCGCCGGTCTGCGCGCCCTTGCCGAGAATGAGGCTGCCCTTTGCTCGAACATCAAATGCCGTTGCCTGAGTCGCCTGCGAAAATGAAGTCATCGCCAGCAGCAATGACAGTAGCACCGAAACCATAACCCCTCCGGAACAGTGTCGTATCGCGACATTATATGACGATACGACATTCGATTTCGTAAGCTTCGCTGCCGATGATTCGAAACGCGCGGACTTGCGGATGACCGATATCGGCAAGCGAAACGATGACGTGCGCGGCTTCCGGATAAAACGCCCGTTCACGGTCGCGTCTGGAAGGTTCTGCGGGACCACGCGGATGAGAATGGACGATCCCGAGAAGTTCGTCGCCCGACTCACGCAGCGATTGAAAAGTGGAAACCAGCAGCGCCGGATCGATCTCGTAGGCGGTCTCGCTGGCCAAACTGTTCGGCATCGGCACAAACCGGTTTGCGTTGCTCTCCCGACCGACCAGGAATCCGCATCCTTCCTGCGGATGCACTCGTTTCAAGTGGGCGATGAGTTCATCGAGGATGTCCGCGCGGATCGTCAGATTCATGCCTTCCAGTGTACGGGAAGTCACCAAATACCGGACGTAATGCTAAAAACTCAGCACTTTTTGGTTGAATCGCACATCCGCGAGTGCTAATTTCTCAGCACCAATGAGCTCGCCACACCACAAACTGAGCCGCCGGGAACGCCAGATCATGGACGTTCTATACAAGCGAGGCCGTGGAACCGTCACCGAGGTGATGGGAGAGATGCCGGAACCTCCCGGATATTCGGCCGTACGATCGATGCTCCGGATACTCGAAGAGAAGGGCCACATCCGCCACCAAACCGATGGAGCGAAGTATGTATACCTCCCGACGCTGAACCGCGACAAAGCGAAGCGCTCCGCGATTCGTCACTTGCTCCAGACGTTCTTTGACGGCTCCGCCGGGAATGCCGTGGCAGCGCTGTTGGACGAATCCTCGTCGCGTCTCTCGGAGAAGGAATTCAACCGCCTCGAAGGCATCCTGAAGAAGGCGCGTAAAGGAGGTAAGGCATGACCTTCCTTTTCGATCTCACCGTCCGCGCGACGATCATTCTCTTAACCGCCGCGGCCGTCTGCCTTGGGCTTGGCCGCTTTTCCGCCTCGACGCGACATGCGGTATGGACGGTTGCCCTGCTGAACGTGCTCGCCCTGCCGCTGCTGATGGTTGTCGCGCCATCGATCGAATTGCCCGTGCTCCAGAGTCCTCCAATGCCGTTGTCCGGCGCGCCACCGATCGACGCGACTCGTGTTTCCGAACCCGAATCGGTGGCAGCTTTTCCGCTTTCAACAGCTCAGCCGGTGCCATCCGGCGAATTGAAACTGGACGCGACGAGATCCGTCGGCACCCGGCGGAGTTTAACGGCCGTAGTGTTCGCTCTTTGGGCGGCCGGCTTTGTTCTCCTCATGGCACGGCTCCTCGTCGGAATCCATTTTGTTCAACGCATCATCAATGAGTCCAAGCCGGCAGATGAAACATGGGTCCGGCTGCTCGAAGAATTGCGTTCAAATTCATCGATCTCATCACCGGTTCGAGTTGCCGTCGCAGCCGGGGCATTGCCTCCGTTGACTTCTGCAGTAAAGCCAACGGTGATTCTCCTGCCCTCGTCCGCTTCCGAATGGGATGGCGATCGGCGCAAATTCGTTTTGGCGCACGAACTTGCTCACCTGCGCCGTCACGACGGATTGATGCAGGTCCTCGCGCAGATCACCTGCGCGATCCACTGGTTCAATCCTCTCGTCTGGTTTGCAGCCGGGCGCCTGCAGCTTGAACGCGAGCGTGCCTGTGATGATGCCGTACTGACAATGGGCGCTGACGCAGATCAATATGCATCCCACTTACTGCAGCTCGCGCGAGCCGCTTCACGGCCGCCTCTCCCGACGGCGGCGATGTCGATGGCACAGGCGTCGCAGCTCGAAGCGCGGCTGCTCGCGATCATCGATCGTCATCGAAACCGCCGCCGGCTGTCGAAAACGCGGGCGGCAGCGTTGTCGTTCGCGGCCGCTGTGTCGTCACTGTTGATCGCCGCCATACACCTGACTGCCCTCCCACTGCCTTTCGTCCTGCAGGCACCGATACCAGCACCGATCATGGAACGCACAATTCTTCACGAGACATTGCTTCCCCAAACACCTCGCGCCGACGTCACTCTTCGTCAAACGCTAAAACCGGCTGTCACGGACATCGAATTCATCAGGATTCCGCCGGGCGAGTTCACCATGGGCTGCTCGGCGGGCGAAGGGTGTTGGGAAGTGGAGGCGCCGCCGCACCGTGTACAAATTACGAGATCATTCGAGATGGGAAGGTTCGAAGTCACTCAGTCGCAGTGGCAAAGCCAGATGGGAACGAATCCGAGTGACTTCAAAGGACCGGACCTTCCCGTCGAACAGGTCAGTTGGAACGACGCGCAGCAGTTCCTGGACCAGCTGAACGCACACAACGACGGTTATCGATACCGGTTCCCGACTGAAGCGGAATGGGAATATGCAGCCCGTGCGGGTTCGCCGATATTTTGGCTGAGCGGTCCGAGGATTCCTCGCATCGACAACTCGTCGCCGTTGGACGCCATCGCGTGGTTTGGCCGCAATTCCGGCGGGCAAACCCATCCGGTCGGCGGAAAGCTTCCGAACGCGTGGGGACTGTATGACATGATCGGCAACGTCGAAGAACTCGTCGCGGACTGGTACAGCGATAGCTACTATACGAACAGTCCTTTGCGCGACCCTTCCGGACCCGATTCCGGCTTGAGCCGCGTGGTTCGCGGTCTGCCTTCCTGGGAAGTTCCGATTGCTCCACGATTCCGCCACGGCGTCGGGCCCGGCGTCGGATATGACTTCATGGGGTTCCGCGTGGCGCGCGAATCCATTCGCTCCCAGTCTCCCTCGAATCGCTCCTCATTTGAGGTGGCGTCGATAAAACCGAACAGGTCCGGAATCACGCCGAGCTCGATGGGAATCGGCCCGGTGGGACCGGCGACAGGACCGATGGGTTGTCACGGCACGGACCGCGGTCCTCAGTCAATTCCTCTCGGAAGATGTATTTTCAAGAATGTGACTGCGGGTTTTCTGATCTCGGCCATTTCCGTTCTTGATGAAACGGAATACAAGCTCGGTCCGGTGCCCGGCTGGGTCACCAATGAGGGATTCGACATCGAAGCCAAGGCCGAAAGTCCGGTCACTCAGAAAGAACTCGGCGAGATGCTTGTCTCGTTGCTCGTCGACCGTTTCAAATGCTCGTTCCGGGCCGAAACCAGGGAAGTTGACGGATTTGCGCTGGTCGCCGGAAAGCAGGGGGCAAAGCTTGAAAGAGCCGAGGACCAAACACCGCTGACGCCGAAGGAGGAAAACACCAGCATCTCCGTCAGGATGAATGCGAGGGTGCTGCCTGCAACCGGTCCGAATGCCACAACCGCGTTAATGATCAGCAAGAAGGCCCGCATGTCGACGCTCGCCTCCGTCGTCTCGAGATTCTGGACTGGTCCCGTAGTCGACAAAACCGGACTGGACGGGTTCTACGCTTTCGAACTGCGCTGGGAACCGGGAACGGTTCTTTTGACCGCGACAACCGATAGCGCCGGACCGAGTTTCACAACGGCTATCGACGAGCAATTGGGACTGCGACTCCAGCCGCAGAAGGTAGCGGTTCCGTTCGTCGTCATCGACCACATCGAAAAGCCGCTCGTCAATTAAATTTGCGTCGCCTCCAACTACCCGTGATCGTATGCTGCCGGTATGCGACACGATACGATGATCACCGCCGTCGATCTTCACGCTTGCGGCGAACCCGGCCGCGTGATCACCGGCGGAGTGCTCGACGTGCCTGGCGCGACGATGTTCGAAAAGATGAAGTATTTCGAAAAACATCATGACGACATCCGTCTGCGGATGCTTCGAGAACCTCGCGGTTACCCCGCCCTGTGCTGCAACGTCATTGTGTCGCCGACTCACCCTGACGCGGCTGCCGGTTTCATCATCATGGAACAGGTGGAATATCCGCCGATGTCCGGCACCAACACGATCTGCGTTGCGACGACATTGCTGGAAACCGGAATGATTCCCATGAAAGAGCCTTTGACGGAATTCGTTCTCGAGGCGCCGGCGGGTCTCGTGGGAATTCGAGCCGACTGCAAAGATGGAAAAGTGACGAGAGTGACTTTCCGAAACGTCCCGGCGTTCGCCGTTCAGCTGGACGTGCCGATCGAGGTGCCGAAGCTCGGCACCGTCATCGTCGATATCTCGTGGGGCGGTATGTTTTACGTTATCGCCGACGCCGCTCAGGTTGGCCTGCAGCTCACTCCCGACGAAGGCCGCGACATCACGCGGATCAGCGAAATGATCAAAGCCGCGACACGGGAGCAGCGTCCGGTCGTGCATCCGGAAAATGCGGAGATCACGGGCCCGACGATCGCTCAACTCTCCGCCCCGGCCACGCATCCGCAAGCGCACCGAAAAAATGTGGTCACCGTTTCGACCGCCAAACTCGATTGGAACAAGCCGTCCAGCTGGACCGGCGTGATCGACCGTTCTCCGTGCGGAACGGGAACGTGCGCCAAAATGGCCGCGCTGCACGCCAAGGGACAGCTCGCATTAAATCAGGACTTCGTACATGAAGGGATTCTCGGAACGCTGTTCACCGGCCGCCTCGTCGAGGAAACGCGGGTAGGAGCGTATCGGGCCGTCGTACCGACAATCGGCGGCACGGCATGGATCACGGCGATCAATCAATTCGTCGTCGATCCTCAGGACCCGTATCCGAACGGCTTTACGGTCGGCGACATTTGGTGAATCGCGCCGCCGTCACAAGGCCTGTCCGGCCGCTATCGCAATCGGACGCGACCGCGATCCACTTGTATCGCCAGCCGCGGGCCGCCACCGTTTACCGGACCCGACACTTTGTCCCGACGGTAACTACGAGTCTGAATCGGATAACTCGTGTCGATACTCGAGCGCCGAGTGAGTGACGTATCCAGATTAAAGCCCTGACCATTGGACACCGCCATGTCGACGTCGCCCCGGTCGACTTCAATCCGTGAGGACGCGTCGAGCTTCGCCAGCTCAATCCGCAGATTGGTGCGATCCGCTTCGACAACCATCGAACCACGAATGTTTTTGAAACTGCTGTCGCCGCCGCGATCGATCGCGACGTCGATCGCGCTGGACAGATCAGCGGCATCGATCCTGCTTCGGTCGGCTTCGAGATCGACACGGCCTTCGAAGCCGCTGATCAAGGAATTCGAGCGATCGATGTTCAGCCGGAGATCGACGTGCCTTGGAGCCCGAATCTCGTAATGGATTGACGGTGTGCGCCGGTACTCGCCGAAAAGCCAGTAGTCCCCGGGAACATTGGTGTAGTTGCCGCGAATGGCCACTTCGTTCTTGAACGTCGTGCTCACGTCCACGGTCGTCGCGTCGACGGCTCGGCGGGCATATCCGGAATCCCAAGTCGAGTCCGCCTCGATTCGGGCATGGATTTCGACCTGATCGCGATCCCAGGCTGTTAAACGGACGCTGCCGCGACTCGCATCCAGTTTCAGCAGGCCGCCCGAGGGCAGATTAACGGTCTGATCGAACACTTTCGATTGAGCGGCCAACGGCGACGTCATGAAAAACACGCCGGCACAAAGAGTGAGCAGTTTCATCGTCCCCTCCATCTGCAGATGTAACTGACCCTACGAACCACGACGCGCAAGAGTTCCAACTTTTGCAGAGCTGACAAGAAACTAATCGAGTCCTACTGAGGACAGGACTCCGAAATCATCTCAAGGGACGTCACATTGATCCGGAAGTTTCCGGGCTGTTTGACAAGGAATCCTTTGACCTGCATCCGGTGGTTCGTATGGGCAGAGACGTCGAAGTCGGGCCCCAGGTAGCCCAGATTCGATACGAAGAAAAGTTGAACGCCGGCGGATTGAGAAGTGGAATCGCTCAATTCGTCGGCGTTTGACGCATCCGGCGTCGCGGTTCGAATGGGATCGTTCGCGCGAGTCACGACCCAATCCTGTCCTCTCTTCGTCAAGCATCCCGCAACTCTCACGAGAGCGCCGTTCGGTAGCGGTCGCGGACCATCCTTGAATTCGATTTGAACACTCTTCATCGCCTCGGTGCTCAGTTCCTGAGAGCCTGCGGGAAAATCGTTGGCGCGAAAAATGTGCGTCATGATGTCGACGTAAGTGTTCTCGCTGAGGCTTCCCGGCCGATTCGAGCTTCCCCGGCGCTGGCGCGGCATGGATTTACTGATGAAGTCGAACAGGCTTCGAACGTTCAACTCCCGCCAGCGCTCCATGAAGTCGTCGCCCTTGAGATAAGCAACACCATCGAGATTGCTGCCGTGACACGGCGCACAATTCGCTTCATACGCCACCTCGCCCCGCACCGCCTGGGTTTCGGTGTAAACACCGCTCCAAACGGTTTTCCGTTCGGGTTGCGGCGCTGCCGTCTGGAAACCGGCGACGAGCGACAGCACGATGATGATCGCCAGGATCATGGGGAGAAGAATAGGCTGGGCCTCGAGGCGCGTCAAATCTGTTAATCTAGCCAGTCTGCATTCGCGGTCAGGAGTTATTCCTTATATGTCGATTGTTCTGCACGGTTCCTCCCTATCCATCGAAAAGCTGGTTGCCATTGCGCGTCACAGCGAAAAGATCGAACTGGCGCCGGGCGCCCTGGAGCGCATTAAAGTCTGCCGCTCGATGATCGAGGAAAAGATCGCCGCGAAAGAAATCATGTACGGAATCAACACCGGCATCGGTGAGTTTTCCGAGCGGGTTTTGAGTGACGAGCAGGTGAAGGAATTTCAAAAGTACCTCATCTACAACCACGCGGCGGGAATCGGTGATCCGCTGCCCATCGAACAGGTCCGCGCGGCGCTGGCAAGCCGCATCAACGTGCACGCACACGGCAACTCGGGATGCCGGCCGGAAATCACACTCACTCTTGTCGACATGCTCAACAAAGGCGTGACTCCCGTCATGTGCCAGAAGGGTTCCGTGGGCGCATCCGGCGATCTGGCGCCGATGGCGCAGGCCGCGTTGCTCCTGATGGGAGAAGGCGAGGCTTTCTTCGATGGCGAGCGATTGCCCGGCGCCGAGGCTTTCAAGCGGGCCGGAATTCCGGTTCCCGGCCTGCAGGCGCGCGACGGTCTCGCTGCCATCAACGGCTCGAACGTGTTGACGGCAATTTCCGGCCTTCACCTCTACGACATCGAACGCTGGCTCAAACAATCCGAAATTGCGGCGGCGATGACGATCGAAGCGCTGCTCGGCAATCTCAAACCCTACGGACCCAAGCTTCACGAGCTGCGCGGCTTCAAGGGCGCGATAGTGTCGGCAGCCAACTTGATGAAGGTAATGGAAGGGTCCGATCTCGCGACCGGCAAAATGAAAACGAAGGTTCAGGACGCCTATTCCATGCGCTCGACACCACAGGTCGTCGGCGCCGCCCGTGATGCCGTCGCGTTCGCCCGAACGCAGATCGAGATCGAACTCAACGGTGTGGCAGACAATCCGATCTTTGTGCCGGAATTGAAACTTACGCTCAGCGGCGCAAATTTCCAGGGATCGCCGGTGGCTCTTCCCATGGACATGGTCGGAGCAGCGGTGACAATGGTGTCCGTGTTATCTGAACGCCGATTGAATCGATTAACGAATCCCGCGCTCTCCCAGGGATTACCCGACTTCCTCGCCCATGAACCCGGTTTTTATTCGGGCCTCATGCTGAGCCAGTACACGGCGGATCATCTGATTGTCGAGCAACGCATCCTTTCCACACCGGCAGCCATTCAGTCCATCCCCGCTGCCGCCGACCAGGAAGACTTCGTTTCGATGGGCATGAACACGGCTCTGAAAAACGACCGGATTCTGGACAACGCGTACGGCGTCCTCGGCATCGAACTCATGGCCGCCGCGCAGGCCCTGGATTTCCGCCAGTTCACGCCCGGCAAAGGAACGCAGGCCGCACGCAAAGTGATCCGCAAGCACGTTGCGCATCTCGAAATCGATCGGCCGTTGTACCCGGATCACAACCGGATGAAAGACCTTGTCAAGTCCGGCGAATTGCTCGACGAGGTTGAACGGGCAGTCGGCGGCCTCGCTTAGGTTTTTCTGTTTACATTTCATTGGCGGTTGAATACCTTTTTTTTACCTTGCTTACCGAGAGGAGTGGATGGTATTCATATCGGTAATCGAGGTGGCGACGTGAGTAAACCTTCCGATCTCGTTCAGGGCACCCTGGACCTTCTCATCATGAAAATGCTGGCCCTCGAACCGATGCATGGCTGGGCGATTGCGCAGCGCATGAAACAGGTGTCCGGCGATGTTCTTCAAGTCAGCGACGGTTCGCTCTATCCGGCGCTTCACAAGCTGGAACAACAGGGCTGGATCGCATCCGAGTGGGCGCCGAGCGAAAACAACCGCCGCGCGAAGTACTATTCGTTGACGCGGCCGGGACGCAAGGAACTGGAAAGGGAAACCGCCAACTGGAACCGTCTCGCCGGGGCAATCTCCTCCGTGGTCAGACTGCGGGAAGCGTGAGATGCGCCGGTTTGGCCGTCTGGTTTACACCTTTCCGCTGCGTCTCCGCTCCCTGTTTCGTCGAAAGCGCGTTGAAAGCGAGCTGAATGAAGAGCTGCGATACCACCTCGAACGCATTGTCGATGACAATATCGCGAAAGGAATGGCGGCCGAGGAAGCACGGTATCAGGCGCTGCGTTCGATGGATGGTATCGAACAGCAGAAGGAACATTGCCGCGATGCCAGAAGAGTAAATTTTTTTGAAAACCTGATTCAGGACCTGCAATACGGTTTTCGAACGCTGCGCAAAAGCCACGCTTTTGCAGCGGCCGCAGTGCTGACACTGGCGCTCGGCGTCGGCGCGAACACGACCGTCTTCACGCTGGTGAACACTCTGATCTTCGCACCGCTTCCGTATTCCGACGGGACCCGCCTCATTCGCATTTTCCGCACTTCGCCTCAGTCGTCAAACTGGCCGCATTCAGTTCCGAGCTTTCTCGCGCAACGATCCGAAAACAGCGTTTTAGAAAAAATGGCTGCTTTCACCTGGACGAACTTCACGTTAACGCTACAAGGCGAACCGGCGGAGCGACTGACGGGCTTTTTGGTCACATCCGATTATTGGCCGTTGCTCGGCGTGAAACCGATGGTGGGCCGCGTGTTCGGCGACGATGAGGACCGTCCGGGCGCCGCGGGCGTCGTGATATTGAGTCATCGATTCTGGAAACGCCGTTTCAACGGCGATCCCAACGTGATCGGCCGCGTCCTGCCATTGAATGGCGAAAACGTCACGATTGCCGGCGTAATGCCGGAGGACTTCGAACATCCATTGCTGTTCGGCCCGATTGATTTATGGAAGCCGTTCGCATTTACCGCGCAGCAACAAAGCCAGTGGAACGTGTATTCGGTCTTTGAAATCGGCCGGCTGAAGCCCGGTGTCTCGCTGCTCCAGGCTCAGAGCGAGCTGGCGGCACTGGGCGCGCGGATCGCCGGAGATAGCCCGTTGAAACACGTCGACGAGAGCCTGCGCATCGAACCCCTGCAAAAGTCGATGATCGGCGACACCGGACGCCGCATTTTGTGGTTCATGTTCGGGCTGGCGGGGTTCGTCCTGGTGATGGCCTGCGTCAATCTCTGCAACCTGCAGCTCGCGCGGCTGACGGCGCGGTCGCGCGAGTTCGCTGTGCGGGCCGCGCTGGGTGGAGGCCAGTCGCGTCTGGTGCAGCAGTCATTGACCGAAAGCTTTCTAATTGCAGCCTTCGGCACGGCGGGCGCATTTCCTATCGCGATCTGGAGCCAGCAGTGGATTGCTTCGCGATTCTTCGGCGATTTTCCGGGAGCTCATTCCCGTTTCGATGGAACCGTATTTGCGTTCGCTCTGCTCTCGGCGGTTGGCACTGCGGTCGTGTTCGGCTCGATTCCCGCATGGCTCGCATCGCGCGTGAATCTCAACGGCGTATTGAAGGATGCACCACGTCTCGCGACGGCGCGTCAAGCTCACACCCGGCTGCGGTATTCGCTCATCGTTGGTCAGATCGTCTTTGCGATTGTCGTACTCACGGGTGCAGCCCTGTTTGGACGTGGTCTGTACGATCTGACGCACGTCGACACCGGATGGCGCCCGGACGGACTCGTCTTCGGACAAATCGAACTCACAGGCAGCCGCTACAAGCAGGCGGCAAACCGAGCCGCATTCTTCGACATGCTGCAACAACGGATGAAGGCGATGCCGGGCGTGCTCAATACCTCGATTTCCTGGTCGACGCCCATCTTCGGATTTCAGAATTCAAAGACAGTCACGATCGCCGACCGCACCGACCCTCCATTCCTGGTCTTCAATGAAGCGGCGAGTCCGCAATATTTCGAGACACTCGGAATTCGGCTCGTTCAAGGCAGGACCTTCACAGACGCTGACACAATGGATCGGCCGGACGTCGTCATCATCAACGAAGCGTTTGCAAAGCACTATTGGCCTAACGAGAGTCCAATCGGGAAACGAATCGTCAACAGGGGAGAGCAACAGCGGTGCTGCGAAATCGTCGGCGTAGTCGGCGACGTTCGTTTTCCTGCGAACCTTAACGGATCGGAAACGACGTTCCAGATGTACCGGCCGTTGTTGCAAGTGCCGGGCAATTCGCCGCGGATCGAATTGCGGACGTCGGGCACCGTCGTAAACACCAGTGCGGAGATCCGAAGCGCCGTAGCGGAGATCGACCCCAGTCTTGCCGTGTCGGATATTCAAACGGCATCGATGGGGGTTGAGCACAGTTTCGGCGACCTGTCGGCAATAACGTCGATGACCGGGACTTTCGCGGCGCTTGCTCTCGCGCTCGCCGCGATCGGGATCTACGGCGTGATTGCGTACACGGCAGCACACCGTACGGGGGAGATCGGAATCCGTCTGGCGCTCGGAGCCGGAAGAAGCAGCGTGCTGTGGATGATCATGAGGCAGGGACTGACTCTCGGCGTGGCGGGCAGCGCTCTGGGTCTTGTCGGCGCATATGCGTTCGTCCAACTGATGGCGTCGGCGATCCCCGCGGTGCCCTCAGGAGACGCCGTGACTCTCGGTATCGTCGCGCTGACGCTAATTTCCGTCGCGTTGCTGGCATCCTGGCTCCCAGCCCGCCGCGCTTCCCGCACCGACCCCCTGACTGCCCTCCGCCACGAATAAAGTTCTCCGACCCGCCACAGGTCGTTGCCAGGCGAGCAACCAAAGTTGAATTACTTCTCGGTCGGTTCGCGGACGCAGCGGAAGCCGAGATCGTAGTTGCCGAACGTGGGGGTGATTCCCAGGCGACTGCTGACTCGGGCGAAGGCGGCATTGTCGCTGAATGAACCGCCACGCGCGGCGCGTTGTCGTCCATTCGACGGCCCCGCCGGGTCCGCCGGCGGACTCGACGCGTAATAGCCCGCCTCGTACCAATCCGAAACCCACTCCCACACGTTTCCGCTGACATCGTGGAGACCCCAAGCGTTCGGCTGCTTCGTGCCGACCTCGTGCGGTTCACCGATCGAGGTCCGATCGTACCAGCCGACAGCATCCAGCTGTCCCGAATACGACGACCCATTCCCGGCCCGCGCAGCATATTCCCATTCCGCTTCGGTCGGGAGTCGATAGCGGAAGCCGTCTCCGCGCGTATTCATTCTCTCGAGGAACTTCATCACATCGTCGAAACTGACGTTTTGCACAGGAAGATCCTCACCTTCATACTCACTGGGATTCTTCTCCATGACGTCCAGCCACTGCGCCTGCGTCACTTCAAACCTCGCGATCTGGAAGGGTCGAGTGATCCGCACTCGATGCGACGGCTTCTCGTTCTCATGGCATTCCGTATCCATCGACGAACATCCCATCACGAACTCACCCGCCGGAATCGAAACGAATTCCATCGGTTTTGAGTGAAGCCGCGACGCGACGAGCCACCCCAGCAACCAGATCAGCATGCGGCCCATAGTATCGGCAATTCACACAAACATAAAGACTTGTTGATTTTCGGATGTCGGAAATGATACGAATGAGCCGATTTGAGAGTCTCGATCTTTCAACGTCGGACGGAGGGTCACCGATGAACAGACGGACGCTTGCGATTCTGACCAGTGCAACGCTGGTCTTGCTGGCTCCGGCCGCCATTTATCTTGCGCAACAAACAAAGCCGGCTGTGCATCCCCAAACTCCTGCGATCAATCTCATGCCGGTCGATGCGCGAAACGCATTTGTGAAGCAATATTGCTCGGGATGTCACAACGACACACAGAAATCCGGCGGCATGACGCTAACAGGTTTGGATATGGCACACCCGGAGCAAAACGGCGAGCTTTCGGAGAAAGTGATTCGAAAACTCCGTGCAGGCCTGATGCCTCCGGCGAATGCATCAAAGAAGCCGGACCCCGAAACCGCAAGATTGCTTGTCACGACGCTGGAATCGGAAGTCGACAAGGCTGCCGCGCTGCGTCCCAATCCGGGAAGCCGGCCATTCCAGCGCTTGACGCGCGATGAGTACGCGCGCTCCGTCCGGGATCTGCTCGGCATCGACGTCGACGTTGCCCAATTCCTTCCGCCCGACACTTTAAGCGACGGCTTAGACAACATCGCGGACTCTCAAAGGTTCTCGGCGTCTCTCATGGAAGGCTATCTGCGCGCCGCCGCGAAGATCAGTCGCGACGCCCTTGGCGATCCAAAAGCAACTCCAGGCTCGGCGGTTTACAAATTGCCCCGCACCGGTTCGCAGCTCAGGCGTGTCGACGGCGCGCCTTACGGCACGCGCGGTGGAATCTCTGTCGTCTATAACTTCCCGGCGGACGGCGAATACAACTTTCGCTCGCTTCTGCATGGCACTCCGACCGGTGGACTTTTCGGCAACGTTCCCGGCGAGCAGCTCGAAGTCTCGATCGACGGTGAACGCATCTCACTTCAAACCATCGACCAGAACATTTCGGAAGCTCTGCCCACCGGCCTGAACATGTACACGGGAAAGATATTCCTTCAGGCGGGCCCGCACCGTGTGACATCGGCATTCATTCAACGGCATTCCGTCGTAGTCGATGACGACATCGCCGAGATCGAGCACGTGCTCGCCGACACGGACATCGGCCGCGACCGCGAACTCACCGAATATCCCCACTTGAGAGAGTTCGAAATCAGCGGACCTTACAACGTGACGGGAGTGTCCGACACACCGACACGACGCAGAGTTTTCTCCTGCCGGCCTCTCGGTCCAGCCGAGGAACTTCCCTGCGCGACAAAAATTGTCACGGACCTTGCGAAACAAGCGTTCCGCCGGCCTGTTACATCCGAGGACATGGAAGGCCTGGTGTCGTTTTACGAGCAGGGCCGGAAGAAATCGGATTTCGAGGGCGGCATCCGGAGCGCGCTGGAAGCGATTCTCGCGAGTTTCGATTTCGTGGCGCGTGTCGAAGTCACGCCGGCGAACGTCAAGTCCGGGCAGACGTATCGCATCAGCGATCTCGAACTGGCATCGCGACTGTCCTACTTCCTCTGGAACACCGCGCCGGACAACGAACTCGTCAACGTTGCCACGCAGAACAGGCTGCATGAACCGTTGGTGTTGGAAAAGCAAGTGAAGCGGATGCTCGCGGATCCACGCGCGGAATCGTTGTCGACAAAGTTTGCCGGTCAATGGTTGCACCTGCCCGATATCGAAAATCTTCACCCGGACACGTTCTACTACCCGATGTACGATCACGTCCTCGCCATGGGGTTGAAGCGCGAAACGGAACTGTTCTTCAACAGCATCGTTCAGGAAGACCGCAACGTCCTCGATCTTCTGACCGCGAATTACACGTTCCTCAACGAACGCGTGGCCAGGCATTACGGAATCTCCGATGTTGCGGGTGACCGGTTCCGCCGTGTCGAACTCACCGAAGACTACCGGCGTGGACTGCTCGGCAAAGGCGCCGTTCTGGCGCTGACCTCCGTCGCGGACCGCACGTCGCCAGTGCTGCGCGGTAAATGGGTCATGGGTGTTCTGCTGGGAACGCCGCCGCCCCAACCGCCGCCGGCGGTACCGAAACTCGAGGAGACTGCGGGCGTGAATGACGGGAAAACGCTGACCGTCCGCGAGCGAATGGAAGCACACCGCGCGAATCCGACGTGCTATTCGTGCCATCAGATGATCGATCCAATCGGGCTCGCGCTTGAAAACTTCGACGTCACCGGAAAGTGGCGGACTCGCGACAACACCTACGCGATCAGCAACGAAGGTTTTCGTATTCACACACAAGGCGTCGTGATCGACGCGAGCACCAAGATGTACGACGGAACTCTGGTCAACGGCCCGACCGGATTACGTGCGGCGCTGCTGAAGCATTCCGACATGTTCATACAGAATCTGACTGAAAAACTGCTGGCCTACGCGAGCGGACGGCGCGTCGAATCGTTCGATATGCCGCTCGTCCGTGCGATCGATCGCGAGTCCGCCAAAACAAACAACCGGTTCTCATCGCTGGTGTTCGGTGTAGTGAAGAGTCCGGCGTTTCAAATGAGACGCGCGGAACCGCCAACAACCGAGGCTGCAAAACAGGAATAATCAGGAGCGGCTGCGAATGCAAGCCCGATAAGGCGCAGCCATTAATAGTTTAGGAGGCGAACGATGTTCATCACGAAGAAGCACCTGTCCCGCCGCACGATGCTTCACGCCATGGGCGCTACAGTCGCGCTGCCGTTTCTCGAATCGATGCTGCCGGCCATGACGCCGCAGGGACAATCGGCGGCATCAAAGCCGAAAGTCCGGCTGGCCTGCATGGAGATGGTCCACGGCTCGGCCGGAAGCACGAATTACGGCGGCTCGAAATTCATGTGGGCTCCGCCGCAAACCGGTCACGACTTCGATCTCACGCCGAGCAGCCTTCTTCCTCTGGATCCGTGGAAGGATTACCTCACGATCATCAGCAACACCGATCTGAGGCCTGCCGAAGCGTGGGAACTTCACGAGGTCGGAGGCGACCATTTCCGGTCAAGCGCCGTGTTCCTGACGCAGTCGCATCCCAAACAGACCGAGGGTTCCGACGTTTACTCCGGGACGTCGTTCGATCAGATTTATGCGCAGCAATACGGACAGGACACGCCTCTTCCGTCACTGCAGCTATCGATCGAAAGCGTCGATCAGGCGGGCGGCTGCGAGTACGGTTATTCGTGTGTCTATACCGACACGATTTCGTGGGCAACACCGACCAAGCCTTTGCCGATGGTGCGTGATCCGCGGAATGTCTTCGATCAACTGTTCGGACACGGCACCACCGAAGAGGACCGCGCGGAACGCCGCGCCACCGATCGCAGCATTCTCGACCTGCTGTCCCATCAAGTGGCGCGTGTGAAAACGAAGGTCGGCTCGTCCGACAAGAGCAAGATCGACGACTACCTCGAAAGCATTCGAGAAATCGAACGGCGCATCCAGCGGATCGAGCAACGCAACGCGAGCGGCGAGGTGCGGCACCTTCCGACCGCGCCGATCGGCGTGCCCGACAACTGGGAAGAGCACGTCAAACTCATGCTCGACCTTCAGGTGCTCGCTTTTGCCGGCGATATCACACGAGTGACGTCATTCAAACTGAGCCGTGATGCCAACGGGCGCACCTTCCCGGAAAGCGGCGTCACCGCCGGATTCCATGGCGCGTCGCACCACGGAGAGAACGAGCAGCGGATCACGCAGTTCTACCAGATCAACAAGTATCACGTCAGCATGGTTCCGTATTTCATGGACAAGCTGAAGAAGATCTCCGACGTCAACGGTACGCTGCTGGACAACACGCTGATCGTTTACGGATCACCGATGGGTGACTCCAATCTTCACAATCACAAACGCGTGCCGCTGTTCCTGGCGGGACATGCCGGAGGATCCATCAAAGGGCATATCCACGTCAAGGAGCCGGACGGAACACCGATGGCCAACATCTTCCTGACACTGCTGCATCGGTTGGGATTGAACGATTATCAAACTTTCGGCGACAGCACCGGCGAAGTCGCGATTTAACGGGAGGGGACACATGTGGAATAGACGACTTATTGCCGCGCTTTCGATCAGCCTGATCGTTCTTCTGTGCATCGCAGGCCTGATGATCGCCGCAGCTCCCGACACGCGAATCGCGGACGCAGCAAAGCGTGGCGATCGTGATGCCGTCCGCGCCTTGTTGAAGGAAGCGGCCGAAGTCAACGCCGCGCAGGGCGACGGCATGACCGGCTTGCATTGGGCTGCGGTCAACGGCGACGCGGAGCTGGCTCAGATGCTGCTTTATGCCGGCGCCAACGTGAAATCCGCAACCCGAATCGGCGGCTACACGCCATTATTCATGGCTGCAGAAAATGGCCAGCCTCGGGTCGTCGAAGTTCTGCTCAAAGCGAATGCCGACGCCAAACAAACCGCGATGAACGGTTTCACTCCATTGATGATGGCCGCGATGTCCGGTGAGAAGAACTCCATCAAGCTGTTGCTCGACGCGGGGGCCGATCCGAACGCAATGGAAAGCGAACGGGGCCAGACTCCGTTGATCCTTGCCGCAGCCTTCGACCGCGCCGAAGCAGTCAAGCTGCTCCTCGCGCACGGCGCGAAGCCCGACATCGCAAGCAAGATCGTTCAGCCGGTCGCGCTCGTTCAGCGTCCGGACGGCGGCGGTCCCGTACCTGCCACGCAACAACCCGCGAACGGCCAGCCTGCCGCAGGACAGCGAGGCCAGCGCGGCGGTCCTGACCCGCAACAAGCTCAAGGCCAGCAACAGGGTCAGCAGCAACAACAGGCGCAGATGAACGGGGCGGATGCAAGCTCACGCGGCGGCGGCAATCCCAAGGCGGGACTGACACCGCTGATGTATGCCGCTCGCCAGGGCAACACCGACGCTGCCAAAGCGCTCGTCGAGGGCGGCGCGGATCTGAACGCCAAAAGCGCAGACTACAGCTCGGCTCTTCTGCTCGGCATTATTAATGGCCACTTCGACCTCGCGATGTATTTCATCGATCATGGAGCGGACGTCAACCTCGCCAGCCTGGACGGTGCAGGACCTCTGTACGGCGTCGTGAACACCCAGTGGGCCCGGAAATCGTTTCATCCCCAGCCGACGACACGATACGAAAAGACATCCTATCTGGAGTTGATGACGGCGCTTCTCGATCGAGGTGCCAATCCCAACGCGCGGCTGACGAAGGAACTGTGGTACAGCGAATACAACTTCTCACTCGAATCGGCCAGCGCCGCGGGAACGACATCGTTCTGGAAGTGTGCGGAAGTGGGCGATATCGAGGGAATGAAACTTCTGGTCTCTCGAGGAGCCGATCCCAACGTCGCCAGCAACGACGGTGTCACCCCACTCTTGATGACGGCCGGCGCCGGCGTCCACGGTAATGACGATGTCACAGCGCCTACCGGCCGTTTGCTCGCCGTGAAATATCTCGTCGAAGAACTGCACGCCGATGTGAATGCCGCGGATACCGGCGGCAACAGCCGCATCGGAGTCAACGCCGGTCAGGATATGCAGCAACAGCAGCAAGCGGGCAATGGGCAACCGCAGACCCTGCAGCAGCAACTGCAGCAGCAGAATTTCGGCGGCCGCGCCGCTAATGGTGGGTTCACGGCACTTCACAACGCAGCCCAGCGGGGCGATAACGAGATGATCCTCTATCTCGTTTCGAAGGGCGCCAAAGTCGACGCGGTCAGCAAGAACGGAACAACCATCGTCGACATGGCGAACGGTCCGCGTCAACGCATTCAACCGTATCCGGAAACCGTCGCGCTGCTGGAAATGCTGGGCGCCAAAAACAACCACAAGTGCGTCTCGTGCTGACGCTCAACCGACGCTGACGGCACGGAGCCCGTCGCTGCGCTCCGGGTTCAGACAGTTTTCGCCGTAACGTGCAGAACCCGGAGCGCAGCGACGGGCTTCGTGCTGCCATGTCTCTATAAAAGGTTCTCCCATGACACGCCGACTTCTCGTTGTAGGCATACTATCTTTAGTACTGACCTCATCCACATCCATCCCCGCTCAACAGATCGCTCCCAGCCTCTTCCACGAAATGAAATGGCGCGCGATTGGTCCATACCGCGGCGGACGCACGAAAGCGGCAGCCGGTGTGCCGAGCCAGCCATACACGTTTTACATCGGCGTGTGCAACGGTGGAGTTTGGAAGACGACGGATGCGGGACGCACCTGGCAGCCGATCTTCGACGATCAACCGACGGGATCGATCGGATGGGTCTCGGTGGCGCCGTCCGACCCGAATATCCTTTACGTCGGCAGCGGTGAAGGTCTCCCCCGGCCGGATCTCTCGACCGGCAACGGAATCTACAAATCCACCGACGCCGGCAAGACCTGGACGCATCTCGAACTGCGCGACGGCCAGCAGATTCCGAAGATCGCCGTGGATCCTCGAAATCCAAATCGCTTGTTCGCCGCCGTTCTTGGACACCCTTACGGACCGAATGAAGAGCGCGGGATTTACCGGTCGATCGACGGCGGGCAGTCCTTCCAGAGAGTTCTTTTCAAGGATGAAAACACGGGCGGCAAGGATGTGGATATCGATCCGTCCAATCCCGACATCGTCTACGCAACGATGTGGGAACAGCGGCAGGGACCATGGGAAAACGCCGCGTGGGGCGGATCCACCGGAGGCATTTTCAAATCGACCGATGGCGGAACGACGTGGAAACCCATCATGAAGGGAATACCTGACGGCTTCAGCCAGGCCGAACTCGCCATCGCGCCGAGCAATCCGCAGCGGCTCTATGCCACCGTCGGCGCCAGCAGCGCGGGAATCTTCAGGTCCGATGACGCCGGCGAAACGTGGACTCGCGCGACCACCGATAACCGCATTCCGGGCCGCATCGACGAAGCCGTGCCGATTGTCTTTCCCAAAGATCCCGATTCCATCATTGTCACGAACGTCGTTACGTACAAATCCACGGACGGCGGCCGCACATGGACGCCATTCAAAGGAGCACCCGGCGGCGACGACTATCAGAACGCCTGGATCAACCCGAATGATCCCAACATCATCCTGCTCACGAGCGATCAAGGTGCGGTGGTCTCGCTCAACGGCGGACAAACGTGGAGTTCGTGGTACAACCAGCCCACTGCGCAGCTGTATCACGTCATGGCGGACAACGCGTTCCCTTATCGCGTTTGCGGAGGCCAGCAGGAAAGCGGATCGGCGTGCGTCGCGAGCCGCGGCAACGATGGCCAGGTGACGTTTCGCGAATGGCATCCCGTCGGCGTCGAAGAATACGGCTACGCGGCGCCGGATCCACTGAACCCTGACATTGTTTTCGGCGGAAAGATCACGCGTTACGACCGGCGTACCGGGCAGGTTTCGAGCGTCAGCCCGGTGGGCGGTCAGCGCGGAGGCGGCGCCGCGCAGGGCGCTCAGGTCTACCGCACCGTTCGAACTCAACCCGTCGTTTTCTCGATGGCTGATCCGCACGCGCTTTTCTTCGCCAACAATTATTTGTGGAAAACGATCGATGGCGGAATCAACTGGAAGCAGATCAGTACGGACCTCACCCGCAAGACATACGAATTGCCCAAGAGCATAGGCAAATACTCGAACCAGCCTACGGCTCAGGCCTTGCAGCGCGGCGTCATCTACACCATCGGACCTTCGTACAAAGACATCAACCGCATCTGGATCGGGACAGATGATGGGATCATCCAAACCACAGCCGATGGCGGCACGACATGGAAGAACGTGACGCCGCCGCAAATGTCGCCCTGGATGAAAGTCTTCATGCTCGACCCCGGCCGGTTCGACGCGCTGACAGCTTACGCGGCCGTGAACACGCTGCGACTCGACGACATGCGGCCGCACATTTATCGAACGCATGACGGAGGCGCCACATGGACGGAGATCGTGAACGGCATTGGCGAAGTGGTCAGCGTTGTGCGCGAAGATCCGCAGCGGAAGGGTCTGCTGTTCGCGGGCTCGGAGACGCAGGTGTACTTCTCGCTGGATGACGGCGATCACTGGCAATCGCTGCGCCTCAATATGGCGCCATCATCCGTGCGCGATCTCATCATCAAGGATGACGACGTGATCGCCGGCACTCATGGCCGCGGAATATGGATTCTCGACGACATTACGCCGCTCCGGCAAATCGACGCGCAGACCTTGAACACGGATGCCGTCCTGTTCAAGCCGGAAACGGCGTGGCGTGTCCGATGGAATACCAACACCGATACGCCGCTGCCGCCCGACGAAGCGAACGCGCCGAATCCGCCGGAGGGAGCGGTCATCAATTACTACTTGAAGTCGGATGCAAACGGTCCGGTCACGCTGGAAATCCTGCAGCAGGACGGCAAACTCGTCCGCCGCTACTCGAGTGCCGACGTGGTCCCACAGCTTCCCGACTCCAGGACGAATGCGCCATTGCCGCTGTATTGGTATCGTCCTCCACAAGGACTCTCGGCTTCCGCGGGCTTGCATCGGTTCACGTGGGATGTGCATTATCAACCACTCGGGACCGGCGGAGGCGGAGGCGGACTACCCATCGCGGCCGTACCGTTCAATACGGTTCCTTCGCCAAACACCCCGTGGGTCGCGCCCGGAACGTATACCGTCAAGCTGACCGTCAACGGCAAAACGTTCACGCAGCCGATCACGGTGAAGGCCGATCCGCGCGTCAAGACACCGGCCATCGCAATGAACGAGGTGTACACGCTCACAAAGGCGATGTACTTCGGAGCGGCGGACGCGCAACTCGCCCGTCAACAAGCGTGCGCGTTGCGAGAACAAGCGACGGGCCTGGAAGCCAAAGCGGAAAGCGCAACGCGGCAGGCGCTCGCCGATTTCGCGGCAAAGGTGCTGTCGATTGCCGGTTCGTGCGATCCTCCTGCGGCCCCGGGCGGTCAGCGTGGCCCGCGCGGTGGAGGTGGCGGGACCGGTGGTGCCGCGGCGGGAACTTTGGCCGCCTCCGGTACGGCATTGGCGGGATTGATGAATTCCCTCCAGGGTGCCGACGTGCCCGCGACGGCGGTTCAGGTTGCCGCAATTACCGCAGCCCGGACCGGCCAAACGAAAGCGATGACCGCATGGACGGCCTTGAAAACCGTGGACCTCCCCGCCCTGAACGCCAAACTGAAAACCGCGTCGTTGGGAGAGGTCAAAGTGCCATAGTTGAGCTAAAGTAAACGTCACGAAGCCCGTCGCTGCGCTCCGGGTTCTGCACATTGCGGCGAAAACTGTCAGAACCCGAAGCGCAGCGACGGGCTTCGTGATGCCACCTTTCCCCCGTGAACCATGGTGGCGGTTTTTGTAGCGGACAGAGGTGCGGCAAAGGTAAAATTGCGCCAAGTTTAAGAAGCAGAAGGTGAAATCGATTCGGAGGAGCTCACCTATGAGGAAACAAGCCCTACAGTACACCGTGCTGGCGCTTGTGGCTGTAATGATGTTGCCCGCAGGGGCAGCGTCACAGGATCCGTCCAGAACTCAAATCACATTTACCAAAGACATCGCTCCAATCTTTCAGGAGAAGTGTCAGTCCTGCCATCGCAATGGATCGATCGCGCCGATGTCTCTCGTGACCTACGAAGAGACCCGACCGTGGGCGGCGGCGATCAAGTCGAGAGTGAGCGCGCGGCAAATGCCGCCATGGCATATCGACAAGCACGTTGGGATTCAGGACTTCAAAAACGATCGCTCACTGACGGACGATCAAATCGACACGATCGTCCGCTGGATCGATGCGGGCTCCCCGAAGGGCGACGTGAAAGACATGCCCGTTCCCAAAGTCTGGGCCGACGATGCCATTTGGAATTTTGCGAAAGACTTTGGACCGCCGGACCTGATCATCCAATCCCCAAAGTACACCGTGCCCGCCGTCGCTCTGGACGCCTGGTTCAAGCCTGCCGTCGAGACGGGAATCACGGAGCCTCGCTGGGTTCGCGCCATTGAAATTCGCCCGGGTACTGTCAAAGGGCGCAGAGTGACTCATCACGCCCTTGCACGGCTCTCACAAGCCGAAGCCGGGCAGCCACCGGAAATCGGTTCGAGTGGCGGGTCAACCACCGGAGCGGGCGCCACCGGTGGCGGTCTGTTCATGGAATGGGCCGTCGGTAAGCAGGGCGAAATCATGCGGCCGGGCTCGGGAAAGCTGATGCTTCCGGGGTCGAAGATCGTTTTCGAAGTTCACTATCATTCGATCGGTGAAGAGATCACCGACAACGTCGAACTCGGCATCTACTTTTATCCGAAAGGCCAGGAGCCAAAGTACCGTCAGACGCTGAACCTGTTCAGCAGCGTGGCGGGCGGAAGCAACAACATCGATATTCCGCCGAACGAAACTTTCGTCAGCCAGGCTTTCCATTTGATGCGGCAGGCCGGACGCGTGGAGAACTTCCAGCCGCATATGCACCTCCGCGGCAAAGCGATGTCGATGGAAGCCATCCTTCCAAACGGCAGCATCCAGATGTTGAGCCTGGTCGATCACTTCGATTTCAACTGGATGACCAACTACGTCTATTCGGACGACTCGGCGCCACTGCTGCCCAAGGGAACGATCCTGAAGGTCACCTCGTGGTATGACAACACGACGGGCAACAAGAACAACCCGGATCCGACTCAATGGGTCGGCTTCGGCGATCGCACGGTTGATGAGATGGGCCACGCGTGGGTCAACATCACGTACATGAGCGACGAGGACTATCAGGCCGAGCTGGCGAAGAAAAAGACAACAACGACGAATAGACAGCAGCAATAACAAACGATGCGGATTACCAGGATATTGTTCGTTCCTGCTCTTCTGATGATCGTGGTTGGAATGGCGGCGCAGACAACGCCGCCCCAGCTCCCCATGCAGCCGGTCCATGACGCCGGCCAAAGCGTGACCGGCGCTTTCGAAGGCTGGTTTCAAAACTCCGACGGTACATACAGCATGCTCGTCGGCTACCTCAACCGGAATTCGAAACAGGTGCTCGAGATTCCTGTCGGTCCCAACAACAAGATCGAACCGGGCCCGCCGGACCAGGGTCAACCGACGACATTCCTTCCCCGCCGTCAATGGGGCGTGTTCACGATCACTGTTCCGAAAGACTTTGGAGACAAGAAGCTCACGTGGACCATCACCGCCAACAGCCAGACTACAACCATCCCGCTCAATCTGAATCCGCTGTGGGTCGTCACTCCGTACAAGGAAGCCGGGATCGGAAACACACCTCCGGTCATCAAGTTCGAGTCCGGCGGCACTGCGTTTACCGGACCGCCGGAAGGCATCGCGAAAACATTCAGCGCGAAGCCGTCCCAACCTCTGGAGTTGACGGTCTGGGTCACCGACGATGGAGTTCGCGCCCCTGAAGCTGCGGGGCGCGGTCGCGGCAATTCGCTGTCGTGGAGCAAATTCCGCGGGCCGGGAACCGTCACCTTCGCCAATGCCAGACCGGCGCTGGACGCGGAAGGCAAAGGTTCCACCACAGCAACCTTCGACAAAGCCGGCGAATACATCATCCGCGGCCAGGCCAACGACTCCACCGGCGAAGGCGGCGGCGGCTTCCAATGCTGCTGGACGAATATTCACGTCAAGGTCAACGTTCAACAATAAGCTTCCCAAGAGGTGGCGGCATGAAGCCCGTCGCTGCGCTCCAGGTTCCGCACGCTGTGCCGAAACTTGTCCGAACCGGGAGCGCAGCGACGGGCTTCGTGCCGTTACGTTTCAATGGCTTCATACGAGGAGGGCGCGTGATCAAACGGATCCTTTGCGCTGGTTTCACGGCTGTCACTCTTGTCGCGGCACTGCTTCCCACGGGACTCTCGCTGAGTCAGAACTCCGCAACACGCGGAAGAGTGCCGTCGACACGGCGCAGTGACTTCGTTGAGACGCTTCACGGTGTGTCCATACCGGATCCGTATCGCTGGCTCGAGGAGCAGTGGTCTCCGGAAACACGCGCCTGGCTCGATGCGCAGATGGGCTACTCGCGGCCGCTGTTGAACAGCCTTCCGTCATACACTCGCGTCGAGAAACGGCTGCGCGAGTTTTTCAATATCGACCAGATTTCGGGCATTCCAACGGTGGTCAGCGGCAACCTCTATTACGGCAAGCGGCCAAAGAACGCGGAACGCTTTGCGCTCTATGTTCGCGACGGACTCCAGGGTCAGGAACGGCTCCTACTGGATCCCGCCGAGATCAGCCAGGACGTGAGCATCACAGTCGGCATGCGCGGAGTTTACGGCCCCGGCCGCTACCTCGTGTATGAGATACGACACGGTGGAGAGGACGAAACGGAGGTTCGGATTCGCGACCTCAAAACGGGAAAGGATCTGCCCGACCGGCTGTTACGCGCCTTTAATCAAGGAGTCGTTTTCAACTCGGATCTTTCCGGTTTCTACTACACAAAGTGGGATAAGAAGAAAGGATCGAAAGCGTACTTCCACAAACTCGGCGCGGATTTCGCGCAGGATCGCCTCCTCTACGAAAACAACGAACCGGAACACAGTGTGTCTGTTCGCGAAATCTCCGGCGGGAATTACCTGCTCGCAACTATCGGCTTTGGCTGGCGGCGCAATGAGTTTTATGTCAAAGACGTGCGCGGCGATCAGCCATGGCGGGCGATCATCAAGGATCTCGACGCCTACTCCACGATCTATCCCATGGGCAGCAGGCTCTGGCTGCTCACGGATCACAACGCTCCGAACAACCGGCTGGTGGAGGTGGATCCCGCAAGTCCGGCACCCGAAAACTGGAAGGACATTCTGCCGGAGCGCGAAGACGTCCTGACCGGATTCTCGATGGCCGGCGGCAAGATGTTCTCCCGCTACATTCACAACGCGTCGACCGTTATCCGGATGCACGAGCCGGATGGAACTTACGTCCGCGACGTGGAGCTTCCCGGAGTGGGCAATGCTTCCTTGCCGTCCGCCGCCGTCGCGCCGGATGAAGTGTTCTTCGATTTCCAGTCCTTCACCTTGCCTTACCGGATATACCTCTACAACGTGAAGACCACGGAGCGCAGCGTCTTTCACGCCGACACTCCATTGTTCGACGCCGGCAGCATTGTGGTGAAGCAGGAGCGGTATGAGTCCGCTGACGGAACGCGCGGTCCCATGTACATCGTGCATCGGAAGGATCTGCGCCTCGATGGGAACAATCCCACGCTGCTGGTGGGTTACGGCGGCTTCCGTGCGATCCGCCTGCCGTCGTTCATGACCAAAGACGCATTCTGGATGGAGCAGGATGGGGCGCTTTGGGTGGAGCAGGGCGGAGTTTACGCCGTCGCGAATATCCGCGGCGGACTCGAATTCGGACGGGCCTGGCACAACGGCGGCATGCTGCAATTCAAGCAAAACGTCTTCAATGACTTCATTGCCGCGGGCGAACATCTGATCGGCCGCAACTACACCAGGCCCGCAAAGCTCGCCATTCAGGGAGCGAGTAACGGCGGCTTGCTCGTGGCTGCCGCATTTACTCAGCGTCCGGAACTTTTCCAGGCAGTTCTGTGCGACTTCGGCGACGTGGACATGATCGGCCAGCCGCGTTTCGAGAAGAACAATCCGCCGGCGCTGCTGGAGTATGGCGACTCCAGGGACCCGAAACAGTTCGAGTTTTTGATCCGTCATTCGCCTTATCAAAGGGTGCGCAAAGGAACGGCGTACCCCGCGATTCTCTTCTCGTCCGGCGATAAGGACAGCCGCGTCGAGCCCGCACAGACGCGAAAGATGGCGGCAGCCGTTCAGTGGGCGACATCGTCCGACCGTCCGGTCCTGCTGGACTACGAAGCGGAAGCGGGACACGGCGGAGCGTGGGCCCGCGGACTCTCCGCCACCGAACGAACGCGCGCCATCGCCCGTCAGATCGCTTTTCTCAACTGGCAGCTTGGCGTTTCCGAACCGCCAGGCAAGTGAAGCCGCTCAGGAACGGCTGGCCGCGACTTCGAGCCACACATGAGCGGTCGAGTTGCCGGCGATGTTGATTCGGGTTCCTCGCGGTAGCGCGACGGGACGGCTGAACCAATACCGTCGATTCCAGGTGGGACGCGTGAGAAGGCTGATCATCGGGATGCGAGTGCCGTCGGGACGTATGGCTTCGAGTTTGAGCTTTTTGTCCGCTTCTTTCGCTTCGATTCGGATCGCGACCGCCTGCGTGTCCTGCTCCAACGTATAAGCGTTGCCGTTGATGGAAACGCTGCGAATCTCCTTATCGAGCGTACCATTCGCGAGATAGACACCCACGGAGCTGCGATCACTCACCGCCTTCCCGTCATAAGTCCATGTTTTCAAGTAGTGAACGCGCAGAACGAGCTCGGAACCGGCGGGCCAGCGAAATGCGGAGCCGCCAGGCGGATTCGCCGGCGGGTCGCCGGGATTCCACAATGCCAGGACGTTGGGTTCTTCATCGGCCGCGGATCGACTGAACACGACAGCGTTGCGAACGATGGCGGGAGTCCCCGGCAGGACGTCCGCGGCGCGAATCCATCGATCGGCGGTGGTCGACGTGAGGACAAACTCTTGAGTGGCCTCCATCGTATCGGCGGCAACAATGAATGGCGCGGGCATCTGAAACACGAGATCGGGCTTGCCGATTTTCCATTCGTTCTTCAGCGGCGACGCGGACAGCCGCTTCGCCGGGCCTTCCGGTGTTCCTCCGGTCACCCACGTCAGCAGCACGTCAAGCTCGCGCGGCGATAACCTCGTGGGACGCCGGATATCACCGTACCCGGGCTCCTCAAAAGACGGAGGCATGTGGTTGGCGAGCAACTCGACGCGGATGGATTCCGCCCAGGGAAACGCTTCCTTGTAACTCAGCAGCGACATCGGCGCGACGCCACCGGCCGCATGACAGCCGCCGCATCGCGCATTGACGATCGGAAAGACGTCTTCCGTGTAGGTGTATTTCGACGTGATGGGTTTATGCGCCTCAACACGGATCGAATGGAAAACGACGGCCGCCAGAACGGCGGCAATGATTGGAAGAGCTCGCGTCATTGCTGTCGTGGTGCAAACGCCGTCTGCAATTCCTGGGCCGCGCCCGAAAAAATCCCATACGCGTCATTGATCAGATCGCGATCGCCAAGGTCGCCATAATTATCGAGCTGCCATGCGGAGCGGACAATCCGCTCGATCGCCGCCGATACCGCAGTCTGTCTGGCCGCGGGCAGATCCTTCTTGCGAAATTCCAGCGCCAGCGCCAGCTCCTTCGCCTGGAAAGCGCTGACGTAGATTTCCGCGAAAGCGCCTTTGTTGATGAGCTCGCGAATATCCCGATTGCGCGACGCCAGCATCGACAGGATTTCCGGCGTCTTGTCCGGGATATCGATCTGCATCAGCGGGAGCTGAACCAGCGCCGGCGATACGGTGCCGGCACGATCCGCAGTCAATTCCGGGAACACGAAATTGAAGTGGAAGTCCGAATCGGTTCGCTTGAACTTCACTTTCGCCACCAGCTCCGCAGGCGGCCTCACATTGTCCATCTTCGCTTCCAGCGACTTCCCATCGTTCGCGAGCTTCAACGGCACAGCCGTTGCCCCCCTGGCTATGGTTCCGGTAATGAGCTTCATTTGATTGGCCGCCAGCGGCTTGCTGAAGTCATCGTAGACGTACATTCGGAACAGCCCTTCCTCCGGCAGTGTGCCCTCGAGATGATGCCAGTTATCCGACGCCATGAAGAACATGCCGCCGTGCTGAGGATTGTGATTGCCGTGCGCTCGAGGAGTGTGACGCGGAATCATCGCGGATCCGTCCGCGCATTTGCCGGGCGTTACTCGATTCACGCTCGGTTTATCCGGACATGTGAAAGTGAGCGCCATCGTTACTTTGACGAGGTCGCGCCTGCAGATCGGACACTTTCCTTCGTGCGGCTCGTCGATGACCGAGTGCACCGGGCAGCTCCACGTGGTGTCGAGCCGGACAGGCACGAGATTCATTTTGCAGATGGGGCACTTCCCTCTTGCCCCTTCGATAATGTCCGGATGCATCGGGCAGGTCCACGACAAGTCGGGCAGTTCGAGTTTTTGCGCCGCTGAAGTGAATGCAGCGAAGGCAACGACCAGCACCAGAAGCAGGGGTTTCATAAAGCGCTTCATTTTAGCGCGAAAAGGCGCTCCGTGACGTTACTCTACTCCTTGGGGTCGAGTCTCAATGCAACAGAGTTGATGCAATACCGAAGTCCGGTGGGGCGCGGCCCGTCCGGAAAAACGTGGCCGAGATGCGCGCTGCACTTGCTGCAAGTCACTTCCGTACGGCGCATTCCGTAGCTGCTATCTTCTTCCGTCTCGACGTTCTCTCCGGATACGGGCTTGTAAAAGCTCGGCCAGCCGGTGCCGGACTCAAACTTGGTTGTGGAGTCGAACAGCTCGTTGCCGCAGGCGACGCACTTGTACATTCCGGGATCCTTGGTCTTGTAGTATTCGCCGGTAAACGCGGGCTCGGTGCCCTTCATGCGGCAGACCTGATACTGGGAGGGCGTCAGCTCCTTTTTCCATTCGTCTTCGGTTTTTTTGATCTTTTCACTCATGAAAACATTGTAGCGCACGCCGGAACTGTCATCTTTCAATTGGGAGGCAGGGACTTCAGGCACTCTCCTTTTTGAGGCGCGGATTATACTGCGTCAAACAGGGGAAATGACATGACGAAACCGATTGCCTTTATGACGATCACCGTTCTGTTACTCATCGCGCCTGCCGCCACACCGCAGGGACGCGAGGATGAGGTCATGAAGAAAGCCAGGGCCATTCATGACCGCGTCATCAAACTCGACACGCACAACGACATCGACCCGAGCAATTTCACCAAGAATTGCAATTACACGATGCGTCTGACAACGCAAGTGAATCTGCCCAAGATGAACGAGGGCGACATGGACGTGTCGTTCATGATCGTCTACGTCGGGCAGGGCCCGTTAACGCCCGACGGTTACGCCAATGCGTACAAACTCGCTGTGGAGAAATTCGACGCCATCCACCGGCTCACCGAAGAGATCGCGCCCGACAAAATCGGGCTGGCGCGCTCGCCGGCCGATGTCGTCAGTCTTCACAGGAAAGGCGTGCGGATTGCCGTGATCGGCGTCGAGAACGGATATCCCATTGCCACCGACATCAAGCGCGTGAAGGAATTCTACGATCGCGGCGGACGTTATATGTCGCTCGCTCATAACGGCAACAATCAGCTTGCGGACTCCAACACCGGCGAGCGGGAAGGCTATCTTTATAACAACGGGATATCTCCATTCGGTCGCGAAGTTCTGGCCGAGATGAATCGGCTTGGCATCATGGTGGACGTGTCGCACCCGTCGAAGGGCGCGAACCTGGAAGCGATGCGTCTCTCGAAGGCTCCGGTCATCGCGTCACACACGGGAATTCGAGCGCTGGCGAATGTCAGCCGCAATATGGACGACGAGCAATTGCTTGCCCTGAAGAAAAACGGCGGCGTCATTCAGGTCGTCGGATTATCGGCCTTCGTGAAAGCCGACCCGCCGGAACGCGCGCCGGCGCTGGCCAAACTGCGCGACGAACTTGGAATCGGCGCATCAGCCAATCCCGCGGACAGCGCTCCGGTGTCATGCCCGGTTGAAACGTCGAAGCCACAACCGGCGCCACCCGCCAACTCGGAACTGGATCTCGTTCCGGCTGCGAAACGCGCCGATTACACGAAGCGTCTCGCCGAAATCGACTCCAAATGGCCCGCCGCAAAACGGGCCACGGTTAAGGACTTCGTGGACAGCATCGATTACGCCGTGAAGCTCATTGGACTCGATCACGTTGGGATCTCATCCGACTTCGACGGCGGAGGAGGCGTCGACGGATGGAACAGCTCGGCCGAGGCATTTAATGTCACCCTGGAACTCGTGCGCCACGGATACAGCGAGCAGCAGATTGGAAAATTGTGGAGCGGGAACCTGCTGCGGGTGTGGGGTGAGGTTGAAAAAGTCGCAAAAACGCTGCAGAACAAGTAAGGTCGCGTCACGAAGCCGGTCGGGCTTCGTGACGTTAACTACGGCGTAGGCGACTGTCTTGACGCGGGATAACTCAAATCCGGCAGCACTCGCACGAGCCACTGCTCGCTGCCTGAAACAATTCCCGACAGCTTCGCGGTGACCGCCTGCGCGCCAGCCGGCCCGAGAGCCTTCATCACCGGTGAGCCGGCATCGAGCGCGGCGAAGTTGGTGAAATAGAACAAATGCACAAAGCCGTTCTCCCCGCCGAATGTGAGTGAGCCGCTCACGTGACTCATGTTGGCTTTGTTGAAGTGCGGCAGGAAGTCGTCCTTCATGACTTTGAGGTAATCCTGCTCGCGGCCCGGATAAACCTTCGCAATATTGACGATCATGACCGCAGGCTGCTGATTGGCCGGCAGTGGATTGTCGATATCGGGAAGCGCTCGGATGACGATGCTGCGCTGTCCTTTGATGTATCGCTGAATCCTTGCGCTGATGGATGCCAGTTCGGCATCGGTGTTCGCGGTTCTCGCGGCCGCATCGAACGTCGCGAGATTCTGCATGGTCGTCATGAAAAGGAAGGTGTAATTGTTGCCGACCTCGACACGCGCGACAGTTCGTGCCGCCGGTGCATTTCGTTTGGCTCGGGCCGCATAGTCCTTTTGCAGCGCCATGTATTCATCGATACTCGCGGGATCAACGTCCACCATCGTGATCTGCATCCACGCCGGCGGCCCTGCCGGTTGACCGCCTTGTGCGGAGAGATTCTGAGGTACTGCCAGAGTGATCAAAACTGCGACTGAAACAACAAGTATTCGCATAAGAAAACCGTTTGGAGGGCCGACCATTGTTTAAGTGCATTTGACGTTGGACGGACATCCCGACGTTTGACATTTGACAGTTTTCGGAGCGTGCCTTCTTGAATATCTCAAATGTCAAACGCCGGGATGTCCAACGTCAAATGCACCTAGCACGTGACGCAGCGATGATTGTTTTTGGACCCCAGCTTTTCCAGTAACGCCACCGTCTCCGGGAATGGGGACACGCGCTGGACCGGACCGTTCGCCATGTCCGCTGCCGTCTGTCCCGTCCGCGCGACCACCTTCACGTCCGCGCCCTTCGACACGAGATACAGAATCATCTCGTTGTCGCCGCGAGCGGCCGCATGATGCAGTGCTGTGTAGCCGTTGTAGTCTCTCGCATTCACGTCCACACCGACTTCCTCGATCAGGTACTTCACCGCGGCCATCCACGCATCCGGCGCGTGGCGGTGGGCGTTTCCGGCGAAGCCTTCACCATATCCGACACCGGACGCCGCATGGATCGGGAACACACCGGGACCTCCTGCGGGAACCGGAGGCAAACCGGACGGGTCTGGTTCCACGGAAGCCGCGTTGGTGGCGGGCCACAAACCCGGCGCCACCGGCTGGACGAGCTTCATCGTCTGTTCTTCCTCCGCTTCCTTCAACGGCGTCCCGCTGCGGTTTCCGCCTCTGGCCAGCGCCCTGGTTGCGTTGTTCGGATCAGCGCCGCGAGCGAGCAGAAGACGCATCGCAGGTACGTCCAGAGCGTAAGCTGCCCGCCAGAACGGTGTAGAGCCTTCGGTATCTTCCAAACCGCAATTCTGGTTACCGCAACCGGTGTAGACCATGTACCAGGGATGCTTCGTCAGACGCGCATTCGGATCGGCGCCCCCATCGAGCAGCGCGGTCATGACGTCCATGTACGTCGCCTTTTGGAGGCTTTGTTCCTGAGGCTGCGGAAAACGCGTTCTGGGCTGCCATTCCGCATTCAGCACCGCCCACAATGGAGCCACGCCATTGATCGACGCCGCCAGATTCGGATTTGCGCCGCGTTTGATCAACATCATCGCGGTGTCGTATTCGCCGTTGATGATCGCGATCAGCAGCGGCGTGGTCCTGTCGGCGCCGCTGACCTGATTGATGTCGGCACCACCGGTGATCAAAGCCTCGGCGGCAGGAATGTAACCCTGACGAGCGGCGTGAAGCAGAGCCGTCATTCCACCCTTGTTCGAAAGCGGGGGAAGAATACCGTCATCATTGCTGGCACCACCACGGCCACCGCCGCCTCCACGACCTCCGCGTCCGCCGGCGGCCGGCGCGTTCGGATCCACGGGAGGGATCTTGCGCGATGCAAAAATCTCGCGGCCGGCTAGAGCCGCCGCCTGAACCTCAGCGGGATTCAGTTCCTGATTGTTCGTTCCCTGCAACGCGGACATCGCCGCGGTTTGCCGTGCGGCCGCGGCCTGAGCGAGTTTGCCTTCAAAGTCGAGATCGATGACTTTCGTGGTCACCGACGGATCCGCTCCGCGCTTCAGCAACACTTTGATGGCGTCAACACGATTCAAAGATGCCGCAAACATCAGCGGTGTCTGACCCCATTCATCTTCGCGCGCATTGACCTCCGCTTTGTGGTCCAGCAGGTACGCGACGAGTTCGGCACTACCGGCAGCCGCTGCGAGATGGAGCGGTGTCGCGCCGCTGTTCGTGGTCTTCGCGTTGACGTTAGCTCCCTTGTCGATCAACGTCTTGCCAACGGCGGCGTTGCCTTCGCGGCTGGCAACGTGAAGCGGCGTGTATTGTCCGATCCGCGTGACGGCATCCGGATGCGCGCCGCCATAGAGCAGCATCTCCGCCAATTCCGCGTCGCCTTTGAAGGCCGCCCAGTGCAGCGCCGTCATCCCGTCGTTTTGCGCAGCGTTCACGTCCGCGCCTTTCTGGATCAATGCGCGAACGGCAGCTTTGTCTCCATGCGAAGCGGCGTCCGCCACGGGCGAACTGGAGGGCGGCGCTCCCAGAATCAGAACGCTCACGCAAAGTAAAGCGGCAATCCACGTCGTCGTCAGAACGGATCTCATGCTTCCCTCCTAAGCATTCTTCGTGTCGGCGGACGGTGTGAACGAAAACTCACCCGTACTGTCACCGAAGCTATCCACATCGGAAACGCCGAGCATATGGAGCAGGCTCAGCATCACATTCGCCATCGGCGTTCCATCGGCGGCTTTGATGTGGTTATTGCCCTTGATCTTTCCGTTGGCATGACCGAGCAGCATCAACGGGCAGCGGCGATGCGTGTGAATGTTGGAGTCGGCCATCGGCGAACCCCACACGATCAATGTCTTGTCCAGCAGGCTTGCATCGCCTTCCATCGTGTTCTTCAGTTTGTCGAGGAAGTAAGGAAGCTGCCCCACGCGATACTGGCAGATCCTGTTGTACTCGAGGATCGACTCTTCTCGATTTCCGTGATGCGACGACGGATGGAACGGCTTGCTGACGCCGCTCTCCGGAAACACGCGATTGTCCGCATCGCGACCCGTTTTAAAAGAGATGATGCGCGTCATATCCGTTTCCAGCGCCAGTGCCTGGATGTCGAACATCAGCTTCATGTGTTCGGAGAAGGAATCCGGCACGCCCGGAGGCGCCGTCGGCAGTTCGCGCTTCGAACCGCTCTTGTTGTATTCCTCGACCTTCTGGATCCGGCGTTCCACTTCGCGCACGGTCTCGAGATATTTGTCCATCCGCTTGCGATCCGCCGGGCCAAGCTGCGACTGAACGTCGGCGATATCGCCGAGGATCCAGTCGAGAATGCTGCGACGGGTTCCGCGCCGATCGGCGCGTTCCTGAGCCGTGCTGCCGGCTCCAAAAAGCATGTCGAAGGCCACGCGTGGATCGCGAATCATCGGGAGCGGCTCGTTCGGCGACGCCCAGCTGATCGAATCCATATATGCGCAGGAGTAGTTGTACGTGCAGCCGCCAGCCTGATCGAGATTCTCGATACAGAACTGCATGGAAGGCATCGGCGTGTCCTGCCCGAACCTCTTGGCGTAAATCTGATCCATCGACGTACCGGCCCAGATGTCCGACCCCTGCGTCTGTTTGGGATGGCTCTGGGTGAGGAACACCGACGTGGACCGGAAGTGATCGCCTCCGATTTCCGGCGGGTTCAGCGCCTCGGCCATGCGAACGTCGGTGTTGCTGACGATCGTCAGGTGATCCTGAAACGGTTTGAGCGATATCAGCGCGCTGCGCGCAACGATCTCGAAGTCCTTGCCGGTTGTGGCGGGAGCGTAAAGGAACTGTGTCGCGCCCCAGGTATTGCAGCCGGGAAGGCCATGGACTTCCTCGATGCACACCAGGCGCGTCTTGTCATTGAGCGCAGCCGCGGCCGGCGCCGCCGCTCGACCGGCCGGAACCATCGCCTCCAGGTACGGCAAGGCCACGGCGACGCCGGCGCCACGAAGCATGGTGCGGCGGGGAATGCGCTTTCCAGTGATGTATGACATCGTTAGTCTCCTTCAGTCGTTTTGCGCGCCAACTGCCTTGGCGTTCGTGTTGGTCGAGGGTGGATCCAGGCGTTTCATCTGGAATGCATCGCTCTGAATGACTCCCAGAATGAACGTCGACAATCGGTAATTGTTTTTCTCGGCATCTCGCGTGATGGCGCGAATCGCCGGCTGATCGTAATACTCGACCGGCCGGCCCAGCGCGTAGGCCATCAGGTTTTCGGCGAACGTGCGGACGAGCGGAATCGGACGCTTCGTCAACGCATTCACAAGCTCGGTCAAATTCGAAACCGGCGTCCCGTCATAAAAGTCACCGCGCGTGTCGAGCGCAGCGCCGTTTTCCTTCTGACGCCATTTCGCGGTGGCATCGAAGTTGTCGAGCGCCAGGCCGATCGGATCCATGAAGCGATGGCACGAGTTGCACGTCGCATTTGCCCGATGTTTCTCCATACGCTCGCGAGTCGTCAGCATGCGGCCGCCCGCGGCGTCCTTCGTTTCATCCAACGGCGGAACGTTTGGCGGAGGTGGAGGAGGAGGCGTTCCCATGAGAACCTCCATCACCCACTTTCCCCGGAGAACGGGCGACGTCCGGTTCGCGAGAGATGTCAGCACCAGCACGCTGCCCTGGCCGAGAATGCCTTTTCGCGAGGCGTCCGGATACTGTACGCGGCGGAACTGAGTGCCGGCGACATTCGGAACGTCGTAATGCCGCGCCAGGCGCTCGTTCATGAACGTGTAGTCGGCGGTGAACAATTCCATCAGGCTGCGATCTTCGCGCACGAGGTTGTAAAAGAACTGCTCCGTCTCATGCTTCATCGCTTCACCGAGATTCGCGTCGAAATTCGGGAAGAAGTTGGGATCGGGATGATTCTTGTCCAGATCCTGAAGCCGGAACCACTGATAGGCGAATCGCGTTCCAAATGCTTCGGCGCGAGGATCCGCCAAGAGACGCTTCGCCTGACGTTCGAGTTCTCCCGGTTTCGAAAGCTGATTCTCACTCGCAAGTGTCTGAAGCTGCGGATCCGGAGGCGTTCCCCAAATGAAGAAGGAAAGCCGTGTCGCCAGATCGAGATCGGTAATGCGATAGGGTTGGCCCGGCTTCACGCCTTGCGGTTCGCGCTCGAGACGCAACACGAAGTGCGGACTCGCTAGGATCGCTTCGAGCGCCGTACGGATCCCGACTTCGAAACCTCCGCCCTTCGCGCCTTTATCGTAGAACGCCGCCAGGCCGTCGACGTCGCCGGCCGTCAGCGTGCGCCGATACGCTTCTGTCCCCAGCCGGGCAACGATCTCACGAGCGCATGGCCGTTCTTCTTTTGCGGACGTCGGACGGCAAACGAAGATTCTTTGCCGCGACGGCGTATCCGACAATCCGGTGATCCGCGTCGGACCGGTGATGATCAGATCGCGAAGATGCGGAAGAGCCGTCACACCATTGCCACCGGCGCCGCCGCCCGCCCAGGACCAGTCATGGGGGCGGATGAGATCCTCGTAAGGCCCTTCACTGCGTCGAACAAACGCCGCCGATACGCGATGCTGGCCGGCGCGAACAAAAACCGTTGGAGACTTCTGAACGTCGGACCCTCCGGCAACACCATTGCCGCCCGCGTTGAAGGCCATCAGCGCGACGCGTTCGCCGTCGATCGAAATGTCGATGTCTTCCATGCGCGTGTTGTCGCCGGGACGAACACCGAAACCGCCATGAAACGTCATGCCGAACGAATAATCGCCGTCGGCGGGAAAGACGTGCTCGACCACCATTCCACCGCGCGTTCCATACGGCGCGCCGTCGACGTGATCCCAGGGGTTTTGCGAAACGTATTGAGAATTGCTGTACGTCTCGTCAATCGCCGGAGCCGTGCGATCGCCAACCGCCAGCCGGCTGATCGCACTTGCGGCGTTCAGATAAGCGTCCAGCAGTGTCGGCGAGAGCGTTTGAGCGTCCGCCATGTTGTCGAAATTGGCGAGCATCTGATCGAGCGGCAGCCATCGGCCGGCATCCACTTTCAGATCGAGTAAATCGATGATCGCGCGTTCGTATTCGGCGCGGTTCATGCGCTGAAAAGTGCGTCCACCCGGATTCGGATTCTTCGCGGCCGCATCATCGACCGTCTTTTCGAGCGTTTCCACGAGGTTCGTCAGGGTCGAAGCGTCCGGACGCCGCGAACCGGGCGGTGGCATCATCCCCGCACGCAGTTTGCGAATCATCTTCTCGGAAACCGCTGCGGTTTCCGAAGCCTTCGCGATGTCGAACTTCGTCAGCGAAAGATTGCCGGCTCGGCTCTCCGCGTCGCTGTGGCAGCCCGAACAGTACTGTTTCACAACGGCATTCAAATCGGGATTCGGTGTTTGGGAAGAAGAAGTTGCGGCAGTGACGATCGTGAACAGTATTCCCACTGTGGCGGACGCAACGAAGAATCTCTTCATGCAAGTCACTCTCGGCGATCCAGATTTTGAGTGCGAGTTTAGTCATCCGGCGAGAGTTATTACAAGAAGATTTTATTTATTTTTCAGATAGTTAGCCCTACGGCAGCGAACTGTGAAACAAATCGAAGCCGAGTTGTTTATGCCCTCGTGCCAAGCTGTGCCAAGAGGGGCTAAAACGCTCCTTCCTGGATTTTTTTCACATTACTGGATAGAAATCGCGCCGGTGATGGATTTCTCGACCATCTTCACACCGTCCCAGCCGCTCGTGAACCAAACGCCGCCACCCTGACGATAAACAATCACACCGGCGGTATCGGCCGCCGCATCGGTGAGCGTCAACTGCAGGATTGCGCCGTCATCCATGATGATTGGAGCTTTGGGATCCGTCATATCGAAGACGGTGGCCTTCGCGCTGAAGGAAGCTAAGCCGGTTTCCTTCACCGTGAACTCCGCGATGGACGTACTGGTGACGAGGTAAGTATGCAATTTCGTGTCGGCCTTACCGTCCGGTTTGTTCCAGCTCTTCACTTCGACGCTGACTTCACCTTGCGGGTTCGTCTTGTTCTTGTTGTATTGGAGCTTTCCAGCAAGGGCCGTGGTCTGTCCCGGAGCTCCCGCAAGGTATCCGTTAGACGCGGGCGCCAGTTCATTCGCAATCGTTCCGTTCAGAGTGACAGACTGTGCCACACCCGGCTTGGAGATGGTAATCTTCGCGTAGTCGTAAGCATTTCCGTACTCACCGCCGACGATGACGGCAATGTCCAGCGTCTCCGACTCCGAGGATCCGATGTTGTATTGAGCGACGGCGGAAACCGTTCCGACAGTTGTGTCGTTCGCATTAACCAGATTAACGGGAAGATCCTGTGCGCTGCGAATCGAGCTCAAGCCCGCTGCAGTGCGCAGGGCGAAACTGACTTTCGCGTGACGGACGTCTCCACCGCCACACGCCTCTGCATCTGCCCGAACGGTGGCGCTGAGCGTGAGCGTCGCGGTGCTGCTGGACGGACTCGTGGTCCAGAAGTAGCGCGAACCGGTGAAGTAGACTTCACCGGCCGAATCGTTCGCGTCGTAACCGGTGACTGACACATCGACCATCGGCGACGCACTGCCGGAGTAGCCGGCCGAACCCGCAAAGCTTGCGCTCGCGGCAACGATTTGAGTCGCGTTGGTGACTGCGAGGGATCCCGACGCTATACCGAGGCCATTCGTAATCACGTTGAGCATCTGCGCGCCGAAGTGAATGATTACCGTCTGTCCTGCTATCGGGTTGTACGGTGCCAGCGCATCCCTCAATTGTGCCGAGACCTCCACAGAGCATCCCGTCAGTTGCACACTGGCCGCACCGGTGTAAGTGATCGTCGTGGGATGCTGGCCGATGATGAACGGCGCTGTGTTGTAGGTGACGTTGTAGTTGCCGAGCGCGCTCGCCGGATTCAAGGTGGCGCTGATCAGGTAAGCTCCAACCGATTCACCTGGAGTACGGATGTAAGTTGCCGTAATGCCGTCTTCAACAATAAAGCCGGTCAGCGTACCCGTCGTCAGCGGAGCCGGGTCCAATTGACCAAAATACTTGCCGCTGGCTTCAGGCGACACCGACGCAGGCCTTCGAATGATGTCCGCGTGATCGTTCGCGGTCGTCGCCAAAAGGAAGTAATTGGTGGCAGCCGCCCCATTGAGACTCAGGTCCGTCGCGGTTACGACCCAGGTGCCGACGTTGGAACTCGCGAAAGTTGCCGATCCGCCGGAGCAACCGATTTTCCCCACATCTGTCGCGGGAATGCCCTTTGTAAGAATGCATGTGAAATCCGCTATGGCGTTACCATCGTAGATCTTGTTTTGCGCGTTGATCGAAGCCATGACGCCCAATGGCGTGATGGCCGCATTGCCGCTGCCGGTTGTGACGGACAAGGTATAGTTCCCCGAGGCGCCGCCGCTGAGAGCCAATCCATTCACCGTGACAACCCAGTTTCCCACGTTGGCGCTTGCAAACGTTGCCGAGCTGCCGGAACAACCGACGTAGCCGGCGTCGATCGGGATGATGCCGTCGATCGAGCAGGTGAAGGAGGCCGTGTCGGTACCATCATAGACTTTGTTGTTCGCCACGATGGCCGCCGCGACGCTCAAGGATGTGATGTCGGCACTACTCGTTGCCGACGATGGAGCGAGCGCGTAATTGCCCAAAGCAGCGCCGCTCAGACCGAGTCCCGTCGCTGTAACCGTCCAGTTGCCTGCATTGCGGTTTGCGAAAACCGCCGATCCGCCCGAACACTCGATGCCGACGAAATCCACATCGAGGATACCGATGAGCGAACAAGTAAATGTAGCGGTATCGGTCCCATCGTACATCTTGCTGTTCGCGGTGATGGATGCCGCAACCGTCAATGGCATGATGTCGGCGTTCGCGGCAGCGAATGCCGGTGATAGTGCATAGTTAGTCGCAGCTCCCCCGCTGAGACTCAGGTCTGTAGCCGTGACAACCCAGTCTCCGGCGTTCCGGCTGGCGAACGTGGCCGATCCACCCGAACACTCGACCTGGCCCAAATCGATGTCCAGTACACCGGTAAGCGAGCATGTAACTGTAGCCGTATCGTTCCCGTCATAGGTTTTGCTTTTCGCGACGATCGATGGCGCGATAGTCAACGGCGTGATGTCGGCGTTCGCGGCCGCCGACGTTGGCGTTAACGCGTAGTTCGCCGCCGCTGCGCCGCTGAGTCCCAAGCCAACCGCTGTGACTGTCCAGTTGCCGGCGTTGCGGCTCGCAAACGTGGCTGACCCGCCCGAACAATCGACCTTACCCAGGTCGATTTCGAGGATGCCGTTGGCCGAACATGTAAACGACGCGACGTCCGTGCCGTCGTAGGTTTTGCTCGCCGCGGCGATCGAAGGCACGACGCCCAACGGCGTAATATCGGCGTTACCCACCGCCGAAGTGGCTGACAGCGCATAGTTGGCCGACGCTCCCCCGCCTAGACCAAGCCCTGTTGCGGTGACCGACCAGTGTCCGGCATTCGCACTGGCGAAAGCCGCCGATCCACCCGAACAAAGGACATTGCCGGCATCGATCGGAAGGATGCCGTTGACGGAACAATTAAATGCCGCGACGTCGGTCCCATCGTAAACCTTACTGTTCGCCTCGATCGACGCCGTTACCGTTAGAGGCGTGATGTCGGCGCTGCCGCCGGCCGTTTGGGTATCCAGCGCATAATTTCCCGACGACGGTCCATCCAGAGAGAGTCCATTGGCCGTCACTGCCCATGTTCCAACATTTGCACTTGCGAAAGTTGCGGATCCACCCACACAAGACACTTTGCCTGAATCGAGAGGAAGAATGCCGCTGAGGGAACATGCGAAACTTGCAGCGTTGCTTCCATCATAGGTTTTGTTGTTTGCCGCGATCGAAGGTGAGACGGTCGCCTTCGTGATGTCCGCGCTGGTCGCTGCGGTTGTGTCCGAGAGCTTGTAATTACTCGCCGAAGCTCCGGTGAGTGTCAGCCCGGTCGCCGTTACCGCCCAGTGTCCGGCAGCGGCACTGGCGAATGCAGCGGATCCGCCCGAGCAGTTCACGTTTGCGGAATCCGTTCCGAGTACGCCGCTGAGCGTGCACGCGAATGTCGCGTCGGCCGTTCCGTCATACGTTTTGTTACTGGATGTGATGGACGGCGAGACGCTCTTCTGAGATACGGTCAGGGCGTTCGATCCGGTCGAGGTCAGGTAGTCCGCATCTCCGTCAAAACTGGCAAGCACACCCGAAGAGGCTCCAGCGTTGTAGGTACCGGCGGCAATGCCGCTGAGGCTCGCTCCGGAGATTGTGGCGATACCGTTGGAATTTGTGATCGCAGAGCCGGCCGCCGATCCATTGAGCGTAAACGTAATCGTCTTTGAGGCTACGAACGAACCGCCGGATCCGGTAAGAACAGCTGAAAGCGTCGTGGTCCCGCCATAAGTACCGGCGGCCGCCGACACGGCGAGATGGGTCGTGATCAGAGGCTGAAGCGAAAAATTGCTCACCAGTACGCTGCTGTTGTTGATGCTGATTAGCGAATTGGTCGCCGAGTGATACCCGGGAGCCGAAGCTTCGATCTTGATCGTGGCGGGCCCGTTGCCGGCGAATGTCGGGCGAAAGCTGTAACTGCCGTTCGCCATGCTCGTGGTCACCACCACATCGTTGCAACCGCTCGAGCACTGAATGGTGGCACCGGAGATTCCCGTGTTCGTCACGCTGTCGCGCACAAATCCCGAAACAGTGGCGTTCCCATCCTTGAACGTGTTCTGCGCCTGCGACGCGCTACCGTAGGCTGTGAGGTAGAACCGGACGTCCAGGTCGTGAGGTTCGGGAGAAAACTGCGTGTTGACGATGGTTCCAGCGGCATCGGCCGTCGCGTAAAAGACCTGGCTGTCGTGAACCTGCGGCACTTCAGTCAGCTTCAACGTCACGGCTTCGCCCGGCGTCCAACCCGAACCCATCATCGTCACGGTGTCGCCGGGAGGATAGTCATCGCGATCGGTTTTGATTGTCGCAAACCGATAGAGTTCCGCCGACGCATTGCCACCGCCGGTCATCAGCAAAAGACCGCCGGCTGCAAGCGTTACCCCTGCCGAATGACTTCGCGAAACGTTCGGAGAGCCGGTAACCACGAATGACGAATTCCAGGGCTGGTATAACTCCGCGAAGCCCGCGGTCCCGTCGACGACGAGGACGCCGTTGTTATCGGGAAGCAGGAAAGCCTGGTGCCTGCTTCGAGCAGAATGAAGAGAACCTGTCGAGGCAAACGCACCTGACGCCGGTTCAAAGATCTCCGAAAAAGTGAGGTCCGAGGATCCGTTATTGCCGCCCACGATCAGCACCTGACCGTTCAGAAGCCGCGTTGAGGTATGAGCCATACGCGGAGTCGCAAGTGAAGGACCGGGAATCACATTTTTCGTTCTCGGATCGTAGATCTCCGTGGAGTTCAAGACCGCCTTTCCATCGAAGCCGCCGGAGATCAGCACACGGCCGTCCGCAAGCAGCGAGGACGCGTGATCCCGGCGCGACGCGGTTAAAACGCCCGCAAGCGAAAACGAGGAGGTCGAAGGATCGAACACTTCAAGAGTCGCGCCCGACGCGCCGAAACCTGAACCGCCGGCAATCAGAACGCGGCCATCCTGTAGTGGTGTCGCGGTATGACCGGAACGCGCGGCCACCATCGGACTGACAATGGTCCAGGCGTTTGTCGAGGGATCGTAGACTTCGCTTTCATTCGTTGAACCCGAACTCGTCAGACCTCCCGAAATCAGGACACAGCCATCCTTTAATAAGACTGCCGCGTGATGCGAACGACCGAGAAACATCGGCGATGCGTTCGAGAATGTTCCGGTGCGCAGGTCGTAGAGTTCCGCGGTCGAGAGTACGGAGTTCGCTTGAGCAGCGCCTCCGGTTCCTCCGGTAATGAGAACGCGACCATCCGGAAGTAGCACGGCGGCAGCGTTACTTCTGTCCGTGGTCATGGACGCGGTGGAGATCCATGATCCGGCCAGGCTCTGTGCCGTCGAAGTTATCGGTAAAGCGATCGCGACAATAAGCGCAATGAAGATCGCGAACGCCAACTGAAAAAGGCTTCTTCCAGGATTTGTCATGGTGAACACCGCGGCGATAAGGCACGCTGGGTTCCACGAGCGATCGAGTTAGGATTTTGTTTCAGAATGGGCCGATTGGCCTTTGGAGATAAGGGGTTTACCGCGACAAGCCTCCAGCCGCGGTTCAGGATCTCCTGTACTTATCCAATATAGTTGTTTTTGTGAATCAAGCCCGTTGGGTCCGTTGGCCCGAGATCCATGCTCGGATCGAGCGCGCAGCATTCTGCGCCTGAGCAATCTGGAGGGGCGTGTGACCTTCGTTGGTCTTGCGGCGCGGATCGCCGTCGGCGTCCAGCACGGCCTGGAGTATGCGCTCATTTCCACGCGAAGCCGCCTGATGCACGGCAGTCCAGCCGCGATCGTCAGGAACGTTCGGACTGGCGCCTTTATCGAGCAGCCAGAATGTCGCCGCCAACTGTCCCCAGCGAATCATCTGATTGAGCAGCGGCTTGTCGCCGTCGCGCGCGCGGTTGACGTCGGCGCCGTGTTTCAATGCGAGGTCCCCGAGTGTGGCGAAGTTCTTCTGCCAGACCGCTTGTGTCAGCGCGTTGTCGACATTTGCGCCGCGCTCCAGAAGCAATTCGAAAGTTTCAAGCTGTCCCGAAGCTGCAGCGAAGCAGGTGACATCCAGATCACGATTCCATCCCTCGCATAGAACGTTCGGATCCGCTCCATGATCGAGCAGCAGTCCGGCGATCGCCGTCAGATTCTTACTCTCCATGCGGGATGCGGCGCAGCATTGCGACGCCGTTGTTCCCCGCTCGCGCGTTCGGGCGTGGACGAATGCGGGATCGCGCTTCAAACACCTCTCGACGTTCTTCAGGTCACCCAGCGCGGCGTAAACGAACCCATCGATTCTGGCGCCGGCGTCGCGCAACACTATGACGTACTCCGGAACTCCGGTGAACGCCGCGATCAACAATGCTCGCGACGGTGGCCACGCGGCGTCCAGTTCGGGATCGGCGCCGTTGGCGAGCATCCACCGAAGACAATCGACACGTTCGGGGGCGGGTTTCCCATGCTCGGCGTGTGGCGCCTCCTGAATCAGCGCATGCATGGGGCGGTAGCCGCGCCAGATCGCGTTCAGATCGGCGTGATGGTCGATCAACAACTGCAAACCTTCCTTCCACGCCATGCCGCCCGCCGCTCCGACCGGTCGTGGAGCACGCGCCGCGTCCGGACTAGCCTTGATGATCTTTCGCATGCCTGAAAGATCTCGAGCCTTCACAAATTCGAGAAGCTGGTCCGCCGGTTTCATACGAAAAAATTCCCTTCCCTGACGGCACTTGTTCTTTAGCTCAAGCCGACAAAAACACTGACGTTGCGTACGTTAGCACCAAAGCGTTACGGCGCGTGGATTGCTTTGTTTGTTGTGAACTCCACAGGAGGAAAAAAATATGAAGACGAGGAATGAATCGCTTATCACTCTTCGCGCGGGTACGATTTTCTTGCTGCTGAGTCTGTCGGCGTGGGCGTGCAACCGGTCGGACGCCAACGGCATCGATCCCAACACTGTTGAGGCCAAGTACGGTTTGAGCGGCGCTCACGTTGAAAACGTGATGACACCCGACGGCCCCATGGGGGCGACCGTCGTTCCCATAACCATGGGAAATGGACAGAAGGCGGAACTGGTTATTCCCAACAAGGCCTCAAGTAGCGACAATCCGGCATACATCCGCGATGACAAGGGACTCCATCCGATCGCCTTGAACAGTCCCAAGACCCCTCGCGCCGAAATGGTGAAGTCCGCCGCTGTGGTCGAAACGCGGCCGGCCGTTCAGCACAAGAAGAAACGAACGTGGGAAAAAGAAGCGTTGATTATCGGTGGTAGCGCCGGCGCGGGTGCGGCGATCGGCGGTGTTGCCGGCGGTGGAAAAGGCGCCGCAATCGGCGCTACGGCAGGCGGCGTCGGCGGTTTGATTTACGACGTGCTTACTCGGAACAAGTAACTACGGCGCATGGGCTCCGGCGCGAAGCCCATCGCTTCGCTCCGGGTACTGAACCGTTGTCGCTCGTGGAATAGTGTGCAGAACGCGCGGCGACGGGCTTCGTGCGTTAACGCGACAGTTATGCGTTCGGCTGTTTCGAATCCACTGAAAGTTGCAACACTGCCTGACGCACACGCTCGGTCATCTCGGCGAATTTGTTCTGACCCTGAATCTCCTCAGGCCGGATCGGCTTGCCAAACCTCGCTCTGAAGTTGAACGCCTTGGATCCGACCACCGATCGCCCGACCGCCTTCAGCATGTCCATCGGACCCCAATGACACGGAATCCCTTCGACATAGAACGGAACGATCGGAACATCCGTTTCGAACGCGGCCACCGCCGCACCGGTGTGCCAGGGCCGGCTCATCTGAGTCATGAAATCGCTGTCGGCGGCTCCGGCAGGGAAGATTCCTAGAATGGGTTGCTGACGTTTGAACGTCTGCGGATTGCGAAGGAAGTGGATCATCGTCTGCGTCGTGGTTCCCTGTTCGATCGGCAGGATCACACCTTCGGCGTTCCCCAGCATTTTGATGAACCGCTTCATCATCGGATCCGCGTGATCCGACCGCGACACGAACTTGGCCAGACGACCGCGCTGGACAAGGATCTTCGATCCGATCAGCATTGCGTCCATCGCGGTTTTATTAATGTGGTTTCCGGCCAGGATGACCGGACCGGTTGACGGCAGGTGCTCTAAACCCTCGATCTCGACGCACCGGTCGAGCGCGATCTGGTACATCCCCACAAATACGATTGTCGGCCATTTCTGGGCCCACATCTGGCGCGGGCTCGGCCGTAAAGCAACCGCGAGAAACCCGACCCACGGGGCTGCCAAAAGCCCCAAAACCGCCAGATTCCTGGCCCCCCCATTCCGTTGTACTTCCTTGTGTAATTCCTTCTTGCTCAAGACGTTTCCTTTCGCCTCCGTGCGCACGGTAACATTGTGTCACCTAGATAGACGTAAAAATCTAAAGAACTCCTCAAGGACGCAAGCACGTCAGGGCGCAATCCCAACAAAACTCTACATCAGCTCGAATCGGCGGCGGGCGGCAGAATGCCTGCTAAATAGGAAATTTTGAAATAGGACGAAGTGGATTTCCAATCCGAAATCACAAATCCGAAATTGGACTGAGGTTAACTGCGGCGGCCGTCGCCGCCCGCGACCGGCTGAAGCTGGCGCCTACACGTCGCGATCAACGTCCGGGTGGTCCAATTTCGGATTGGAAATCCACTTCGTCCTATTTCAAAATTTCTTTTATCGCGATTTCTTTCGAGCGACGGCTTCTTTCAGCATGAGCAGGCTGAGTTCTCTCCGAAGTTCCTTGCGGGTCTCTCCATCGATAGCGGCGTTGAGCAACTGACGGATGTTGTAAATCTCCTTCCGCACTTCCATTTCGATCGGCAGGCATCCGGCATTCTTGAGAATCTTGAACGCGAGCCGCATATCATCGGGAATGCCGCTCTCGTCCTCAAGTTGAAGCGGCTTGCCTTTGCCGGGAAGATTGTCGAACACGCCTTCGTCCTGCGCGGCGCGGATGCGGTCTTCGGCGATGTGATGAAGAAAATCCATTCGTCAGTCCGAGGGGTTGGTGGCGAAGACCATGAGTTCCGGAATGAAACCGCGATCGTCCATTTCAAGAACGGCGCGGACTGCATGCGCGATTTCTTCGCCACGGAGTTTCGTGGGATTGGTGTTCTGTGCATGCCCGGCAGTCGACGCAAAACCGGTCAGCACCTCGCTGGGATTCACGAGAAACACCCGAATGTTGTGTTTCCTCAACTCCGCGCGCCAGCATTCCGTCATGCCGCGAAGTGCGAACTTGCTGGCGTAGTAAGCGGAGCCTTTTGCGGCTCCGCGCAAGCTGGCCGTGGAGCCGATGTTCACGATGTTGCCGCTGTTGCGCGTGATGAAGTGTTTGGCGGCCTCGCGACCCATGAGCATCGCACCGGTCACGTTGGTCGCGAAGACGGCGTCGAAGTCGGCGCGGGTCATGTCGACGAGGTTCTTGAAGATGCCGAATCCAGCGTTGTTGATAAGAATGTCGAGATGCCCAAAATGCTCCAGGACGTCCGACATGGCCCGCTGGGCATCCGGCTCGCTCGCCACGTCCGCGCGGATGGCGCGAACCTTCAATGTTCGCGCCGCATCGGCCAGCCTCGCCTCATCGCGGCCGGTGATCGTTACGCGTGAACCGGCATCGACCAGCACCTTGGCGATTGCCCGTCCGATTCCGCTGCTTCCGCCAGTCACCAACGCCGTCGCATTCTGCAGGTTCATACTCACGATTATACGGTACGTCACGAAGCCCGCCGCTGCGCTCCGGGTTCCGAACATGACGCCAAAACTGTCAGAACCCGGAGCGCAGCGACGGGCTTCGTGACGTCTCTCCACAATCACTGACGATGGATCGCCGAGCGTTGGCCGCGCAACACAAATTTCTGAATCTTGCCGGTAGCGGTTTTGGGCAGCTCCGCGATGAACGTGACGGTATGCGGGCACTTGAAGTGGGCGAGGTTCGCTCGAGCGAATTCGCGAAGTTCCGCTTCGCTCGCCGCAGCTCCCGCCCTCAGCACCACAAAAGCATGCGGGGCTTCACCCCACTTCTCGTCCGCAAGCCCCACGATGGCGGCTTCCTGCACGGCGGGATGCCGCAGCAGCACGCCCTCGACTTCGACGGACGATATGTTTTCACCGCCGCTGATGATGATGTCCTTGATGCGATCACGAACTTCCGCATAACCGTCGGGATGCACCACCGCCGCGTCGCCGGTGTGCATCCAGCCCCCGCGCATCGCCGTGGCAGTTGCGTCAGGATCGTTGTAATAGCCCTTCATCACGACATTGCCGCGCACGACGATCTCGCCGAGAGTGACGCCGTCGTGCGGAACCTCGACGCCGTTGTCGTCAACGACCATCAACTCACCCGACGTGATGAGCTCGACACCCTGCCTCGCCTTGATCACCGCACGATCCCTCATCGAGAGCGGCCGGTGTTCGGGACGCGGCTCGCAGATCGTAATAAAGGGCGAGGTCTCGGTCATTCCGTAAACCTGCGTGATTTCCCAGCCGAGTTCGCCCTCGATCCGCTCGATTGTCGCGGCCGCCGGCGGCGCTCCCGCAGCGATCACGCGCACGCCCTTCCGCGCCAGGCAACGCAGTTCGTCGGGCGCGTTCGCGATCGCAATCAAAACGGTCGGCGCGGCACACAGCATCGTGACCGATTCGCGGTCGATAAGATCGTAGACGCCGCGCGGTTCGACCTTCCGCAGGCACACATGGGTGCCGCCGGCCGCCGTCACGATCCAGACGAACGTCCAGCCGTTCGCGTGAAACATCGGCAGCGTCCACAGGTATCGGTCCTCGACGCTCATCGAAATATGCACGAGTGTGCCGACGGCATTCATGTACGCGTTGCGATGCGTGATCATCACGCCCTTCGGCTTGGATGTCGTGCCGCTCGTGTAATTGATCGTGATGAGGTCGTTCTCATCGATTTCGGGCCGTGCAAACTCCGGTGATGCGGACGTGAGCAACTGCTCGTATTCGGCCCACCCACCCTTTCCACCTTCGAGTGCAACGAAGTGCTCCACTCGCGGTACACTCGCGCGAATGCTGTCCACGGCGTCGATGAAATCCGGATGCACACACACCATTCGCGCCCCGCTGTGATTGAGGATGTAGGCGAAATCGTCCGCGGTTAAACGGAAATTGATCGGCACGAGCACGGCTCCGATCTGCGGCACGGCGTAGTAGGCTTCGAGATGGGCGTGCGTGTTCGGCGAAATGTAGGCGACACGATCTGTCTGCTGAATGCCGAGCGTCTGCAGTACGGAAGACCAGCGGTCGCAGCGTGAAAGAAACTCTTCGTACGTCAGACGCCGATCGCCATCGATGACGGCCTCGCGATTGCGGTACAGCCGCCGCGCCCGCCGCGCGAACTCCAGTGGCGTGAGTGGTGTTTCCATGCGGGGATTCTATACCGCTTTCACACTGTGAATCCCTATCACAGGCTGTCGATGCATGGCGTCTTCAAAATCAATCGATTACTATTGGTTTCCAACTTGCAAATCCTGCAGCGGAGGGCTCCATGAACAACCGAATGCTGTGGATAGTGATACTGATCGTCGCGCTGGTCGGAGTATCGAAGGGACAGTCGCGATCGTACAGCGACTCCATCGAGAATCCCTTTGCAGCCGGTGGCAAAGTGCGTCTCAAACTTTCATCCGGCGACTACACGATCCGCGCCGGAAACAGCGATCGCATTCGCGTCGAATGGGTTTCGAAAAGACCCGCCGAGATCGCCAGGGCAGTCCGCATCACGGCGACCGGAACATCCGCGGTCGTCCGGACCGACGGTCCGCTGAAGAACAGCCGCTTCGTCATCGAACTCCCTGCAAGATGCGACATTCGACTGGACGTTCGCGCGGGTGACGTAAAGATCACAGGCATCGAAGGCAACAAGGATGTCCGAATGACCGCCGGCGATCTCGACATTGATATCGGTTCCGGTTCCTATTCGCGGATCGAAGCCTCCACCACATTCGGCGATCTCAACGCCCATTCATTGAACATCTCCAAGAGCGGCATCGGCCGCTCCTTCGAATGGACAGGCTCCGGCCAGTACGAACTCCGCGCCCATCTTTTCGCGGGAGACGTGAAGCTGATAAGCCGGTAGGGGTGTTCGCCCGCCTCAAGGTACTCAAAAAGAGTTTGCACTGGCACGCGCGTACCAGCGAATACAGGCGTGCCGCCCATAACCCAAACCTCGGGCTTCCCGTGGATCGGGTTGGGGCTTGCAGGAACGGCCGCGATCGCACATAGAAGTGCAGGCATTTCGTTCACCGCAAATAGTTGTAGTGTGGTGTAATCCGCTTCGCGTGAGGCTGGGATTGCAGTTCAAGATCATCACTAAGTCATTCCGAAAATTCTTTGATGACGATGGAACCTTCCTGGCGAGCGGCCTGGCGTTCGGTCTTCTTTTCTATTCGGTTCCTTTCACTCTTCTCACCGCCTCGGCCCTGAGCTACACCGCGGTGAAATCGGACACCGCGCTCGCCTGGATACGAAGAATCTCTCTGAACCTGGTTCCTCATTCACGCGACCTCTTCGATAACTTCGTCACGGACGTGATTGCCCGGCGCGGCTTGCTTGGATTGTTCGGTTTCATCGCCTTTCTTCTCGCAAGCAGCACGACGTTCGGTTCTGTACGACTCGTTCTCAATCGCGTGTTTGGCGGGCACGAGCAACGAGGCCTGGTTCGCGGCAAGTTCATGGAAGTGGTCATGATGTTCGGCACGTCGCTGGTGTTTTTCGTCGTCATCGGCGTGGTGTATGTGATCAATCTGGTGCACAGCCTTCTCGAGAACCTTTGGTTTGAGAAATATGTTCATCCCGAAATCGTCTTTGCGGGCTGGATCGTCGGAGTGGCGTCCACTTTTGCTCTCTTTCTATTCCTCTACCGGTTTTCCCCTTCCCGAACCCTCAGCCGGTCCGGGCTTCTTGCCGCTTCCGGCACGGCGACAGGCCTGTTTCAAATTTCAAGGTGGGTGTTTGGTGTTTACCTCCAATATGCTCAGACCACGACTGCGATATATGGGGCACTCAGCACTCTTGTGTTCTTCTTCCTTTGGCTCTATTACGCCTGCACGATCTTCATCTTTGGCGCCGAGCTAGGCTGGGCATTTGATCACTACGATTACTAGTAATTGTCACCGGGACGATTGACATTTAGAGCGTCTTTATATTGGCTGGATTGGCCACAAGCAGAGTACTCTGATTTGGTTATTCGGCGTCCGCGCCACCGATCCAATCACCTTCGCCGCTGCGACGCTCTTAACGATCGTGGTGTCCGCTCTCGCCGTGTTGATTCCAGCAAGGCGCACTTCGAGCGTCGATCCAATGATGCCCTGCAATCTGATTAAGTGCGTCTTTTTTTCACCGCGTCTGCATTCCCTGTATCGGACATTTTCCAAACGGCAAACTCTTCCCAGTTTCGCGGAGCCAATCTTCACTTTAGCAGCGAGACGGATGGGAATGACTCGTGCGAGAATCGCGTCATGTTCGACACACTGTTTAAAGATCTGAATTTCGCGGCTCGAATGCTGCGAAAGAAGCCGGGGTTTGCGATCGTGGCGGTTCTGGCGCTCGGGCTAGGAATCGGGGCGAACACGGCAATCTTCAGTATCATCGATGCTCTCTTCCTCAAACCGCTCCCCGTGCAGCAACCGGACCGGTTGGTGATGGTCGGCGGGCAAATCGACTCTCCAGGCATCAGCTACACGTTTTATAAACCCCAATTCGAAAAGTTTCGCGATTTGAGTACAGTGTTCTCCAATGTGGCTGCAGTAGGGGGCATCAATCGATCAAACCTCACGATTAACGGCACGGGTGGAGGGCCGGACCCCGGTCAGGTTCAGGTGGGTTTGGTTTCGGGCAATTATTTTTCGTTGCTTGGCGTGAATACGGCGATCGGCCGGATGTTTACGGCGGACGACGATCGGGTACCAGGTGACCATCCAGTGGCTGTGATCAGCTATGACTATTGGTTCCGGCGATTTGCGCTCGCATCCGACACGATCGGGCGGACGCTGACGCTGAACGGGACAACCTTTAAGGTGCTGGGTGTGACGCCGCGAGGTTTTACAGGTGAGTCGGTGGGGAATCCCGTCGATCTGTGGGTTCCTTTAATGATGCAGCGGGAAGTGATGCCGGAGGTCCCGGACATGACGCGGTTTCCGATGTGGGTGATCGCGAGACTCAAGCCCGGCATGACCATGAACCAGGCTGAAGCGGCTTCTCAGGTGGTGTATCAGCAACTCCTGCACGACGCTGTCGGGCCCAAACCCACGCCGCAGCAGATCCAGCAAATGGCCAGGGCCCGTCTTGTTTTGCAATCCGCCGAGCGAGGGTACTCTCCACAGCGGGAAACCTTCAGCCAGCCGCTGACGATCCTGATGTCAGGAGTTGGACTTCTTCTGCTGATTGTCTGCGCAAACGTCGCGAATCTTTTGCTGGCTCGCGCGACAGTACGGCAAAGGGAAGTGTCGATGCGCCGCGCACTCGGGGCCAGCCGAATCCGAATCGTACGCCAATTGCTGACTGAGAGTCTCCTGCTGGCCGTGTTGGGCGGAGTGCTTGGCGTGCTTGTCGCGGTTTGGGTGACGGGGTTCCTCGCGGCCCTGGCCGGCTCTCCGGTCGTGTTTCCATTCACGCAAGGTGCGGTGTTTTCGCTCGACCTTCACCTCAGCGGCCGGGTCCTTCTATTCGTTGCCGCCCTTTCGCTACTAACCGTGATCTTGTTCGGACTTGCGCCGGCATTTCGAGGTTCGCAGGTGACGCTTTCGGTGGATTTGAACGAGCGCTCATTGGCCGGAACCGGGCGGCGGCGTCCCTTCAGTTTGGGCAGAATGCTTGTGGTTGCGCAAGTCGCGTTCTCGCTGCTCTTGTTGGCCACCGGCGGCCTTCTCCTACGGACGTTGTTCAATCTCGAAGAACAGGACCTCGGCTTCGACCGAGAACATTTGCTTCTCGTGTGGTCCATGCCGGGACAGACCGGCCGTGCGGGGCCTGCGTTGACAACGTTCTGGCACACCGTGCAGGAGAGGCTTTCATCGATTCCGGGAGTCGTTTCGGCAAGCGCTCTGAACGGGGGCGTGTTGAATGGCATTATTCAGACTGCCGGTCGTCCGACCGATCAGATGACTGTGGTTGGGCAGCCGCCAAAACCCACCGAGGTTCCCGGCGGTCGAAACTTCGTATCGCCCCGGTTTTTCGAGACGATGGGAATTCCACTGATTGCCGGGCGTGAAATCGCCGAGACGGATACGGCGGCCGCGCCTGTAGTGGTCATCAACGAGACCATGTCCCGCTTCTACTTTGGCAGTGCCAACCCGGTCGGCCAGGCCGTCCGGTTTCCCTGGCAACGTCCGGCTGATCCGCCGACGACTATCGTGGGTGTCGTGAAGGACTACATTAAGGGCACACCTCGTGGAGCATCGCAACCGCAGTTTTCGACGTTCTTTTCCTATCGCGACAGCGAAGCCGAGTCTCGCCTCTGGACGATGTGCATCGTCGTGAAAACCAGCAGTAATCCGATCGCCGCTGCAGATTTTGTCCGGAAGGAACTCCGGAGTCTGGATCCGAACCTGCCCATTCTGAAGATCGACACGATCGAGCAACAACTCCGTGATGTTCTCGCGCAGGACCGCATGATGGCCACCCTGTCCGGTTGCTTCGGCCTGTTTGCCGTGCTCCTCGCCTGTCTGGGGCTTTATGGGGTGATCTCCTATTCGGTAGCCGGCCGCACGAGCGAGATCGGCGTTCGCCTGGCGATGGGCGCGAGTCCCGGGAATGTCAGTCGTCTGGTGCTCCGGGAGAGCATGTTGCCCGTGCTGTCGGGAATAGTGGTCGGGATACCTCTGGTATTGGCCACGACGCGCCTGATGGCGTCCCGCTTCTTCGGCATCACCTCGACGGATCTGCCGACCATCGGCATTTCCATCATCGTTATCCTTTCCGTCGCCGGAATTGCCGCGCTCCTTCCCGCCCGGGCAGCATCCAAAGTCGATCCGATGCACGCTCTACGGTACGACTAACGAGGGAAGTCAGGTTCCTATCAGGCCCGCAGGGCGAACCACATTCGCCGATTGTTGGACGGGCGCAACAATCCGGACATCGCGCCGAGAACCGATCCAATGATTGCCCTGCGATGGGATTATCGTAACCGGATTGCCATTGACGAGCGCTGAATACAGGTAGATATCATTGGCGCATGAAACGCACGTGGACGATCATCGGCGTCAGAGACGTCGCTTGTAGCTTCGCATGGTACCAGTCGCTTTTCGGCCAGCCATTGAGGCGCCCGGACCATGACTACTTTAGCCAACTTTGCGACTCGGATGGCACGGTCTTGCTCTGCCTTCATCAGTGGGGTGCACATGAGCATCCACCATTGATGAGCCCCGACCACGGAAAGCCTGGCAACGGTCTGCTTTTGTTCTTCCGTGTGGACGATTTTAGCAAGGCTCTGAAGAGAGCTCGCGCACTAGTCACTCGTCTCGAAGAGGAGCCGCGCGTGAACCCGAACACAAGGACCATGGAGTTTGCCCTCCGGGACCCGGACGGGTATTACGTCATGATCAGCGCTCTCTCTGCAACGGAATCCGTCGAATAGAGCGGTATGCGGCTGCGGCCTAACAAACGGCTCTAGACAAGAGTGCCCAATAACTACCAGGCGACCTTTGACAATCAAACCGATCGCCGGTCCAGCGATGGCGACTTTGACTATTGTATATAGACTATATACAATACGGACATGCCGACGATCACCATCAACCTTGATTCTCCGGCGCCGGTTTATCGACAGGTTGTCGATGCCATTCGGCATCAGCTTGTGAGCGGAGCGCTCAAACCGGGCGATTCGATGCCCACGGTGCGGGAACTGGCTACCGATCTGGGCATTCATTTCAATACTGTCGCGCAGGCTTATCGCTTGCTTGCGGATGAAGGATGGCTCGACTTGAAGCGACATCGTGGCGCCGTAGTCCTCGACCGGGAGACGCCGGCAGCACCGGACCGGGAACGGCGCAAACAATCGTGGCAGAGGCTCGTCGAGTTGATCGCGCAGCTTCAATCGGAGGGAATTCCCACGCATCAGATTGCCGGCCGGCTTCGCAAGTTGGCGGATACGCTCGCAGAGGAGAAGTAGGATGCCCATATCCATGATGCTGTTGCTGAGCGTCGTTCTGGTTGCCGGCGCTGCCATTCAGTGCTTCGCCACCCTGAGCTTTCGGCGGGGAATTTTCTTTGGTGTGACGGTTGACCCGGAGTTCTCCAAGAGCGAGAATGCGAAACAGATCGTCTGGCGGTACAGACGGCCAATTCTCGCGGCGGCCACTGTCTGCATTGCGGCGTTGTGGACCGTCGTGCCGCGTTTGACCGGAGTGGCGGCACCACTTTCGGCTTCCGGAATCATCTTTTTAGAGGTCACAACGGGAATGGTGTCCATGGCGATGACGAGCAGGCACGTGCGTCCTTACGCGAAACCGCATTCTGCCGTTCGTACCGTGTCTCTCGCAGCCGGAAAGCGGACACTGCCGGGCGGCTACGCTTTGTTTGCAGGTCCGATGATTGCAGTGGGTGTGGGTCTTTTTGTTCTGCTGGCGAAGCGAGGCTCGATGCCGGCGGAAACCTATCGGGGCGGGTTGGCGCTGCTTCTCGTGGCCTTCATCTGCGATTTGTTTTACCTGTGGGTTGCCTGGATGATGACTTTTCGCATGCGCCAGGTCAGCTCCGGCACAAAGGCAGGCAGGGCGATCGCGGATCGGCGGATGGGCTATTTCGTGCGTCTGGTTTCCGCTTATGTGTTGACTGCTTTGTGGGTCTATCTGGCTCTTCTGATTTCCGGGATCGCACCGGCAATCAAAGGGATGGGACTGATGATGATTCTGTCTTTGATGTGGATTGGCGTTGTCGCGATCATTGCGATTTACGTGGTCAGGCATCGGAGCGGCGGCACTTCAGCGGAAGAGACCCTCGGCGACACAACTCCGGATGCGAATTGGAAGTGGGGCATCATCTACTACAACCCGGCCGATCCGGCGCTTGTCGTGGAATCGCGTGCAGGCCGGTTCGGCTGCGATCTGAACTTCGGCAACCAACGCTCGCAGCTCGTCTGTGGCGCCATTCTGACGACACCTCTCCTGATCCGATTGCTCTGGTTCTGGTTTTAAGCGCGCGCCGTGAAGGGATGTCTGGTAGGGTTCGAAGTGGGAACTATAAGTTAAGCCGGGAGGCTATCCATGATATTCGTGCGGATCTCAAAGAATGTTCTTATGTCGATTGTCATCGCACTCGTATTTGCAGGCTCGATGTTTGGTCAGGCCGCCGCAGGCCCGACTTTTGAAGTCGCCACCGTCAAGCCGACTGCTCTCGATCTGGCGAAGCTGGCGGCGCAAATGCAGTCCGGCCAGATGCCCGCGATTGGGGCGCACGTGGACAGGGCCAGGGCTCAATATACGTTCATGGCGCTCAAGGAACTGATTGCGACAGCTTACAGCGTGAAGGCGTTCCAGATCACCGGTCCGGCCTGGATCAATGATGTTTCGGAGCGATTCGATATCGTCGGCAAAATGCCCGACGGCTCAACCGTCGATCAGGCGCCGCAAATGCTGCAGGCATTGTTGGCGGAGCATTTCAAACTCGCCGTTCATCGTGAGACCAAGGAGAGTTCGGTGATGGCGCTCGTCGTCGGCAGGGGCGGTCCTAAACTTCAGGAATCCGAGCCCGACCCCTCCCAATTTTTCGATGAGAACACGCCGCTGAAACCCGGCGAACGGCAAATGGATACGCCGGAAGGACCGGTTCGCATGACGATGGACCCGAAGGGGGGCGCCAGCCTGAACATGGGGAAACGGGGCACGCTCACACAGAGAGTCGGGCCCGGCGGAACACTGCACCTGGAAGGAACAGGATCCACAATGTCGGCCTTTGCCGATATGTTGACCCAAATGATGCAGGTCACGGGCGGAGCCGGCAGCCGAATCGTCGACATGACCGGCCTCACCGGACATTACACGGTGTCTGTCGATTTCTCGCTGGCGGACTTGATTAAGATGGCCCAGGCGGTCGGCGTCACCGTGCCCAGTCGCGGTGGAGAGTCGAGCGCGGTCCCGGTCGCACCAGATCCTGGAGCTTCGTCATCAATTGATGATGCCGTCCGGGCGCTCGGACTCCGGCTCGAATCGCGGAAGGCTCCCACCGAGCAACTGATCATCGACCACGTGGAGAAACTGCCGAAACAGTAAGAGTGCAGGTTCAGCGCGGTTGTTTTCTCTGTCCTTGACCGTTGGATTCCTGCCGCCTGGACGGCTCGCCGCGAGAATGATCCTCGTTATGACGCGGCTGTGAGGCCGAAGAGTCCGGAGGCCTGTGTTGGAAGTTTTGAACCGCTCCGGAATCCCGCGAAGTGCGGAAAGAACCACTCGCTCTCTCGCTTGGTCTCTCACTCGGTCTCTCACTCGGCCTTTCGCCCACGACACGATCCGGCTGGCGAACTACAGGCTGCTCCGGACGAACTCTGGGTTCCCATCCTCGCGCGGTGGGCGTTACAGGCGTTGCCGGCGCTGCAGGGCGCGGACTCATCACGGTGGGAGCCCGTTGAGAATTGAACTGCCGGTTCACCGGATTCACCGGACTCGAACTCATCGGCCTCATCGGACTCGGATTGGCCGGACGGGCAACGCTCGGAACTCGAGCGGCTTCGTAGGATCTCGTCACGGCCGGCGGCCGGGGCCGTCTGTCTACTTCCGCGTTTCGAGGGACGCGAACAATCCGATCGTATCCATATCTGTTAATAAAGGTGCGGTTCACGACCACCGTCCGCGAATACCAGTTTGGCCGCCATCCCCAGTCGTTCCAGCCGCTCCAGCCGTAGAACCATGAACCCACCGATACGCACGGAACAAAGGAAATCCGGCCTGCGGAAATGAGCACGGGAGAGTAAGTGTATCGAAGAACCGGATAAGGATAGAACGCGGGCCGGCCCCAGATCACGACGGGATCGTAGACGGGCACGTAAATAATTTCCGGGTTTGCGGGCTGAATCTCCACGATCGTCGCGGGCCCTTGCGGCTGGGCGGTGACGATGGCTTGAGCACTTGACGTGAGACTGCCCGCCGCCATGGCACTGGCGCGCATGCGCTGCACGGCATCCAAGACGCCGGCTTGCTGTGCCACGAACGAGTTCCCCAGATCGGTGGTCCAGCGAATGTTTTCGCTCAAGCGGCGCAGGACGTCGGGAAAAACGACGAGTGCCTGAATGCTGGGATCCCAATCCTGTTGGCTCGCCGCACTCTGAAGCGCTGAGCCTGTCAGATTCGCGTTCTGTTGCAACCACTGCGCGGCCTCGACAATCTCCAGAGGATAAGTCGCTGCGATCAGAATCTGGCTGAGTAACGGATCCGGATAAAGCGCGATCGGCGCCACCAGGCTGTCCAACTCGGCGGGAGAGAGCACCGGCACAGGGCGGGTCGCTTGCGTCGCCGCCTCGATCGGCGACTGCGCGTGAAGCGCCGCAGGCGCGTAGGCAAGCAAAAGAGCCGATAAGATGACCGCTCGAATCCGGCGTGTGTCCATAAACTCTCCAATCCAGTCCACTGGTCGATTTGCGCTTTTGGACGTCGATTGCGCGGAAATGTTAAGGCTATTTAACATTTGATTGACCAGATTCCGCAAGCGAAGGCGCATTAGTCGTGTCGCAGGGCCACCATGGGATCGACACGCGATGCTCGACGCCGCGCTGCAGCAGCGACAGCAGCGATGCGGGCCAGTCGGCATTCGGAGTGTTATCCTTTAGCCACGAACGGGAGGCTCCGATGCAGGATTGGGTTTACCGGACGTCCGCGCTGGCGGCAACGATGCTGTTCGCCTGGTGCATCTCTGCGGCTGCCCAGGATTACACCGCACGCGAGAAATTACGGGCGCAGTCGAACGAGTTCCGCAAGGAAGTGATCCGGGTCACGGACGGTGTGTACGTCGCCGTGGGTTACTCGGCCAGCAATGTGATCCTGATCCAGGGCGACAGCGGGTCCATCATCGTCGATACCTCCACCGACCCCGTGGCCGCTCTCGCCATCAGGACCGCGTTTGGTGATCTCCTCCGCGCGCCGGTGCGTGCCATCATCTACACCCACTCCCACCCGGACCATACCGGCGGTGCGCGTGTTTTTGCCGGAAACGATAATCCGGACATCTATAGCCATCAGCCGTTCGGGGCCGTGCCGGACATCGGCCGCGCCGGTCGCGATGGCGGTGACCAGTTCGGCATGGCGCTGCCGGAGTCGATGTACATCAACGCGGGCGTTCAAATGGAGTATGGACGGGTCACGCCTCCGACTCGGGAAGGGTACCTGCCTCCCACGCGCACGTTCAGCGGGGATCAACAGCCGCTGACGATTGCCGGCGTGCGGCTGCAGCTTCTCTACACACCCGGTGAGACGGCGGATGCCATCTCGGTATGGCTGCCTGAGAAGCGCGTCCTGATGCCCGGAGACGACTTCCTGCGCGCATTTCCGAACATCAGCCCTGTCCGGGGCGCGCGCCTGCGTTCCCCCGAGGATTGGATCGCCAGTCTGGAGAAGATGATCGAGCTCGGACCGGAGCACGTTGTGCCGAGCCACACGCGCCCCGTACTCGGTGGCGCCGGCGCACGCGCCGCTCTCACCGCGTACCGCGATGGCATCAAGTCGATTCTCGATCAAACGATCCAGGGGATGAAGCAGGGCGAGCGCCCCGACGAACTGGTGCAGCACGTAAAGCTTCCGGCCCCTCTGGCGGAAAACCCTTACCTCCAGGAGTTCTACGGCGGTGTGGAGTGGACCGTGCGCGGCATCTACGCGGACCGCGAGGGCTGGTTCGACGGAAACGCGACCAACCTGTTTCCCCTTCCGGAGAAGGATCGTGCCGCAAAGCTGGTCGGCCTGATGGGTGGTCCCGATCCGGTGTTGGCCCGCGGGCGCGAGGCGCTGGCTGCAGGCGAGTTCAGATGGGCGGCCGAACTCGCCGACTACGTGTTGGCGAATGATCCCGCAAACGCCGGCGCGAAGAGGATCAAGGCCCAGGCACTCATCGAGCTCGGCGAGCGGCAGAACAACGCCATCGCCCGAAACTACTACCTGTCATCGGCCATGTACCTGTTGCGGGATCTTCCACCGCAGTGAGGCACTATTATGGTTGTTCACTCCGACTCTCAGTTAGGCTTCTTTATCGGCTTTGCTGTCGTGGCAGGCGCGTTCGCCGCGCTGATTCCCGCCGTGGGATTCCTTCTATCCGGAAACTCTCGAACGGCGGCGAAAATTACGCTGGGCGCGGTCGGAACGGTACTGGCCTACGTCGTGACCGTTATCGCGGTCTCCCTCCTCAGTCCTCAGACGATAGTCAACATCGGCGACAGTTACTGCGCAGATATCTGGTGTATCGGCATTGATCGGGTAAGCCCGGAACACCGAGGTGCCGAGACCGTGTACAGGGTTGATGTACACATCTTCAGCGACGCTAATCGTGTAAAGACAAGCGCGCAAGGTTACTCCTTATACGTTTTCGACGAGAAAGGCCGCCGGTTTCCTTTGATTAAAGATCCGTCTGCGGTGCCTTTCGATTCGGTGCTCGACCCGCGGCAGTCCATGAACACCACGCTCACGTTCCGAGCGGCGGCGGATTCGCAACACCTGTTCCTGTGGGGCGAAAGCAGTACGCCGCCACCGTTCTGGTTGAAGCTGTATCTGGGAAGCGATACTGGCTTGTTTCATCGGCCGACGCTTCTCCGCGTGTTGTAAAGCAAAGGCCTGATGAGTCGTGGAGCATGGTGTGGCGGTATCACCTTCGTGACTCGGGCCAACGGCTTCGAGCCGTTGAGCAGACTCGGGGCCGGGGCGGCGATTTTGACAACACCTGGCTCTTCCAGCACGCCAGGGGCGTGTCAGGCATTTAGCGCAAAGTTTTCCACTGACGATTATATCGCCGCACGATACAATACAATCCGCACAACAGAAACTCGACGCCATGACTCTCAAACGCGGCAGAGATCGAACAAATGGAGAGCCTTTCCATGAAGAACCTGCTATTCGCCCTGACTGTGTGGTTCGGACAGACTCCGGTGCAGCCGGTTTTTGAGGTCGCATCGATCAAGGAGACGCGGCCGCCCTCGTCGATTGAGAATATCCAGGCAGGGCAGTTTCACATTGGGATCAGCATCAACGGATCCCGTGCCGACTATGGATTCATGTCGCTTGCCGACTTGATCCCATACGCTTATCGCGTGAAAACGTATCAACTGTCGGGACCGGGTTGGATGAACGAAACCCGATGGGATATTTTGGCCAGGATTCCGCAAGGTCAACCTGCGGCTCGCGCTCCCGAGATGATGCAGAACCTTTTGGTGGAGCGGTTCAAAATGTCCATACATCGGGAGAACCGGGAGCAACCCGTTTACGCGTTGGTCGTTGGAAAAGGTGGACTGAAGATTAAAGAAGCTGCCCCGGAGGAAGAGTCCGCCGTGGACGGTGGTCTTAACGTTCGTATCAATACTGATTCGAGCGGCGTCACGATTTCCAGCGGCGCCACGGGAACCATGCGCATGTCGCCAGGTCCAAACGGCGGGATGCAGTTGCATATGGCGAAGATCAACATGGCTGCGCTTGCCGACAGGCTGACGCAGTTCATGGACCGGCCTGTTGTCGACGCCACTGGGCTCAACGGAAACTATCAAGTCACTCTGGATTTACCGATAGAAGCGATGAGTGGCATGGCTTTCGCGCAGAAATTGGCAGCGCTCTCGGGATTAGGTTCGTTTGGAGTCCCGGAGGCCAATGCTCCCGGCGCGTGGGTCGCGCCAATCATTAAATCGGTGAAGGACCTGGGCCTCGAATTGCAGTCCCGCAGAGCCCCCATCGAAACCGTCGTCGTGGACCGCCTGGAGAAAACTCCGACCGCGAACTGATTCATGATCAACTTGGACCTACTCCAGTCTGATGGAATCACCACGTCGGACCTTGCCGACCTGCAGCACCGAAGCATAAACACCGACATTAGCGTGGTTGTGCTGGGCTGCTGTGCGCAGGATGCCGACATCTTTCGGCAAATCGCCTTGAGGCAAGGTCGTCATCA